>FR900170.1:14033-19502 GCA_000437755.1 Roseburia sp. CAG:303
TTCATAAGTGGCATCTTTGATCACAGCTCTGCCCGTATCGTAGCTGTCTACCAGATACATCGTTTTTGCAAGTTCTGTTCCGGCATCGTCTTTTTCAACCGCATATACCACATAATATTCTATATTATCAACGATTACGGTTTCATCCCATTCCGCCTTAACGATATGTCCGGCTTCATTCTTACCTTCTTCGTTAATAATATTTTCCGTATGCAGCAGGGTATTGACCAGATTTTCCGCTTCATTCAGACTGATATTTCTCTTTACCTCAAGGTTATAAGAGCGCACCGCAACTTCACTTGCAATACCATATTCATCAATCAGCACGAATTTCATAATATGTGTGCCTCTGAGCATTTCAAGCGGTTTAAATTCTTCTTTCGTTTCACCATATATTTCTTTATATTGTGTCTCATCTGCAATATATAAATTTGAAGAAGCATCCGGATCGGCCGGTTTTGCAGAGCCCTCTGCGATGGTATAATAACATTTGCTTCCTTGCGGCACTTCGACTTTAATCTCTGTATAATCTGTATACACACCGGAATCCGGAGTAACCACCGGTTCTGCAGAAGATAATACTATTTCATAAGTAAATTCTTCTACTTTACTTTCCACTTTATCTGCATTGATGGTAATTGCTTTCAAAGTGGTCACACCACTTTCCGTATTGGTATTTTCCGGTGTACGGAATGCGGTAATCTTGATTGGTTCTGTATACTGTATACCATGTGTAGAAGGATCCTGCCCATCTATGGTATACCAGATCGTTGAACCGCTGTCACAGGTAAGGGTAACCGCAAACTGCTGGGAATAACTTCCGGATGGCTTATCCGATGATGGCACCGGCACGATATAATTTTTGAGTGCCTTAATCACATCTTCGTTATCATCCGATATGGTTCTTAAGAAATCCGTCAGAACTTTCGGTGGTTTATTTTCACTGTAATATTTTGCAAGCTTCACAAAATAATCTGACAGGGAAGTATCAAGCTGTACCAGCTGAAGAATATTGTCCGCATAATCGTCATCTATTTTATCTGTCTGTTCATAAATATTACTGATTAATTTCCGGACTTTAACCAATTCTTCTTTTGCCTCTTCCTTTTTGCTGTCATTTTCTGCTTTTTCGTATGCTTTCTGTGCCTTTTTCAATGCCGACTCTGCATCATTCAGTGCAATTTTGTAATCTTTCCGTTTTACTTCTTTGGATGCAAGTCTGTAATAATCATCAAAAGAAGTCAGATTAAAATGTATATTGTCGAGGATATAATATCCTCCACCTACTGCTGCACCTAAAATGATAAGCACAACCATGCATGTAATCAGGATTTTTTTCTTTTTCTTCTTCTTTTTTGTCTGCTGTGAAGCCGGTTTTTTCTTTTCCTGTTTCTCTGACTTTCCCTGCGAATACAGTTCCTCTTCCCCACCAGGAACTCCTTCCATCATATCATCAAAATATTTATCTTCATCATATTCCCATTCGGATTCTTCTTCTGCCCGCTCCCTGGAATAGATATTTTCCACCTGCAGTTCTTTCTGTACTTTCACTGCCTCATCTTCAAACATGGATTCATCCAGTTCTACCCTGAAATCATCTTCATCGTCGTCATCATCGTCATCGAATCCATCGAGTAATTCTCCGACACTGTTCGCAAGCTGCTCTTGTATATCTTCCGGTTCTTCCGGATGAAGCGGATTCCCGCAGTTCAGACAAAACTTCTGCGTATCCTTACATACCATGCCGCACTTCTCACATTTCATTTCGTATTCCTGCCTCCAAAATCTTCTATTTTATTTTATCTGCAATTTCACCTTTTTTCTTGTAAATGGATTCTGCCGGAACATATCCGCGAACCATGGAAAGCGGATAAATATTGCTGTGTTTTCCTACGATTGTTCCAGGATTTAATACACTGTTGCATCCTACTTCCACCTCATCTCCAAGAATTGCTCCCATCTTTTTGCGTCCGGTTTCCACTTTTCCGTCTTCTGTCGTTATGGTTACCAATGTCTTGTCTGATTTTACATTTGATGTAATCGAACCGGCTCCCATATGGGACTTAAATCCCAGAATGGAATCCCCGACATAATTATAATGCGGCACCTGGACTTTATTAAACAGGAGAACATTTTTCAGTTCCGTGGAATTTCCTACTACGGCATCTTCTCCTACAATCGCATTTCCCCGGATAAAAGCACAGTGTCTTACTTCGGCATTTTTTCCAATGATTGCCGGTCCATGGATATATGCTGTTGGAAATACCTTTGCACTTCTGGCAATCCAGACATCCTCTCCCTGTCTGTCATATTCATCCGCAGAAAGTGTTTTTCCAAGTTCTAAAATAAATGCACCGATGTCCGCAAGTACTTCCCACGGATATGTTTTTCCCTCAAAGATTCCTGCCGCAATCGTTTCATCCATATGGGAAAATAAAACTTCATTTTTTAAATTATCCAATGATTTCATATCAATACCTCTTATTCTACCGTAACGGATTTTGCAAGATTTCTCGGTTTATCAACATCGCAGCCCCTCAGCACCGAAGTATAATAAGCAATCAGCTGCAATGGAACAACCGTCACGAGCGGCATCAGGATATCGTCCGCCGCTGCCGGCACATGCACGATATAATCTGCCACATCACCGGTCATCTCGATTCCTTCTTTACATACCAGTGTTACTTTTGCCCCTCTTGCTTTTGCCTCTTTCACATTACTGATGGTTTTATCAAACAGATTATCCTGTGTGGCAACTGCAATGACATTCATCGCCTGTGTAATAAGAGAAATCGTTCCATGTTTTAATTCTCCTGCCGCATAGGATTCTGAATGAATGTAGGAGATTTCCTTTAATTTTAAAGAGCCTTCCATGCTGAGTGCATAGTCAAGTCCTCTTCCAATATAGAGCAGACTATCCGCATTTACCAGTTTGGATGCGATATACTGGCATTCTGCCTGTGTACCCAGTGTTTTTTCCACCAGTTCCGGCATCTCTTCGAGCAATTTCGTCAGTTCCCGGCATCTCTCTTCTGTAATCTTTCCTTTTGCATATGCAAGCTGGAAGGCAAAGAGATACATGATGGACAGCTGTACCATATATGCCTTTGTGGATGCAACCGAAATCTCGGGACCCGCATGTGTATACACTACAAAATCAGATTCCCTCGCAATCGAAGAACCTTTCACATTCACAATGGCAAGTGTTGTCGCATGATTTTCTTTTGCAAGCCGCAATACTGCTCTGGTATCCGCAGTTTCACCGGACTGGGAAATCAGGATGACAAGATCATCTTCTGACAGTACCGGGTCACAGTAACGGAACTCGGATGCAATATCAACCGTAACTTCCACTCTTGCAAGCTTCTCAATCACATATTTTCCAACCATGCCGGCATGCATTGCCGTACCGCATGCCACAATATAGATCTTATGGAAATGATTCAGCATCTCTGTTGTTATTCCACATTCCTCCAGAAATGGCATATGCTCCATGATACGAGGTGTAATGGTCGTCTTTAATGCTGTCGGCTGTTCATGGATTTCCTTCAGCATAAAATGCTCATATCCGCCCTTCTCGGCAGCTTCTTCATCCCAGGTTGCATGCTGCAGTTCTTTCTCAATCCTGCATCCATGGATATCTGTAATTTCCACCTGCTCCGTTGAAATCGCCACGATCTCATCCTGCTCTAAAAGATAATAGTCCTTTGTATACTTTAATACCGCCGTAACGTCCGATGCAATAAAATTCTCACCCTGTCCGACACCGATAATGAGCGGACTATCCTTCCTTACAGCAAAAACTTTATCCTGGAAATCCGAAAATATAATACCAAGTGCGTAAGATCCTTCGATCTCACTGATGACTCTTGCAATGGTTTCCACCGGATTTCCGTTATAATAATAATCCAGAAGTTTTGCCACAATCTCGGTATCCGTATCACTGATAAATTCATATCCCTTTTCCGTCAGGAATGCCTTCAGCTTAATATAATTCTCAATAATTCCATTATGCACGATGGAAACTCTCTTATTTCCATGCGGATGCGAATTAATATCGGACGGTTCCCCATGTGTCGCCCATCTGGTATGGCCAATACCACAATGTCCCACCGGGCGGTGTTCTCTCGCCATCTTGTCTTCCAGATCTTTCAGTCTTCCCTTTGTTTTTTCCACTGCAATTTTTCCATTTTCAAACACTGCAATTCCTGCCGAGTCATAACCTCTGTATTCCAGTTTTGATAATGCACTGATTAATACATCCGTACAATCCCTCGGACCTGCATATCCTACAATGCCGCACATATTATACCTCCTAATGCCTGTGTTATTTCTTATAATTTTCTGATATCTGCTCAAAATATGTTCTTAAAACAGACTGGTTATTCAGACTCAGCACTGCATAAACACGCCTGCGTACAAAATCATCCAGTTTCTGCATATATTCTTCTCCGGTAATCGTTCCTTCTGCCACATAAGTCAGTCCTTTTTCCCAACTTGCTGTCAGTTCCGGATTCAGCAGCGGGCGTATGGACAGTCCCACAACATCATGGATCATTTCTCCCAGCTGTGATGGCATGATTACCTGTGTTTTCCTGTTCAGACAGATGTACTGGTTATTGACCAGTTTCTTTAATATCTCTGCCCTCGTCGCACTGGTCCCGATTCCGCTTCCTTTTATCTGGGCGCGTAATTCTTCATCCTCGATCAGCTGTCCGGCATTTTCCATCGCCAGAATAAGGGAACCTGAATTGTATCTCTTCGGCGGAGTCGTTTCTCCCTCCTTTATGCTCCAGTCAGCCACGCATAGTTTATCATTCTTTTTCAATTTTTTCAATCTTTCTATGATATTTATGTCAACATTTATGTTTTCATCACTGTTTTCGGCTTCTTCTTTCTGCTTTTTATAAGACTGCGCCACTTTCAGATATCCCGGTTCCACAAGCACCTTAAATCCGGCATTAAAATTTTCCAGATATTTCTGTCCCTCTTTGTTTACACCAGTTGGGGTCTGTGCCGTAAGATTAATCTTCTGATAGACTGCTGCCGGATAAAAAATGCTTAAGAAACGTCTGACAATTACCTGATACACCTTTGCCGCCGTGGGATTCAGGGATTTTAAGGCTGAAAATCCCTGACCGGTCGGAATAATGGCATAGTGATCCGTAATCTGTTTATCATTGACATATCTGGTCTTTGCTATGTTTTTATAACTTCCCGACTGGAGAATCTCCTCTGCAAATGGCTTAAATTCCGAAAGATTACGCAGTCCCCCGATATTCTTATGTATCTCTTTGGCAACCGCCGTGGATAAAACCCTCGCATCCGTTCTCGGA
Organism: Roseburia sp. CAG:303; assembly: GCA_000437755.1. GTDB lineage: Bacteria > Bacillota > Clostridia > Lachnospirales > Lachnospiraceae > CAG-303. Next base: position 19,370 of record FR900170.1, read on the forward strand.
TAAGTTACCAGCTTCTTTTCATATAATTCCTGTATGATTTTCAGAGTTTCGTCCGGGCTGATCTTAAACATTTTGGAACACTCATTCTGGGCTTCTGCAAGGTTGTATAACAGCGGCGGATTTTTGGATTCTT
>FR900170.1:19532-25064 GCA_000437755.1 Roseburia sp. CAG:303
TTTTTTCCACCCGCCGTTATGGTCATGACCATATCTTCACTTTCATGCTGCACTTCCTGTCTGAGATAGTGAATGAGCTCTTCCGCTGTCTCTTTCTTCTTAAATCCGTTTTCCTTGTACAAATCGGGGATTCCCTGATAGCGGGACTGCGGATTTACCTTCCATTCCGCATCGAAGGGAAAGCCATCCAGCCGGCATCCCGCAAGTACACGGTAAAACGGGGTTTTTACGAATGCCCGGATCTCCCGTTCCCTACGGACAATCATGCCAAGCACACAGGTCATGACACGCCCTACCGAAATGACCACCCGGTCTTTTTTCAGATATCCTGAAATATTCCGCCCATATTTCAGAGTCAGCAGTCTGGAGAAATTAATTCCCATAAGATAATCTTCTTTTGCACGCAGATAGGCGGCTTCTGACAGATGATCATATTCGGATAAGTCCTTTGCCTCCCTTACTCCCCTTAAAATCTCTTCTTCCGTCTGGGAATCGATCCAGACACGTTTTCTCTGTTTTCCATGCACACCTGCCATCTGTTCCACCAGCCGGTAGATATATTCTCCTTCCCGTCCGGAGTCCGTACAGACATAGATACAGTCGATATCTTCCCGGTTTAACAGCCCCTTTACGATTTCAAACTGTTTTTTTACGGAAGGAATGACCTCGTAGAGAAACTGTTCGGGGATGAATGGAAGGGTATCCAGACTCCATCTTTTCAACCGTTCATCATAAACTTCCGGATAACTCATTGTTACAAGATGTCCCACGCACCAGGTTACGACCCCGTTCTCCGACTCCACATAACCGTCCCGGCGCTTTCCATTCATTTTGAGAGCTTTTGCAAATTCCGCAGCCACACTCGGTTTTTCTGCAATAAACAATGGTTTTGCCATCTTTTTTCCTCTCTTTGCTTATATTTCTGTTATACAGCGAGAAGTGCCGCTTATAATACTACGGCACTTCTCTTATTCTTTATCACTTTGTTTTCTTATTCATGCAGAACTTATTTTACGGAGAATTTATACTCTGTAACGGTATGATAGGTCTGTCCTGCCTTTGTTACCGGCTGTGCAAAGGAAGGTACATTGATTGCATTCGGGAAATACTGGGTTTCAAAACATAAACCGCTTCTCTTTCCATAAACCGCACCTTCTTTTCCGGTAAGGGAACCATCCAGGAAGTTTCCGGTATAGAACTGGATTCCCGGAAGATCGGTAAATACTTCCATATACCTTCCTGATTTCTCATCGTAGAGGGATGCAACCAGTGATACCTGGCCTTCTTTTGTCTTTAATACCCAGTTATGGTCAAATCCGCCTGCCCAGTTTAACTGGTCGTAATCACTGTCGATATCCTGTCCAACCTTCTTCGGTGTTGTGAAATCCATCGGTGTACCGGCTGTCTTTCTGATCTCGCCGTTCGGAATGGATTCTTCATCCGCAAAGGTAAATTCATCCGCATCAATCCATGCAGTCTGATCCAGGATGCTTCCTGATTTCTGTCCTGCAAGATTAAAATAGCTGTGATTTGTAAGGTTGATTACGGTATCCTTATCCGGTACTGCGTTGTACTCAATGATAATGGAATTCTCATCGGTCAGGATATATTTTACGGAAATTTTAAGATTTCCCGGAAATCCCTGATCTCCATCCTTGCTTTCATAGGTAAATTCAATTACCTGGCCTTTTTCATTTTCGTAGGTATCTGCATTCCAGAGACGCTTGTGATAACCGTTGTATCCACCGTGAAGATTATTATTGCCATCATTCTTATCCAGTTCATATCTTACATTGTTTAATGTAAATGCTGCGCCTCCGATCCGGTTCGCATGCCGTCCGATCGTAGAACCAAAGTTCGGTTCATTCACAAAATAATCTTCTAATTTATCAAAGCCAAGTACTACGTCGTCTGATTTTCCATCTTTGTCCGGAACATATAATGATACGAGAATTGCACCAAAATCTGTGTATTTTGCAACTACTCCGTTCTTATTTTCCACGGTATACAGACTTGCCTGTTTCCCGTCTTTTGTTGTTCCAAATACTTCTTTCTTAAAAGCCATCTTCCTGTCTCCTTTGCATTATTCTTTTCCCCTATCATACTATATTCCTAATTTCATGTCAAATCATTTTAAAAAGCCATGTTCGGATTCTCTTCTTTGATTCCAAGAACAATGTTTAAATTACCATTCCGGCATCTCAGGGAATCGATAAATAATTTTTCATTAATATCTTCTTTTAATTCCACGGAATAAGTTAATTCATATAACGTTCCCAGATTTGTGGTTTTTACTTTTTCCAATATGACACTCTTTGTATATTCTTCAAACAGATCATCAAATGCCCCCTGATAATTCAGATTCTCCGGAATGGTTATTTTTAACTGCTTTGGCTGTGTTTTCTGAAGTGCATATCCAAGACGGCTGAATGCGAAATAGATGATTCCGACACCGATACAGAATACGGATGCAAACAACACGCTCCCCATTCCACAGGCCAGACCTGTTGCCATGGCAAAAAATACATTTACGATATCTTTTGAATTGCCCGGTACACTTCTGAATCGTACCAGTGCAAATACACCTCCAAGTGAGATTGCCCTTGCAACGTCTGAACCGATTAACATAATTACGGCACATACGCATACCGGCAGGATAACCAGTGCAAATGCAAAATTGTATGAATATTTCTTTTTTGTATCTCCAAATACATATACCAGGCTTAAAAAGATACCCAGTATTACTGCAACTCCTAAGCTAATGAGTGCATCAGTGGTTGATATTGTACTTGTTGCTTCAAATATTGTCTTGAACATAATAACATCTCTCCTTCCAATTTATCATTCTGTATGTTCTGCAGTGTCCGCTTGTATTCCGTTCCATATTTGGAAAACGAAGTGGAAAATATTTCTTTTTCTGCCAGAAGTTCTGAAAACCATACCGGCATTGCTTCTGAGCTTTTCACTTCCATGAGCCAGAATGCATTTCCAATCAGAAGTTCTCCCTGATTACCCAGTTCTAATCCAACATTTTCCCTGCGGGTCTTTATGTTTGTGTCAAAAGTAACCCGGAAATCCCTGTCCGTTTTTGAAAAAAATGCCTGCCGGTCATAGGTGAGATATACCCTCGGTTTTAAATCATATACTTTCAGAAAATATTTGAGTTCCTCAAAAACCTGCCGGTTGATATAAGGCTGTTCTTCCGGTTCAATCCCATGATTTACAAGGTCATATGCTTCACAAAGCCGGAGTGTCGTTCTTCTCTNNAGCCGGAGTGTCGTTCTTCTCTTATTGACAAGTCCTTTGTATTTCTTCTTGATCTCAAGAAAGACCTTGTCGTTCAGGGACGGCACACCGTAGCTTCTGAGCCTGAGTTTCTCCTTGTATACAGGTTTTTCAATAGAGGCCCGGATTAATGCATCGTTCTGGGTATCATAATAAATATTTGCAATATTATATAACTGTCCGTTTTTATTAAATTTGTCCGGCTCCATGTACGGTGTAATCTTATCCAGTAACCATAGATAAACCTCTTCTGTTAATAAATATTTTTTTTCGTATCTGCTGAAAACCTCAATTGCCATATTCCCATCTCCTTTACCAGTCATTTTTTCTTTTTCTTTTGACTGTCTATATGATAAATTTCCAAAGTGACAAGTATGTGAAAAGAAGGTGTCCGTCAACTGTAAATTATCTGTTTTCTTCGTTATGATGTATTGTTTTTAATTCAAACCAGAAGGTACTTCCCTGTCCCGGTTTTGATTTTACCCCATATCTGGCATCATGCTGATTTAAAATGTTTTTAACAATGGACAGACCAAGTCCTGTTCCCATAACGGCACGTTTATGGTTTTTATCTATTTTATAATATCTGTCCCATACATTTTCCAGCTGATCCTGTGCAATTCCTTCTCCTGTGTCTCTGACTTCTATTCTTACGATTCCACCGTTTACCACCTGGCTTACCGTGACCGTCTTATCCTCTCCGGTATAATTGACAGCATTATTGACCAGATTATATAATACCTGGTAGATTTTAAATTCATCCGCCTCCACCCATACTTCCTGGTCATAACAGAATATAATCTTATATCCCTGCTGTTCCACAAGCTTTGCATAGCGATCCATTACTGCCTTCACTCCGTTGGTCAGGTTGTATTCTGCCATCTTTATCTCACTGACTCCCGCCTGCAGTTTGGAGATATCCAGAAGGTCATTTACCAGTCCGGTCAGCCGCTTTGCCTCATCAATAATGACCTGTACATTTTCCGGGGTGTTTTCTCCCGGCAGATCACGCATAACCTCCGCATATGCTGTAATCATGGTAAGAGGCGTCCGAAGATCATGGGACACGTTTGCAATTAATTCCCGCTGCAGACGTTCCGATTTGGTCAGTTCGTTTACCGTATAATTCAGGGTTGCAGACATTTCTGCAATTTCCCAGTAACCTTTTTCTGCAAATTCAATATTCAAATCCCCATCGGATATTTTTTTTGCAGTATTATTAATATGAATAATCGGTTTTGAAATATGGAAAGAAATCAGAATCGCCATAATCAGTGATAATACAATCATAATGACGGATATATACAGCAGCTGGATGCGGATGGCATGCACCGTTGCAGTAACCGGTGTAATCACGGAATCTGCGATAATTAAAATCTCCTCATTTTCAGCATTGGTCATAATCTTTGCGACTATCATGGTTTCCATTCCGGAATTCTCCGGAATATCAAACATTTTTCTGAGATCTTCTTTGCCACCCTGCATTTCGCCATTTTTATCCGTTTCCGGCTGCATACTTTCCATCATTCTACTTTCTGACTGCCCGCTGTCCTCTTCCTGTACCGTTTCTCTCCTCTCCGGCCGGTCAAATCCGGGTGAAAGATCCATCAGCCCTTTTTTACTGGAAATATGTACTTCACCGCCATTGTCCTGTGCCATTTTATACAGTTTCTTTATCTGTTCACTATCCATACGGCTGATATTTTCTGTGGCAGCACTGCCTGTCGAATAAACCCTGTCACCATCACTGTTTCCCAGTATGACACGAATATCATTTTTCTTTGCCAGCACTTCTATCTCATCCTTGTACTGGCTGCCATTCATAACCTCAACCACCTGGGATACAGCGGATTTTAATTCCCGCTCCTTGATATTTTTATAAAAGCTCTCCAGATAAACGGTCTGCATAACCCACAGAATCGCGAGCAGGATAAAAATAAAGATCAGAAGATATCCGAAAATACTCCATTTGATACTGATTTTTCTTCCGGTTTTCTTTTCAGCTTTCAAAACGATATCCCACCCCTCTTAATGTAACCAGGAATTTCCGGTATTCCCCAAGGCTGCTCCGCAATAATTTGATATGTGTATCCAGAGTTCTGTCATCTCCATAATAATCATATCCCCACACTTCTGTAATCAGTTTTTCCCTGGTCAGTGCAATTCCTTTATTCCGTATCAGATAGAACAGAAGTTCGTATTCCTTTGGTGTCATATCGACATTTTTACCATCCACACGAACAACCC
>FR900170.1:25080-26453 GCA_000437755.1 Roseburia sp. CAG:303
ACACGAACAACCCTGCCGGTAAAATCAACAAACAGACCTTCTTTTTCAAAAATCTCGTGTCCGTCTCCTGCCGGTGACTCTTTCTTCTGATGACGCGAAATCACTACATTTACCCTCATCATCAGTTCCTTCGGGGAAAATGGCTTGACCACATAGTCATCGATTCCAAGCTCAAATCCGTGGATTTTATCATATTCTTCCCCTCTTGCCGAAAGCATGATGACCGGAATGTCTTTCTCTTTTCGAATCTCCTTACACGTTGAAAATCCATCCAATTCTGGCATCATGATATCCAGAATAATCAGATCGAAATCCTTCTGGCGGCACATCTGGATTGCCTTCATGCCATTTTCTGCTTCTTCAATTTCATATCCCTCAAACTCTGCATACTTTCTTATTACTAACCTGATTTTTTCTTCATCATCAACAACTAATAATCGTTTCATAATCAACCTCTCATATAGTTTAATAATTATTTTTCTTACATTTTGCAACGACAGGGTCAGGTTGTCAACCAGAAAAACAAAAAAACTTCTCCCGGATTTTTATTTCCGGAAGAAGTTCCTGTTTTCTCTTATTCTATTTTTCAAGTATCTTTTTTAAATCTTCTTCCGGTGTACCCGTCGGTGAAATCTGATAGTTTTCAACCAGATAGGACAGTACATTTGGTGATATAAATGCCGGAAGGGTAGGTCCGAGATAAATATTCTTGATTCCGAGGTACAACAGGGTCAGAAGAATACTTACCGCTTTCTGCTCATACCAGGACAATACCATGGATAACGGAAGTTCATTTACGGAACATTCAAATGCTTCTGCGAGGGCTACCGCTACTTTTATGGCACTGTACGCATCATTGCACTGTCCCATGTCCATGATACGCGGGAATCCCCCGATTTCGCCCAGATCCAGATCATTGAAGCGGTATTTACCGCAGGCAAGGGTCAGAATAATGGAATCTTCCGGTGTCTGACGTACAAACTCCGTATAATAACTTCTTCCGGTTCTTGCACCGTCACATCCCGCCACCAGGAAAAAATGGCTGATTGCACCTGCTTTTACCGCATCCACAATCTTATCTGCAGAAGCCAATACAGCAGAATGTGCAAATCCAGTCATAACCTCTGTTCCACCATTCATTCCGGTAAATTCCCGATCATCCGGATAGCCTCCAAGTTCGAGTGCTTTCTCAATTACCGGAGTAAAATCCTTCTCTTCCCCGATATGTGTCATACCCGGATAGGATACAACCGCCGTAGTAAATACCCTGTCCTGATAACTCTGTTTTACAGGCATCAGACAGTTTGTTGTATACAATACCGGTGCCGGAAGATCCGCAAATTCTTTCTGCTGGTTCTGCCATGCCGTACCAA
>FR900170.1:26463-32195 GCA_000437755.1 Roseburia sp. CAG:303
GTTCTGCCATGCCGTACCAAAGTTTCCTTTCAGGTGCGGATATCTGTTTAATAACGGATAGGCATGAGCCGGAAGCATTTCACCGTGGGTATAAATATTGATTCCTTTTCCTTCGGTCTGTTCCAGCAGTAATTTCAAATCATGCAGGTCATGGCCGGTAACAACAATGAACGGTCCTTTTTCGACTTTAAGGGAAACCTTCACCGGTGCCGGTGTACCATAGGTCTCCGTATTTGCCTTATCCAGAAGTTCCATGCATTTTAAATTGATTTCTCCAGTCTCCAGAACGATTGGCAGCAGTTCTTCCATTCCAAAGTCATAGCCAATCATAGCCAGTGCCTTATAAAAAAATTCTTCTACCTGTTCATCACGGTAACCGAGTACGAGAGCATGCCATGCATATGCCGCAACTCCTCTGATTCCAAATAAAACCAGTGATTTTAAGGAACGTATATCTTCCTGTGCATTCCAGATTTCATTCATATCATAATCATCCGTATTTCCACATTTCGACATACATGCCACGCAGCCCGGAACAATTTTGTCCTTTTCCTCATGCACACGTCCGATCGTATCACGGATGGTATCATCGTAAAAGTTTACATTTGTAATAGTGGTAAATAATCCTTCCAGAATTAATTTTGTTGTATTCTCTGTCTTTGCCCCGTTCTGACATGCCTTGGCCAGCCCGATTAACGCACCTGTCAACTCATCCTGCAGTCTGGCAGTTTCGCTGCTCTTTCCGCATACACCTGCTGCCCCTGTACATCCGGTACAACCAGCTGTCTGCTCACACTGAAAACAAAACATTTTCTGATCCATCTGAATATCCTCCTGTATAACTGTTTCAATCTTTAAGTAACATGAGGTAAGTATACTCAGAAATTTCTGTTTTGTATGTTGGAATTACAACATTTTAATTATAATTGCTTACATTTGATTTATCGACCTTTTCAAATGGTACCCAAACGTATAATCCGTCCTTACTGACTCCGTCAACTTTCTGTGCCGACTGCCCGTTTACCAGCTTTGAGATAACCTCGATGGCTGCCTTTCCCTGACCGGTTGCGGACTGATATACGGTAAATGCCATCTCACCTGCTTTGATGGAGGCACAGCCATCGGTCGTTGCATCCACGCCCAGTACTGGAATCTCAGAAAGGTCATCTCCATGCTCTTTTAAAGCTTCGATTGCACCGAGTGCCATGGAATCATTGTTGCTGATTACACAATCATATGGCTGTCCCGTTTTAAAGAATACTTCCATCATTTCTTTTGTAAGGGAATCACTCCAGTCCGCATTATCCACAAATACATAATTAATCTTTTTGCCGCTGGCATTCAGTGCTTCCTTTACCGCTTTTGTTCTTCCAGCGGTTGCAGAATGGGTGCTTTCGCCCTTGATGATAATGACATTCAGCTCACTTTTATTCTTAAAAAAGTCGAGTACATAATCTGCCTGGAAAGTACCTGCCACGGCTTCATCCGAACCAACAAACATATATTTATCTTTTTCCAGATTCTGTTCATCCGGACAGCTGTTGCAGAATACGATCGGTAAATCACCGGCAGAAGCCTGAAGTTGCTGTGCGGTATCCGCATTTACCGGAAGACATATAATGCCATCATATCCTTCTTCTTTTGCCTGTTTCATCTGGGCAACCTGGGTATCCACCGAGCTCTTTGCGTCCATGACTTCGAGGGTAATCCCCTTTTCATCTGCAGCCTCTTTTGCTGCTTTTGCAAGAGAAGCACGGAAGGTATCACTTGCATCCGATACACTCATTAAGATCTTTGCCTTTCCCTGGGAATCGCTGCTGTTACTGCTGCATCCCGTCAGTACAAATAACAGCACCATCATTAAGAAGAAAAGACCTGTTCTAATTCTTCTTTTCTGCATACGGATCCTCTCCCTTCTTTTCTACTTTAAACCTGCCAATCTGTGCTGACAGAGTATCCGAAGTTTCTGCCAGTTTTTCTGCATCTTCTGCAATTTCCTGACTGCAGTTTGACAATTGTCTTGCCTGTTCCACCATAGCTTCGGAGGATGCCATGATTTCCATGGAGCTTGCCGCCTGTTCTTCAGAAATGGCGGCAACATTAGTTGCTACCTCATCCACTTCACTGATTTTTGCCGTCATCTGCTGAATCAGATCATCGGTCTGTTTTACATTATCATAAATCTTATCAAACATTTCTGTCACACTGCTTACATATTCGGCACTCTCATTAATACTGTCCACACTGGTTTTTGCCTTTGTAACAGCATCTCCTACCAGTGACTGTACCTCACTGACCAATGCCACAATATCATTGACCGCATCTGCACTGGTCTGCGCCAGTTTTCCGATTTCAGAAGCAACTACGCTGAAGCCTTTGCCTGCTTCACCTGCTCTTGCCGCCTCAATAGATGCATTTAATGACAAAAGATTTGTTTCGTCCGAAATTTCTCCAATCAGATGTACAATATTTGTAATTTCCATTGCAGAATTTCCAACCTTATCCACGGCTTCACCCAGTGCATTTACGGAATCCCTGATTTCTTCGATTACTGTTCCTACATTATTGGCTTTTTCCCTTCCTTCTTCTGAAATGGAAACTGTCTTATTCATGGTTTCTGATACCGAGTCACTGTATTCTTTCGCTTCCGATGCCACACCAGCCAGTGTCGTTGCACTCTGTGAAATCTCATTTACAGACTCACTCAGCTGATCCACAGTCAGATTCATATCAGTCATAGACTGTAACTGTGCTTCTGAAAATCCTGACATATCAGCAGAAATACTGGTACTGGCATCCGCCTGTCCTTTTAACTTTCTCGCAACCGCATCCAGATTCAGAATCATTTCCCGCATATTCTGCACAAACTGACTGAGTCGCTGACTCATAACGCCGATCTCGCCATGGGCATTTGCTTTGACTTCAATCGTAAAATCTCCGTCCGACATTGCTACAATATTCTTTGTCATATTCTTGACCGGATTAATCATTAATGATACCACTGCAAATATGACAACCATCATAATCAGGACAAAGAAGATTCCTAAAAAGAACATCTGGATACGGATTCCATTGATATTTTTCATGATGACAGATTCCGGAACATAGGAAACTAATAACCAGTTCGTACCATTGACTTCCTGGAAGCTTGTCATTTTACTTTCTATCATGGAAGTTTCATAATCTCCACTGCTTACCTTTTCTGCAACTGTCTTCAAAAAGGCATCCGACTGTCCGGATAAGGAAGTGGATACAATTTTACTGTCCCTGTGTGCCAATATGGTATTATCCGTCAAATCCACAAGGAATGATGCCGCCCCACTCATATCAACATTGGAATTCACGATAATACTTACCCTGTCTAAGGACACATCTGCCGACAGAACCCTGATATTATCGCTTCCATCGTTTAGAATACCGGAAGCACTGATTACATTTGTTCCATCCGAATTCTCATAGCATGAACCAAATGCCATATTGATTCTGGTCAGTCCCTGCTTATACCACACGGACTCTAACGGATTCTTATCCGTTTTTCCGGAGTTTTCCCCGGTCATCAGATTTCCCTTGCTGTCCGCAAGATAAATGCCATCCGGATAATCCGATTCGTATCCCACATACAGATCCAGTAACTTTTGCAGTTCTTCATCTGTTCGCGGTTCTTTCTCAATATCCGTCTTAATCATCTGGAATGCTGCCAGTTTTTCGTTCATCCATGATTCGATCTGGTTCTCCTGTGATCTTACCGACGATTCAAGCATATCTTCTGAAGTACGTTTCATCTGTTTTGCTACCAGCATATAAAACACCAGGATCAGCAGTGTCATCGCAAGTGCTATACAGGGAATCATTATCATCAGCAGCTTTGCCTTGACCGACATTACTTTTTTGCCGGTCTCTTTTTTCCTTTCTTTTCCTCATTTTTTTTCATCATAATATCATATCCCTCCTTTATCATTGTGTATATGACAAAAAAAGCTTTATGACTTACACCACAAAGCTCTCCTTGCAATTAATTTCTATATTCCGAGAAATATTCTTACAGTATCTTTCATCTTACCAACTTCACATACTGTATTATGGCGAGTTTCAGCATTTCTTATTTCTTCAATGGCAACCGGGACTTTGACCTTTCCTATCTTACTCAATTCATCTACTAATTCAAAATCACTCATACTGTCATACTTTTCATCGATTGCATTCATTACACTTCTTGTAAACTTAAACGGGCTCGCCGTGGAAGCAATAACAGACGGAGTATTATCTCCTGTCTCTTCACGGTATTTTTTATAAACATCTGCTGCAACTGCTGTATGTGTATCAATGATATAACCTGTTTTTTCATAAAGTTCTTTAATAAATGCAGCTGTTTCTTTCTCTGTTGCGTAATTTCCGTAAAAATCTTTTAAATTCTCTTTCATTTCATCCGTGATGGTGTACTTTCCATCTTCGGTCAGCTCCCGCATAAGCTCGCTGTTCTTTTCCTCGTCATTGCCTGCGGTTCTGTAAATAAGTCTTTCCAGATTACTTGAAATCAGAATATCCATGGATGGGGAATTTGTAAGAATAAATTCCCTGTTCTTATCATAAGTACCGGTACGGAAGAAATCAAATAATACTTTATTATCATTGGATGCACAAATCAGTTTTGCAATCGGCAGTCCCATATTCTTCGCATAAAATGCTGCCAGAATATTTCCAAAGTTTCCGGTCGGTACGACTACATTAATCTTATCGCCGTTTTTAATCTCATTCTTTGCAACAAGCTGTGCATATGCATATACATAATATACAACCTGTGGAATCAGGCGGCCGATATTAATGGAGTTTGCAGAAGAGAACTGGAATCCTTTTTCATCCATTTCCTTTGCCAGTTCCTTATCTCCAAAGATTGCTTTGACACCGCTCTGTGCCTGGTCAAAGTTTCCTTTGATTCCTACTACAAATGTATTATCACCTTTCTGGGTTACCATCTGTTTCTCCTGAATCGGGCTTACGCCGCCCTTCGGATAAAATACAACAATACGGGTATTTTCAACATCAGCAAAGCCTGCAAGTGCAGCTTTTCCTGTATCACCGGATGTCGCTGTCAGAATAACGATCTCATTCTTTACATGATTTTTCTTTGCAGAAGTAGTTAAAAGATGTGGCAGAATGGATAATGCCATATCCTTGAATGCAATCGTTGCTCCGTGGAACAATTCCAGATAGTATGCATTATCTTTCTTTACAATCGGTGCGATTTCTTTCGTGTCAAATTTGGAATCGTACGCTTTCGCAATACAGTTCTTCAATTCTTCTTCCGTAAAGTCCGTAAAGAACTTACTCATGACTTCATAAGCAACCTCCTGATATGTCATCTTTGATAACTCTTCCACAGGCTTATCCAGTGCCGGAATGGTCATCGGAACAAATAATCCGCCATCATCCGCTAATCCTTTTAATATTGCCTGTGAGGCGGTCGCTGTCTGGCTGCTTCTGGTACTTTTATACGTTACTTCCATGGTTGTCCCTCTTTCTTGATTTATTTGTAACTTTAATGAATTACTTTCTTCTTTCTGTTTGATTCAGGCATACAGTTGTATTTCCTGTATACACAGTTATCATAGCATAATTTTTCAGATATTACAAGTAAGAATATTTACAAAAAAACACATTTCATGTATCATGTAAGATAACAGGATTTTTCTGTACCCAAAAAAGAATCTAGGTAATTGCGAAACGCTTAAATT
>FR900171.1:0-12248 GCA_000437755.1 Roseburia sp. CAG:303
ATTTGCATATACACTTACAAAAATTTTAATGTTTCGCAATTACCTATCATCTTTACTACGGAAAGGGGTTTACCATGAAAACTATTTTATTACATCCGGATGCCGCATTTCACTATAACTGGTGCGGCAAATTTGAATCACCTTCCCCGGAATGGATGCATCTGACCAGGGATCTGATTGATTTTGAATTTATTGCCGTTACGCAGGGCATTCTCTATATCGCAGATTCACACAGAGAATATGTTGTGAAAAAAGGAGAATATCTTCTTATGAGTCCCGATCGTTTCCAGCATGGCTATCAGCAGAGTGACTGCCAGTTCTACTGGCTGCATTTCCAGATTCCGGAAGCTTCCTATGAAGTGCAGCACCCCAAACAGATGCCGGAAGACGGGAATATCGTTCTTCCGGCTTATGGCTCACTATCCATTCCGGAACGTATCATCGTTCTGATGAAACAACTGCAGGATTCCGATCGCCGCTACCACAATCTCTTGTTAAATAATTCCCTTACTTCTGCCATTATTTATGAATTATACAGCCAAGGATCGGTATACAGAAAATTAAATGAACCGAAAAAATCCGCCCAGATTTACAATGATATCACGGATTATATCATTTATCATGCCTGTGAAAATATCCGGGTATCCCAGATTGCCGATTATTTCGGATATAACGAAAAATACCTGACCACCTTTTTCCGCAGGCAGTCAGGTATCTCATTAAAGCAATTTATGATGCAGGCGAAGATGGATGCCGCCAAAGCAGAGCTTACGGACACCAACCACAGCATTTCACAGATTGCATATAATGTAGGATTCAGCGATTCCCATAACTTTACCAATGCATTTAAGAAAATCACGGGACTTTCCCCGAGTGTTTACCGGGAAAGTTATGCAAAACGATCTCTGTTTTATAAATAATGGAAACTCCTATTTTACCAGTAATTCCATAATCTTGTTTGTTCTTTCAATAAATTTTGTCATGGCTTCCGGACTGAGCTGTTCATGGCTGATAACGGCAAGGTCATATAACTGTTCGCACATCATCGGTACATTTTCGGAGTCTTTATTTTCCAGAATGTACTGAACCAGCGGATGGTTTGCATTCAGAACCAGTGTCAGCTTTGAACCAAACATGGACGGATCCATGCCTGCCATACCGTACATCTTCATCATTTCCTGCATACGTCTGCTTTCTTCGGAAAGTGTTACCATGGCTGAAATCTTCTCATCCTTTAATTTTTCCAGCTTCAGTTCGAGATTCTCATTGTTTAAAGCCTTCTTAAAGGTCTCTGTCAGACTCTTCTGGTTTTCTTCCAGGGATTTCTTATCGTCCTCGGAAACCTCTTCCTTAAAGGTGTCATTCAGATCCGCATCAATTCTTAAGAACTTAACACCTTCGTTCTTCTGCTCCAGATGTGTGATAAACGGCTGGTCGATATTGTGTTTTAAGATAACGGCATCCGTACCTTCTTCCTTAAACATCCGGATATACTGTCCCTGCTGTACTTCATCCGTTACATAGAAGATTGTGTTTTCATGTTTCTCTTTGTTTTCTTCCAGACATTCCGGCAATGTCAGATATTTTCCATCCAGATTCTTAAAGAGGATGTAGTCCGTCATCTTCTCACAGAATTTTTCATCCTTTAAGCAGCCGAACTTGATGAATGGGCTGATGTCATCCCAGTATTTCTCATAGTTTTCCTTGTCTGTCTTGCACATGCCGGACAGTTTGTCTGCTACCTTCTTTGTGATATAATCAGAAATCTTCTTTACAAATCCGTCATTCTGCAATGCACTTCTTGATACATTTAACGGAAGGTCCGGACAGTCAATGACACCCTTTAAGAGCATCAGGAATTCCGGAATGACTTCTTTGATATTGTCTGCGATAAATACCTGGTTATTATACAGTTTGATCATTCCTTCGATGGAATCGTATTCGGTATTAATCTTCGGGAAGTAGAGAATACCTTTTAAGTTAAACGGATAATCCATGTTCAGGTGAATCCAGAACAGCGGCTCTTTAAAATCATGGAATACTTTTGTATAGAAGGATTTGTATTCCTCTTCGGTACATTCGTTTGGATGCTTTGCCCAGAGCGGATTCGTATCATTCAATGCAACCGGTCTCTTTAAGATCTTCTTCTTTGTCTGTGCCGGCTTTGTCACAACGGTTTCCTTTGTTCCGTCCTCGTTTTCTTTCTCCTCGGTTTCTTCCGGTTCTACCACGGTTTCAATGACAGTATCTTTTTCTGTCACTTCCTCCTCCGGTATGGTTTCGTACTGCGGTTCTGCCGTTTCATTCTCCAGGAAAATGGAAATCGGCATGAATGAACAGTATTTCTCAATGACTTCTCTTGCACGGTATTCATTACAGAACTCCACGCTGTCCTCATTCAGATATAAGGTAATCTCTGTACCGACGGTGTCCTTCCCGCTATCGTTCATTTCATAGGTTGTACCGCCGTCACAATCCCAGTGTACTGCCTTTGCTCCATCCTTATAGGAAAGGGTATCGATTTCCACGCGGTCTGCTACCATGAATGCGGAATAGAAACCGAGTCCGAAATGTCCGATAATCTGGTCTTCATTTGTCTTGTCCTTATACTGTGCAAGGAATGCCTCTGCACCGGAAAAAGCGATCTGACAGATGTATTCTTCTACTTCTTCTGCGGTCATGCCAAGACCATTATCGATGAATTTCAAAGTTTTGTCCTTGTCATTTACCACGACTCTTACTTTAAATTCGGTATCGTCCGGAATCTGATATTCTCCCATCATATCCAGCTTCTTTAATTTTGTAATCGCATCGCATCCGTTGGAAATTAATTCACGGAAGAATATATCATGGTCGGAATACAACCACTTTTTAATAATCGGAAATATATTTTCACTGTTAATTGATAAGTTTCCCTGCTGATTTGCCATTTTAAAAACATCTCCTTCATAAATACTTTTATGATATGATATCTCTATTTTCTGCAAATGTCAAGAGGAAATTAGCACTCATTTTCAGTGAGTGCTAATAATTTATACTTTGTTTATATTTTCATCCTTCTCTGTCCTCTCCAGCTCTATTGCCACCCGTTTATCCCATACCCGCTCCAAGGTTTTATCCATGGTAAAGATATTCAGTGATGTCCCTGTAATACAGTTTAATTTCCCGTTTTCAAACACAATATTCAGATACAGTCCTCCGATATCCTGTCTGGTAAATCCCAGTTCCAGTCCATCTGTTATCTCCCGAAGTTCTTCCTCTGCCAGCTTCAGCACAAAGCGGAACTTCACCGGAGTCCTTTTTCCCTTAATAATTTCATAACAGATCGGCCGTAATTTCTTCCACTTTATGAGAAGCGGGCAGCCCAGCTCCTCGTATTCCTCCTCAGAATAGAAGGATTTCTGTACATGCCCGTCTATTTTAAACACGATATCTGTTACAATCTCTGCCTCCTGCACTTCATACTGATCGAAGTCCTCATGAAGCAGGAGTTTCGCCATAAATCTTTTCACATCTTTTACATTAAAACTTTCCATATCCTTATTTTTTCTTCTCCTCTTTACCCAGGGCCCAGCCGCCCTTTATCTGATCGCTGATCTGCTTATAAGTAAATCCCGTATCCGATCTCTCCTTACTGTTTGGATCTTTTACATAAAACTTGCCGTTTTCATATTTGTATACAAGAATGAAATGTCCACCTTTTGTAAAGATTCCCGGTCCCATGCTTAAGATCACAAGCTTTCCGTCGTCCAGCGAGCTTTTGATGCTGTCCTCGGAAATACTGATCTGTTTGGAACTTAATCCGAGTTTTTTTGCACCTCCAAGCATCAGATCCCAGGAACTTCCGACACCATCGACATAGTAGCCGTTTTCAGACGCAAACCGGCAGAGTGCAATCGGTGTATACTGGGTTTTTCCGGTCAGTGCAACCACTGCCATGGCAAGGCAGGTCGGGCCGCATCCGGAGTCTCCGATGACATTATCGCCATATTCGATATAGCCCCAGCGGTCATCCCACTGAATAAAGGTCGGCACTTCGCCTTTTACATATTCGGCGGAAATGTCCACGAAGGTCGGCTGCTCTTTTTCAATCTCCACCGGATACTTCAGGACGAAGTCGAGCACTTCCTCATATTTTACCAGAAATTCAATCATTGCCGGCGGATATGCCGCCTGATGCTCTATGATAAACTGCAGCCTTTCATCCTCCGTTTCACTGCTGTAGAGCCTGTCCTTCAATGCCTGCAGCATTTCCGGATCATTATCGTACATATACATACTCTCATCAATCGCAAGCTTTGATAAATCGACACTGTTGGAAACGACCTGCGGTGCCGTTGTTTCTTCCGTACCCGTCTGCCTGCTGCTTCCATCCTCTGTCTTCGGTGTGATTAACATTTTTCCCAGAAGAATTGCAATGCAGACAAGGCACACTGCCGTAAACACGGTAAAAATGCTTATCAGGGCGATCTGCTGCCGCTTCCTCTTTTTGTTCCTGCGTTCCCTTTCCTGTTTCCGGATTCTCTGCTGCTCCCGCTCTTCCCGCAGTCTCCGTTCTTCCAATATTTTACTTTTCTTTCCTCCGTTAAGTGGATTTAATTCGCTCATCTCTAACCTCTCAATCGACTGTTACATCATATCAAACAACGATAACTGATTTGTTTCCGGAAGATCCCCGAAAAGTCCCAAATCACTCATCAAATCAATTACTGTCTTACTAACTTTTGTTCTCATTCTGAAATCGTCCTTCGATAAAAACTCTCCGTCTTTTGCTGCATCCACAACCGCTTCCGCAGCCTTATCTCCCATTCCGTCAATCGTACTGAACGATGGAAGAAGCTTTCCGTCAATGACCTGGAATTTAGTCGCTTTTGACCGATACAGATCAATCGGCAGAAATTCATATCCCCTTGCATACATTTCCTGTACAATCCTCATATCCTTGATCGCATCTTCTTCCTTCGGTGTAATCGTTCCGTTTTCTTTTTTCTTACGGTATTCCGCCAGAAAATATTCCAGCTTATCCCTTCCCTGGCACATCAGCTCATAGTTAAAAGAAGAAGCCCTGATACTGAAAAATGCCGCATAAAACGCCTGCGGGTAAAATACCTTGTAGTACGCAATACGCCATGCCATCATGACATATGCCGCCGCATGGGCTTTCGGGAACATATATTTAATCTTCCTACAGGACCAGATATACCAGTCCGGCACACCTGCCGCCGTCATGGCATCCACCCATTCATCCTTCAGGCCTTTTCCCTTTCGTACCGACTCCATGATCGTGAAGGACAATTCCTTGTCCATTCCCTTTCCGATCAGATAGGTCATAATATCATCTCTCGTACAGATTGCCGTTGAAATGGTGGCCTTGCCCTCTTTAATGAGTGTCTGTGCATTGCCAAGCCATACATCCGTTCCGTGTGACAGGCCGGCGATACGCACAAGATCGGAAAAGTTCTTCGGCTGCGTGTCGATTAACATCTGCATGGCAAAATCCGTACCGAATTCCGGGATTCCCAATGCACCCAGCTTACATCCACCGATATCCTCCGGCTTGATTTTTAATGCCTCCGTTGTCTTAAACAGCGACATAACCTCTTTGCTGTCGAGTGGAATGGTCGTTGCATCCAGTCCGGTCAGATCCTCTAACATACGAATCATGGTCGGATCATCGTGTCCCAGAATATCAAGTTTTAACAGGTTATGGTCAATGGAATGGTAATCAAAATGTGTAGTAATGGTCTTGACCGTCATATCATTTGCAGGATGCTGGATCGGGGTGAATTTGTAAATCTCTTCCCCATACGGAAGAACGATGATTCCGCCCGGGTGCTGTCCCGTGGTTCTTCTTACACCGACACAGCCCTGTACAATACGGTTGATTTCACACGGTCTTTTATGCTTGCCGCGTTCCTCATAATAATTCTTGACATAGCCATATGCCGTCTTATCCGCCAGTGTACCAATCGTTCCCGCACGAAAGGTCTGACCCTTTCCGAAGATAACTTCGGTATATTCATGTGCCTTACTCTGATACTCTCCGGAGAAATTCAGGTCGATATCCGGCTCTTTATTTCCCTTGAATCCCAGGAAGGTTTCAAACGGAATGTCAAATCCGGCCTTGATAAGTGGTTTTCCGCAGACCGGACAGTTTTTATCCGGCATATCACATCCAGAACCACCTGCATACTGTTTTACGTCATCGGAATCAAAATCACTGTAATGACAGGATTCGCAGTAATAATGCGGACTTAATGGATTTACTTCCGTGATTCCCGCCATGGTGGCTACAAAGGAAGAGCCGACCGATCCACGCGATCCGACCAGATATCCGTCCTCATTTGATTTCCACACAAGCTTCTGTGCGATAATGTACATAACGGCAAATCCATTAGAAATAATGGAATTCAGTTCTCTCTCCAGACGCTCCGTTACAATCTCCGGCAGTTCTTCTCCATACATGGAATGTGCCTTATTATAGCAGATGTCCCTTAACATCTGGTCAGAATTTGGTATGACCGGAGGTGCTTTATCCGGATGCACCGGCGACAGCGGTTCTATCATGTCAGCGATTTTATTGGTATTCTCGATGACAACCTGATGTGCCGTATCCGCACCGAGATAGGAAAATTCTGCCAGCATTTCTTCCGTTGTCCGTAAAAACAGCGGTGCCTGATCGTCCGCATCATCAAATCCTTTTCCTGCCATGATAATCCTGCGGTACACTTCATCCTCGGGATTCAGAAAATGTACGTCACAGGTTGCAACTACGGGTTTGTTAAATTTCTTTCCCAGCTCCACGATTTTTTTATTGATCTCAATCAGGTTTTCCATAGTTGTTTCGCCCTTGCGCACCATGAACAGATTGTTGCCATTTGGCTGGATTTCCAGATAATCATAGAAATTCACCAGACGGGCGATTTCTTCCATGCTTTTTCCGCCATACACCGCCTGATACAATTCTCCCGCTTCACACGCAGAACCAATAATCAGTCCTTCTTTATATTTCAGATATTCACTTTTTGGAATCCTCGGCTGTCTGTGGAAATATTTTACATGGGAATCCGATACCAGACGGTATAAATGCCTTCTTCCCAGTTCATTTTTCGCCAGAATAATGGCATGGTGGGATGGCAGCTTCCGGATGGATTCCTCGGTTGACTGCGCCATCTTATTGACTTCATCCAGCCCCTTAATTTCCCTCTCTTTTAACATTTCCACAAATTTTACAAAAATATGTGCCGTACATTCCGCATCGTCCACGGCGCGGTGATGATTCTCCAGCGATACTCCCAGTGCTTTGGCTACCGTATCCAGCTTAAAACGGTTTAAGGACGGAAGCAGCACTCTTGCCAGTGCCACGGTATCTACAATGGTACATTTCAGATCATAGCCCAGATCTGCGGAATTTTTAAAGATAAAACTCATATCAAAGTCCGCATTATGTGCCACCATTACGCAGCCTCTGGAAAATTCCAGAAAACGCGGCAGGATTTCTTCCACCGTTGCCGCATCCATCACCATGGAATCATTGATTCCCGTCAACTGCTCGATCCGGAACGGAATCGGGATCTTCGGATTGATAAATTCACTGAACCGATCCGTAATCTGCCCTTTTTCCACCTTTACCGCACCGATTTCGATGATTTTATCATAGGTGGCACTGAATCCTGTGGTTTCAATATCAAATACCACATAGCTGTCATCGAGCGACTGGTTTTGTGAATCGGTCACAATGTTTTTCAAATCATCTACCAGATATGCCTCAACCCCATAGATTACCTTAAAGTCCGGCATGCCGCCCTTATCCTTATACTTTGCCTTTATCTTATCCAGACCATGCAATGCTTCGGTAAATCCCTGCACATTACCGTGATCCGTGATGGCAAGTGCCGGATGTCCCCATGCAATGGCCTGCGCCAGAATGTCTTTCGCTTCGGATACACCGTCCATATCGCTCATCTTTGTGTGACAGTGCAGCTCCACACGTTTCTCCACACTGTTGTCCATACGTTTTACCCGGAAATCCGTTCCCCTCATAATTCCGGTCACGGATGCAATTCCCACTTCTTTGTCGTAAGTGTCTAACATTGCCATTCCCTTTAAACGGATAAAACTGCCTTCTTTTATCACTTCCAGCATTTCCGGAAGATTCTCATTCTTTACAAAAAGTTTGGAAGAAATCGTATCGGTAAAATCAGTTACGGCAAATGTAATGATGGTACGTTCGTTCCGGATCTCTCTTGCTTCCCGGAAAATAATCTGTCCGTGGATGATGACCTCTCCGCTCTCTTCCGAAATATCTTCGATTTTCGTATATTCACCATCAAACTCGCGTCCGTAGAGTACATCCGGATTATCTGATTTCCGGTAGTAATCCCTTCTTCTTTCCTGCCGCTGCGGCTGCATGACCGGCTCTTTCTTTTCTGCTGCCGGCGACGCTTCTTTTTTCTCTGGTTTTGCTTTTTCTTTCTTTTCTTCTTTCTGCTCCTGTTTTTCCTGCATATGCTGCTTTTTCAGTTCTTTATTCCGTTCCAGAATCTCGGCAATCTCGTTCTTTTCCTGCTGTTCCATCTGCTTACGGTACTTACTCGCCTTCGGCTCTGTATATTCCAGTTCCAGATCCAGATCCAGCCCGCATCTGCCGGATACGACATCCGAGATATACTGATAGAGTTCCATGGATTTGGTTCTGTTTAACTGGGTATCTTCCAGACGCATTTTCGCCTTATCCTCTGACTCGAATATAAGTTCTCCCCTTCGCAGCATATTATACATAACTACACTCTTCGCCCGCAATTCTTCCATAATACTTTCCTGATACTCTTCCCAGAGTGTCTGTGGAGTATACTGTCTGGACAGAATATAATGCTCCACAATCTGGACACGGATATTGCCCGTTCCAAACATCTGCTTTTCGATTTCATCCTGAACCATATAAATGCTTTTTTTCGGAATAATCCTGGTTCCCGTCATATAGACACGGATCGCATCCTTCTTATGATTTGCCGCAATCCGGTCAATCTGGACAAGACTCAGAAGCTCTGTTAAATCATTTTCCAGTTTTAACTCAGGAAACACCTGAAAAAATCGTTTACTCTCTGCCATAATTTTACTTCCATTCTGCGAGTTCTTTTTCCAATGCGGAAAGAAGCTGTTCTTCTGGTACTTTCCGGACAATTTCTCCTTTCTTAATCAGAAGTCCTTCTCCATTGCCGCCTGCAATCCCAAGGTCCGCTTCCCTTGCTTCTCCTGGTCCGTTTACCACACATCCCATGACCGCCACGGTCAGATTCAGATCGTCATATTTTGTAACCATCTGTTCTACCCGGTTTGCAAGTCCGATCAAATCGATATTGGTTCTTCCGCAGGTCGGACAGGACACTACCTTAATTCCGCTCTGTCTTAATCCGAGTGTCTGCAGAATCAGTTTCGCACTCCGGATCTCTTCGACCGGATCTCCGGTCAGGGACACACGGATGGTATCACCGATTCCCTGATACAGAATTACACCGAGTCCGACTGCGGACTTGATATTACCGGAATAAACCGTACCGGATTCCGTGATTCCCACATGGAGCGGATATTTTGTCTGTTCGGCCATGAGTTCATGTGCCCGGATGCACATCATGACATCCGAGGATTTGATGCTGATTACCAGATTATCATATCCAAGTTCTTCTATCATATGCACTTTATCCAGTGCACTCTCCACGATTCCCTCAGCCGTTACTTTACCGTATTTCTGCAGGATTGGCTTTTCGAGCGAGCCACTATTGACACCTATACGGATTGGAATATTTCTCTCTTTTGCCACATCCACAACCGCCTTCACTTTCTCCGTACCGCCTATATTGCCAGGATTAATACGGATCTTATCCGCACCGTTCTCAATCGCAGCGATCGCAAGCTTATAGTCGAAATGAATATCTGCCACCAGCGGGATATGAATCTGTTTTTTAATTTCACCGATCGCTTTTGCCGCTTCCAGGGTCGGCACGGTACTGCGGATAATGTCGCAGCCTGCCTCCTCCAGTCTGAGAATCTGTGCCACAGTTGCATCGATATCCTCAGTTTTTGTATTTGTCATAGACTGAATCAGAATGGGATTTCCTCCCCCGATACAGCGGTTTCCTATCTTTATGGTCTTTGTATTATCTCTGTACATCTTTTTTCCTCTCCTATAACAGCTTCATAATATCCTGATACATAATGAATACTGCAAAAATCATTAACAGCAGCATACAAACCGCTGTCAGTACACCCTCGAACTTCTTTGGCACTTTTTTGCGGAAAATGGCTTCGATCAGAAGGAAGAACAGTCTTCCCCCGTCCACTCCCGGGATCGGAAGCAGATTCATGACACCGAGGTTTGCACTTAACAATATTGTAATATTTGCCACATTCAGGAAAGTCATCCATGCTCCCATCGGTTTTGCCTGAGTGTATGTTGTTCCAATGATATCCACGATTCCTACCGGTCCGGAGAAATCTTTTACCCCGAGTTTTCCTTTAAATAACAGTCCAAGACTCTTGAATACGGAAGTAATCTGATATTTGATTTCTGCAAAACTGTATTCGAGAGTTTCTAACGGACTTGCCTCCACACGTGCAGAGTTATAGCTGAATCCCATGCTGTAGCCCTTGCTGCTTAATACCGGAGTCATTGCCAGTTCCTGCGTTTCTCCGTCGCGCTCTATGGTAACTTTTATCTCTTTGTCTTTTAACGGATTTTCCGTAAAGTATTCCTTTAATTCCTTCGCTCCGTCAATCTCTGTTCCGTTTACTGCCCGGATAATATCGCCTTTTTTACCGCCGGCTTTCTCAAACGGACCCTCTTCGACTACTTCTGCGATTGTGGCACTGTCCCCTTCCTGTATGGAATAGGTAATACCGATCGCATATTTTTCAACATATTCCGGTTCTATCTCTGCCGTATACTTCTTGCCATTCCTTTCGTACACCAGTTCTACCGTGTCCTCCGAAACCGGATTGACATATAATTCCACATCGATTTCCCTGCTGAGTGTAATCTTTTCCCCATTCAGCTCCCGGATAATATCTTCCTGCTGCAATCCTGCCTTCTCTGCGGCTGAACCTTCCTGTACATAGGTAATGAACGGCTCATCATATCCGACACCGCCCATGACAATTACCGCCAGCACCCATGCCAGAAGAAAATTAAACAGCGGGCCAGCCACGACGACAGCAATCCTTGCCCATACGGATTTATTTTCAAATGCGTGTTCTTTATCCTTTTCGAGTTCCTCGTCTTCAAAAAAGTCTTCCGACAGCATCTGGCAGGAACCGCCAAAAAATAATAATTTCAGTGAATAACGGGTGTCCCCTTTTTCAAAAGAAAACAGTCTTGGTCCCATTCCGATGGAAAACTCCACCACGCGGATACCATTTTTCTTAGCCAGAAGAAAATGTCCCAGTTCATGGATGAAAATCAGCAAGCTGAAAATAATAACCGCTATTACAATACTCATCGATAGCCTCCTAATAATTCATATACTTCTTTTTCGGTTTCGAGGATTTTTGCCACATCCGGATTCTGCACGGTCTTGTGCGATTCCATGGCATAACGGATGCAATCCGTAATATCCAGAAAACCGATTTCCTTCTTCAGGAATTTTGCCACTGCATATTCATTGGCTGCATTGAATACGGTCGGCATGGTTCCGCCGGTTCTTCCAGCCTGATATGCCAGTGCCAGCCCCTCGAAATTCTCCATATCCGGTATCTGGAAATCGATATGTGTCAGGGTGGAAAAATCCGCTCTTTTTCCCGGAAGAAACTTCCGTTCCGGATAGAACAGGGCATACTGGATTGGCAGCTTCATATCCGGTGTTCCAAGCTGTGCCATAATAGCACCATCTTTAAATTCGACCATGGAATGAATCAGGCTTTGCGGCTGGACTACGACCTGTACCTGATCAAAATCAACTCCGAACAGCCACTTTGCCTCAATCACTTCAAGTCCTTTATTTACCATGGTTGCCGAATCTATCGTTATCTTTTGACCCATTGCCCAGTTCGGATGCTTCAATGCCTGTTCCACGGTAATATCCTTCATCTGCTCTTTTTTCCATCCGCGGAACGGACCACCCGATGCCGTCAGAAGAATCTTTTCCGCCTCTTTGACGGATTCTCCGTGGAGGCACTGGAAGATCGCACTGTGTTCACTATCAACCGGCAGAATCTTTACTTTCATTTCCTCTGCAAGCCGGATAATAATATGT
>FR900171.1:12257-12526 GCA_000437755.1 Roseburia sp. CAG:303
AGCCGGATAATAATATGTCCTGCTGTTACCAGTGTTTCCTTGTTTGCCAGTGCAATATCCTTCCCTGCCTTAATTGCCTCGATTGTAGGAACAATTCCTATCATTCCCACAAATGCCGTAACTACAATGTCGGCTGCTTCGATAACGGCTGCTTCGATCAAACCGTCCATACTGGAAACAACCCTGGTCTGCGTATCCTTTATGCGGCTTTTTAATTCTGCTGCCGCTTCTTCCTTATAAACACATACCAGTTCCGGATGAAATTCCCG
>FR900171.1:12540-16570 GCA_000437755.1 Roseburia sp. CAG:303
ATTCCCGGATCTGCTTTTCCAGTATCTCCACATTACTTCCTGCTGCCAGGGAAACAACCTCTAATTCTTCCCGGTTATTTCGCACTACCTCCAGTGTCTGTGTTCCGATCGAACCGGTAGAACCCAATATTGCAATCTTCTTCATGTATATTCCCTCTTCTTTCTCTCTTTATAAAACAAACAATGTGGTAAGATAATAGATGACAGGTGCCGTAAATAATACACTGTCAAATCTGTCTAAAATACCGCCATGACCAGGAATCAGCTTTCCATAATCCTTGATTCCGTAATTTCTCTTTACGGCAGAAGCTGCCAGATCCCCAACCATGGAAATCAGTCCGCCAACCCCGCATACAACTGCACAAACCAGTGCTGGATGGTCAAAGCCAACCTGGTTTCTTACCAGGAAGCCATACAGCGCACCAAGCAGTGCTGCCCCGATCACTCCGCCGATTCCGCCTTCCACGGATTTCTTCGGACTTAAAACCGGTGCCATCTTATGCTTTCCACAGGTTACCCCTGTCAGATACGCACAGGTATCACATCCCCAGGATGACAGGAAAATCAGCCAGATGAGGAATATTCCGTCATCTCCGCTTCTGACCAGATAAATAAATGACATAAGTACTGCTGCATAAATCACTGCAAAAAATGTGTGAAGCACCTGCTCCGTCTTATATTTCGGATAGGTAAACACATAGACTGCAAGAATTACCATCAGATACGCAATGATAAATACATCCAGGTATTCTGCACCCGTATTATAAATCATAAAATAATACAGCACGGTTCCCACATATGCAAATTTCGCTATCAGGCTGTCTTTCAGCTGCATAACACCGAGCATCTCATACACCGCGATTAATGCGATGATTAAAACACCTGCGTACAATACCGGTCCGCCCAGCAGTCCGGTAATCATCAGCAGCACAACCAGCACGATTCCGCTGATCGTTCTCGTTAAAAATGATTGTGTCATAAGTTTTTTTAAATCCATAATATATCTCCTACTTCACCTTTCCATATCTTCTGTCCCGGTTCGCATACCATTCTACTGCCTTTGCCAGTTCTTCCTTATTGAAATCCGGCCACATTACATCCGTAAAATAGAATTCTGTATAGGCAAGCTGCCAGAGCAGATAATTCGACAATCTCTGTTCCCCGCTGGTACGGATCAGCAGATCCGGATCCGGGAGTTCTGCCGTATCCAGATATGTATTGTATTTTTCTTCCGTAATGTCTTCCGGTTCCAGTTTTCCTTCTTTTATCTCTGCAGCCATTTTCCGCATAGCCCTTACCATCTCGTCACGGCTTCCGTAATTCAGTGCTACCGTAAAATTCAGACCGGTATTATCTTTCGTGGATTCTTCCAGATTCTCAATCTTTTCTATCATGGCCTTATCCAGTCTGCTGCGTTCTCCGATAAAGCGGATCTTCATGTTTTTCTGTCCGACCTTCTGTAATTTATCCACCATATATTTAGAAAAAATATCCATCAGTATCTTTACTTCACTATCCGGACGATTCCAGTTTTCTGTTGAAAATGCATATACAGTAAGATATTGGATTCCCATGTTCCATGCATCCTCACAGATCTGCTCCACCACCTGTGCTCCTTTTGCATGCCCGTACTGTCTCGGCATCATTCTCTTCTTTGCCCATCTTCCATTTCCATCTAATATTATTGCCACATGATTTGGAATATTCATATTGTCCTCCATTCTGTTCTTAAAATCCATTTCAGGTAAAATAGCAAAAATGGACTGGAAAATACTTACATTTCCAGCCCACAAAAATAATTACACTGTCATTATTTCCTTCGTCTTATCTTCCACTGTTTTTTCAATGCTTGCTACATATTTGTCTGTGAGCTTCTGTACATCCTGTTCCAATGCCTCTACTTCATCATCTGAAATCTCACTTGCCTTATTCATCTTCTTGAACGCATCATTTGCTTCTCTTCTGATGTTTCGGATGGCAACCTTTGCATTTTCGCCTTTTTTCTTAATGTCTTTTGCCAGCTCTTTTCTTCTGTCCTCAGTAAGTTCCGGAAATACAAGTCTGATTACTTTTCCATCGTTTGTAGGATTAATTCCCAAATCAGAATTCAGAATCGCCTTTTCAATTTCTTTAATCAGGCTGCTCTCCCATGGCTGAATCTGGAGGATTCTTGCTTCCGGTACGGAAATATTACCCACCTGCTGAAGTGGTGTCGGTGTTCCATAATAATCTACTTTTATTTTATCAAGAATATGTGGATTTGCACGTCCTGCACGAATTGCTGCAAAATCTTTCTCCAAAGCTCCTACGGATTTTTCCATCTTCTCTTCATACTGATTCAATCTCTGATCCATTTTTATCTGTTCCTTTCTTAATCAACTGTAATTTTTGTTCCTGTAAATTTACCATTTACGGTATTAATAATGCTGTCCTTTTCATTCAGGCCGAACATAAGCATAGGCATCTTATTTTCCATGCATAATACCGATGCAGCAAGGTCAATAACGCCCAGTTTTTTATCTACAACATCTTTGATGGATATCTCATCAAATTTCTTTGCATCCGGATTCACGGCTGGATCGCTGTCATACACGCCATCGATGGATTTTGCTGATAAAATAATATCGGCTTCGATTTCAATCGCATATAATACGGTTCCCATATCCGTTGAAAAATACGGATGACCAATTCCACCGGCAAAGAACACCACCTTTCCCTGTGTCAGTGCTTCCACAGCCTTATCCTTTGAGAAAAGTTCTGTAAATGCACCACAGGTAAACGGAGTAAGAATCTCTGTCTTCATTCCTTCTGTCCGGAAGATCTCTGATACATACAGACAATTCATTACGGTTGCAAGCATCCCTATGGAATCTGCCTTTGTACGGTCAATCTTTTCACTGGTTCTTCCTCTCCAGAAATTACCTCCGCCTATGATAATTCCAATCTCATAACCCTGTTCGGTTAATACTTTTATCTGCTTTGCAACACCGACAACAGTTTCCTCATCAAACCCTGTTTTCTTATCGCCTGCCAGTGCTTCCCCGCTTAACTTTAACAGTACTCTCTTTACATTATTCATCTGCACTTTCCTCCATCTGTTCTTCGACCTGTGCTGCCGCTGCTTCTGCATCCTGCTCCGGGACTACTTCTTCATTCGCTGCTTCCGGCTGTGGCTGTACTGCTGTTTCCGGCTGTGCCTGCGGTTTTACTTCTTCCGGAAAAGTCTCATCAAATATGGTATTTACATCCACATCCCGGTAACACTGCGTGCAATATCCTTCAATCACTGCGCCATTGTTAATCTGAACAGAACGCGATTTTATATTACCACGAATCACTGCCGTATTGTCAATAATCACTGTGCCTTTAATATCGATTTCACCTTTTACCGCACCTGCAATTACAGCAGTCTGTCCATATACATCGCCAACGATGACAGAACCGCTTCCTATCTTAAGATTTCCCTCACTTATTACATTTCCATCCACATTTGCTTTATTTATAAATATTTCTGCGGCATGAATATCTCCATCCACACTGCCACCCGCAATCAGCTTTTTCTGACAGTTAATGCTTCCATTTACCGTACCATAGACGGCTATGGAACCTGTGGACTCCAAATCACCGTTTACTACCGCACCTGCTGCAATAACAGTGACATCACTTTCTTCCTGATTCATTGCTTCTTTTGTTACATCACTCATATTTTCTACCTGCGTATTTCCTGCCTGTTTCCCTGTTTCATCCTCTGCGG
Source organism: Roseburia sp. CAG:303 (assembly GCA_000437755.1). GTDB lineage: Bacteria > Bacillota > Clostridia > Lachnospirales > Lachnospiraceae > CAG-303. The sequence continues at coordinate 16,295 of FR900171.1, forward strand.
CTGCTGTTCCCGGAATATTATCAGCCTGCATTTTCTTCGGCTTCTCATCACTCCTGTCCGCCGCACCGGAGATGTCTTTTTTTAATTCCTTAAAATCTTTTAAAAAGCTCATATTTTCCTCCCTGTCATGCTGTAAATAATCATACTGCTGTCCATTATATTGTATCATAATTTCAGAAATAGTGAAGTCTTTTTCTGATTAAAAATTACGAAATCTCTCATACCTTTCATTTACTATGGATTCTGTATCTTTTGTCCTGTATTTTGCAAGGAATT
>FR900171.1:16583-17176 GCA_000437755.1 Roseburia sp. CAG:303
TATTTTGCAAGGAATTCTTTGATATAGCATCTCATATAGCGTACAATATCCTGCACATTTTCCTCACCTGCCGGTTTTACTTCCGGTATAATCTTTTCAATTACTTTCAGTTTCAGCAAATCCCCTGCAGTAATCTTCATTACCTCAGACGCCTCCCCCGCACGCTTGCTGTCCTTCCACAAAATAGACGCAAAACCCTCTGGGGAAAGAATGGAATAGGTTGCATTTTCCATCATATATACTTCATTCGATACCGCCATTGCCAAAGCACCACCGCTTCCGCCTTCTCCAATGACGATCGTAAGCACCGGAACTTTCAGTCCCGACATTTCATACAGATTCCTTGCAATCGCTTCGCCCTGTCCCCGTTCCTCTGCTTCAATGCCACAGAATGCACCAGGTGTGTCCACAAAGCAGATGACCGGCCTGCCAAAACGCTCCGCTTCTTTCATCAGCCTTAATGCCTTGCGGTATCCCTCTGGCGATGGCATGCCAAAGTTTCTTACGATATTTTCTTTCGTACTTTTGCCCTTCTGTTGTGCGATGACTGTTACCGGCATTCCACCAATCGTCGCAATACCTCCAACGATCGC
>FR900171.1:17201-19938 GCA_000437755.1 Roseburia sp. CAG:303
GCACCATCATCTCCATAATAGCGGTCTCCGTGGAATTCAATAAAATCCTTGAATATGGATTTGACATAATCGAGTGCTGCCGGTCTTGTAATACTTCTTGACAGCTGGACTTTTTCCCATGCGGTCATATCTTCATTATTTCGCAATGGTATTCTCTCGATTGCCGCATTCTTTTTCAGATAATATTCATAGGTATTGATTCTGTTTTCTCCCGGTGTATGCATTCTTATAATCTCGCTCAGGGTATCTTTTAAATCCGTCCGGTTTACAATGGCATCCACAAATCCTTTCTTCAACAGGAATTCCGATCTCTGGAAGCCTTCCGGCAGCTTCTGTCCTATCGTCTGTTCAATGACTCTCGGACCGGCAAATCCAATCAATGCTCCCGGCTCCGCCAGAATAATATCTCCAAGCATGGCAAAACTTGCCGTTACACCTCCGGTAGTCGGATCCGTAAGAACGGAAACATACAGCTGTCCTGCATCATTATGCCGTTTTATCGCCTGTGATGTTTTTGCCATCTGCATCAGGGAAATAATTCCCTCCTGCATTCTTGCACCACCGGAACATGCAAAAATGATAACCGGAAGTTTTTCGTTTGTAGCACGTTCAAACATTCTTGTAATCTTTTCGCCGACCACTTCTCCCATACTTCCCATCAGAAATCTGGAATCGCAGACTCCCAGTGCTACCTTCTGGCCGTGTATTTTTCCGGTTCCCGTACACACTGCCTCTTTTAATCCGGTTTTTTCCTGAAGTGCCGCTATTTTCTCCTCATATCCGGCAAAATCCAGCGGATTATCCGTTTTCAGATCCGGATCCCACTCCTCAAATGTACCCTCATCGATAATCATCTCTATTCTGTGGTACGCATCTATTCTAAAATTATATCCGCACTTTGGACAGATATGATTATTATTTTCAACATCTTCCGTGTAAACTGTTTCTCCGCAGTTTACGCATTTCATCCACATTCCTTCCGGAATGGCGGACGTATTTGCCTTCTCTTTCTCCTGACCTTTTTCCAGTTCTCTGCCGATCGCTATATAATTGGTCTTTTTAAATGTAAATGCCATTCTGACTTTCCTCCGTTATAGTCAGACAGGCGAAAGCAATCTATACTTCCGCCCGCCTGTTAAAGATTCTATAATCCATATACATCTTTTATAAAGTGTGTATTAATTTCACCTTTCCGAAATCTTTCATTCGATATAATATCAAACTGGAAATCAATGTTTGTTTTCACACCTTCTATCACTAACTCTCCAAGAACAGACTGCATTTTGTTAATCGCAGATGTTCTGTCCTTATCATGCACAATCACTTTACATATCATGGAATCATAATTTGGCGGTATGGTATATCCCTGATAAATGGAAGAATCAATCCTCACACCATTTCCTCCCGGAAAATGAATGTTCTTTATCATTCCCGGCGAAGGACGGAATTTCTTTGAAGGATCTTCCGCATTAATTCTACATTCTATGGCATGTCCCTGCACCTTGATGTCTTTCTGGTGACAGGACAGTTTCTCTCCCGAAGCAATTCTTATCTGCTCTTTTACCAGATCAAGACCTGTTACCATCTCGGTTACAGGATGTTCTACCTGGATTCTGGTATTCATTTCCATAAAATAGAATTCACCATTTTTATCAAGAAGAAATTCTATCGTTCCTGCATTCTCATAATGTGCAGCCTTTGCAGCTTTTACAGCCACATCACCCATTTTTTTCCTCAGCTTGTCATCAATCGCCATGGATGGTGATTCTTCAATGACTTTCTGATGGTTTCTCTGGATGGAACAGTCACGTTCTCCCAGATGGACAACATTTCCATATTTATCTGCAAGAATCTGGAATTCAATATGGCGCGGACTCTGGATATATTTTTCCAGATACATCGTATTATCTCCAAATGCTGCAACAGATTCTCTCTGGGCTGTTTCAAAATTAATCAGAAAATCTTCATGACTTTCTGCAACCCTCATTCCTTTTCCACCGCCGCCTGAAGATGCTTTGATAATCACGGGATATCCCATATTATCTGCCAGTTCCATTGCTTTTTCAGCTTCAAACACAGGCTCTTTCGTTCCGGGTGTTACCGGAACTCCTGCTTCCATCATGGTTTTTCTCGCCTCGGATTTATTACCCATTCTCTCTATGATATCTGCACCCGGCCCGATAAAAATAATATTGCATTTTTCGCACATATCCGCAAATTTACTGTTTTCAGACAGGAAACCGAATCCCGGATGAATCGCATCCGCCTTTGTCAGTATGGTTGCTGACAGAATCCGTTCCATATTCAGATAACTGTCCGCAGATGCCGCCGGTCCGATACAGATCGCTTCATCCGCCAGTTGTGTATGCAATGCTTCCCGATCTGCAGTGGAGTACACTGCTACCGTCTTGATTCCCATCTCCCGGCATGCCCGGATAATTCTCACTGCAATTTCGCCTCTATTGGCGACAAGAATCTTATGAATCATTTTTTTCTCCATTTCCGCGGCTGTTCCTATTCAGGATCACCCACTGCAAAAGTAAGCTCCGCAATAACTGCCGGCTTTCCATCCACAGATGCCACTGCCTTACCGACACCGATCGGGCCTTTTCGTTTGATAATTTCACATTCCAGTTTCAGCACATCACCCGGTACTACTTTTCTCTTGAATTTTGCGGAATTAATTGCACCAAAATAAGCTGTCTTTCCTTTGTTCTCATCCATGCTGAGGATGGCT
>FR900171.1:19960-20212 GCA_000437755.1 Roseburia sp. CAG:303
ATGGCTACCGCACCAACCTGTGCCAGTGCTTCTATCATAAGCACACCTGGCATAACCGGTTCTCCCGGAAAATGTCCGCGGAAAAACTGTTCATCATATGTAACTGCCTTATATCCGACAGCACGTTCTCCCGGAACAAGCTCTTCTATCTTATCTACCAGCAGAAACGGATGTCTGTGCGGCAGAATTTCCTGTATTTCTTTGATTCCTAACATAATAATCCTCCCTACTTAATCTTGAATAACGGCTGGT
>FR900171.1:20238-34920 GCA_000437755.1 Roseburia sp. CAG:303
CGGCTGGTCATACTCTACCATATCTTTGTTGTTTACCAGAATCGCTGTGATTTCACCATCAAAATCACTCTCGATATCGTTCATCAATTTCATGGCTTCTATAATTCCCAGAACCTGACCTTTCTTTACGACGTCCCCAACCTTTACAAATGGTTCTGCATCCGGAGAGGCACTGCTGTAAAAAGTTCCTACCAACGGAGATTTCACAACATTGCAAGACGCACTGCTGTCCGGTGTTTCTTCCGGCACTGCCTGATAGACGCTCTGGCTGTCTGGTGTTTTCTGTATCACGGCAGCTGCCGGCTGTACCGTTTCTGCCTGACAAGATTCTGTCACCACTCTTCCCGCCTGCTTTCCCATCTTTATCACGAATTCATTTCCTTCTGTCTGGGATTTGTAAGTGAAATCCGTAACATTCGATTCGGAAACTACCTTAATTAATTCTTTTACTTCTTCAAATGTCATAGCTTATCTTTTCCCTTCTAATCCTCATATTTTTTTACAATGACACAGGCATTATGTCCGCCAAATCCCAGTGAATTGCTCATGGCATAGGTAACATCCATGGAAATTCCCTGATCCTTCACATAATTAAGATCCAGTTCTTCTTCTGTCTCTTTCAGTCCGACATTCGGATGAACATATCCATCATTGATTGACTTCACACAGGTAATGAATTCTACTGCACCGGCTGCACCGAGCAGATGTCCGATCATGGACTTTGTAGAACTGATTTTAACATTTCCTGCCTCTTTCCCGAACGCCAGTTTGATTGCACGGGTTTCAAACAGATCATTATGATGTGTACTTGTACCATGTGCGTTGATATAATCCACCTGTGCCGGTGTAATTCCGGCTTCCTTCATGGCATTTGTCATTGCTCTTGCCGCACCTGCACCGTCCTCTGCCGGTGATGTAATATGATATGCATCGGATGTTGCACCATAACCGACGATTTCCGCATAAATCTTTGCATTTCTCGCCTGTGCATGTTCCAGGGTTTCCAGAATGACTACCCCTGCACCTTCACCCATGACAAATCCATCCCGGTCCTTATCAAACGGTCTGCTCGCACACATCGGATCTTCTGATGTACTGAGTGCGGTAAGTGCTGCAAATCCACCTACACCAAGCGGTGTGATGCAGCTCTCCGTTCCACCTGCGATCATAACATCTGCATCACCGCACTGGATGGAACGGAATGCCTCACCAATCGAATGGGAACCGGTTGCGCATGCCGTTACTACATTAATGGATTTTCCCTTTGCACCGATTGCAATGGATACATTTCCTGCTGCCATATTCGTAATCAGTTCCGGAACCAGAAGCGGATTTATTCTGCTCGGTCCTTTTTCCTTTAATTTTATGGCATTCACTTCTGCCTGTTCCAGACTTCCGACTCCGGAACCAATGGAAACACCTACCAGATACGGATCTTCATTTTCCATGCAGAGATTCGCATCTTCTACTGCTTCCTTCGCCGCTGCTACTGCATACTGACAGAACTTATCCATTCTTTTTGCCGATTTCGGATCCATATAATCCTTCGGATTAAAATCATTTACCTGTGCGGCTACTTTTGCTTTAAATTCCGTCGGGTCAAAACGATCAATAATCTGTATTCCCACCTGGTTATTTTTAATTCCGTTCCAGAAATTTTCTACGCCGATTCCGATCGGTGTAACTGCACCCATTCCGGTCACTACTACTCTTCTGCTCATATCTGTTATTCCTTTCCCTTGGTATTACATTGCCATTCCGCCATTTACCTGAAGTACCTGTCCGGTAATATAAGATGCTTTCTCATCTGCCAGGAAGCATACCGCATTTGCGATATCGCCCGTCTGTCCCAGTTTCTTCATCGGTATCTGTGCCAGAAGCTGTTCTTTTACGGAATCCGGCAGTACATCCGTCATGTCTGTTTCTATGAACCCAGGTGCTACTGCGTTTACCGTAATATTTCTTGATGCCAGTTCCCTTGCCGCCGATTTTGTCATGCCAATCAGCCCTGCCTTGGATGCCGCATAATTTACCTGCCCTGCATTTCCAATGATTCCAACGATACTTGTAATATTAATAATTCTTCCGTATCTCTGCTTCATCATCGGCTTCGTAACCGCTTTCATGCAGTTAAATGCACCTTTTAAATTGATATCCAGAACCGCCATGAAATCTGCTTCCGTCATCTTAAGCATCAGTCCATCTTTTGTAATTCCAGCATTATTTACCAGAATATCGATTCTGCCGTACTGCTCCATGACATCCGTGATCATCTTCTGTACTGCATCGGCATCCGATACATCACATTTATAAGTCATTGCTTCCGAACCCATGGCACGAATCTCCTCTGCCACGCTCTCAGCACCTGCTGCAGAACTCGCATAATTAATCACGCACTTTGCTCCGCCACGTGCCAGTTCCAATGCAATCTCTTTTCCAATTCCTTTTCCCGCACCTGTTACCAATGCAACTTTTCCTTCAAACACGTCTTTTCCTCCATTATGTTCTCTATATCAGCAGTTCAACTGCTTTTTCCAGGTCTTCCACAGAACCGATATTTACCATACGGACTTCTTTATTAATTCTCTTCATAAATCCTGCAAGTGTTTTTCCCGGTCCGATTTCCACGAAAGTATCCACGCCCTTCGCAATCATATTTTCCACGCTCTGCTGCCACATTACGGAAGAAGATACCTGTTTTCTTAATAATTCACGGATTTCTTCTGTTGTGTTCACATATTCTGCAGTCACATTGGTAACATACGGAATCGTAAATCCATCATTCAGTTTTACATCTTTTAATACTTCTGCCAGCTTATCACCTGCTTCTCTTAACAATGGAGAATGGAATGGCCCGCTTACATTTAACATCATGCACCGCTTTGCACCGGCTTCTTTTAACAGACCTGCTGCCTGTTCCACTGCCTCTGCCTTTCCGGAAATGACAATCTGTCCCGGGCAGTTATAATTGGCCACATACACATCATCCACGCCCTGGCATACTTTGTTTACCGTTTCTCCATCCAGTCCGAGAACTGCACACATGGCACCGACACCGAGCGGTACTGCTTCCTGCATCAGAATGCCTCTCTGACGCACCGTCTTTACGGCATCTTCAAAGCTCATTACCTCTGATGCTACCATAGCACAATATTCTCCAAGACTTAAACCTGCACATACATCCGGTCTGATTCCTTTTTGCTCCAGAACTCTGAGAATCGCTACCGAAACGGTAAGCAATGCCGGCTGTGTATATTCTGTAATATTAATATCCTTTTCATTTTCAAAGCAGAGTTCCTTCATATCAAAACCGAGTAATTCAGAAGCTTTATCGAAAATTCCCCTGCTCTCTTCGTATTTCTCATAAAAATCTTTTCCCATGCCGACAACCTGTGCGCCCTGGCCTGGAAATATAAATGCTGTACTCATAATTCCTCCATAATAATAGGTTTCCCATATATATATTTGGCTGCTGCAAATAAATCTGCAGCAGCCCTTTTTGTGTTTGCTCTATGCTTCAATGCCTTTGTCTTTTAAGTAGTTAATAACATCTTCCACTGTATTGATAGAAGCCAAATCTTCCTGTGGAATCTCGACATCATATTCTTCTTCAAGTGCCATAACCAATTCAAATAAATCTAATGAATCAGCTCCTAAATCATCTTTAAAATTTGTTGATAATTCTACTTCTGAAGCATCACAGCTTAACTGCTCTGCTACGATTTCCTTCATCTTTTCTAACATAACATATTCTCCTTTAAAATACATATTCTGGATCAAAAAGTTTGACATTCAAAGTATATTAAATGTACACCAGTTTGTCAAGCATTTTATAGCTGCACCTATCGGTTGCCATTTAGTTTGTAGACAAATTCTATATAAATGTCTTTTTTCTATTTTTTTATTATACACAAAAAATGGAATATATACAATATAAAAATCATAAATTTTTTATATCCTTCATATATTCCATCTTTTTCTGATTGTCAGAGAGCTGTCTTTTCCCGTCTAAAACATATCATCGTACAGAGATCCTGCCGAATAATTATAAGAATAGGCTCCATTATTTGTATATGTATTTGCCTTCTTCTGTTCTGTCTCAGCATTATAATTAATCATGGATGCTTTTGCTGATACTTGGTATGCATAAGAACCGGTACCATTGAACAGTGATTTTGCTGCTGACATATCGGAAGATTTAAACTTAGTTTCATCCATGCTCAGTCTGCCATCCTTATCGGCAGTAATTCCAACTGAGGACAGTAAGTCAGCATTTGCCTTTGTGATATTCATCATAGCATTCCGGTTGGATTTAATCGAGGATGTCCTTACATCATCTGTCGTATCCAGAACCTTGTTATAATTGCTTACAAAATCCTTTACCGCACTATAAATCTTATCTTTATCATAAGTTCTGGTTTCTTTTCCATTCTCATCCGTCACGGTTGTCTTCTGGAATACAGATCCGCTGCCTGCCTTGATCAGCTTGTCCGCAGATGACTTCAGTTCCTCCGTGTTCTGTTCCACAGCCTTCAGTGTCTTTGTGCTGTCTTTGGATGTTGTGGTAGTGTATTTATCCTTTTTCGCTGACGAAGTATCTTCTGTCGTACTGTCTGACGAATAATACTTGCGAAGCAATTTTCCATACGAACCATTTTTAATGCTGGCATAGTCCTGCACCAGTCCTGACAAGTTACGAAAGGAATTATTTGATGTATTCAATGATGAAAACAAAGTTGACGCATAACTTGAATTGATTCCATAATAAATTGCCATAATTAACACCTCCATTCATTCTTAGAACAAGTATCCCACTATTATTCTTTAAAGTCAATACTCTTGATCTATTTTCTGTAAAATATTTTATTTTTATATATTTTTCCCGTTGCAAAGATCATTCCCAGGGTAAACACTGCCAACAGCACAAATGACACGAGCCCGCCGGCAAAGGAAGCTTTTCCGAGCAGGACATCCGCCGGCATGATAAAAGGTGAGGTGATCGGTATGTATTCTGAAATTTTAACCAGCAAATCGGATTCTAACAGAGAACCGATGTAGGACATCATAAATCCAGCCATTGCCGGTATCTGGAACAGGGACATTGCCGTGGACACATCGTCCACCCGGTCCACCATGGATGCAATGAATCCTGCCCATACGCAATACAGGAAAAATCCGAGAATTGTCATCAGCACTGCAAGAATCATGCTCTGTACTGAAAATCCGGTTCCGCTTTCTTTTATCATGTCCGTGATCAGGAACACATAGTTCTGATAATCCGGATAGATATGTTCTGCAGCCACATTTCCTGCAAAGAATCCGGCACAGCCAAGCACCAGCCAGCCAAGCAGCTGTACAATGGCAATGGATGCAACCGCCATGATTTTTCCTGCAATCAATGCATACGGCTGTACGGAAGTCAACAGTACTTCCACGAGTTTTGAACTTTTTTCAGACATGACCATCTTTGTAACGGACTGTCCGTAAACACATATCATCATAAACAGCAGCAGGGAAAAAATCGCCGGTATGATTGCCCTGGCTATCACAACTCCCATCTCATTTTCGTCTTTATCCGTACTGTTTACCTGTGTCCACACCGGGGTATTAACTAGAAGTATCTCCGTTTCCGTCATGCCTGCCCCGATATATTTATTGGTATCATAATAGTTTTTAAATGCTTCGGCAAAATTCTGTACAAAATCTTTTCCGATACCCGTATCCTCAAAAATATAATATGAAATTTCAATCTTATCTTCATCCGCATCGATGCTCATTCCAATCGGATTTTCATAATGTCCCGTACAATATTTTGCAAAATCTCCATATGCATCATCTACATTCAGATCACTGAATTCCACTTCTGTATTTTCAAATCCGCACAGCTGCAAAAAATCCGTAAGAAGATTTTTATCAATGCCATAATGGTCCAGGACGACTATGGCATCCAGATCATTTTCCGAAAAATCCTCTTCGATTCCATAATCATCTGATTCCGCATCATCCGGTTTCTGCACAAATGCCATAATAACAGGAATTGCCAGGCATATTGCAAATATCAGTATTCCGATTCCGATACTGGAAAGTGCAAAGCCCTTTCCTTTCATGTTCTGCTTTGCCGTAAAAGAAAATACCGATGTAAATCCAAAAAAAGAGCCTTTTTCTTTATTTTTCATTCCGCACCTCCGATTCCTGTGCATTCTTTTTCTTTGATTTATATATCTCTATGAGTTCTTTTAATTTCACTGTATTTCCATTATGATACAGTACCGTTTCAAACACTTTGGATGCAAAGAACCAGATGAGTACCGTACTGGCAGCCAGAATCAGCAATGATATAAGACCGGTCTGCAGTGAAATTTTCCCCATCAGAAGATAAACAGGAACAATAAACATGGAAGACAGTGGAAAATAATAGATGAAATAATCAAACGTCCCAAAAGTCTCTCCTACATTTGCAAACATCATAAAAGCAATAACAAGATATGCTCCTATAATAACAGCAAAAGAAAACAGTTTCAGTCCCTCTGACAGTTCTTCCACCTTGCTGACCGTTGCTCCCGCAATTCCTGCAATAAATCCGTAAAACAGAAATCCAGTCAGAATAACCACAACCGAAATAATCGTTCCCAAAATAAGATGTTCTCCTGCAAACACGGATAAAGCATCTGAAAACGTGGCATCCATACCATGCCCGGAAACTGCGGTATTAATTCCCAGGGAGATTCCAAGGGAAACAGCCAGTGCTGCCAGTATGGTAAATACAGCCAGTGTTGCACTGATTACCTTTCCTACCAGAAGTGCCAGAGGTCTGATATTGGTCAGCAGATATTCCATAACTCTGGAAGTCTTTTCTGTCACAAGCAGTTCTGCTACCTTTGAACCTGCCAGGATAACAGCAAATAATATTACCATAAGATAGAAATACGTAACGGTATATTCCGTCTGGCTTAATGCGGCATCATACTTTGTGGTATTCCCATCCCGATCCACGGAATATAGGGAATAATTTTCTTCTTTTAATAGATTTTTTATTTCGGTTTCCCCGACAGAACTGCCGCGGAAGAGAAATTCCTGGCTGTTTTCACTCAGATATTGTGCAAACGCATCCGCATCTTTTTCTGTGATATCGGATTTCTGACCATAGATAAGATTCAGTTCCAGTCCATAATCCACGGATTCCGGATTTTCATCATAGATGCAGTGGATCAGGATATAATCTGCTTTTTCCGAATCCTTCAAAGCGGTTTTCTTCTCCTGTGCCTCTGTTTCCTCAAGAATCTCTGTTTCGATGTCCTGATAAATTCCGCTATATCCGCCTGAAAATTTTTTCATCATTTCCACATCATTTCCATACAGATAAACTTTCTGAATCTTCGTCTCGCTTTCTGTGGAGGTATTTTCCTTAATCAGGGAATATACCGGAAATATGCAGATACAGATCAGGCACAAAACGACCAGTGTTATCTTCATTGCCCGGCTTTTCATAGTCTGTACATAAGAAAATGCCATTACATCTTTCCAGCCGGAAAACATATTTTTATTCATTGGCTGTCCCCACCTTTTCTACAAAAATTTCATGCAGGGACGGCTCTCTCAGTTCAAATCGTACCACCGGTATCTTTTCTTTTACCAGTGCTGTAAGAAAGCCCATTGCCTGTTCTTCACCGGAAACACGCAAATGATAGCCATCCGGTGTTCTTTTCAGCACATTCAGTTCGAACGTACGAATCAGTCCTTCGATATCACCCTCGCATTTTACAATCATGTTAATGCGTCCGTAGCTCTTTTTTATCTCATTCAGATTGCCCTGCAGAACTGCATTTCCTCTGTTTAAGATTGTAATGTCACTGCAGAATTCCTCTATCGTCTCCATCTGGTGACTGGACATAATCAGATACACCTGTTTTTCCATCAATTCCCTGATAATGGATTTGAATAAATCTGCATTTACCGGATCCAGACCGCTTAACGGCTCATCTAATACCACCAGTTCCGGTTCTGACAGTAAAGCCGCCATCAGCTGTATCTTCTGCTGGTTTCCTTTGGAAAGCTGATCTGCGGTCTTTTCTTTCTCCCGCTTTTTCTTCTTCTCCGTATTCTGATAAATATATTCCTCCACTTCCAGTCTCTCCGCCCAGTAACGGATTCTTTTCTTCGCTTCTTCTTTCGGAACATTTTTCAGTTTTGCAAAGTATAAAAGCTGATCCATCAATGTATACTTAGGATACAGGCCTCTTTCTTCTGCCAGGTATCCCACATTTACTTCCATAGGATTCATTTTCTTTCCGTTCCATAACACTTCACCGGAATCATATGCCAGCATTCCCAGCATAATTCTCAGTGTTGTAGTCTTCCCGGCACCGTTTGTTCCCAGGAGTGCATAGACTCCCGGCTCTGACATTTTAAAACTTAAGTCATTTACAACCGTCTTTTCTCCATATTTTTTTACAAGCTTTCTTATTTCTAATGACATTACATCCTCCTAAATTATCCGTAATATAAGCAATAAAACAAAACATCAGAATATCTATTCAGGAACTTTTTGGAATGAAGCAGCCTGAAAACTATCCTGATGCATACAAGATGAAACCTTTTTAATATGGTGATCTCTGACCAAATTTTAAATTATAATTACTGATACAGTTTTCAATAATCCGGGTTGCTTCCTGAGGACCGCCAAATTCGTCAACCTTGGTTTCTTTTCCTTCCAAATCTTTGTATACCGCAAAGAAATGCTTAATCTCATCAAAGACATGGGTTGGAAGCTGTTTGATATCTGTATAGCTGTTATACATCGGATCATTATACGGAATGGCAATAATCTTCTCATCTCCCATTCCATTATCCAGCATCTTCATAACACCAATCGGATAACATTTTACCAGTGTAAGCGGTTCCAGTGGTTCTGAACAGAGTACCAGAACGTCCAGTGGATCTTTGTCATCACCGTATGTTCTCGGAATAAAACCGTAATTTGCCGGATAATGTGTTGATGTATACAGGATACGATCCAGAACAATCAATCCTGTTTCCTTGTCTAATTCATACTTTTTTTTACTTCCTTTTGGAATCTCCACAACAGCTACAAATTCTGTCGGGGAAATTCTGTCAGGATTAATATCATGCCAAATATTCATTTTTATCTTCCTTTCTGCATTAATTTGACTACAATTCTATATAAGAAGCTCCCCAGGTCAGTCCACCGCCAAATCCGGCCAGAACCAATCTGCTTCCGGGAGAGAATCTTCTTTCTCTTCTGACTTCATCAAGCAGAATTGCAATGCTTGCTGCCGATGTATTTCCATAATGATTCAGGTTAACCGGTACTTTATCCTCCGGGATGCCAAGTCTTTTTGCCACGGATGCAATAATCCGGACATTGGCCTGATGTAATAAGAAGCAGTCTATCTCATCAAGTGCCACACCGGCTTTTTCCGTCACCTGCCGGATTGCTTCCGGAACGGTTTTAACGGCAAATTTAAAAACTTCCTGGCCATTCATGCTCATATAGTAATCGGTATCTGTGAAATCATTCTTTACCAGAAGATTCTTAAGCGGTATTCTGCCTGCCTGCAGGACATCGCCTTTCTGGCCGTCTGATCCGGTAACCGCCACATATCGTTTTGTATTATCTGCCCGGACAAAAACCGCACCAGCTCCGTCTCCAAATAAAACGCAGGTAGCACGATCCGTCCAGTCAATGACTTTGGATACCATATCTGCTCCAATGACAAGTGCATTCCGGTACATTCCCGATGCCAGATATGCATTTGCCGTATTTAATGCAAACACAAAGCCTGTACAAGCTGCACTGAGGTCAAAACAGGCTGCATGCACTGCCCCGATTTCTTTCTGGACCTTGCATGCTGTTCCCGGCATCGCCTCATCTCCCGTCATGGTTGCCACAATAATCAGTTCTACCTCTTCCGGAGAAACTTCTGCATCTTCGAGTGCAACAACAGCGGCTTTTGCCGCCATCTCCGATGTTGTTTCTCCTTCGCTGATATGTCTCTGGCATATTCCGGTTCTGGAAGAGATCCATTCGTCATTTGTGTCTACTACTTCCGAAAGATCATCATTTGTAATTATTTTCCCGGGCAGATAACTGCCTGTCCCTCTTATTTCCATTAGATGTTCTACCTCACATATTACAATTTTTCTTCAATATTGCGTAATACTTCATCCTGTGACATATTATCAAGATCATAAAGTAAAACATCCCTGCGTTTCTTTATCTCTGCAGTAACTTTATTATTAATGTTTTTCATCAGAATAAACACTGTATTATCGCTGTCTAAAATCTTATTAATATATTTCGCAAATTCCGGTGAAGTATCTTCCCCACGTCCAAGTTCATCCAGTACGATACAGTCATATTCTTCCTGGTCCGTCTGAAGAACGTTTTTTAAACACTGCACACCGAACGTATCATATACTTCCTTTAGCTGTATTCTCTGCTTTCCTTTTCTGAGTGAAGTCTGTACCGGTACATTGTTATGATAATCTTCTAAATCCTGTATGCTATGGATATAATATCCTCTGAATTCATTTTCAATCATAAAATCCTTCATACGGAAGCCAATCGGTCTTAATTGCCGATCTTCCACAATCTCATCAAACAAACAGGATTTTCCGGTGTTTGACTGTCCAATAATTACAAACTTATTTAACGTCATCTCAATATACCTCCAGTACTTCTGGCAACTCATTGCCGCTATCTTTTGACATACATCACAAGTATACGCATAAAATCATTCAATGTCAATTACTTTTTCTGAAACGACGGACATATACGGCGAAATAAATACAAAAAGTACTTGACACATTTCCTATCTTCGGATAGAATACAACTTAGGTTTGCATTGTCCGCATTGTTCTTATATGCAAACGTTGTAACTGTGAGTCCAATCTCTCTCAGCGGACTTACATATATAACAGTGGATTTGTAAATGGAGGAATAAAAATGGCTAATATTAAGTCAGCAAAGAAAAGAATCGAAGTAACAGCAATCAGAACAGCAAAGAACAAGGCTGTTAAGTCTAAAGTTAAGACAGCAATCAAGAAAGTTGAAACAGCTGTTGCAAACAATGACAAAGAAGCTGCTGCTGCTGCATTAAAGGCAGCTACAGTTGAAATTTCAAAGGCACAGTCAAAGGGTGTTTACCACAAGAACAACGCTGCCAGAAAAGTTTCAAGATTAGCTGTTGCAGTAAACAAAATGGCTTAAATCCGTTTTTTGTCCCGGCATCTGCCGGGACTTTTTCTTTGCCGTTTTTATCCCTTTCTGCTTCCCTGCGTTCAGGAAGCATATTTTACCAGTATCATTTCCACTCCTATCTTATCTTCCATCCTTCCGTTTTTCACCTCCTCTTCCACTCCGATACATTCCCTTAATGCATTTTTCAGATCCGAACTCTTAAATTTTCCGGTCTGTCCGAGTGCTTTATTTACAACAAATGGTGCAAGTCCCATTTTTGCTGCAATCTCTTTGGCATTCATTCCGCCGGCAGCAAGTTCCCCCGCCCCGAGCATGATATTGAACTGCCTAGATAACATATACAGAATACGCATGGGCGGTTCTTTTACTTCTATCATATCATAATAAAGCGACAGTGTTTTTGTCCTGTTCTTATTGCCCATCGCATCAATCATGTCAAATATTTTGGAAACCGTAACTGTTGAGCAGATTTCATTCATATCATCAATTGTGATAATCTCCCTGTCCCCGGTATAGGAAATCAGTTTTTCCAGTTCACTGCTGATATGGTTCATATCGCTGCCGCACACCGCAAGAAAATAATCCAGTGCCGGTCCGTTCATCTTCTTGCCCTCAGCTTTTAATAATCCGTTAATCCATTTCTCAAGCACTGCCGGTTTCTGCTGTGACAGTTCACAGATATAGCCCAGCTCTTTTACCTTTTTGAACATTTTACTGCGTTTGTCAATTTCTTCCTCTACAAATACGGCAACCGCCGTGTCTGGTATCTGCGGCAGATATTCCAGCAGTTTTTCATTCGCACTTTTAAAAAAACCGGAATTTTCAATCACAACCAGCCGTCTGTCCGCAAAGAACGGCATCGTATCAAGCATTGCCATGATTTCTTCCGCCTTTGCGGATTTTCCCTCGAAATACGAGTAATTCATGGTATCATCCCCGCAAATTCCCTGTTTTAATCTGTCCTTATACTGTCTGCGCAGATATGCCTCATCCCCGTAAAGCAGATAAATACGTTTGTATGTCTGATCTTTTATATCCTGATTAATATTTCTCATCCGTTTTTCCTCCGATGAATGTACTGATGGTATACAATCTTCCTTTTTCTTCTTCCGGAACACAAATCCGGATTCTTCCGGTTTCTGCCGTGATAAGGCAGGAATTCCCCGCTTCCTTCAGTCTATGCAGGGTTTCTTCATGTGGATGGCCGTATCTGTTATTTTCCCCACAGGAAATCAGTGCCAGCCCGGTCTGTGCTTTTTTCAGAAATTCTTCTGAAGAAGCAGTTTTTGAACCATGATGTGCCACTTTCAGTACATCTGTTTTTTCTATCCTGTCTGCCAGTTCCCGTTCGGTATCTCTGCTGATATCCCCCGTAAAATACATGGAAAATTCAAAATAAGCCATGCGCATGACCATGGATGCATCATTGATATCATCGTATGATTTTTTCTGTGGACTGATAATCTCAAAGGTTAAATCCCCGTCCTGATATCTCGTATCCGAGCCAAGTCTGCGTACCGCAATATTTCTTTCTTCCGCCAGTTCCAGAAGATTCTTCCAGGCATCTTCATACCCGTCACAATCCGGAAGATATATTGTTTTAATATTAATATCATTACTCTGTAACATTTCTTCCACACCATTGATATGATCTGCATCCCCATGTGACAGAAATACGGCATCGATTCGACCCACTCCCTGGCATTTTAAAAACGGAAGGATTCGGTATTCCGCCACCTGTTTTACGGATGTACTGCCCGCATCAATCAGATAATTATGCCCATTGCTGTTTTGCACAAGAGTGCAGTCTCCCTGCCCGACATCTGCCATGGATATCTGTATTCCCTGGTATCTCTGAGGATAAAATACAAGCAGAAGCAGACAGAGCGAACATAGAATCAGGAATAGCACTCCCGCCTTTTTCCGCCGCTTTCTGTGCTGAAAAACCAGCAGGCAGATAACGACAATGCCATAAAACAGCAGCATACGACTGCCAGGCAACTGTCCGGTAACAATACTCTGTCCGGGAAGTTTTCCTGTCAGGCTGCAAAGGGCATGGTAAATGCGCACAATCAATACGGCTGTTCCTGCCGCAAACCTGCCTGCATACACGGATAATCCCGTAAGTATAGAAGCTGCCATTCCCGCCAGAAACAAAATACTTAAAAGAGGTATCACCACAAAATTCAATAGCACGGCATAAACCGGCACTTCATAATAAAAATATGCTGTTACCGGAAGATTCAGCAGCCAGAAGAAAAAGCCCTGTGCGACAGAAAAAAGAAAACAGATTGATTTTCTTCTCGTCTGAATGGCTTTCTTTAATTCCGTACAGAAAAGTACGGAAAGCATGGCTGAATATGACATTAAAAACGATGCCCCGAAAACGGCATACGGATTTTCCATAAGAATAAACAGCACAGAAAATCCAAGTGCATTTTTCAAATCATATGTCCTTCCCGTAACGTCCGCAATCATTCTCAATAACATCATGAGAAATGCCCTTGTCACAGATATTCCGCCGCCCGTCATAATCCAGAAAAACCAGATCAGGATTCCAGAAACAACACCGGAAGTCAGAAAACAAAAACGCTTCCGCAGCACATGATAAAGTCCCATGCCTGCAACGGACATATGCAGTCCTGAAACCGTCAGGATATGGGCAATGCCGTTTTTTACATAGAGTTCTTTTTCTTCTTCGTCCAAATCTGCCTTATCCCCATATACGACTGCTTTTATGACACTGCCTTCCCTCTTCGTACAGACAGTCATAATATTATCGCACAATCTGGCGGTAAGTCCGGTAAGATATTCCCGGATTTCATTATATCCGCAATCCGTGATTTCATAATGCTCCGCCTGTATTTTCAATGCAATCCCATCCGCATGAAGGTATTCTTTCTCGTCATAATTGCCTTCATTCCGACTTTCCCGAAACTCTGCTTTCTTTCCTTCTGTGCGGATGATATTTCCCACTTTAAAGCCGGGATTTTCCGTGAATAAAACCTTTACCTGCAAATCCGGCATCGTTTTATCCTCTGCCGACAGCTGCGTTCTCTCAAGGAAAACTGCATACCCGTATGCCGTCTTTACCATCTTTTTTACCCTGCCTTCCGCACATACTTCCTGTCCGTCAGGTAAATCCATGCAACCTCTGTATTGGGAATTTACCCCTGTCATCCGGTATTTTCCAGAAAACCACAGAAGAAGCAATACCCCCAGCCATATAAGACCTACCGGCTTCCGTCCGGATTTCTTTTCAGATTCCCTTCTGGAAGCCGTTATTCCCGCCAGAATTACATAGATAATAATGCTGGCAATCCTGCACTTCATATTTTCTGCACTCAGCTCTCCCAGCAGCCATGCAGCGGCCGTTAACAGTAACGGTCTTTTCATATGAAGTTCTATCCTCCCTGTAATAATATGCTATTTATTTAGGTAATTGCAAAACACTTAAATTT
>FR900172.1 GCA_000437755.1 Roseburia sp. CAG:303
GAAGGCCTATCTGCTGCGCGGGGCAAAACCACTGACAGGCTTCAATGAATATCCAAATCCTTATATCGGATGGGGGCGGCTGTGTGTCGGGGGAAGTATTCCGAAATAATAAATTAGAAAGTATTCCGAAATAATAAATTACCCAATAGGAATTAATTCACTAAATCCGTCATCCTTTGGTGATTCTTCCTCTACCTCTATTCCCTTCTCTTTTGTCGTTTCCTGTACAGTAGTTGTTTCCACTGTTGTTGTATTTTCAACTGTATTATTATTTCCCTTTCCTTTAAAATATACAATCGCACAGGCTATGATGATAACAGCTACAACTACTGCCAATATTAATTCTAATTTTCTACTTTTCTTCATTTTATCTAGTCCTCACTATCTTATTGCAATATCTATTACTGGTTTTTATATTTTAATAGTATGAGAGTGCATTCTTATAATTTCTGTCATTTTCCTGCTCAAGTTTTTTCATCTCATTCTCGATTTTTTCTAATTTCGCTTTATATTGCTGTATTAATTCCGCATTATCATTTTCAAATGTTTCCTGATAATCCCTATATCCCTGGAATGTTGTTATCTGTGCATTTTCGCTGTTGGAAATTGTTTCAAGATATGCATTTAAACGATAAATACTTGTATTATAAATATTACTCGGAGAGCTGCTTTCAACAGTCTGAAATCTCATTGCCATGGATTTACCTTCATATTGTAGCTCTTTCAAATCACTTTCCAAATCTTTATAAATATACTTTGCTTTTATCATTCCCATATCAAGCACAGCATCATCCGCCAGTTCTCTTGCGGCTTTTTTTACATTATACTCTACTACTGCATATCCTGTAATTCCATATTGTGGAAAATAAATTTCTACAGAATTTAATAACTCTCCTTCCGCAGCTATATAGATATGTGGAAACTCCAATCCATTATTTTGAAAATAATTTCTCATCTGATCCATCGATATTTTCCATTTATCCAACACCGGATCAGCCATATATTCATACAATATTTTCCCCCCTTCTGTTGCAACAGCACCTTCCCATCCATCTGCAAGCAACTCTTTGTATTCTTCTATTGTAATACTTCCATCCATTCCCGGCATATTATCAGTCCGAAATACAATCACTCCCGGACTTCCATAATTCTTCATACTTTCAATAATTGAATGATAGGAACTGTTTTCAAAATCATTAAAACAAAAAATTATATTTGTTTTCAAATTACTGTCTATCACAAATTGTCTTTGAATCTGTTCCTTTTCTTCCTGTAAAGCTGAAATTTTTTGTTCAATTATAATTTCTTTCTGTCCTGCATCCGTCAGCCTCTGACTCAGCCTGTTTAAATGTGTCTTTTCATATATTACCGCCAATATAAGACTAACGGCTAATATTAAAAACACAAAAAAAGGAATTAATTTAGTTAATATGAAGTTCTTTTTTTTCCTGTCCTGTTGTTTCTGCATCTCTTCCATATTCATTCAATTCCTTTATACATTATTTTATAAATAACAACCATCCGAAATTTTATATAATTTCGAATGGTTGTCTTAATTTTTATTAACCTGCTAAATCATCATATTTAACTGATTTAATACCATCATCCTGTGTTGTGATTGTAAGTGCTGCTGCTGCTGTTGTAATACCAGATGTTGTAATAATATCGGCTGCTTCCCACTTTGTAACACTGATCTCTGGTGTTCTATATGCTTTCTTTTCCATAATTCAAATCTCCTTTAACTATTTAATGATATCTGCCATCTTAATTGTGTATTCTTTATTAGTAAATGTTCCAACTGTTTTATCAGCTTTTACATAAACAGGAGATGCATAAATTGTTGCATCTTTAGCAACGTCTGTAATCTCTGTTACTACAAAGTATTTTCCATCTGCTGCTGTTACAGTTGCACCATTTGCTACCAGTGATTTAAATACTACCGTACTTGCATAGCTCTCAGCTTTTGCTACTGCTGATGCGGATTTTGCGCAACGGAATCCAACACCATTATATGTATTATTTACTGATTCAGCAAAAGTACCTTCTAATGAAACTTCACCAACTACTCTTACCGTATATTTTCCATCTGTCTGTTTCTTGTACTGAACATATACTGAAGGATCTGTGTTAACCTGATTGGAATCTACAACCGGACGTCCACTATTTTGATATAAAGCTGTTACATCTTCCTGCGTTAAGGCTCTATTATAAATTGCTACATCATCCATTTTTCCATCGAAGGACTTATCCCAAAAATTAATTCCTAAAAATAAATCTTTACCTTCAAATGCACCAACCTGTATCGTCTTTGTATCTGCTGCGTTAAATGCATCAAAATATAAATTCGTATTTCCTTTTTCATCACATGTCACAGTAATGTAATGCCATGCTCCGCACAAAGCATCCGCTTCACCATTAGGTATCCAATAGTCTAAATAAGCATCTTTTGTTGTCAATCCCCATATACGTACTGTTGGAAATGTTTTACCAAACCAGTTATCAGCGATATTTAATCCCGCTTCTAATGATATGGGAGAAAATGCCATTGATGTAGCAGAATTTACAGTGTCAGCATTAACCCAAAAAGAAATAGTAAATGCTTTACTTAATTTTACATCTAATTCCAAACCTTCGCCACGGGTTGTACCATCTCCCAAAAATTCATATGCTTTTCCGTTTTTTCCAACAGTATAATTTTCTGTTCCTGTCGCATCTGAGTTCCATGTATCTCCAGCTCCTCCATGCAATTTTGCACTTCCACCATTTGTACTAGCCTGATTAGCTAAAGTGTCATCAAACGTATAATAACCAACCAACCCTGATTCTGTATCTGCTGCATTAGCTGTCATAGCACATCCCATTGCCATTGTTGCTGCACAAGCTGCAACTAAAAATTTTTTCTTCATTTTAAATGTCCTCCTTGAATGTTTTCTTTATGTTCCTGCTCATACATCAAGATTCATAAATTAATAGTTAAAATATACCACCGCCACCAGTACTTGTCAACATTTTATTCAAGATTTTATGAATTTTATCATTGACTTTGTTCACAATTAGAGGTTTTTATCATTGCTTTGTATATTTCATATAATATTTCTATTGACTTTTTGTGCATTATTGCCATTTTCCTATTTCTCTGTCTTGAGCAAAGAATTAACATTGCGTGAACAAGATATTCCTGTCTGATGCATTTATGATGTCGGGAACAAATAGTAAACAACTATTTTTCTAGAAACACACCTTTATCATCATTTGAAAGCTAATGAAGTGTTAAATTAGGCAGCACATTTATTTTATCTCCAGTTTCATACAGATAATCGCTTTCACCCTTTCTTCTTCCATATCCGTCATTTCAGCAATCTGATCCGAACCATATCCCTTTTGATACATTCTTAAAATTATCTCTGCTTCTCCAAGTTCCCGGCCAATCCGCTTTCCATTCTCCAAACCAATTCGTTTTCCATCCTCCAGACCGATCCGTTTTCCATCCTCCAGGCCGATTCGTTTTCCATCCTCCAGGCCGATTCGCTTTCCATCTTCTAAGCCAATTTTCAAGCCGATTTTTCTCTCATTTTCTTTCATCTGTTCGATTGCCTTGCACATATTCTGTTCCTCCTGTTCTTCCTTAATCTCTATTTCTGTATTTGTCAGCTCACGGATTACGGTTGCTGCTTCTGTTTCGAGTCTTTGAAACCGTTCATCATCTGTCAGTATCTTCTCCAGTTTCTTCCAGTCTCCTGCATATTTCAGGAAATAAAATACTTCCCTTAAACTGCTCTGTAATTTTTCAATCTCTTCATCTTCCATTTCTGCCGGGATAATCAGATTTAACCGGTAATCCTGTATGTATTTTTCTGCTTCTTCCCCAGTCCATCTCATCATCTCTTTTAGACTTCTCGGTCCGTCCCACGGTATAGTCCCAAAATACAATACAAGTGTAATAACCGGAAGTATCCGGTCTTCCCGGTAGAATCCGGATAAAAACTCTTCTTTTCCATGTTCTTTATAATCTTTTTCTTTCCTGTGGGTTCTGCTGATTTCTCTTATTTGATGTTCATATGCCATGGCATCATAGACAAATTCCCTTACCGGCATGGCATAATGCACACTGTCCTGTTCCTCTACTCCAAGTATCAGACAGCGATAGCTTCCGTCCCGGAATACTTTCTTAACATCACGGTACTTTTCCACTGCTTCCAG
Source organism: Roseburia sp. CAG:303 (assembly GCA_000437755.1). Classification (GTDB taxonomy): domain Bacteria; phylum Bacillota; class Clostridia; order Lachnospirales; family Lachnospiraceae; genus CAG-303. Next base: position 4,201 of record FR900172.1, read on the forward strand.
TTTTATCCGTTTTTGTTTTCCATGTTCTTCTCTTTCCAGAACCAGATTTTCCGTGATGTTCTCTTCTGCCAGCTGTTCCGGCTGAATTCTGTCCTTTCCGTCATACAGACGGTAATTAAAAATATCGGCAAATATTTCCGGCCTTCTTATGTATTCTTTTGTAACAATATCTTTTCTTCCCATGTACATTATGCCCCTTTCCTATATTCTGCTTATTTTTTCTTCATTTGT
>FR900173.1:0-139 GCA_000437755.1 Roseburia sp. CAG:303
TCTGGTACTGTTGGAATAATACTTTGTATTTGTACCATTGGAAATGACAAAAATTTGAATGTATTCGTACAGTCCGCATCCTGCCCAGAAAGAATCCCGCTGGTAACGATTAATCTGATTGAACGCCTCACGGATGGCA
>FR900173.1:218-878 GCA_000437755.1 Roseburia sp. CAG:303
GTAACATCATAACGGTTGTCATGCTTTGCACCATTTTCCATGCTGATCACATACTGATTAATAACCTGCAGCCTGTTATTATGGATGTTCTTTTTATCTATGAGTGTAATATTCTTGGAAGAACCGTCATCACGAGTCAGGACTTGAACATTGTCCTCCTGTATCTTTCGGGTCTTTTCCACGATTTGCTCAATTGTCCTCCTGTATCTTCCTAGTCTTTTCCACAATATGCTCATTTGGATTGGCAACGGCATTTTTGAAAAAATCATCCCATTCTGTGTCTGAAAACTGATAGTTATTCAATTCCTCTAATTTCTTACGGAGATTGGCAATCAGGTCTTTCTCCGTGTGAATAGGCAGATATTCATATCCCTGTTCACAGAGCAGACGGATAAACTCCTGTTCCAGTGCTGCTTCGCTTTGGTAACTGTCAGAACGCTTCTTGACTGGCTCATATTCTGTGACAACAGTATTCTCCGATGTCTCTGCTACAATATTAAAGTACGGCACATCCTCGCCTCCTTACTTTGGTAATTCTTTAAAGGATAACAGCTTATCCCTGTAATATTCATACTGCTTCTGACGTGCTTCGATTTCTGCCGGAAGTCCTGCGGACAGGTCGTTGCAAATACTGTGAAATTTATTCAACACATTTACAAT
>FR900174.1:0-5589 GCA_000437755.1 Roseburia sp. CAG:303
GTAATGTCTCATTTGCATATACACTTGCAAAAAAAATTTAAGTGTTTTGCAATTTTCATTTCATCTTTATTATACACGTTCAACCGCACTCTAAGTCAAGTACCTTTGAAGTAAAAAAAGAAAACAGTTCAAAAATTTCCTATCGGAATATTTCCCGGCTTATTTTCTGATATACTGCCTGTGCAAATAAAGCATGATTTTCCTCGTCCATATGTTCTTCATCTGTTTTACTTGGCTGTGCCACTGAAGATGCCGCAAGAAATGGAATGCCTTCTTTATCTGCAATTCTCTGATATACTGCTTCCAGACCTTTGGAAATATCCACGGATTCCATGGAAAATTCCGGATCATACTCACTTTTCCATACATCTTCCCCCAGATGAATCGGAGAAACAAGTAATAACTGGCTTTCCGGTGCATATTCCCGGAGCTGTCGGATTAATTTTTCGATGCCGCGTCCGATAATCTCCGGAGTCGTGCCATATACCGCTTTGCAGTCATTCGTTCCGAGCATCAGGATAACCAGATCCACATTCTGATGTGTTTCCAGAATGGCCGGCAGCATCTCCGAACCATTTCTGTATGCCCGGAAAGAATCTTCAAACACAGTTGTCCTTCCGCACAATCCTTCCTCGATTACCCGGTAATCTTCTTTTCCCAGTTTTTCATTTAACAGACTGGTCCAGCGGATTCCCCACGGGTAGCGTGCCGGTGCTTTCTCATAATGACCCGGAATATATCCATAAGTATTTGAATCTCCAAAACATAAAATCTCTCTCATTATATTGCCTCCTCGATATTTTTCCATTAAGCCTATCGTTTTTATATGTTATATTGTAATTAAAAAGAAACTGACTGTATAATATATTTTTTACATACAATATTATAGTTTTTTCCTATATCTTTTTGTTCTGCCTTCATCTGGCATGAAACTGACATTTAACTGACCTTATCAAATAACTTTGTTTTGGTAATTTATAATATGCCACTTTTGATTATAATGGGAAATCGGAAACGGGATGAACCCGAAAATTATACTTGGAGGAATCAATACAATGAAAACAAATGAAAGATATGAATTAAATAAAAATCTTGCCCAGATGTTAAAGGGCGGCGTTATTATGGATGTTACCACTCCGGAACAGGCAAAGATTGCTGAAGAAGCCGGTGCATGTGCTGTTATGGCACTGGAGAGAATCCCCGCAGACATCCGTGCGGCAGGCGGTGTATCCCGCATGAGTGATCCGAAAATGATCCGCGGCATCCAGAATGCTGTTTCCATTCCTGTTATGGCAAAATGCAGAATCGGTCACTTTGCAGAGGCACAGATCCTTCAGGCAATTGAAATCGATTACATTGACGAAAGCGAAGTCCTCTCCCCTGCCGATGATGTATACCATATTAATAAAAAAGAATTTGATGTTCCATTTGTATGCGGTGCAAAGGATTTGGGGGAAGCATTAAGAAGAATTAATGAAGGGGCTTCCATGATCCGTACCAAAGGCGAACCGGGAACCGGCGATATCGTCCAGGCGGTCAGACATATGCGCAGGATGAATTCTGAGATTGCAAAGATTGTTTCTATGCGCGAGGACGAATTATTTGAAGCAGCAAAACACCTTCAGGTTCCTTATGATCTGGTCTGCTATGTGCATGAGAACAAGAAACTTCCGGTCGTAAATTTTGCTGCCGGCGGTGTGGCTACTCCTGCTGATGCGGCACTGATGATGCAGCTTGGTGCAGAAGGTGTATTTGTCGGCTCCGGCATTTTCAAATCCGGCAATCCTGCAAAACGTGCGGCTGCGATCGTCCAGGCAGTTACCAATTATACCGATGCAAAATTAATTGCTGAATTATCTTCTGGGCTGGGCGAGGCCATGGTCGGTATCAATGAGCAGGAAATTGCACTTTTAATGGCAGAAAGAGGTAAATAATGAAGGTTGGTGTACTTGCCCTGCAGGGGGCGTTTATTGAGCATGAAAAAATGTTAAGCAGGTTTGGTATCTCCTGTGTGGAACTGCGGCAGGCTTCTGATCTGAACAGATCCTGTGACGGCCTGATTCTTCCCGGCGGTGAAAGCACCGTCCAGGGAAAACTTCTGCATGACCTGCATATGTTTCAGCCTCTAAAAGAACAGATTACTTCCGGCATACCGGTTCTTGCAACCTGTGCCGGTGCGATTCTGCTTGCCTCAGAGATTGAAAATGATCCCACCGTCTATTTTGGAACAATTCCGATGAAAATAAAGCGGAATGCCTATGGCCGGCAGCTTGGCAGCTTCCACAGGACAGCAGAGGTCGCACATATCGGCGAAGTTCCCATGACTTTTATCCGCGCCCCTTATATCGTAAGTACATCCGATGACGTGGAAGTACTTGCCCGCGTGGATAAAAAAATTGTCGGGGTTCAATACGGCAGACAGCTCGCCTTTTCTTTCCATCCGGAACTGGATCGGCACACGGGAATCCACCAGATGTTTGTACACCTGCTTTAGAAAAAAATTATACTTTTATTATTTATTTTTTTTGACGAAAGTTAAAAAAATAACAATTTTAAGGTTGCTTTTTCACGACTGATTAGGTATACTAATAAAAGATTTGGAGGAATCCATCTCATTACAATATCCAGAATCTGCTCAGCTCTTTCCGGATATAATAATAAAGAAAAGAGGTTTATTAAAATGGCAAACATCGATTTAAGCAAGTACGGTATTACCGGATCTACAGACATTGTTTACAATCCTTCTTATGAATTATTATTTGAAGAAGAAACAAAGCCAGAACTCGAAGGCTATGAAAAAGGACAGGAAAGCGAACTTGGTGCTGTCAACGTAATGACAGGTGTTTACACAGGCCGTTCACCAAAAGATAAGTACATTGTTATGGACGAGAACTCAAAGGACACTGTATGGTGGACTTCTGATGAATACAAAAATGACAACCATCCAATGACAGAAGAAGCATGGAATGTTGTTAAGGATATCGCAAAGAAAGAACTTTCCAACAAGAGACTTTTCGTAGTAGATGCTTTCTGTGGTGCAAACAAAGATACCCGTATGGCTATTCGTTTCATCGTAGAAGTAGCTTGGCAGGCACATTTCGTAACAAATATGTTCATCAAGCCTACTGCTGAAGAACTTGAAAACTTTGAGCCGGATTTCGTTGTTTACAACGCATCAAAAGCAAAAGTTGAAAACTACAAAGAATTAGGTCTTAACTCTGAAACATGTGTTGCTTTCAACATTACAAGCAAAGAACAGGTAATTATCAACACATGGTACGGCGGAGAAATGAAGAAGGGTATGTTCTCCATGATGAACTACTACTTACCTCTTAAGGGTATTGCTTCCATGCACTGTTCTGCAAACACTGATAAGAACGGTGAAAACACAGCAATCTTCTTCGGTCTTTCAGGAACAGGTAAGACAACACTTTCCACAGATCCTAAGCGTCTCTTAATTGGTGATGACGAACACGGCTGGGATGACAATGGTGTATTCAACTTTGAAGGTGGATGCTACGCTAAGGTTATCAACCTTGATAAGGATTCAGAACCAGATATCTATAATGCAATCAGACGTGATGCTCTCCTTGAGAACGTTACACTTGATGCTGAAGGTAAGATTGATTTCGCAGATAAGAGCGTAACAGAAAATACCCGTGTATCTTATCCAATCAACCATATCGAAAATATCGTTCGTCCTATCTCTTCTGCACCGGCAGCTAAGAACGTAATCTTCTTATCAGCAGATGCATTCGGAGTACTTCCTCCTGTATCTATCCTTACACCGGAACAGACACAGTACTACTTCTTATCAGGATTTACAGCAAAGCTTGCCGGAACTGAAAGAGGTATCACAGAACCTACTCCTACATTCTCAGCTTGCTTTGGACAGGCATTCCTTGAACTGCACCCTACAAAGTACGCAGAAGAACTTGTTAAGAAAATGGAAAAGAGCGGTGCTAAGGCTTACCTTGTAAACACAGGATGGAATGGTACAGGCAAACGTATCTCCATTAAAGATACCCGTGGTATCATCGATGCTATCTTAAATGGCGATATCAAGAATGCTCCTACAAAGACAATTCCTCACTTCAACTTTGAAGTACCTACAGAACTTCCGGGTGTTGATCCTGCGATCCTTGATCCTCGTGACACATATGCTGATGCTTCTGAATGGGAAACAAAGGCTCTTGACTTAGCTGACAGATTCGTTAAGAACTTCGCTAAATACGAAGGAAATGATGCTGGCAAGGCTTTAGTTTCAGCTGGTCCTCAGAAATAATGAATAACGGATTCTAGATTTTATTTATCCGAAACAGAGAGAGTATCGCAAAATAATTAATTTTTAGTTATGGAGCGATGCTCCTTTCTATTTTCAGGCAAAAACAAAGAGCTATTGCTTCTGCAACAGCTCTTTGTTTTTCTTCTTTACTTTTTAAATATTTACCCTAATAAGGTATCTACTACATCCGGTTCAAAGACAACCTCTTCTACATGGTTTACCTCTATCTGGTACAGTGCATTGGCAGCAATATGCTCTGCCGCCTGCTCCAGGTCACGAATCCCTGTGGTATCTGCATATTTCTGTATAATAACATCCAGTGCTTCTTCCGTTACGATGCATTCATTTTCCCTAAGTCCCATTCTGTTTAAAACCTTTGGAAGTGCAAATCGGGAAAAGATGATCTTCTTCTCCTCTGGTGTGTAATCCGGAATATCGATCACTGCAAATCGAGACATTAACGGTGCACTGATCTGACTCTTGTCATTTGCCGTTGCTATCGGATAAACTCCGACCGTAGGCACCATACATTCTATATAATTATCCGTGAACCCAAGATTATCAAGTAGTGTCAGTAATACATCCGCCGGATTTCCATTTCCTTTTCCGGATGCCGCCTTATCAAGCTCGTTAATAATGAATACCAGATTCGATTCTCCTGCAACAGAAAATGCCTCTAAAATAATTCCTGGTTTCGCATTTGCATAAATTCTGGAACTTCCGGTCAGCTGTTCCGGATCGTTGATGGAACTCATATCGAGTGTTGTCCACGGCAGTTTTAAAATTCTTGCAACTGCATATGCGATCTGAGACTTTCCCGTACCCGCCGGACCTACCAGAAGCAGTCCGTATGCCGGAAGTGTATGCGTCCGGTTGATCTGGATAATGGTTTCGATAATTCTCTGTTTTACCCGTTCCATTCCATAGAGTTCTTCATCAAGAATTCTTCTTGCCTCATCCGGATCAATTGCTTCAAAATAATTATTCTTCCACTGGATATTCATCATGATGGATAATGCTCTCTGAGCATGTCTTCTTTCTTCCGGAGATACCTCGTTAGATCTTGCCACTGCAAGATTTCTTCTTGCCCAGAGTCTGATATTATCCGGAAGTGTTCTTCCCGCACAGGTCATAAAATCCGTAATGCTCTGGATACTGGTAAGTTTCATATCATCCCCGGATTCTTCCTGCTCGTCTTCCGCCGTCTCTTCCGCTGGTGCAGCGCTTGCAAGAAGTCTGTCGATCATAAATTGCAAAAATCCATCTTCTGCTGATAATTTTGTGTCGCCGCCAAAGGCAATCTC
>FR900174.1:5605-27073 GCA_000437755.1 Roseburia sp. CAG:303
CAATCTCACGAATCCGGCAGACTGCATATCCATCTTCCCTGTTTTCCCCGGATAAACGCACATTGATGTGGTTCTCCCCGAGCCAGCGGATCAGGTTGACAAAACGTGCATCCACTTTCAGAATATCCGAACTGACGGTTGTTCCGTCTTCCTCTTTGAATTCAAAAGCGGAGCGCTTTATCTGGTTGGTAAACATTCCGATGGAATGATGATTCCACTTTCTCTGACTGTTATCCAGAACAAGCACCGGTTTCTCCGGTGACATTGTTTTCTCATTGGAGCGGAAGACCGTATAGGTGCATTCCGCTGTATTTTTTTCTTTTGGTGTATTGCTAAAATCAAAAACTGGCATAATTTATCCTCTTATTTAAAGTATTTCACGCCTGATTCAAAGACTTTCAAATCCTGCTCGCCATAGATATTCATTGCTACGGCTTCGCCCTTTCTCTCGATATGGGCCATCTTACCAAAGCATCTTCCATCCGGACTGGTAATACCTTCAATAGCTGCATAAGAACCATTTACATTCCATTCTTCATCCATGGTAGGATTTCCTGCTTCATCCACATACTGTGTTGCTACCTGTCCATTTGCAAATAATTTCTTAATCCACTCTTCACTGGCAACAAAACGTCCTTCTCCGTGGGATGCCGGATTTACATATACTTTGCCCAGTTCAGCACCCTGAAGCCATGGGGACTTGTTGGAAACAACCTTTGTATATACCATCTTTGAAATATGACGGTTAATCGTATTAAATGTCAGTGTCGGTGACTGTGCATCCTGTCCTGTGATTGCTCCGTTTGGAACAAGCCCTAATTTAATCAGTGCCTGGAATCCGTTACAGATACCCAATGCAAGTCCGTCTCTTTCATTCAGAAGTTTATTGACAGCTTCCTTAATCTTTTCATTCTGGAATGCTGTTGCAAAGAACTTCGCAGAACCATCCGGTTCATCACCTGCGGAAAATCCGCCCGGGAACATGATGATCTGTGACTGACTGATTGCCTGTTCAAATACATTTACAGATTCACGGATATCTTCCGCATTCAGATTGCGGAAGACCTTCACGATAACATCCGCACCTGCCTGCTCAAATGCCTTTGTACTGTCATATTCGCAGTTTGTACCAGGGAATACCGGAATAAATACGGTTGGCTTTGCTACTTTATGTCTGCATACATAGATATCTCCCGTATTGTATACTGGTGTATCCAGCACTTCTTTATTGTCCGCTGCACGTGTCGGGAATACCTTTTCCAGTGGTGCTTCCCATGTGGCAAGCGCCTTGTCGAATTTGATTTTTACATCGCCATATGTGAATTCGGAACTGTTTGTCACGGTACCAATGATTGCATAATTACCGGACTGTTCTTTCATAACCTGTTCGAGTTCATCTAATTTTTCCAGCGGAACTTCTGCAACGATGTTACCGAATTCAACGGCAAATAAATCATCTGCTTTCACAGAAGAATCAATATTGATGCCAAGTCTGTTTCCAAATGCCATCTTTGATACGGCCGCCACAACACCCTTTGCGTCCAGGGCATATGCTGCCGTAATCGCACCATGCTGAATCAGTGTATGGATGGCATCATATAATTTCATTACCTGTTCATAGACCGGCTTGTCAAATTCATCCTTCTCGATGGTGAATTTCACAATCTTATCTCCAGCCTTCTTGAATTCCGGTGAAATAATATCTTTTTCTTTTGCAATATCCACAGCGAAAGATACAAGTGTCGGAGGCACATCGATGTTATTAAACGTACCCGACATGCTGTCCTTTCCTCCGATGGAAGGAAGTCCGAAACCAATCTGTGCATCGTATGCACCGAGCAGTGCTGCAAATGGCTGGCTCCATCTCTTCGGATCTTCTGACATTCTACGGAAGTATTCCTGGAATGTGAAACGGATCTTCTTATAATCACCGCCGGTTGCAACGATCTTTGCAACGGATTCCACAACTGCATAGATTGCTCCGTGATATGGACTCCAGGTTGACAGATATGGATCAAATCCATAACTCATCATGGTAACGGTATCACATTTGCCCGTAAGTACCGGAAGTTTTGCAACCATTGTCTGCACTTCCGTTGTCTGTGTTTTTCCGCCGTAAGGCATAAATACAGAACCTGCACCGATCGATCCGTCAAACATCTCAACCAGACCTTTCTGTGAGCATACGTTCAAATCGGCCAGTGTTTCCAGCCATTTTGCCTTTACATCCGTAACAGATTTATGATCAAAGAAATTCGTTTCTTTTTCCGGCATTTCTACTTCTACATTTGTTTCCTGATGTGCACCATTGGTATCAAGGAATGCTCTGGATAAGTCTACGATGGTCTTTCCTCTCCATTTCAAGGTTAGTCTCGGATCTGCTTTTACGACTGCAACTTCTACTGCTTCCAGATTTTCTTCGGCTGCATATTTCATAAATTCTGCGACATCCTTCGGTGCAATGACAACCGCCATTCTTTCCTGTGATTCGGATATGGCTATTTCTGTCCCGTCAAGTCCGGCATATTTCTTCGGCACTTTATCCAGATTAATGTCAAGCCCGTCTGCAAGTTCACCGATCGCCACGGATACACCGCCTGCACCAAAGTCATTACATTTCTTGATTAATCTGCTGACTTCTTCCCTGCGGAATAATCTCTGAATCTTTCTCTCTGTCGGTGCATTTCCTTTCTGGACTTCTGCACCACAGGTTTCCAGTGATTCTGTAGTATGTACTTTGGAAGAACCGGTTGCACCGCCACATCCGTCACGTCCGGTTCTGCCTCCCAGAAGGATGATGATATCTCCCGGATCAGAGGTTTCACGGATGACCGCACGTCTTGGTGCTGCACCCATAACGGCACCGATTTCCATTCTCTTTGCTACATAGTCCGGATGATAGATTTCTTTTACATATCCGGTTGCAAGACCAATCTGGTTACCATAGGAGCTGTAGCCGTTCGCAGCCTGTCTTACAAGTTTCTTCTGCGGAAGTTTTCCTTCCAGTGTATCTTTTACGGATCCGGTCGGATCTGCTGCACCGGTCACACGCATTGCCTGGTAAACATAGGTACGGCCTGACAACGGATCACGGATTGCACCGCCAAGACAGGTTGCAGCACCACCAAACGGCTCGATTTCGGTCGGATGGTTATGTGTTTCATTTTTGAAGTTGACAAGCCATTCCTCTGTCTTTCCGTCTACTTCCACTGGAACAACAATGGAGCATGCATTGATTTCATCAGACTCCTCCTGATCCTGTAATTTTCCTTCTTTCTTTAATTTTCTCATCGCCATAAGTGCCAGATCCATCAGGCAGACAAATTTGTCATCTCTTCCGGCAAAGATTTCCTTATGAGTATCAACATACTCCTTATAAGTATCTGTAATCGGTTTATTATAATATCCGTCATCAAAAGAAACATTCTTTAACTCTGTCTGGAATGTCGTATGACGACAGTGATCTGACCAGTAGGTATCCAGCACACGAATCTCTGTCATGGACGGATCCCTGTTTTCTTCCTTCTTAAAATAATTCTGAATATGAAGGAAATCTTTGAAGGTCATTGCAAGATTCAAAGACTTGTATAATTCTTTCAATTCTTTCTCTTCCATGTCTTTAAATCCGTCAAAAATCTTAACATCTGCAGGTTCTTCAAAAACAGTAACAAGAGTTTCCGGTTTCTCTAAGCCGGTCTCCCTTGAATCCACAGGATTAATGGTAAAAGCTTTGATGCTTTCAAACTGTTCCTGTGTCAGTTCGCCTGTAATTACATAAGTCATCGCTGTCTTTATCACCGGTTCTTCATTTTCATTCAGAAACTTTACACACTGAACTGCAGAATCCGCTCTCTGATCAAACTGTCCCGGCAGATATTCGACACTGAATATTCTGTCATTTTCTTCATAAGGGAATTTCTCTTCATAAACAATGTCAACCGGCAGTTCCGCAAACACGGTTTTAAGAGCCCTTTTATAAGTATCCTCACTGATGTTTTCCACATCATAGCGAACCAGAACTCTTACCTTCGTAACGGTCTTAATACCTAAGTAACTCCTGATTTCTTCATTCAGTTCTTTTGCCTTTACCGCATATGCAGACTGTTTCTCTACATACACACGCTTAACTTTGCTCATATGTACCTCCAGATATATTTTTTCTATTTCTCTTTATCATACCACGTTTTATCCAAAAAGCCAAAGACAAAATGAAAAAATTTATAAAAATAAAAATTATGGCAATCCGGATTCCCATATCAATGAAAAAACCTTCCGGTAGCATATTAATCAATCTGCTGGTGGATTCATCCAAAAGCCAGTTATTATTATTGAACAGCATTCTGTGCATCAGGTAGAAAACACTGTCAAAATCTATATAAGCTGCTACTGTTATAGCAGTCACAATAACTGCAAGGCAGAGAATGGTCCATTCGACTCCCCGACATACCGTTTCCACAGTTTTTCTGAATCCATATGTTACATATAGAAGAAGGACGGAAACCACAATGATTCCCACGCAGATCCATCTCTGCTGCAATGCTGCCACAAACAAATCCCTTACATCTGCCATATGGCTTTTTTCTATGGTATGGAACATCTCTTTTTCCGTTCCGTCGACCTGTGCATAAATCACCAGTTCTTCACGGTTTCCGCACAGATATTGCATCATTTCCTTCGTTACTTTCATAAGCTCATCCATATCCATATTGACAATGGATGTTTTATTGTTTACATCATATTTCTCGTATTCTTTCTGATAGAACCCATAATCACTGTAACAGGCAATCTCGAAAGCAGAGACAAATATAATAAAAATCACTGCAAATCCGATCAGAACTCCCATCATTCCCCTGACCATTCTGTCCCGAAAAGCCTTCATTCCCAATTCCTCTTTTCCTGATTATTCATCAAACAGTACGGTAACAAAGAATCCTCTTTCGGTCTGATGTACCTGTTTTACAATTCCCTTTCTTGTTTTCAGTCGTTCACGGAACTGATAATTTGCTGACATGGCAACTGCAGGCTCAAGTGTATAATAATAACTTCCCGGAAGTTTTCCTTCAGTAATCTCCACTTCCTGTCCCTCTTCGACCAGACCTTCCCGTTCCATCTTAAATTCCATTTCACGCATATCTTTACCACTCCTGTATTGTTCTATACAAATTTATTCAATGTTTCATCGTATTCATAGTCAATCGTACCAAGTATCCCTTCTATTTCCTTACGCTCACAGTGATATACAGCAGCGAATTCATCCAGGGAAGGATAATGGTCCCTCAACTGTGTATTGACAAAGCTTAATAACATAACCGGATCTTTCGGCATATTCTTTTCCATCTTTTTTCCTCTAATCTTTCTTCTTTTTTCCCAGCACTTCCATTCTCATATACTCAAATACGACATCTTCCCCTTCGTCTTTCAGCATTACCAGCAGTTTCATAAGCAGTTCTTCCGTCTCCGGATGCATCAGATGCGATTTCCCTTTCAGAAAATAATTCAATGCATCTGCATCGGTATACTTCTCTTTGTTATATGTCTTACTGGCGGCCACCCTGTCACAAAACATCTCCGCCACATATTTCTCAGGCATTTTCATGCCTGCAAAGACCGTATTTTTATCACTGGTATAATCAATCCAGTATTCATAATGATGCTTATTTCTGCCCTTGTGATGCAGCCATGCTGTAGAGCAGCCTTCTGCCTCCCGCTGTGCATTATTCGGACTTCGGTTTCCCTGATAATATTTTACCCCCGGGATGAATTCGGTCGGGGAATATTTGGATAAATCATGCAAAATTCCCTGCTTATACAGACCGAGCCGGAAGCAATGCTGCCTGACCAGTTTTTTATGTGCATTTACTGTTTTTAAATGCCCTGTGAAGTTATGCAGAAATTTTTTTAATTTCATATCTTTCTCCTTTATCTGGATATGATTTCATTTTTATATGCAAAAAGAGCCAGAACGCTCAAAGCAATTCCAGCTCATTATTAGCAGGGGAAGAGGGATTCGAACCCCCATGAACAGTTTTGGAGACTGTCATCCTGCCATTGGATGATTCCCCTATTTACTTCATCGCTCTACATCTCTTCAAGCGACTTCATAAGTATATCACATTTTTCTGTTTTGTCAACATTAATTTTCATATTTTTTCAAATTTTTTTAGAAAAATAAGAAACGGATATTTTTACAACATCCGCTTCTTTTTAAAATAAAAGATCTCTGCCAGAACAATGAACAGGGATACCAGTGCCACCGCAGGATAGGCATATTTCCAGCCAAATTCGGGCATGTCTGGAAAATTCATTCCATACCACCCTGTAATCAGAGTAAGCGGTAGGAATATCGTAGTAACGATCGTCAGAATACTGATCACACGGTTCTGCTGTATATCTATCTGCGTCTGATACAAATCCCTTATCTGTCTGAGATATTCACGGATTGTTTCCACATAATTATGCAGCCGTTCCGCACGCTGGACATACCGCTCCCATTCCAGTCGTTCATCCGGTATATTTTCCCTTCCAGTATATACCTGCATACATTCCCCGATATTTGCTATCTGTTCATAATATACCAGACTTGATGATAACTGTCTACGATATCCCATGATCATCTCATTAAAATGCTCCGGTATCTTTTTCATTACCGTATCTTCAATATGTTCTAACTGCTCTTCGATCCGCTGAAGATGCAGAATATCCTCATCGATCAGAAAATTAAACAGTAAAAGCAGTACTTCATGCAGGGTACATCCCTCAAAAACATCCTGCCGGATTTTTTCTATTACGGACTTTAATTCGTTCTCTTCTTCTATGAGATAAAGCCTGTCTTTGTGAAGATAGAAACCAAATTCCGTTACTTTATGATTTCGCCCACCTAATTTGGGAATCTTCATAATCCCCTGGATACAGTCCCGGAATGTTTCTGCCTTACAGTAACGGATCGCTTCCAGACTTCGAAGCAGATTTTTCTTGTACGGATAACCGCCTTCCAGACACCGGAATTCTTCCCGGTTCATCAGGATAATCCTGGCATATTCTTTTTCTGAAGTTTCATCTTTTCCCGGAGCATCAGGCTGCAGACTTCCTTTTTCCGTATTTAAAATATAACTGACCATTGCTTACTGATAAGAATCCAGAGTCGTTCTTGCCTTGTCCGTGATATCTCTCTGGTATGCAATTTCATTTTCCATATTTCTGGATACATCGTTTGCCGTATATGCTGCTTCCAGCACTTTGTTCAGCAGTTCCCCGATGGATTCTGCCATTTTATTCTGTTCTTCTGCATATGCAAAAATATCATTCATATACTGAACCATGCCATCCACAAAGGTCTGCACCTCACTGATCTTTGTACTGATTTCTGCTGATGAACTCTTTGTCTGATTTGCAAGGGACTGGACTTCCTGTGCTACCACAGAGAATCCTCTTCCGTGTTCCCCTGCCCTGGCAGCTTCAATCGATGCATTTAATGACAGTATATTGGTTTTATTTGCAATGCCTGAAATTACTTTTGCAAATCCGGCAATCACGTTGGAAACTTCTTTCATCTGTTCAATGTTTTTCTGTGAAAGTTTTACTGCTTCATTTAATTCATCAATCTTTCCTACCAGATGATTTACTGCACCGATACCATCTTTTACAAGATTCAGCGAAGTATCAGATGAATTAATTACATCGAATGCATTTTTTTCCAGCTTAAGCTGTGATGCATCCAAATCGTTTACTATTGTTAAGACTTCCTGTGCTAATTCTTTTGACATTAATTTTTCCTCCATCATATATGTCTTATAAATATTTTAATAAGTCCTGAATATTTTTTACTCCTATGACATCGATACCCTTTCTGTCCGTAAGTCCCTTTCCGGAAACTGCCGGCATAATACATCTGGTAAATCCCAGTTTTACGGCTTCTGCAACCCGGCGTTCTGCCATATTTACAGCCCTGACTTCTCCTGACAGTCCAACTTCTCCAAACACAATGGTTTTTTCATCAATCGGAAGGTCCCTGTAACTGGAAATAATCGCCATAACGATACCCAGGTCCAGTGCAGGTTCGTTAATCTTTATTCCTCCTGCGACATTTACATAGGCATCAAATTCTCCCATATGGAATCCCAGTCTTTTCTCCAGAACTGCCATTAAGAGATTCACCCTGTTGTAATCCGTTCCCGCTGCAGTTCTTCTCGGCATACCAAAGTTCGTCCTGCATACCAGTGCCTGTATCTCTGCAAGAATCGGTCTTGTTCCCTCGATCGTACATGCGACAACAGAACCGGAGGCATCCTCCGGTCTGCCATTCAGCATATATTCTGACGGGTTCTTAACTTCCTGCAGTCCGTTCTGGCACATCTCAAAAACACCGATCTCATTCGTAGAACCAAAACGGTTTTTTACACCTCGCAAAATACGGTAGGAAGCATGCCTGTCTCCTTCAAAGTACAATACTGTATCGACCATATGTTCCAACACTCTCGGACCTGCCACCACACCTTCTTTTGTCACATGACCTACCACAAAGATGGATATATTCTCCGTCTTTGCCGTCTGCATCAGGATATTAGTAGATTCCCTTACCTGACTGACACTTCCGGGAGCACTGCTTACATCACTGTTATAAATAGTCTGGATAGAGTCAATGACTGCAACGTCCGGCTTCTCATCCCTGAGTGTCTGCTCAATAAGTTCCAGATCGGTTTCACAGAATAGCCTGATATTATCATTGAACTGACCTATCCTGTCCGCACGGATCTTTATCTGCTTCAAAGATTCTTCGCCAGAAATGTATAATACCTTTCTGCCCTGATCCGACAGATTTTTGCATACCTGCAGAAGAATTGTGGATTTACCGATTCCTGGATCTCCGCCAATCAGGGTAAGAGAACCACGGACGATTCCTCCGCCCAGTACCCGGTCGAGTTCCCCGAAGCCGGTGGTCATCCTTGCTTCTTCTTTCGTTGATATGTCTTTCAGCAGGGAAGGCTTCTTTGTATTCGTGATACGCACTGCCCTGCCCGTCTTTGTTACAGGTTCTTCCACAAAGGTATTCCATTCCCGGCAGCTGGGACACTGTCCAAGCCACTTTGCTGACTCATAACCACATTCACTGCAAAAAAATGCAGTTGTTTTTTTTGCCATAATCTCCTCCGGCTAAAACTAACATTTTACTATCTTTACTTCTGCGGAGCCGCCATTGCTTATCTCAACGCTTAATACCAGCTTTCCACCCAGATTAGTCTTCATGGTACCTGCGTTTAATCCATCCAGAAATATTGTATATTCTGTTTCCGGTTCAAGTTCTACCGTAATCTGCGGTTCTTCTTTTCCTTCTACGGAAAATGCAACCGTATTCTCTGTTACCTTAAAATTATGAACTGCCGTTCCAGGAACTGACTCATAAACAAACATTCCGTTCTTTTCTAATTTTGTAATTTCCTTAAATGTTTTTACTTTATACAGATCTCCGTTTACCTCAAAATCTGATAATTTTGTTTTGGTCTCCAATTCATAATTTCCGAAGCTGAGTGCTCCATTATCCTCTTTGCGTATTAATTCATCAATAACTGACATTTTCTTTTCCTCCTGTACATTATAATCACGCTGGCTAATGCCTTATATTGATTATATAATATTTTTATATAAATTGCTATGTTTTTTTTAGAAAAAGCAATTTTTTTTATCATTTTTTGACAACGAATTTCAGTTCATCTTTTACTGCCGATACACTTACCTTATCGCCCGCTTTCACATTACCATCCAGAATCTCCTGTGCAAGCCTGTCTTCCACCATCTGAATCAATGCCCGTCTGAGCGGTCTTGCACCATATTTCTTATCATAACTCTTTTCGATAATTAATTTCTTTGCTGCTGGCTGTACATGCAGTTCAATGTCCGCCTGTGCCTTGATTCTCTGTGTCATCTCTTTGAGCATAATCGCAATAATATCTGCCATGTCATCTTTTGTGAGTGCATGGAATACGATGGTTTCATCAATACGGTTCAGAAATTCCGGTTTGAACATTCGTTTTACGACTTCCATAACAGATGTTTTCATTGCCATGTAATCTGCCTTTTCATCTTCTTTGGAGGCAAACCCGAGGCGTTTTGGCTGCATAATCTGCTCCGCACCCGCATTACTTGTCATAATAATAATCGTATTTTTAAAATCTACTTTTCGGCCTTTTGAATCCGTGATATGTCCATCATCAAGCATCTGTAACAACACATTGAAAATATCCGGATGTGCTTTTTCCACTTCATCAAATAAAATTACCGAATATGGATTTCTTCTTACTTTCTCGGCAAGCTGTCCGCCTTCTTCAAATCCCACATATCCCGGAGGAGAACCTATGATTTTGGATACACTGTGTTTCTCCATGTATTCCGTCATATCTACACGGATCAGTGCTTTCTCATCCCCAAAAACTGCCTCTGCAAGTGCCTTGGATAATTCTGTTTTTCCTACACCGGTCGGTCCTAAGAACAGGAATGAGCCGATTGGCCTCTTCGGATCTTTCAATCCAACTCTTCCTCTTTTTACCGCCTTCGCCACTGCCTGTACTGCTTCTTCCTGACCTACCACGCGTTCTTTGAGAATCTTATCCAGTTTTTTCAGTCTGCCAGCTTCTGTTTCCGATAATTTGCTGACCGGTATCTTTGTCCAGTTTGATACGACCTGTTCCACATCTTCCTGCTTCAATACCAGCCGTTTGTTTTTGTGGGCATTTTTCCATTTTTTGCGGAGTTTTTCCTGTTCCTGCTCCAGTTTCTCATATTCTGCCTTTTTCTGGACAGCTTTTTCATAGGATTCCCTGATCAGAAGTGCTTCCAGTTCTTCTTTGCACACCTCTGCCTGTTCCTGAAGATTTCTTAATTCCGTCGGACGTATAAAATTATTCAGTGTTTTGGCTGATGCCGCTTCATCAATTAAATCGATCGCTTTATCCGGAAGATTTCTGTCATTGATATAACGCTGTGACAAACGGACCGCAGCTTTTACCGCTTCCTCAGAAATCACAATTCCATGGTGTGCTTCGTATCGTCCCTTTAATCCCATCAGAATCTCTTCTGCCTGTAAAACATCCGGTTCTTCTACCACAACCGGCTGGAATCTCCGCTCCAGTGCCGCATCTTTCTCAAAATGCTTACGATACTCATCAATGGTTGTCGCACCTATAATTCTGAGTTCCCCGCGGGATAACGACGGCTTCAGTATATTTGCCGCATCCAGTGCACCTTCTGCACCGCCCGCACCAATAATGGTATGGATTTCATCAATAAAGAGCAGAATATTTCCTGCTTTCTTTACTTCACTGATAATCCGCTTAATTCTCTCTTCAAATTCACCACGGTATTTAGATCCTGCCACCATGCCTGACAGATCAAGTGTAAGTATTCTTAAGTCTGCTATATTTTCCGGCACATCTTTTTCTGCGATCCGGATTGCAAGTCCTTCCACAATCGCTGTTTTACCAACTCCCGGTTCTCCGATCAGACACGGATTATTCTTCATTCTTCTGGACAGAATCTGAATGACTCTCTCAATCTCATGATCCCTGCAGAATACCGGATCAAGTTTTCCTTCCGAAGCAAATTTCGTCAGATCTCTTGTATATGCATCCAATACCTGATTTCCTCTCTGCTTCTTTCCATTTTTGAGTCCCGCTATTTCTTCTTTGATAAAGGCCGGATCCATTCCCATTGCATTTAATAATTCGGCATACATTTTCTGGATGCCTGCATCCATCATGGTCAGCATTCTCACGGCTGAACTGTCACTTTCCTTCATAATGGCCATCAGGATATGCTCACTTCCGATTTTATCCATTCCTGTTTTCTTTGCTTCTTTTGCACTGTTTTCCAGTACCCTGACTGCTCTTATTGAGAATTCCGGTGCATCCTTTACCAGAACCATGCTATGGGTTGCAAAAGAAACTTCTATCGTCTTATACAGTTTTTCTTCTGTTATGCCATGGTTCTTCAGTACAATTTCGGCCATACTCCCTTTTGTTTTCATAAGTCCGTATAACAAATGTTCCGTTCCAACATAACCATGCCCAAGACTTTTTGAGAATTCTTTTGCTTTCTCTATCGCCAGCCTTGCACTCCTTGTAAATTTATCCTGCATATTATTATGTTTCCTTTCCGTCTTAATCTGTTATTTCTATTTTCTTTTCAGAATATTATCCAATTCTTTATCCAGACGTTTTTCATCCATAGGTTTCACATCTTCTTCATATTCTGCATAAGCGTCATATTCCTCATACACCTGCGGTTCTGCCTTCCGCTTCTTACCATATAACATAATACCCAGTATTACCGCTATTATTGCAAAACAAATGGTCAGAACTGCAAAAATGTTTCTTGCCATCGTGAGGGATTTACTGTTTTTCTGTGTCGAATCTTCTGTAACCACAGTAACCCGGTTCTGTTCCTGCTTTTCCATTGCGGTATACTGATAGCGCAGAAAATTCCCTTCCTTTGCATCATAATAGTAAAGATTATATGCTCCGTCCCAGTTCATGGCATAAACCAGATACAGATCTTCTGCATCATATTTTAATGCTTCCACGGAATTTCCATCAATATCAATAAACAGCTTCTGGTATTCATTTCCTATTGTGCCCTGAAATGGCAATTCTACATTTTCCGGTATGTCAAATATGGTATACATATGCTGCCTAACCGTGATGCAGACATATGGGGTAAAACTGCCGTTTCCCTCATTATAAATATAGAATCTGCCTTCCTCTGTCTGTGCATCTCTGATATATACCAGTACAAGGTCTGTTGACAGTCCTCTTGCTGCTGCAATGTTGTTTCCATTATACGCAAAGGTGTAAGATTCATAGCCTTCCGGAATTTGTACATCTTCCGGAATATCCGAAATATAACCGTTCACTCCACCAATTATGACATCCAGTGAACCAGGCTGATTTTCCTGGCTTTCCTGTGTTTCCTGTGTTTCCGTGGTTTCTTCCTGGATAGTAGTTTCTTCCTGCTGCTGCGTGGTTTCCTGCTGTGCAGCCGTAGTTTCTGTGGCTTTTTCCGTCGTGGTTTCCTGTGCCGTTTCCTTTTCCGTATAAATAACATATTTCTTAACATCACCGTTTTCTGCAGTTACCGTAATGGTTGTGGTGTTACTTCCGGGATCCATTCTCGTTCCGGATACATTAACAACCGCTTTTCCGTCTGCTGCGGAAACGTCAAGTGATAATCTGGTTACATTTGCTCCGGCACTTAATTTATACGATGTTGTTTCCGCCGAAAATTCCGGTGACAATGCCGCACTTTCTGTCTTTCCATCCTCATACACCAGTGCAACGTTTAAAGCAGACAGATTATTATTTCCGGAGGCCTTTGCAGGTGCTGCAACGGTCACGGAACCGCCGGAGACTTTTACGGTCATATCATTTGCATCCGTATCACATGGCACACTGATAGTTTCAAGTGTCAGAGCGGAAGTTCCCGCTGTCTTTGCCTTAAATGAAACCGCATAGGATTTCGATGTACTGTTTACATAATCATTATAAAACTGTACAGAACCGCCACCGCCGCCATCTGCACCCGATACATATTCCAATATGCCCGCATCATAGGTCAATTTCATCGCATATGCACCGATATTTGCACCGGAGGAAAATGTAACCGTTACCGATACATTTTCCCCCTGTGAAGCATTTGCCGAAGACACAGATGCATTAAAATCTGCCGCATAGACTGTTCTGTTCATTATCAGCACCAAAAAGAGTATCATCATAACTGTGCTGATACCGGCTTTTTTCTTCATAGATCCGTCCTCCATGTTCTAATTCTGCTGTATCTTATTCTCGCCGAGAATATGACGCTTTATAATATAGGCATCCTTTATGGTAATTCCATCGCCATTCCGGCTTACATCGGCTGCAATCCGGTATATACCGGATAATTTTGCTTCTCCGAGTATATCCTTACGAATCAGAAATGCATCTTTTACATTAATGCAGCCATCTCCATTTACATCACCATACTGCAGTGCTGTAAACTGTTTATAGACAGTGCCGTTACCGGTTATAATTTGGATGATATCACCTGTCCCGATAACACCTGTTTTCCCATTTCCACTGCTGTCAAGAACCTTTACATCCCCATTGGTAACAAAAATGGATGCTTTCAAATTATCCACCGTCATATTTTCTGCAATACCTGTCATATAACCATTCTTTTCATCCGCTGACAGACCTTTCAGACTGTAATTTGTATCCGCTGATGGTCTGGTCGCTGCAGCTTTGCGGTTCACATGAATCGTATACGTCTTAACTGCACCGCTTTCTGCCTTTATCTGAATGTCAATATCATTATTTCCGACATTCAGTCCATAACTTCCGGTTCCCGTGACTACGGACGATGCATCTGCTGCCATCGCTGTAATGTCAATCGAAGCCACTGCATTTTCAACCGTCACGTCATAAACCAGTGTGGTAGTCTTAAAGGACGGTGTCAGACTTCCCGCTGAAACTTTCAGAGATGACAGATAGGTATTCGAACTACCATTTGCCGTCGGAATTGCACACACGGTTTCCGGCATATTTTTAAATACCGGTATTTTAAAGACAATCGGTATGCTCCGCTTCATAGAATCCGAATATCCGTTTGACGCAGACAATCCCTCATTTCTTGCCGCTATAATATGTGTCATATACTGATGGGTATATGGTGTTCCTACAAAATCAAATTTCTTATAATAAATCGTGTCCTGACCGATATTAATATAATTCTTTCCCAGTAATTTTGCTCCGCCGACTAAGGATTTATATCTGGTGTTCCATGGCCGGAGTGAAGTACTGTCCGTCTTTGATGCATAGAGCAGTCCATTTTCCACGGCAGTTCTTCCGCTTCCTGCATATGCACCCCAGTTATAATAATTGTAATAACCTTTATAGCCGCTCACATTTCCTGATATACTTCCTGAAGTTCCCGATTTTCCCTGCTCCTGAATAATACTGGAAGCAAGGCTGTATGGACTCACACCCGATGCTGCAGCTGCTTCCATAATGGCATCCACATAGCCCATGGTTCCTCCGCTGCTGTCATTCGGAATCGAAGTATTCGTCATAAAAGTTCCTTCCAGCATACTTTTCAGGCCGGCTGCAGTCTGATATGAGGACTGGAATGACAATAATTCAAACTGGAAAATATATTTCTCATCCAGGAAATTTCTCGGATCCAGTGCATATGCAACCAGTTCTTTTGAAGCAGCCGCCCAGCTTCCGCCATCAAATCCATACCATTTTCCGGTAGCTGCATTATAGGCTTCTTCCTCCGTTGATTTCCACGAAGAAATAGAGCTCATGGCAATCAGGCTTCTTCCGGTAACGGATTCATTCTTTACCACATCATCCCAGTTATAATCGAGGTGATCTGCCTGAAATACCCAGTTTGGATAGCTGGCATGTAATTTTCGGAGTGGCTCTTTATAGCTTTCCGGAAATCCCTGTTTTGTCAGATAGCTTTCAAAATCTGAATCCGGAGTATAATCAATTCCTGCTTCGACATAAATATAATTACTGTGTGCATATCCGGACAATGAACTTCCCTTATATGAAAAACTGATTTTATACCATTTCGCTCCGTCCGCTGCATATGCCTCATCCTGAATCGTGACCTTTGTACCATTCGTCAGTTTGACATTTGTACCGTTGCTGGTCAGCTTACTGTATCCGGTGCCGGGACCGGTTCTGACATTCAGGGCATCATCTACTTTTACAATTCCAGTTTTCTGATTATAGGCATAAACCTGATTCTGAGTAAAATATGCAAAAAGACCAACTATTATTGATATAATCAAAATATAACAAATAACATTGGCCTTAATCCTTTTTCCCGTGTACACCATATTCCATCTCCACACTTTACTTCAATGACAGGACTGCCCATAAGCAGCCCCGCTCTGTTTTATACTTCATCAATTGCTTTTCCGATATCATTACGCATATATTTATTGTCAAACTGAATCCACTTTGTCGCTTCATAGGCATTTGCCCTTGCAGCCTTCAAATCACTGCCTTTCGCAACGACACCAAGCACACGTCCACCGTTTGTCACGATATCTTCACCATCAAATCTGGTTCCGGCATGGAATACATAATAACCATCCTTGCCGTCAAAATTTTCAAAACCTGTAATTTTATATCCTTTTTCATAATGCTCCGGATAACCATCGGAGGCAAGTACTACACATACTGCGGCATTATCTTCAAACTGCAAATCGATCTGATCCAGTGTTCCGTCGATGCATGCCTCAAACACATCTACGATGTCATTCTTCATTCTTGGCAGAACAACCTGTGTTTCCGGATCTCCAAATCTTGCATTATATTCCAGAACCTTTGGTCCATCCTCTGTCAGCATAAGTCCGAAGAAAATGATTCCCTTGAATGTTCTTCCTTCGGCTGCCATTGCATCCACAGTTTTCTGGTAAATATGCTCCTTACAGAATCTGTCCACTTCTTCCGTGTAGAACGGACTTGGGGAAAATGTTCCCATTCCTCCTGTATTCAATCCCTGATCACCATCTTTGGCACGCTTATGATCCTGGGCTGAAGTCATAATCTTAATGGTTTTTCCATCCACATAGGATAATACAGAAACTTCCCTGCCCGTCATAAATTCTTCTACTACAATTCTGTCTCCCGCAGTTCCAAACTGTTTGTCAAGCATAAGTGTCTTTACACCTTCTTTTGCTTCATCTCTGGTATTACAGATCAGAACACCTTTTCCGAGTGCCAGACCATCCGCTTTTAAAACGATTGGATACTTTGCGGTTTCCAGATATTCCAGTGCAGCTTCTGCTGTTTCAAAGGTTTCATATGCTGCGGTCGGAATCTGGTATTTCTTCATCAAATCCTTGGAGAATGCCTTGGATCCCTCCAGAATCGCTGCATTCTTTCTCGGACCGAAAACACGTAATCCCTCTGCTTCGAACGCATCCACAATACCGCCTACCAACGGATCATCCATGCCAATTACAGTTAAATCTATCTGCTTTTCCTTTGCAAATGCCACCAGTTTGTCAAATTCCATCGCACCGATGTTTACACATTCTGCAATTCCGCTGATTCCTGCATTTCCAGGTGCACAATATATCTTATCCACCTTACTGCTCTGTGCTATTTTCCATGCAATCGCATGTTCACGTCCGCCGCTTCCTACGATTAAAACTTTCATCTGTTCCTCCTATATGTATGCCTGCTATATCCATCAGACTTCCGGTTTCACTTTTACTTTATTTCCTTCTACTGTAACTCTTCCGGTTGCAATCGCATGAATTGCCTTTGGCAGAATGACCCATTCCGCCTGTTCCATAACCCTGCGTTGCAATGTTTCCGGAGTATCATCTTCCATGACTTCCACCGGCTGCTGGAAAATAATCGGACCGGTATCCGTTCCTGCATCCACAAAATGGCAGGTTGCTCCGGTTACCTTTACCCCACGTTCCAGGGCTTTCTCATGGACCTTCAGCCCATAATAGCCAGTTCCACAGAATGACGGAATCAGGGATGGATGAATATTAATAATCTTATTCGGATATTTTTTAATTAATTTTTCCGGTAATACCACCAGACATCCTGCAAGAACAATCAGGTCCAGCTGCAGGCTGTCTATTTTCTCTATCAGCTTCTCATTAAATTCTTCCCTGCTGTCAAAATCCTTCGGTGAAATACATACTGCCTCAATTCCGGCTTTTTTTGCTCTCTCAAGTGCGTATGCATTTTTATTATTACTGATAACTGCAGCAATCTCCGTATTTGTAACCTTTCCCTGAGCTACGGCATCAATAATTGCCTGGAGGTTTGTTCCGCCTCCGGACACCATTACACCAATTCTTAACATAATGTAACTCCCTTTTCACCTGCTTCAATAGAACCAATTACATAGCATTCCTCGCCTGCTTCGCGAAGTGCTTCCATGGTCTTGTCCACATCTGCCGGATCTACAGCGAGAACCATTCCGATTCCCATATTAAAGGTATTATACATCATCTGCTCCTCGATATCTCCATCAACGGAAAGCATTTTGAAAATCGGAGGAACTTCATAACTGTCTTTTTTAATCACTGCTCTTACGCCATCATGTAACATTCTTGGAATATTTTCATAAAATCCGCCGCCTGTGATATGGCTGCATCCTTTTACCTTAACACCTGCATTCTTAACTGCTTTCATGGCTTTTACATAAATCTTTGTCGGAACGATTAATGCTTCACCCAGTGTTGAACCCAGTGAATCATAATAGGTATTAAGTGCCTCTTCTGTCATCTTAAATACATTTCTTACCAGTGAAAATCCATTGCTATGTACACCGCTTGATGCGATTCCAATCAGAGTGTCCCCTGCCTTAATATCTGCACCTGTAATCAGATCTTTCTTATCAACCACACCTACTGCAAATCCGGCAATATCATACTCGTCCACCGGATAGAAACCTGGCATCTCTGCTGTCTCACCACCAACCAGTGCTGCATCTGCCTGAAGGCAGCCTTCTGCCACACCGCTTACGATAGTTGCAATCTTTTCCGGCTCATTTTTGCCACAGGCAATATAATCCAGGAAAAAGAGAGGTTCACCACCGGCACATGCCACATCATTCACACACATTGCCACACAGTCGATACCTACTGTATTATGCTTATTTAACAAAAATGCAAGCTTTAACTTTGTTCCTACTCCATCTGTACCTGATAACAGTACCGGTTCTTCCATGTCTTTAAACTTGCTGATATCAAATGCTCCGGAAAATCCTCCGATTCCTCCGAGAACTTCTTCCCTCATGGTTTTCCTAACATGTTCCTTCATCAGTTCCACTGACTTATATCCTGCTTCAATATCCACACCAGCTTTTTTGTAATCCATAATGTAAACTCCTCTTCTTGCTATAGCAATAATTTATTTGTTTAAATAGTTCTTATGACCAACGGCTTCAAGTTTTTCTTTCTTGGCTACAACTTTTTCCTTCATATTTTCAGAATAAACCTTTAATTTACCCAAAAGTTCCGGATCTGATGTTGCAAGAATCTTTGCTGCCAGTAATCCGGCATTCAGACCACCGTTGATTGCTACGGTTGCCACTGGAATTCCACCCGGCATCTGTACGATGGAGTAAAGGGAATCTACTCCGCCGAGTGCTTTCGTATGAATCGGTACTCCGATTACCGGCATTGGAAATAATGCTGCACACATACCCGGCAGATGTGCTGCTCCTCCTGCACCTGCGATTATTACCTTCATTCCCTTTGATTCTGCTGACTTTGCATAGTCAAAGAATATATCCGGCATTCTGTGTGCAGAAATGATCGTCATTTCATAATCCACGCCTAATTCTTCCAACACGTCTGCTGCCTTGCCCATGATTTCAAGATCTGAATCACTGCCCATTACAATACCAACTTTAGCCATGTCTTCTATCTCCTTTTATATTATCATTCTTTTCAGTATTTCAACCAAAAAATACTATTCTTTATTGTACTTCATATCAATTTGCAAGTCAATAATTTTCTTATTTTTCATCAAAAGGTTTATTCAGTTCCTCTGTTCCGGCTAACACAAATCTTCCATCCTGAATTACCGGTATTCTTCTGCCATCTGCACATACTGCCGTAATCTCTCCAATCTCTTCATACGGAATCGTAATATCTGTATGACAGCCAAAATATGCTTTCTGCATATCCTCTTTCCGCAAGGCACTGATTTCATTTTCCTTTGCTATGATTTCTTTTCCATCCGGATTATACGTTTTTTCCTCTTCTTCATGGCTGTAGCAGGTATCACCCACCGCAAAATGAGGCCCCATCTTCTCTACAATAAGAATTGGCATCTTGTATACAATATCATATTTATCCGCCATCACATATGCCGTCGTATTTGTACCAATTGCAAATTCCCCAATCGGAAGGCTTTCATGGAAATACAGAAGATTTTCCCGGATGAATTTCTGATTTTCTTCTTCAGTTTCAAAATTATCGCAGGTAAATTTATAAGTCTTTCCTTCTTTAAACCAGATTTTTAAATTTATATATTTCAAACCATTCAGGTAAACACGGCTGACATTCAGGATTCCTTCCGTTCCCGTCAGCACCGGCGAAGTAAATACCTCACCTAACGGAATATTCACATCTGCAAGACAGTTTTCAAAATTTGTCTGTTTCTGCGGATCTTTCAGTTCATGGAGATTCACTTTCATATCCGTACAGTTTTCTCCCTTGCCGCGGACTATAACGTATTCCGCCTGATCCAGTGCCTGAATAATCTTATCCTGTATTTTTCCGTAAAGCTCAGGATCCAGATTATTAATCCTCATCGTTTCACGGAATATCTGTTCGTAATCACTGCCAATTTCTGCGACCGGATAAGCAATAATGGTAAAGCTTCTTTCCTCTCCCGGAATGTACTGATAATAAATTTGCACATATTCATTGTTATATTCAACATTTAATTTCTGCTGTTTCTCCGTCAGTGTAATATTCTCCGGTTTATTTACCGGGGTAAATCCATCCTCGCCGAAGATTTCCAACACTGCCGGGCCTGCCATCTTCGCCGCCTGCTCCTTGTATTTTTCAAATACATTTCTGGTCACTTCCAGCCTGCGTCCAACAATATTTTTATCCAGGAACAGTCCCTCATCATTCTGATGATCGTAGAGATACTGCCGGTTTACCGGTGTTGTTTCTACCCCCTTTGTCCGGATAATCGCATGAAGTCCCATCTTTTCAAACTGTCTGACAGCAGCTCTTATCATACGTTCAAAACCGACTGCATAACGGATTTCCACCGTTCCCTTTTTAGACAGATCCTTTCCTGCCAGTTCAAATCCTTTGCGGTATCCTTCCGTGTAGGTTGCCGACATTGCTTCAATCTCTTCCTCTGAGAAAGTCTGCAGCAGCCTTCTTGTTTTCTTTTCATTTTCCGTAATATTTCTGCCGTACCGGTACAGGTACCTGTCATCATCCAAATCGGAATTCATCACGATATCCAGATATACGGAACAGTTCTCATCCAACATTTCCCGGAGTGAATGTTCCAGAAAAACTTCAGAATAATCATGCTCAAACCAGTAGATTGCAGAATGGATATCCTTCTTCCGGCTGTCTGAATTTTCAAATATATTATAAATTTCAACAAACAGCTCCGCATAAATTACAATATCCGAAAGCCGCTGAATCATTGCCGGAACGATGGAATTTCTGAGTTTTACCGCAAGCCAGGATAATTCCTTTCCACATTCCTCACCAAGCAGCTTATGTGCATAGGCAGGATTGAGATAACTTTCCTCATAATGGTCTTTTAGTTCGCCATACAGTATTTCATTTTTTTCTTCCAGTTCTTTTAAGGAAAACTTATCGTAATCCCCATATTGTACCTGTTCGTATAAATTAAAAACTGTCAGAAGAAACTGCGCTTCTTTTATAAAGAAATCACGAAACGGCTGTTCCAC
>FR900174.1:27080-31598 GCA_000437755.1 Roseburia sp. CAG:303
GAAATCACGAAACGGCTGTTCCACTGTTGTCTCATAAACGATTCCCTTTACCCTGTCTGAAACCAGTTCAAAACGTTCACTTATTTCTATGTTTTCCTCAAGATAAGCGAATTTATTCATCCTTCCATGCCTCCATTTATTTTAAATTTCCCTTTTCTACGTTTTCTTTTATAAGATCCATGCAATAATCCCATAACACTTTTGAGCCTTCCGGGGTTTTTGCATTTCTGCTGATAACCTGCTCCGCCCGGACATCATGTTCTTTCCATGAGATTCCGCCCGTTGTATGGTTTAACAGCAGTGGCTGTACCTTGTCCAGCGTATTGGCGAATTTTGCTTCCGGAGTTTCCCCGGCTTCAAACTCATCCCACAGACTCTGTATATGCTCTGCCTGTTCATCCGGAAGGATATGGAAAATGCGGTCTGCTGCTGCAAGTTCCCTTTCCCTCTTTGTCTGGTTCCCGTCCGAATCATAAGCATAAGTATCGCCTGCATCTATCTCTACCAGATCATGTACCAGAACCATTTCCATGGTATGTCCCACATCTATTTTTTCATTGGCATATTCAGAAAACAACATACACATCAGTGCAAGTGACCAGGAATGTTCCGCATCATTCTCTTTTCTTGTTGCATTTGCAATATACGTCTGTCTGCCAACCGTTTTCATCTTATCTGTTTCCAGCAGAAATTCAATCTGCCTTTTTAATCTCTCGTCTTTATTCTGCATCTCTTTTCTCCTAAATTCCAATCATAATAAATACCAGAATCACAAACCATAAAATCGCATTTCCAACCGCTCCAATCCAGGAAAAGGTATGAAACACATTTTCATCCTTCAGACTTCCAACTCCCAGCAAAAGTCCAATAAAAGAAAGCACAAAACCGCCAGTTCCCATTGCACCTATAATCGTGCCTCCCATTCCATGCGCCTGGAATGACAGCCAGATTCCATAAATAATCATTGCGGCCGTGCAGACAAACAATGCCGTAGAAATCATTCCTTTTCCGGATGATTTCTTGTCCGTAAATTTATAATGTTTCCTTTTGAACATTACATTCCTCCACTAATTACTGATATTAAAACTTCATAACAGCAAAGCTGCCACATCATCTGCAGCAGCCCTCTTTTGTCTTAAAATGAAATATATTTTTTTCCTTTTATCAGTTTTGCACCATTTACAATCGAGATAATTCCAACTGTCAAACCAGCTACCACTGCTATAATTCCCATCGCAATATTGGCAGCTCCTGAACTCTTTAATAATTTATATGTCTTTTCTTCCAAAATTCCGCCTCCTGAATCTGATTATTCTGTTTTTACACCGTACTGTGCATAGTATGCATCAATCGCTTTTTTTAATTCACCATCAATAACAACTTTTCCGTTACATTCTCTGTTATAAAGATGTTCCACAACATCTGCCATGGATACGATGGCACTCGTTTCAAATCCGTATCTTTCTTTTATCTCATCCAATGCACTGACTTTTCCGCCAAGTCCCACTTCCATACGGTTTAAGGAAACCATCAGTCCGATAATCGTTACATCTGCTGCATTTCTTACCTTTGGAACAGTTTCTTCCATGGATTTTCCGGATGTGGTTACATCTTCTATCATGATAACCCTGTCTCCATCTTTTAATTTACTTCCAAGGAATCCTCCCTTGTCGGCACCATGATCCTTCTCTTCTTTTCGATCTGAGCAGTACCTTACTTCTTTTCCGTATAATTTTGCATATGCAACTGCGGTCACTACACTGATTGGAATTCCCTTATAGGCAGGTCCAAACAATACATCGAAATCATCCCCATAAGTTTCATGGATTGCCTTCGCATAATATTCACCAAGCCGCATCAGCTGGGTTCCTGTCACATATGCTCCTGCATTCATAAAAAACGGTGATTTTCTTCCGCTTTTTAAAGTGAAATCACCAAATTTCAGCACATCGCTTTCCACCATAAAATCAATAAATTCCTGTTTATACTGTTCCATTTTTAGAAACCTCCTATATTCAAGGCCTTTGCCCGTTTTTACTTTTCCAGAATACCTGTTTTACACTTTTTAATAGTAACATAATTTTCTTAAAATCTCAATCGCTTTTGAAAAATATTCCAACTTTTTTCTATAATTTTCCTGTGTAATATGGTACACTATAAATATTAAGATCAAAATGGAAAGGCAATGAAAAATGAAAGATCAGTTATTTCTCCTGAAAAATACCATGAATCAGGTAATCCGAGGAAAAGAATCTATTATCCGGAAAGTTTTTGCAGCTGTTTTTGCAGGCGGACACATTCTGCTGGAAGATGTTCCGGGTGTTGGAAAAACAACACTGGCTGTTGCTGTGTCTAAAGTTCTGGGGCTTGACTACAAACGGGTTCAGTTTACCCCGGATGTATTGCCGGCAGATATCACCGGATTCTCCATGTACAATGCAAAGACGGATTCGTTTGAATATCGTCCGGGGGCTGCCATGACCAACCTGCTCCTTGCGGATGAAATCAACCGTACTTCCCCAAAAACACAGTCCGCACTCCTTGAAATCATGGAGGAGGGAAGCATTACCGTGGATGGCGTCACGCATTACCGTGGATGGCGTCACGCATCCTGTCCCGTCCCCATTCATTGTCATTGCAACCGAAAATCCGATCGGCTCTTCCGGCACACAGCTTCTTCCGGAATCACAGCTGGATCGCTTCATGATCTGCACCTCTCTCGGCTATCCTTCCCATCAGGATGCCATTACCATTCTTAAGGATCGCACCAGAGAACAGTTAACCGGACTTACGCCGGTTCTGACTGCGGAAGAACTGATTACTATCCGCAGGGATGTGCAGAATATTCATGTGGCGGATTCCATTTATGATTATATCGTAACACTTACGGAGCATACCAGAACGGATTCCCATCTGGCATCCGGTGCCAGCCCGCGTGCATCCCTTTCCCTGTTAAACATGGCAAAGGCAATGGCATTTCTGAATCTGCGGGATTATGTCATTCCGGAAGATATCATAACAGTTCTCCCTGATGTATTCGGACACCG
This sequence comes from Roseburia sp. CAG:303, assembly GCA_000437755.1. GTDB lineage: Bacteria > Bacillota > Clostridia > Lachnospirales > Lachnospiraceae > CAG-303. The sequence continues at coordinate 30,128 of FR900174.1, forward strand.
GATCCGCTTAAGCCATACCGCAAAAGCAAAGGGCATGACACAGAAACAGGTACTTGAGCGTGTGATTGATTCTGTCGCCCTTCCAGCCACGACAGCCAGATAAAATCAGGAGGTTACCATGATTGTATGTGAAAAATTGCATCCACTTTCCATCCTGCGGCTGTTACTTCTGGTCTGTGCAGATCTCTTTGCCATCTTCTATTTTCACAGTTATTTTACGCTTGTGCTCCTCATCTGTCTGATTCTGATTCCTGCAGTATCCCTGTGCGTGACCGCCTATATGCTGAAGCATACGGCATTATCCGTCCGTGCATCGGACAGGCAGATAACCCGCGGCAGTCCCTGTGATTTTACGGTCGAAATCCGGAACTCCTCCGTTTTTCCACTGCTGATCGTAACTGTCCTTTTCTTTTTTGAAAATACTTTTCTTAACACTTCGGACAAAACCAGAAACCGAATCTGTTCTCCCGGCAGATTTTCCAGATTTACAATCACTGCTCCAACGGATGCCTGCGGTTCGGTGACTCTGAATCTCCTTTCCATGACAGTTTCTGATTTTTTTGGAATCGCAGATTTTAAGAAAACCATTTCCATAACGACGGCTTCTACCGTTCTTCCCGTTCCTGCCGGATTATCAGACCAGGAGCGACGGCTTACCGAACATGCCTGTGTGTCATGCATCCAGACTGCCGGTTCGGATGAATATTCCCACATCCGTGAGTTTCTGCCGGGAGATCCGCTGAACCGGATTCACTGGAAACTCAGTGCGAGAACCTCTGTCCTTATGGTAAAGCAATATCAGCAGGAAAGCGGCAGCTCTCCCCGTATTTACCTTGAGCTGTCCGCAAATGATACTGAGAAGATAAACCGGATTCTTGACCGGGCATATTCCCTTGCCCTGTACTGTCTTAACCTGGAATACTTCCCCGTTTTCTGTCTGCCGGACAGCTTTCCGGCAGATTTACAGAACTATTCCATCGAGGATGAGGAGATACTGGATCAGTATTTCTGCGAGCTGCTCCAGACTCCGCTGCCAGAGACAGCTTACTTTGAACATGAAACATTTACGGAACATGATATTTTAATCAATCAGGATGGTAATTATGAAACATTTCATACATTTTACAACGAAATTGAAAACTGAATTTTTCTCTGTTCTTCCGGATGCGGTAATTTCCCTTTTCCTTATCGCCGGAAGTCTGTGCGGTTTTCTGTCCGCTTTTGACATCAGCTGCGATTTTATTGTTGTCATTTTCTGTTTCTTTCTCGCTGCTGTTTTTCTGCATATCAATATGCTTCGCTCCAGTTTCCGGCGTTTTCTGGGCTATGTCTGTTATTTTATCATCTATTTTCTGGGTGTTTCTTCCCTGGGAAATTATATTAATACAGGCTTTTACTATATTTTAAACGAAACCATTACCGCTCTTTCCGCCTATGTCGGAGCGACGGGCGGGCAGGAATACCGGCTTCT
>FR900174.1:31609-42039 GCA_000437755.1 Roseburia sp. CAG:303
TGGCAGGAATACCGGCTTCTGGTTTCTGATACCATGAATGCAGTTACAGTATTTACCATATTTATCGGTATGTTTCTTCTGATCCCCATTGCGTCCGCCGTCAGCCGGAAAAAAAGCGTTATTTCTTCCGTTGTATACACGTTTCCTGTTTTTGCCATTCCGGTTTATGTACATCAGGAGCCGGGATTCTTCTGGAGTGCGCTTCTTATCTGCGGTTACCTTCTGCTTCTGGCTTTCCGGTGGATGCACCGAAGAAAGAAAAATCTGGAAAATAAAATTACTCCACAGACAAAACTCGCTTTTATCGGCGGACTCTGGGGAACGATTAGTATTTTCGTCCTTATTTTTTCCCTAATCTTTCCGGATTCACTTTACCAGAAAAATTACACGGAGCCGGACTTTAAAACTGCCGGCTATGAAAAAACAGCCACGCTTCTCCAGTTTGGATTGAGCGGCTTCTTTAATAATTATATCGGTGCGGGCGGCATGGCAGGCGGCGTTCTTGGGGGGATCTATGCTATCCAGCCGGATTATGAGACCGATCTGATTGCAGAATTCTCCCCATTTAATGCCGATACACTTTATCTGCGCGGATATGTGGGAATCACCTACGATCATAACCGCTGGCTAAGTACGGATGATTTTAAGGATTCTAAAACCTTTGTTCCCTATGACGATCTGATCAGTGAAGTATTTTCCCTGAAAAAAGATTTTGAAAATAATCTTCCCTTTTCTGAAAAAGAACTCATACGAATCCGCAATGTCGGGGCATCTCCATTGTATTCCTATGTGCCTTACTATTCCGACGAAGAAAATACAACTGCAGAGGATTCCTATGCCAATTATGTGGTATACCCATACCATCAGACCGTTTCACATCGTATTCTCCAGCAAAACGAACATAAGTTCTATCTTTCTCTCCCGGAGGACAATGCAGAAGTAATTCAGAACTTATGTAAGGATAAGAAGATTAGCGGAACTACGGATGAGATTATTGCAAAAATACAGAATCTGTTTTCTGAAGAATATACTTATACCATGATGCCCGGAAAAACTCCGTCCAAAGAAGATTTTATAACGTATTTCCTGACAAAATCAAAGAAGGGATACTGTGCACATTTTGCTTCTTCTGCCGTATTAATGCTTCGCTCCCTCGGTATTCCCGCCCGTTATGTGGAAGGCTATGCACTGGGGGCATCCGAAATGCAGGACGGCACAGTCTTGCGTAATAAAGATGTGAATGATTACCATAAAGGTTACCGCGAACTGGAAGAATCCGGTGTTCTGCGCTGTGAAATCAACGATTCGCAGGCACATGCATGGGTTGAGTACTATGATGAAAACTTCGGCTGGCGCATCGCAGAATTTACACCGGCCGGCTCGGAGGAAACCAGTTCTGCTTCCCTGCTCTCTTCCCTTGCAGGACTTTTCGGGCAGCAGACTCCGTCCTTTTTTACCATCAGCCGTAATACGAAGACCGACAGCAGACAGACGGACGGCAGCATTTCCTCTGTGGAAACAACCTTTCCCGGCTTGCTTCTGTGCATTGATTCTGCCCTGATATTCAGCCTTGTTCTTTGGTATCTCAGATATTTTTACTGTACAACTCCCGGTAAACTCATCAGGATTTACAGTCTGACCTGTGATAAAATCAGAAAAAAACAGCCGGCTTTTTCCTCCTGTCATTCACACAGGGAACAGCTCGCCTTTCTGAAAGAACATTATCTACGAAAAAACAATACAGCAGATCTGGAAGAATTAGGGGCATTTCTGCAGAAAATCAGTTATGCTACATTGGAAGATCATAAGTTTACCAAAGAAGAAAAACGGCTGGTTAAAAATCTGTGCAAAATATTATGGGCAGCCCGGTTAAGAACCTGATGCTGCCCATAAAAACTAACTATTTTACAATTCCAATCAAATCATTGATATCTTCTACCTGATGACGCTTCATATATGCCTCAATTCCACGAACACATTCCACGGTCGCCATCGGATTGCTGAAGTTTGCAGTGCCGATGGAAACTGCGGTTGCACCTGCAAGAATAAATTCCATCGCATCTTCTGCAGTTGTGATTCCGCCCATACCGATAATCGGAATCTTTACGGCATTTGCCACCTGATAAACCATGCGCACGGCTACCGGTTTTACTGCAGGTCCGGACATTCCGCCTGTCTTGTTTGCAATGGCAAAGGTCTGTCTCTCGATATCGATTTTCATACCGGTAATGGTATTAATCAGAGAAAGAACATCTGCACCGCCGGCTTCTGCCGCTTTTGCCATCACCGTGATATCGGTTACGTTTGGACTTAACTTCATGATAACCGGCTGCTTTGCATGCTTTTTCACTTCTTTTGTGATTGCTTCCACAGCCTTCGGATCCTGTCCGAAAGCGATTCCGCCTTCTTTGACATTCGGACAGGAAATATTGATTTCAAGCATATCCACTGGTTCGTCGCCCAGCCGTTCGACCACTTCGATGTAATCTTCCGTTGTCTTTCCACAGACATTGACAATAATCTTTGTATCATACTGCTTCAGGAACGGGATATCTCTTTTACAGAATACATCAATGCCCGGATTCTGCAGACCGATGGCATTTAACATACCGCCGTATACTTCTGCAATGCGCGGTGTCGGATTTCCCGGCCACGGCACATTAGCGACACCTTTTGTTACCACGGCACCCAACTGGTTCAAATCGACAAATTCACTGTATTCCATACCGGAACCGAATGTTCCGGAGGCTTCCATGACCGGATTCTTCAGTTCTACTCCGGCAAGATTCACTTTTGTATTCATTAAAGTTCTACCTCCCTTGCATCAAATACCGGTCCGTCCTTGCAGACACGTTTGTTATGTACCTGGGAATGGTCATCCACCTCTTTGCTCTGGCAGACACATGCAAGGCAGGCTCCGATTCCACATGCCATCTTTTCTTCCAGGGAAATCTGTGTCTCGATCTCATGTGACAGACCAAATTCCTTTACTGCACGAAGCATCGGCTTTGGTCCGCAGGAATAGATGACATCGGCTTTCAGGCCGTATGCCTGAATCGCATTCATGACATTTCCTTTGACACCGGCACTGCCATCTTCCGTAGCCACATAAACCTGACTGTACTTTTCCAGTTCTTCTTTCAGGAATAAATTGCCGTCGCGGTAGCCGATAACTGAGATAATCTCTGTTACTCCCTGTTTTTTCAGTTCCTTTGCCAGTTCTACCATAGGCGGCACACCGATTCCGCCCGCAATCAGCATGGCACTCTTTTCTCTTTTGAAAAATCCGTTTCCAAGCGGTCCGAGAATGGATATGGAAGTACCCTCTGTATAAGTGGAAAATTCCTCTGTTCCTTTTCCCGCAATCCGGTATACAATTCTTAAAGATTTTTCTTCTTTTTTTACCTCGCAGATACTAATCGGCCGTGGAAGGATTCTCGAACCTTCCTTACAGTATACGGAAATAAACTGTCCTGCCACCGTTTCCTCTGCGATTTTATCTGTCTTTATCCACATGCTGTAAACACCGGGAGCAATACACTCCTGGCTGATTACAACAGCATCTTCTTTCTGTTTCATCCTGCCACTCCTCCGTGCTTATTTCAGTCCAACTGCACCTGTAATGTCATCAATCATGTCTACGACTGCCTGTCTGGAAGCATCTGCAAAATTCTCTGCTCCGAACTTCGCATACTTCTCCTGCTTATATGCAGCAATAATTCCTCTGGAAGAATTTACAATCGCACCCAGTCCGTCCTCATTGAAGTATGGGGCAAGGTCTGCTGCCTTTCCACCCTGTGCACCATATCCAGGAACAAGAATATAAGTCTTTGGCATAATTTTTCTCAATACCTTACCCATCTCCGGATAAGTAGCACCTACAACTGCACCAACGTAGCTGTAAGAATCACCCATATGGCTTTCGCCCCATTCTGCCACTTTCTCGCCGACCAGTTCATATAATGGTCTGCCGTCCACCAGTCTGTCCTGGAATTCCCCACTGCTCGGATTGGATGTTTTTACCAGTACGAAGATACCCTTTCCGGTTTCTTTGCATACATCTACGAAAGGTTTTACACCATCTGTTCCCAGGTATGGATTTACAGTCACAAAGTCCTCATCGAAAGGAACATAGGTTTTGCTTCCCACCTGTACTTTTCCGACATGTCCGACGGCATAAGCTGCAGATGTAGAACCGATGTCACCTCTCTTAATATCACCAATGACAACAATATCTTTTGACTTTGCATAATCAACGGTCTTTTTAAATGCGGCAAGTCCCGGAATACCAAACTGCTCATACATGGCTATCTGCGGTTTTACTGCCGGAATCAGGTCATAAGTCTTATCGATAATTTCTTTGTTAAACTGCCAGATCGCTTCTGCCGCACCTTCCAGTGTCTCTCCAAATTCGTCAAATGCTTTCTTCTGGATATGTTCCGGTACATAATTCAGCATCGGATCTAATCCTACTACAACTGGTGCATTCAGTTTCTTAATCTTTTCTGTTAATTTATTAATCATTCTTTTCTGCCTTTCTCTTATTTTTCATCTTCTGCATTGTACACCGTCTTTCCGGCTACAATGGTACGCATTACTTTTCCTTTTACCTTCCATCCATGAAATGGGGTATTTTTTCCTTTGGAAGCAAATTGATTCACATCGATGGTGTACTCTGCTTCCGGGTCAATAATCGTGATATCCGCGGTTTTTCCAACTTTTAAGCTGCCTTTGTCGATACCGAGAATCTTTGCCGGATTCCAGCTCATCTTCGCCGCCATCTGCATCGGTGTAATCACGCCCTTATTCACAAGTTCTGTAATGGTCAGTGCCACAGCGGTTTCGCTTCCCACGATACCAAATGGGGATTTCTCAAATCCGCCTGCTTTTTCTTCCGCGCTGTGCGGTGCATGATCAGTAGAAATCACATCAAACACATCCTCATGAAGTCCCGTACGCAGTGCTTCCAGATCTTCCCTGCTCCTTACCGGTGGATTCATCTTGTAATTTGCATCATTCCCCGGAATGTCTTCTTCACACAGGGTAAAGTGATGCGGGCATACTTCCGCGGTCACTTTCAGTCCTTCATCTTTGGCTTCCCGTACCATTCTCACACTGTCTGCGGTAGAGCAGTGGCACAGATGAAGTCTGGCACCGGTCTCCTTTGCCAGAAGAATATCTCTCGCCGTAATCACATCCTCAACGGAATTTGAGATACCTTTCTGTCCCATGTCCGCACTTTTCTTTCCTGCGTTCATGGTTCCACCCTCGACCAATGTAATATCCTCACAGTGTGCAAATACCGGAACACCGAGTTTCGCTGCCTGGCGCATGGCTTTGCGGTATACCTGTGCATTCATGACGGACTTTCCGTCCTCACTGATGGCACAGATGCCTGCCTGCTTCATCGCTGCAATATCTGTTACCTCAGTTCCTGCCTGTCCCTTTGTTACTGCCCCGACCGGAAGCACATTTAACAGACCGACCTTTGCAGCTTTCTCACGGACATAATTCACTACCTCTGCACAATCCGTAACCGGTCTCGTATTCGGCATTGGGCAGATGGTCGTGTATCCGCCACGCACTGCTGCTTTCGAACCGCTCTCTATGTCTTCTTTATATTCCAGTCCCGGATCTCTTAAATGGACATGCAGGTCAATCAGCCCCGGCATGACGAAACATCCGGAGGCATCGATAACTTCATCCGCCTTTTCATCCAGATTTTTTCCGCTTTTTTCAACCACTCCGTCCGAAACGAGCAAGTCCCTGACTTCGTCCACTCCGTCCGAAGGATCCAGGATTCTTCCTGATTTTATTAATAATTTCATTCACACACCTCATTTCAAATTATGAATTATCATCTGACAATTCTATCATATCATACGCACCTGTTTTTGGCAATCAGTCCTGACCATTTTCCGCATCGGTATTTCTAAGCCCCTGAATAATTTTATTGACCAGGGTAACTCTGTGGAATGGTGTCATGATATAGTAGCCGTCTGCAAAATCCTGCATCTTCTGTCCAATCCCGATACAGATATCCACGGCTGTCTTTTCTGCTTCCTCCCGCTTCATATCGGCGGTATAGCGGTTTACGATTTCATCCGGCACATGGATACCCGGCATCTCATTCTGCATGAATTTTGCATTTTTCAGGCTGACCAGCGGCATAATTCCGCAAAGAATTTTTGCACCCGTCATCTCTTTTAAATACCGGACTCTCTGTATGTCCTCATCTGAATAAACCGGCTGCGTCAGGAAATAAGAACATCCTGCGTCCATCTTTCGCTGCATCTTTGCCAAAATCGCATTCACATTTGCCCCGGCATAATTCAATGCTCCGCCGTAATAAAACGGCTCATCCTGAAAAATTTCCTCATTCATATTTTTCAGATATTGCATCATTTTCACGGAATTAAAATCAAAAACCGGTGATATAACATTCCTGTCCTCCCGTCCGACCGGATCTCCCGTGATAATGAGCAGATTCCGGATATCATTGATATGTGCACCCAGGAATGCGGCATGTACGGCAATCGCATTTCTGTCCCGGCAGGCAATATGCGGCATCATGGTAAGTCCGGTCTTATTCTGCACATAGATTGCCATCTCAAACGCATCCGCCCTTGCCTTTGCCATCGGAGAATCCGATATCGTAACCATATCCACCTGATTTTCCTTCAGCAGAAATGCTCCTTCCGTGAATTTATCCGCACTCTTTCCGAACGGGGAATCCAGCTCAACCACATATACTTTTTCTCCGCGGTTTAATTTTTCCATAAACGGATTTGTTTCCGTAATCCTCTGCTCCTTTTCTTCCTGTGATGCCATCTTCTTTTCCTGCACCTGCGGATGTTCATCCAGCAAGGTTCTCATCTTCTTTGTATATTCCGGTGTCGTACCACAGCAGCCGCCAATCATATTCACACCCATTTCCAGCATTTTCTTCATATATTCCATATAATAACCCGCATTATGAAAATACATATCTCTGCCGATAAGATCCTGCTGATATCCTGCATTCGGAAGAACACTGATCTTACATTCTTTCCGGAATCTGACTTTCTCCAGCAATTCACACATATGTGCTGCACCGATTCCGCAGTTAATTCCGAACACATCTATATTGTTATCCTCGGAAAGTCTGTCCACAAGTCTCTGGAGATTATAGCCATATTTTGTATAACCCATCTTATTAAATACAAACTGTACCGTAATAAATGCCTCCGGAATATTATTGCGTACATATGCCGCCAGTCTCTGTGCCATATCAATATCAGAAAGAGTCTCAAATACAAAAATATTGATTCCATTTTCATAAAGGGTGTCGATCAGATAACAATACTCTTCATAAGCATCTTCTTCTTCTTTCTCACTTGCATATTTTATCGGACCGATCGAACCCGCAACATACACTTCCCTGCCTGATTCGCTGACTGCCTTTTTCGCCGCTGCTACCGCAGCCTCAATCAATATCCGCATTTCTTCCCGGCTCTGACAGATCCCGTGGTTAATACCAAAGGTGTTTGTCCTTATAATATCAGCACCTGCCATAATATATTCTTTATGTATCCGGACAATCCAGTCTTCATGTTCTAATGTAGCTTTCTCCGGATAATCCGCATTTTCAAAATCATAATGCATGCTTTTAAAATAAGTTCCAAACGCACCATCGAGCAACAATATCCTGTTTTTTACCGCTTCCTGTATTTTCATCTAAAAAATTCTCCTGCCTGTAATGTTCTGTCTATAGTTTATCCGTTTTTTATGTGTTTTGCAAGCCTTTTTATTCGCAGTTTTGCGAAACAGCCCGGATAAGTGCAAAAAGCCCCGCGCAGCCTGTCATACGCGGGGTTTCATCCATTATTTTTCTGAAAGAATAATCTGTCCATCCAGCATCATCTTGATAAATAAAGTATCCCGGATGCTGCAGGGGGATTTGCATTTCTCCTTATTTACCTCATAGATATTTTCCGGAGTTTCCCATACACACTCAAAACCGAGTTCCTTCTCACTCTTCGTCAGCTGCAGGGGATAACGCCGGTCTGTAATATCGCAGGAATAATAATATGTATGCCGTTCAAATTTTTTGGAAGAATCAAACTTATCTGTCCGAAACTCTATCATCTCACCAATCTCACGAACCGAGTTATGATCTATCTCCATTCCGGCTTCTTCCATTACTTCCCTGTATAATGCATCCAGCCTGTCTTCCTGGCCTTCCAGGCCGCCGCCCGGAATCTTATACTCACCACTCTTACTTCTCTGCATTACCATCTTTCCATCACGGATTATCACTGCCCGGACTGTCTGTGTGTAAATCAAAGGCATTTGTTGTGTATAACCTCCACTGTCCAGAACCTTTAGTACCTTCATCGTATCATACCTTTCTTCTGATTCGTTTTTTTGATCTCTTAATTTCTGTCTGATTTCAGTTATTCTACCACAATATTCTTCTTTTTTCTACCTTAATTTACATGATTTCATATAATTTTAGTGCTTTCGGCTAAGCATCATAAGATTCCAGCAGGGCAGTCAGTGCAGAGCCGCTGCTGCTCTTTAAATACTGCACAGGTATGCCGCTTCTTTTTGCCTCTTTTGATGCAGAATTTACCATCTTATGTGATACGGTATTTGTAAACATAATCACCAGATCCGGACTTCCGATTTTCTTTTTAATCATACCGCTTGCCTTTGTAAAAATCTTTACTTTATGTCCGTAGTCCCTGCATATCTCCTCATATTTTCTCTCCATGCATTCATTTCCGCCGATAATTGTAAGACTCATATTTCTTTTCCTCTCTTTCTTTTCTGTTTTATAACTATCATCTTTACTTCTGACCATTTCATCAGTTCAAAATTCATATTCTTCTTGCGAGTTAGTTTTGTCTAACTTTGGTTATACTATACTAGATCTTAAAAAAAAATACAAGAGCATTAATTGAAAATTTTTTTCAACGAATGCTCCTGTATCTTTCTTAAGACTTCTTTTCAATATAATGAATGCTATCTTTTTCATAATCCCCGGTCAGTGTAAAGGATTTTTTCAGCCCCTGCGTTACCCAGACTTCTTTTGTGTCCGTAAGAAAGACTGCCTCAATTCCCCCATAATTCTGATAATAATTTATGGCTTTCTCCAGCCCCATGACAAAAAATGCCGTTGACAATGCATCACATTCCATTCCGCTGCTGCCAGTTACCGTAACACTGAGCAGTCCACTCTGTGCCGGATAACCGGTCTTTGGATCCAGAATATGCCAGTATTTTTTCCCATCCTGTTCAAAATAACGCTCATAACCTCCGGAAGTAACGACCGCCTGATTACTCACTTTAAGGACTCCCATATACTGATCGGTATGTTCCGGATCTTTGATGGCAACATTCCAGTCACTTCCATCCGGCTTTGTCCCGATGGTCTGTATATTTCCTCCCAGACTTAAAATCGCACTTTTAACCCCGGCATTTTTTAATGCCGCCGCCGCTTCGTCACCGGCATATCCTTTTGCAATTCCGCCAAAATCAATTTCCATTCCAGCTTCAAGCTCCACACCGTCCGCATCCACCTTTATCTTCTGATATCCGGTTTTCCCCAGCGCCTCTTTCAATGCTTCTTCTCCCGGAACCTGGTATTCCCCATTTGTAAATCCCCAGAGCTGCAGCACCGGATACATCGTAACATCGAATGCCCCGCCGCTTCTTTCGCTGATGGTCATTGCCTCCCGCAGAAGCTTTGCACTTTCTTTTCCCAAAGATACTGTATTTTCTGTCCTGTGATTTACCCCATATATCTCGCTCCCTTCCCTTGTAACGGAACAGATATTTTCAATCTCCTGCACCCGTCTGCAGGCATCTTCCAGACCATTCTCTGCGTTCTTTCCATATGCCGTAAAAGTCATATAAGTATCCATGGCGGTAAAACTTTTATCATATTTTGCATTCTCCGGAACATAGCCCGTGTTCCTGCCACAGCCCTGGAACAGGTAGGCCAGGACAAGCATACCTGCCAGACCAACTAATTTCTTCATAAAAATCCTTTCATCCTAATGCTACATCCAGCATCATCATAAGTACAAATCCCACGGCAAAGCTAATGGTTCCGACATTGGAGTGTTCTCCCCTGGAAGTCTCTGGGATCAGTTCTTCCACCACTACATAGAGCATTGCTCCTGCTGCAAATGCAAGAAGATAGGGCAGAAACGGCAGGATAAATTCCGCCAGCCATATGGGAAGCAATGCTCCCACAGGAGCCATATGGTAAGCAATGCTCCCACAGGCTCTACCACTCCCGAAAGAATTCCATACAGAAATGCCTTATTCTTACTGTTTCCGGCACTGCACACCGGCATGGAAATAATCGCACCTTCCGGGATATTCTGGATTGCAATGCCGATTGCCAGTGCCAATGCCCCCATCAGTGTAATCGTTTCATC
>FR900174.1:42086-50682 GCA_000437755.1 Roseburia sp. CAG:303
CCGACTGCCATCCCTTCCGGAATGTTATGCAAAGTAACCGCAAGTACCAGCATGGAAGACTCCTTCAATGAGGTCTTCAGCCCTTCCGGTTTGGACTCGCTTACATGCAGATGTGGTATCACATGGTCCAGAAAAAGCAGAAAAAAAATACCTGCCATGAACCCGGCTGCTGCGGGTATAAATGCCAGCCTTCCGAGATTTTCTGACATCTCCATGGACGGAATCAGAAGCGACCACACCGATGCCGCCACCATAACCCCGGCTGCAAAACCGGACAATATTTTCTGTACGAAGATACTGATTTCTTTCTTTAATAAATATACAAATGCAGCTCCCATTGTCGTTCCGACAAACGGAATCAGAATTCCAAGCCACATAACAATTCTCCTTTCTATTCAGATTTTCAGATTATTATATCACACCGTCTATTTTCCATCTACATTTTTTCATTTTCTAATTGACACAATTATTCATTATGTTATGATTATATATGATACCATTATATGCAAGAAAGGAAGTATTATGAGCATTACATTACATAACCCCATCTTCTGGACAGATATTCCGGATGTGGATGTATTAAGACATGGAAACAATTTTTATATGGTAAGCACTACCATGCACGTACTGCCGGGATGCCCGATCATGAAATCGACAGATCTGGTAAACTGGGAAATCCAGTCCTATATCTTTGATTCTGTAGAAGACAATGATATGTACCGTCTGGAAAACAAAGAGAAAAACGGTGTTTACGGACGCGGCCAGTGGGCTACTTCCCTGAGATACCACAACGGGCTTTTTTATGCCTGCTTTGTATGCAATGAAATGAACCAGACTTATATCTATTATACGGATGATATTGAATCCGGCAAATGGGACAGATATGTGCTGGAAGGCATCTATCACGATCCTTCTCTTCTGTTTGACGGTGATCGCCTTTTTATCTTCTATAACTGCGGCGATGTCCGGATTACGGAATTAAAACCGGATGCTTCCGGTGTAAAAGAAGGGGGCATTGACCAGCTTCTCTTCTCTACCCCCAAGGAAAATATCAGTCTGCGCTGTGAAGGCTGCCATGCGTACAAAATCGGCGATTATTATTATCTTATTTTCATCGAATGGCCTACGGATGGAAACAAACGCAGACGTGAAGTATGCTACCGTTCCAAGGAACTCTTAGGACCTTACGAGAGAAAAATCGTGATGGATGATGATATGGGCTATCATAATAAAGGCGTTGCCCAGGGTGCTATCTTTGATGATGCTGACGGAAACTGGTATTCCATGCTGTTCCAGGATCACGATGCCGTCGGAAGAATTCCATACATTCTCCCGGTTCACTGGGAAGATAACTGGCCAGTATTCGGCATAGACGGAAAAGTTCCTCACGAATGGGAAGTTCCGTTCGAAGAATCCGCACACTTTGATATGGTAATCAGCGATGACTTTCATCATACAGAAAATAAACTGGCAAATAACTGGCAGTGGAACCATAATCCGGACAATGCATTCTGGTCCTTTACCGAACGTCCGGGATATTTAAGACTGACTGCCGGAAGCCTGCGTGATGATGTCTTATTTGCGAGAAATACACTGACACAGAGAACGGAAGGTCCTTCCTGCCAGGCAAGTGTTACCGCTGAGCTGGATGGCATGAAGGATGGCGATTTCTGCGGACTGATTGCACTTCAGAGTAATTACGGAACTGTAGGCATTAAAATGGAGGACGGAAAGAAATATCTCGTCATGACAACAAAAGACGGCGAACAGGAGCGTCTTTCATGGAACAGCAATACCGCTTATTTCCGTGTTTTCTTTGACTACGAGGACAGCCGTGACATCGCTGAATTTTTCTACTCAGAAAACGGAAAAGACTTTGTAAAAACAGGCATTGACTTAAAGATGCTTTATACCCTCGACCACTTTATGGGGTACCGCATCGGCATTTTCTACTATGCTTCCAAAACAACCGGTGGTCATGTCGATTTCAAAGATTTTGCATACAAAAGATTTTCTTAAAATACAGCAATTCAAAAAGCAACTATAAGTTTTACGACTTATAGTTGCTTTTGTTTTTATAAACTATTTACCGGTAAGTTACACTTGCCATTTTCCTATTACTGAAGTAAAGAAAGAACTCCCTGTGTTGCCTGATTTGCCTGGGCAAGCATTGACTGTCCTGCCTGTGCAAGAATATTGTTCTTACTGTACTCAACCATAGTATCAGCCATATCCGTATCTCTGATTGCAGATTCTGCTGTCTGTGTATTTTCTGCTGCTGTATCAAGATTTGCAATGGTATGCTCTAATCTGTTCTGAACAGCACCCAGTTCACTTCTCTGTGCAGATACCTTTTTAATTGCAGCATCAATTGTTGTTGTTGCTTTCTTTGCACCATCCTGTGAACTTAAGTCAACCTTATTTCCAGCAACGCCCAGTGCTGCAGCACTCATGTCTTTAATACCAAAATTCATGGTCTGACCTTCATTTGCACCTATCTGAAGTGTCATTCCTCCATTTGCAGCTGTTTTTGTTCCTGCTGAATCCAGTCCCAGTTTCTTTACCGCTTCGCCACTTCCAAAATCGGAAAAGGATACTGTGCCACTCTCACTGTTTACAACCAGACGGCCATCCTTTGATACTTCAACTGTAACATTCTTCAGCAGATCATCTGTATCTCTGCCTTTGTTATAAGTCTCAATGGCTTTGTTAATGTCTGTTGCCAGCTGTGCGGCAACAGTTTTCATCGTGGCATTTGCTGCTATCTTTGCTGATGGTGTAACCACAAGTGACTGACCATTGATATTGGCATAGAAAAGTTCTGTAGTTCCTATTTCCTCTCCAGCATATGTTGTTGTACCAAGACCTTTATTTGTTCCATCAATAGCACTTCCAGTCAATGCATCAAGATATCCTCCATTGGCCAGATTCAGTTTTGAATCCGTTCCTTCACTGCCAGAAGTAAAAGTAAAAGAAGCTTTAGTTCCATTCATTGATGATTTTACAGAGATATGTTCCACTCCAAGACCACTTTCATCGATTGCATTATTGATTGCTTTCTCAATGATCTGAGCTGCTTTCTTTGCCTCGTCCGATGATGTAGTTGTGAAATTTTTCTTTAACGCAGCCTGGTCTTCTGTTGATAATTTTGTCCAGTCAACCTTAATCTCAGCCCCATCAATATTAATCGTCTCTGTTCCTAATGTTCCGTTTGATTGATCAGTTCCCTCTACAGTTTCTTTTGCAGCCTTCAGATTTGAAACCTGTGCTCCAATGGTCTGATTTGAACCGGTGGATACTCCCTCCGGACCTGCAAGACTTCCGTCCAATAATTTCATAGTATTGAATTCCGTTGTTTCAGAAATCCTTGTCAGTTCTTCCTGTAACTGGGAAATTTCATTCTGGACTGCTTCTCTGTCATCATCTGTTTCCGTACCGTTGGCAGCCTGTACAGAAAGTTCTCTCATTCTCTGTAAAATGGAATGGGATTCATTCAATGCGCCTTCAGCTGTCTGAATTAATGAGATACCATCCTGTGCATTGGAAGATGCCTTATCATATCTTAAACTTAACAGAAAACAAACTATATAAACACTATATTTTGCTCCAGAAATGAATCATTCCATAGCCTGCCCCTTCAAATATAATGCATAGAAAGGACAGGAAAAATGGCAGCTGCGGAAGTATCAGATTCAGAATCAGAATCCAGACAGCCGTCATTCCCAGAAGTATTATTCTCCATTCCGGTACTTTCATGGCACAAAATACTGAGAGTGTCAGACCTGCCATCGGCCAGAATATCAGAGAAAAGAACTGTACCATGCCAAAGGATGGATCTGCTTTCACTTCCGTCTTTATCATGATAAATGGAACGATCAAAAAACAGATGATGCTTCCCAAAGCTAAAATAATCTTATATTTCTTTCTTCTTTTTTCCATATGCTTTTTTCTCCTGCCTGCTGCAGGCAGAGCAATCCTGCTCCCGGCAGATATTGCAGTTCCCACAGCTGTTTCCTTTCTTCATTATCATAATTACAGAAACTAAAAACCAGATACCAATTAAAATTATCAGAATAATACTCAGCAGATTCATCTTTTTTTCCTCCGACTTAAACAAACCCCAGTATCGTTCCCACAAAATGTACCAGAAATGCTACAAGCCATGCAATGCCGCATTGAAAAACAACCACTATAAGTGCATTTCTGCCGCCTATTTCCCGTTTCACTGCCGCAATGGCTGCTACACATGGTGTATACAAAAGTGAAAATATCAGAAATACAAATGCCGTAAATCCACTAAACACACTGTCCAATGCTGCTGTAGTACCTCCAAGCAATACCGTCAGTGTACTAACCACACTTTCCTTCGCCGTGAATCCGGTAATCAATGCTGTCGACATCTTCCAGTCTCCAAAGCCCAGCGGTGCAAATACAGGTGCAATTGCACTGCCAATCAATGCAAGCAGGCTCTCTGAAGAATCTCTGACAACATTCAGTCTGGTATCGAATGTCTGCAAAAACCAGATGATCACAGTTGCCACAAAGATAACCGTAAATGCTCTTGTAACAAAATCCTTTGCCTTATCCCAAATCAGCTGCCCGACACTTTTTGCACTTGGCATCCGGTAATTCGGTAATTCCATTACAAATGGTACAGGCTCTCCCTGAAATACCGTATTTTTCAAAACAAATGCTACCAGGATTCCAACAAGAATTCCTGTTATATAAAGCAGGATCATGACTCCTGCTGCATACCGTGGAAAAAAGGCTGCTGCAAACAGAGAATAAATCGGCAGTTTTGCCGAACAGCTCATAAACGGGGTCAAAAGTATCGTCATCTTTCTGTCCCGGTCAGATGGCAGTGTCCTGGTTGCCATAATCGCCGGCACTGAACACCCGAATCCAATTAACATCGGCACGAAACTCCGTCCGGATAATCCGATTTTCCGGACAAGCTTATCCATGACAAATGCAACCCTTGCCATATATCCACTGTCTTCCAGTATGGACAAAAAGAAAAACAGTGTTACAATAACCGGAAGAAAGCTCAATACACTTCCTACTCCGGCAAAAATACCATCAATTATCAGAGAATGAACAACCGGATTAATGCCATAACTTTCAAGACCTTTCTCACAGATTCCGGTAAACCATACAATTAATGCATCCATTCCCTGTGACAGAATCTTTCCGATAACACCAAATGTCAGCCAGAACACCAGTGCCATAATCCCCAGGAATGCCGGTATTGCCGTATATTTTCCCGTCAATACCCGATCTATTTTCTGGCTGCGGATATGCTCCCTGCTTTCCAGTGGCTTTACCACAGATTCTCCGCATATACGTTCAATAAAAGAAAATCTCATATCCGCGAGTGCAGATTCCCTGTCTTTTCCGCTTTCTTCTTCCATCTGTGAAATAATATGCTCCAGTGTATCCAGTTCATTCTGATCCAGTTTTAAAGAAGTGCTAATCAGTTCATCTTCTTCTACAAGCTTTGTTGCCGCAAAACGAAGTGGTATATGTACTCTTCCTGCATGGTCTTCTATCAGATGGGTAATCGCATGAATACACCTGTGAACTGCTCCGCCATCAGCGCCATCCGGCTCACAGAAATCCGTCCTTCCAGGACATTCATGATATCTTGCTACATGAATTGCATGTTCTATCAGTTCATCAATTCCTTCATTTTTAGCAGCTGAAATCGGAACTACCGGAATTCCCAGCTGGGCTTCCAGTGTGTTAATATGTATTGTTCCACCATTTTCCCGCACTTCATCCATCATATTTAATGCCAGTACCATAGGGATGCCAAGTTCGATCAGCTGCATGGTAAGATACAGATTCCGTTCAATATTCGTTGCATCCACAATATTAATAATGCCATCCGGCTTGCTGTCCAGAAGAAATTCTCTTGTAACAATCTCCTCACTTGTATATGGAGACAGCGAATATATTCCCGGCAAATCCGTAACAGTTGCTTCCGGATGTTTACGGATTACTCCATCCTTTCTGTCAACCGTAACACCCGGGAAATTTCCCACATGCTGGTTTGAACCCGTCAGCTGGTTAAACAGAGTAGTCTTGCCACAATTCTGATTTCCTGCAAGTGCAAATTTTAATGGTTCACCTTCTGGAATCTCTCTTCCGTTTTTCTTTGTACGGTAAGATTTTTCTTCCCCCATGCGCGGGTGTTCTATATAATGATATTGCTTCTTTTCCTTTTCGCATCTGTGTGCATCATGGATTTCAGTTAAATCAATATGTGCTGCATCGTCCTTACGCAATGTCAGCTCATATCCGCGAACCCTTACTTCAATCGGGTCTCCCATTGGTGCAATTTTGACAAGAGTCACCTCCGTTCCTGGTGTTAACCCCATATCAAGGATATGTTTGCGCAATGATGGCTCCTGACATCTTACTGCCTGAATGACAGCATCTTTTCCTACTTCCAGTTTATCTAATGTCATATATACCTCTATTTCGTCACTTTCTTCATTTGTCTTTATGAAACTCTGACTATTTTACCGCAAGAAGTAATATATGTAAATATTTATTGATAATTTTTCTCAGCAAATATTATGATACAATAAATTTTTCTACCGAATCTCGCATCTGGTTGGATTCTGCATCAGCTTTTTTTGCTTCTTCAATTACAACATCTGCCTTCCGAAGTACATTTGCCGACTTGTCCGCAATCTCCGTTGTACCTTCTGCACCGTCATTTGATGCCCTGCTTACCTCACTGATTGCATCCAGGACATTGGTAATGGATGCCAGAAGTTCTTCCGATACTGCGCTGAAATCTGCCACAAGTTCATCAATCTGCTTTGCATCGTTATTATAGGAATCTGCCATTCCTTCAAAATCATCAAAATTCTTGGTAATATCGGTTGTCACAAATTCAAGCAGTGCCTGGGAATCTCCTGCCAGCTGGTTCACAGCTTCCGTTACATCCTGCGTGATACCCTGAATGCTTGCAACGGTATCTTTTGACTGTTCTGCAAGGTTTCTGATCTCATCCGCAACTACTGCGAATCCTTTTCCTGCCTCTCCGGCTCTTGCTGCTTCAATGGAAGCATTCAGTGCCAGAAGATTTGTCTGACTGGTAATATTCATAATCGCCTGGGCAAGATTTGAAATCTCTTCCACTACCTCTGCATCTTTTAATGCCTTTCTCAGACTGGTTCCGATTTCCGCACTAATCTGTTTTGCTTTTTCCCGCTGCTGCCTTGTTGTTTCTTTCGCCTGATGTGCTCTCTGGTAAATCTGTACTGCCTCTTGGGCGCCATCCTGTGCACGCACCGCAATATTCTTTGCCGTATGTTCTATTTCCTGTGCCGTTGCATCGATTTCTTCCGCAGATGCGGCTGTTTCCTGTGTACCCGCCGCCAGACTTTCCGTTGTTTCCGAAACTCCACGGATATCCTTATTTAATTCATCCATATTAATGGTAATCTCATTGATCATATCCTTAATGCGTGTGGATTCTTCTTTTACATTTCCAATCAGTCCCTGCATCTCATCCCGCATGGACTCCATCGCCCTTGCCAGATCGCCAAAATCATCTTTGCGCTTCAAATCCTTCTCCGCCATTTTCGTCATAAAATCTCCGCTGGAAAGAACCTTTGTATAATTTCTTACCCGGCGCAGTGCTTTTGTCACATTAAAGCTGATTGTAACAGAAAGCAGAATCATAAGCACCAGACCGGCCACAATCGCAGAAATATATGCTACCATCTTCTGGTTTACACTTGCAGAAAATTCCTCATTCATGGTATTGATGGCATCATCGATATAATCCGTATAATTTCCCGTACCAATCACCCATTCAAATGGGGCAAACGCCTTGCTGTAAGCACGCTTTGGAGAATCTTCTGTTTCTCCTTCCTTTGGATAAACATAATCGGTAAATCCGCCGTCCGACTGCTTACCGGCCTTAATAATCGCCTGGATAAACAATGAACCTTCTCCATCCTTTGCATTCAGACGATTTGTACCTTCCGTACTGTTACCCAGCAGTACCACATTCGTTCCGTCATACTGATCCACCCAGAAATAACCCGCTTCTCCGTATCTGAGTTCCCGGATCTCATCCGCTGCCAGTTTCTTTGCTTCCTCCAGTGTATAAACTCCTGCCTTACACTGATCATAAATTTCCTGTGTCAGAGATATTACCGATTCGACCTGCTGTTTTATCTGGTCATCATAATCGCTGCGAATCTGCGCTTCCATCTCTGTCAATGCATCCTTTTTGACCTGGTTCATGCTGTTCAATGCAATAAATCCGCTGATTATCATAGCGAGCGCTGCAACAAAAACCATAAGGCCAAGTTTTGTTCGTACTTTTAAATTATTCATCTCTTCACTCTCCTTTGTGTTGTATTCTGTAATTATATCATAATACAGTAAAAAATACAGCAAAATTTAAGTGCAATTTCTATAAAATATAATTTTTTGCAAAAAAAGAAAGCCTGAACCAAAGGCTTTCTTTCATAAAAAGAGCGCGAGACGGGACTCGAACCCGCGGCCCCGACCTTGGCAA
The DNA here is from genome assembly GCA_000437755.1 of Roseburia sp. CAG:303. GTDB lineage: Bacteria > Bacillota > Clostridia > Lachnospirales > Lachnospiraceae > CAG-303. The sequence goes on from FR900174.1 coordinate 50,632, forward strand.
GGTCGTGCTCCACCAACTGAGCCACTCGCGCATATCCTGCACTCAACATTT
>FR900174.1:50696-50927 GCA_000437755.1 Roseburia sp. CAG:303
CACTCAACATTTCCTCTCATTGAGTACTTGCATAGTATACACGATTTCATTCCGTCTGTCAACTACTTTTTTTAATTTTCTTTCAATTTTTTTCCAAGTTCCCTGCTGAATACCCCGGCAGCCTCTCCCGTCATATGTCCTTCGCGATCCACATAAGATTCCAGTCCCTTTGAAAAGTCCCCGGTATCCTCTTTGTTAAAGTCGAGAAATTCCAGTCCCTCTTTCTCTGCC
>FR900174.1:50936-55157 GCA_000437755.1 Roseburia sp. CAG:303
AGTCCCTCTTTCTCTGCCAGAGCTGCAATATACGCATGTTCCTGATCGTAAGATGCCTGATATGCTTCATACGTTTCCTGCGGAACCGGTGTAATCAGCAAAGTAAGCCCAATGTCCTTTTCTTTACAGAATTTTACGAGTTTCTCAAAATATACCAGGTGTTCCTCCCTTACCTCGCTGCTGTTCCATTCCACAAAATTCGTAAAGCCTTTTTCCTCATCGGCAACCGGATAGCGATAGATAAAACCATCCTCCCTGTATTCCTGGGAAGCATCCTGAAATACGGAAGTGTCATAGCTCTTATCCGCTCCGGACAGCTTATTGCTGATATTTTTCTTAATCATCCGGTATTCCTTACGGTAGTTATACCACGGAAACAAGGTTACACGGAAGTCCTGACTGAAGAAATGCTCCAGAAAGAATTCTGCCTTTACGGCAGAAAAATCCATTTCGCCAAAGATACTGCAGCTGTCCGTACCAATGTATTCATCCGTTGTCCAATAGCCACCGTCTATTTCATATACAATCTGTTCCGGAATATGTATGCTGCAGGCCTGTTTTACCATATAGTAAGTGTATGCCGGATATTCCCCGCCCAGGCAGAGATTTACACCGGACTTTCCCGATACCGCTTCTGCCTCTGCCGGATCGATACCGCATTTTCCGTGTGAAGTCCCCACATAAAGTATATCGTATTCTTTCTGCTTCAGATTATGATAATCCACTGCAACATAGCTGTATGGAACGAAAATGAAGTTCAGTCCCTGATTTATTATGACAAAAATAAGCACTACCACTGCCACTCTGATTATAATTTTCCTAAAACTGCGCATAAATAAATCCTCCTGTTGCATTGACCGGCATTCCAAGCATAGCGGTCAGAAATAACACACCCAGGTATAATGCTGCCCTCTTCCAGAACGGCACAGACATCAGCCAGGCTGCAACATCTTTCCCTTTTTCTTTTTGCAGGCTTATGAAAAATACGGCGGCACATCCGATAAAAATAGCCAGAAACTGGACATAACGGTATGTAATATAACCAGGCACATCTGCATAGATACTTCCGTCAAGCAACGGACTCCAGTCAAATTTGGTAAACAAATTGACAAGCATTCTAAGTGCCTGTCCCACCGTATCCGCCATATCAAACAGCCAGCTGATATTAACCAGAATAAATGTTCTGATAATCTGGAACAGATGAAAGCCTCTGCTCTCCGGTGCAATATGCAGCTTTTCCTTCCAGTTCCTGTAACTTTCCGCCAGCAGTCCACTGACTCCTATGATAATACCATTGTACAGTCCATATGCAATGTATTTCCAGGCAGCACCATGCCAGACACCCACCAGCAAAAAGACAAGGATATTGGCAATACAGATCGGAATCGTCCGTCCTTTCTTTCTTCCAAATATCTTTTTTGTCTTTTTGGATAATTTTCCCATCCATCCGGACAGGGAAATGGGATAAAACACATAATCCTTCATCCAGGTACCCAGTGTAATATGCCATCTGTGCCAGAAATCGGTAATGGATACGGCAAAGTACGGCTGTCTGAAATTTTCATCCAGAACGATTCCAAACAGATAAGAAACTCCTCTTACCACATCTATCCCACCGGAGAAATCCCCATATAACTGGATGGAATATGCCAGTACTCCCGCCAGCACCAAACCGTCAAAGGTTTCATACTGATGGAAGATATGATCTACGAACATTGCCGCATTATCCGCCAGTATCATCTTTTTGAACAGACCATATAAAATCAGCTGCAGTCCGCGTTCGATATTNNNNTGCAGTCCGCGTTCGATATTTTCCATCTGAAATCTGTGCGTCCCTTCAAACTGATGTGCCAGCCGCTCAAATCTTCCGATTGGTCCCTGCATAATCTGCGGAAACCATGCCACGAATAATGCATACCGGAAGAAATTTTTCTCCGCCTTTGTCTTTTTCCAGTATACATCCAGCAGATAACCTGCCGACTGGAACGTAAAAAAGGACAGTCCGAGCGGAAGCACAAGTTCCAGCATACTGATATTTCCATGAAAAATCCGGTTGATATTATCAATCAGAAAATCTGTATATTTCAGCACTCCAAGAATCAGAAAATCAAGAAAAAGTGCTGCCGCAACCATTCTTTTCCTTTTCTTTTTCTCCATATCCCGGTCAAGAATACGTCCTGCCGTATAGGTAATTATGGTTACTGCCAGTAAAAATATAACATTCTTCACATCTGCCGCCGCATAGTACAGATAACTCAGCACCAGCAGCAGCTTCCACTGCTGTCCACGGAAAACCGTGTAATAAAGAACAACCCCGAAAAGTATAAATATTCCAAATTCAAATGATGTTAAGCCCATACCGACTCCTGCCCCTTATAGTATTTTTTCTAATTCATCCACCAGTTCTTCAAACATGGACAAAGCCTGTTTCACCGGTTCTTTTTCCCTCATATCGACTCCTGCCATACGGAGCAGATCGATCGGATCCTTTGATGAACCTCCGGTTAAAAATTTCATATAATCTTTTACTCCTTCTTCGCCCAGTTCCAGAATTCTGCCTGACAGTGCAATGGCTGCCGCAAATCCGGTCGCATACTGATATACATAAAACGGCGTATAGAAATGCGGAATTCTTGCCCATTCCATATCAATCTCCGGATCCGATACCATCTCTTCCCCGAAATATTTCCGGTTTAATTCAAAATATACCCTGCTGATGCTTTCCGCATTTAATGTTTCTCCGCATACGCACATTTCATGCATGATTTTTTCAAATTCTGCAAACATGGTCTGGCGGAACATGGTTCCCTTAAACTGGTCAATAAAATAATTTAATAAGTATATTTTTTCCTGCTTATCTGTACAGTTCTTTAATAAATGGCGGATCAGAAGTGATTCATTGCAGGTTGATGCCACTTCTGCCACAAAAATACTGTAGCCGGAATAGATATAAGGCTGTGTTTTTTCGGAGTAATAAGTATGAAGGGAATGCCCCATTTCATGTGCAAGGGTAAACACATCATTAAAAGTATCCTGATAATTCAACAATACATATGGATGTGTTCCATATGCACCCCAGGAATACGCACCGCTTCTTTTTCCTTTATTTTCGTAAACATCAATCCATCGGTTTTCAAATCCCTCTTTCAGATGGGATATATAGTCCGAGCCCATCGGTGCAAGTCCTTCCAGCACCATTTCTTTTGCCTGTTCATACGGAATCTTCTTGTCCACATCTTTTGTCATCGGTGCATAGACATCATACATATGCAGTTCTTCCACACCCAGCACTTTTTTTCGCAGTCCCACATATTTATACATTGCCGGCAGGGCTTCATGAACAGCTGCAATCAGATTCTCATAGACAGATACCGGAATGGAATTTTCCATTAACTGCATCTCCATGGAGGATGGGTAATTTCTTACCTGTGCATAGAATTTTTCCTGTTTTACATTCGCCTGGAACATTGCCCCAAGTGTGTTTTTATATGCTTCCAGTGTATGGTATACGGCATGAAACGCAGCCTTTCTTACTTCCCGGTTCTGACTCTGCATAAAGGAAATATAATTGCCATTTGTTACCTCGGCCTCTTCCCCCTCTTCATTCCGGATCGTTCCAAAAGAAGCATCCGCATTCAGGAACATCTGGTAAATATCGCTTGCTGCAGTTGCCATTTCTCCCGTCTGTGCCAGAATCTTTTCTTCTTTGTCAGACAGACTATGTTCTTTTTTCTCAAGTAACTTCCGGATACATCTCTCGTATAATTGCAAGTCTTTATCTTCTTTAATAAAAGAATCCAGCTTCTCCTCCGGTATCTCTAACAGCTCCGGCACAAAAAATGCCTGGGCTGCCGATATCTTAACGCATATGCTCTGGGCTTTCGCCGCATAATCCTGATATTTTGCCTCCGCCATATCCTGATGAAGCATCTGGTTTGCATACACATAGACCCTTGCACTCATCTTTCCGATTTCATCGCTGAATTTAAAAAACGACCCTAATTTTTCCGCACTCTCACCCAGTTTTCCTTCATAATCCCTGTACTCCGGTATTCTGCCCTCAAGCACGCCAAGTTCCTTCTCCCATGCTTCATCGTCCGGATACAGATCCGTCATCGCCCACATATATGCGGGATCCATTTCACTTCTCTTCTTCACTTCACTCATTTTGATCTCCTTTTCTTCTCTATATCAGTTAGGTAATTGCGAAACACTTAAATT
>FR900175.1:0-3096 GCA_000437755.1 Roseburia sp. CAG:303
ATTAATAATAAGAATTATTAATTGGAAAGAAAGGAGTACAAATGGATTTTTTTAATAAGCTTGGAGACAGCATCCAGAATGTAGGTAAGGAAGCATCAAAGAAGGCAAAGGATTTAAGCGGTACAGTGACCCTGAATTCCCAGATTAAGGAAACAGAAACTCAGTTGGAGAGAATTTATAAGCTGATTGGTGAAAAATACTATATGGCTTACAGAGAAGAAGCAGCTGAGAGATTTCCGGAAGAAAATGATGAGCTCATAAAGCTTCAGAACAAGCTGGAAGAAGATAAGAAACAGCTGCGTGCATTAAAGGGATTAAAGGTGTGCCAGAACTGTGGTGCGGAAATTGAACTGAGTGTATTACACTGCCCGATGTGTGGAACAGAACAGCCGCAGATACAGGTACAGCCACAGATGCAGCCGGCACAGGCATTCTGTCCGGGATGCGGAGCTCCACTCGCAGAAGGTGCAAAATTCTGCGGAAAGTGTGGAACAAAAATTAATTAATGAAACAGAAATGAGGAGGAAAGAATATGTTTTGTCCAAATTGCGGAGCACAGGTAGAAGACGGTAGTGCTTTCTGCTCAAATTGCGGAGCAAAGATCGAAGCAGTACAGCCACAGAATGTTGTGCAGCCGGAATCACAGGTACAGCCAGAGCCACAGGTACAGCCGGGAGAGGATAATTTTTACCAGCAGCCGGCCCAGGAACCGAAGGTATCTAAGAAAAATATAAAAATGATTGCAGGAATTGCAGTAGCGGTGATTGCAGTTATCATTGTTGTAAAACTGGTAGCAGGATTATTTGGCGGTTCTAAAGATACACTGGTAAGGGTGTATGATTCTGATGCGGGAAAATCTACCCTGTATCTGAACAACAAGAAGATAGACACCATAAAAGGAAATGCAGATATCTACACGAATATTGATAAGAGTGCATTTTATGTCGTTGCGAATCAGGATGCATACTATGTAAAAGGTAAGAAGTTAGAGAAGATTCTGAGTGACTGTTCCAGTGTAAAGGTTGCTGCACACGGCAAGGCTGCCATATTGCAGGAAGGAGATACGGTATACAGATATACCGGTTCTAAATTAGAAGAACTTGCAGATGGTGATTATGTCAGCTATGTTGCAATTTCCGGAGACGGAAAATCATATGCCTATACGATCTGTGATGATGATGACGATTATATTTCCTATGTCGGAACCAAGGCAGGAAAAGACAACAAGGTAAAAGATGTCGAGATATTTGCGATTTCCAATGATGGAAAATATTTCTATGGCATAGATACGGACCGCAATCTGATACTTGTGGATAAAAAAGGCAATGATGAGGTCCTCGAAAAAGACGTGGATGATTACATCGGCCTTAACTCGGATGGAACAGAACTCATGTTCGTAAAAGACGGCAAGACCTATGTTTCCGTAAAGGGAAAAGAAAAACAGAAAGTGTCCGGCAGTGAAGTATACAGCGTATTGATAAAGGGAGAAAATACATACGGAAATGGCTATTATCCGGTTAAGTCATTTAAGAAAGCGATTGTCGTAATGAGTGGCGAGGTTGCAGTTCTTTCTAATAAGTATGAAGCTGAAACGATTGTGGATCTGGACAGATTCTATGGCATAACAGATGATTTATCTGCGGTATATTATAGCGATGGCGGGGATCTTTACTATGCAAAGGCAAAGAAGAATGCAAAAGGAAAGAAACTTGCAGAAGATGTGGAGCAGTTTGCTATGTCAAACGATGGAAAGAACATTTATTACATAAATGAAGATGATGAACTCTGTTATATCAAGGGCAATGGAAAAGCAAAGGTAATTGATGATGATCCGGACGTATCTCTTAGTTATGCCTACGTTTCCGGAAGCAATTTATATGCAGTGGATGACGACACCTGGTATTGTATCAAAGGCAAGAAGTCACAGAAACTGAAAGTAGATGGTCTGACTTATAGCAGTTCATCGGACGCGGTTTATGCATATAAGGATGACGAAGCATATATTGTAAAAGGAAGTTCATTAAAGCCATTAAAAGGTGATTTTAAAGAAATCAGCAGTATTTTCATAAGGTAATTTAATATGAGGAAATAGCATCGTAGTAATACGGTGCTATTTTTTTGCATATAAATAGGATGCCAGGAAAAAAATAGGATAACATGGAACAGGGAAAGGGGATGTGCAGGATGAATCAGGAGATTATAAATATTATGCCTGTAAGAATGAAAAAGGAGCTGATACATTGTCAGGCACTGGGAGAGGCACAGGAGATCAGGGTGAGGATTGGCAGGAGAATCCATATTATTACGGAACGGGAGGATTATGAAGTAGTGTCCGGGACAATTCCGGATCTGATTACAGCAGCAGATATCCGGGAAATCACGGAATCCATATCGGGATATTCGCTGTTTGCCTGTGAAGAAGAACTGAAAAACGGATATATTACACTGCGGGGGGGACACCGTATCGGAATTGCGGGAGAAGTGGTATCGGAAGGTGGAAAAATTAAAACAATAAAAAATATTTCCTCGTTTAATATAAGGGTCAGTCATCAGGTACGCGGGAGTGCGGACGAACTGATGCCATACATAGACAAATGTAAGAATCTGCTTCTTATTTCACCGCCGCGGAAAGGAAAAACCACACTTCTGCGGGATATTTTAAGACAGTTATCGGACAGGCCCATGGAAAATGTAGCGATTGTGGATGAAAGAAGTGAGATAGCATCCTGTTATCATGGAAGGCCAGAAAATGATGTCGGGGAAAGAACTGACGTTCTGGATAACTGTCCGAAAGCGGAAGGCATGATGATGCTTCTGCGATCCATGTCGCCAACCATTATAGGTGTGGATGAGATTGGGAAACGGGAGGATGTGGAAGCAGTTTTAAGAGTGGTAAACTGCGGGGTACGGGTCATTGCAACCATACATGGGGAAAATCCGGGACAGATCCGGCAGAAAGCCGTATTCCGGGAACTGTTTGAGCAGAAAATTTTCGACTGCTGTATTCTGCTGAAAAGCCGGAATTATATTATTTATAATGCAGAATGTCTGGAAACCGGAACGGTGGTAAGAAAAAGAGGTGTGTAACCAATGAAG
>FR900175.1:3121-5247 GCA_000437755.1 Roseburia sp. CAG:303
AATGAAGATGGCAGGGGCGGTTCTTGTATTGCTGGCGGCACTCGGAATTGGATTTCAGAATGCTGCGAGAATCCGGAAATCTTATGAAGAGCTGGTTTATCTGAAGAAAATCATGATTATGTTACGGGGGGAGATTTCCTATCAGATATCCTCTATGGAAGAAATCTGTATCCATATGGGAGAACATACAAGAGAACCATATAGCAGGGCATTTCAGAATCTGGCAGAAGCACTCGGAAGCGGGGAAGGGGGGAATTTCAGCCCTATGTGGAATGAAACAGTGATAAAAACTTTAAGGCAGGTCATTCCACAGGAGAATGATTTGGACAGACTGAAAGAACTTGGGGAAAATCTTGGGTATCTGGATAAGGAGATGCAGATGAATTACATTAATCTGTATCTGGAAAATCTGGAACTTTCTATTACGGAAAAGGGGGAGAAAGTAAGAACAGATGAAAAGCTGAATAAAATAATGGGGTGTGTCATGGGGTTATTAGTGATTGTACTGTTATGGTAAAGCAGAGAATACAGGAGGATGGGATGGAAGTAAACCTGATTTTTAAGATTGCGGCGGTGGGAATATTAGTATCCGTTATCAGTCAGATTTTAAAACAAAGCGGAAGAGATGAACATGTGTTCCTTGTGAGCCTGGCAGGAGTAATACTTGTATTATTCTGGATTGTACCATACATATCGGAGTTATTTGAAACCGTAAAACAATTATTTTTATTGTAGGAGACAGGTATGAGTCTGGCGGGAATTATGATTTTTGCTATTGCAGCGGCACTTACGGCAGTATTGTTAAAACAGATAAAAAGCGAATACAGTATTTTCCTTGTAACAGGAGCGGCAATAATTCTGTTTCTGGTTGTTTTGTCCCAGATTGGGACTGTGATTGAAACGATACAGAAAATCCAGAAGCTGATTCGTTTTGATGATATATATATTAATATTCTGGTTAAAATAACCGGAATTTCCTATCTGACGCAGTTTGCGGCGGATATATGCAAAGACTGCGGCTATCAGTCACTTGCCGGACAGCTGCAGATTTTTGGAAAAATAAGTGTACTGGCAGTCAGTATGCCGGTCGTGATGGCACTATTGGAAATGATAAATCAGTTGTTGGAGTAGGATATGAAAAAATGGATTCTGATTTTTCTTCTGATTCTCTGCATTGTGCGGAGAACGGAACTGATATATGCGGAAGAAAGTGCGGGAGATTTCATGGATTTGTATGATTTTTCGGCAGTAGACAGGCAGGCAGAAACCCAGACCGGAAAATACACATTTTCGGAGATGGTAAAAACCTTTGCATCAGGAGATCTCAGTGCATTTGGAACACAGATAAAAGAAAACACCGGCAATTATCTGTTTGGCGAACTGAAATATCATAGATCTGCTTTTTTAAAAATCGTAATGCTGGCGGTATTATCCGCACTGTTTTCTAATGTTTCCATTATTCTGAATAAAACGGAAATATCGGAAATCGGATTTTTCATTACCTACCTGCTGGTGGTTACGATTTTAATGGGGGCATTTTCCATGATGTCAGATCTGCTGCTTGAAGTAACGGAGAATATTACGGCATTCATGGAAACGGCGATACCTGCACTTGCACTGTCGGCGGGGCTGTGCTGCGGACAGGCAACGGCACTGGGATTTGGAGAAATCGCTCTGTTTATCATTTATGCAGGAGAAAAAATAATTAAAATCATTATCCTGCCCATGATAAAGCTGTATGTGGTAATTATGTCGGTAAATCATCTGCTGTCCGAAGATTATCTTTCAAAATTCGGAAATATCTTAAAAACATTTGTACTGTGGTTTCTGAAAGGATTTACAGCGGTTGTAATGGGAATTAATCTGATAAAGGGAATGATTCTTCCGGGACTTGATTTTGCTGGGAAAAATACAGCGGCAAAACTGGTAAATCTGCTTCCCGGAGGAGAGGAGCTGACAACAGCAGGAAATATATTTCTGTCATCTGCGGCTGTGGTAAAAAATGCCATCGGAACAACAGCAGTATTTATATTATTTGCAATTATCCTGGTTCCAATGATCAAAATGTTTGCGTTTGTCATTACTTATAAAATCATGGCAGCACTGATCCAGCCGGTTGCAGATAA
>FR900175.1:5333-16928 GCA_000437755.1 Roseburia sp. CAG:303
ATTACACAGTTTGTCATGCTCGCATTATCCGTTGCCCTGCTGTGTCTTGTTACAAATTAAGGGAGAAATATGGAGGAAATATATATTGTGGTAAAACCGGTGGTCAGCTTCCTGATGGTTGAAACCATTGTGCTTCAGCTGCTTCCGGCAGGGGAATTCCGGAAGATGGTAAAGCGGTTTAGCGGAATTGTTCTGATCTTACTTTTGTTAAAACCGGTTCTGTCCCTGACCGACAGGAACGTGGATAGTGGACAGTGGATACAAAAAGCGCAGATAGAGCAGGAGCTGAAAAACTGTGAGAATCTTATAAAAAGCGGGGATGCATATCTGGCTGAAAAGTCCGGGGAGCAGTACCGGCAGCTCATACGGGTACAGATAGAGAAAGAAGCAGCCGGGGAGGGACTGGATTTAAAAGAATGTGAAATAGGAATCAGTGATGCCGGAGAACTGGAAAGTATCCGTATCCGTGTAAGTACCAGGTCAGAAAAGGACGGGAAAATAAAAGTACAGGCAGAAGTACAGAAAATAGAAGCGGGGAAGGACAGGGAAGAAGCAGAAGAACCGCAGATCATAAATATGAAAAACCGGATTATCCAGACTTATGGTCTGGATGAGGAGCAGGTAACCGTGAAAAAAGATTAGAAGGAAGGAGGCAGAAATGAAGAAATGGAAAGAAATTATAGCGGGAATAGGAAAGGATAAATTACTGCTGCTTGCAATCGCGGGAATATTGCTGCTTCTTTGTTCTGTTCCGGACAAAAAAGAAGAAAAAAAGACAGTACAGGAAGAAACAACCGGAAGTACGGCAGTATCGGATTCTTATGCGGAAGAACTTGAGCGGAGGCTCGAAGAAATTATTCTGGAAATAGACGGGGTCAGTCACGTTCATGTTATGATTACCTTAAAAAGCGGGGAAAGCAGACAGGTATTAAAAGATGAAAGCATTACGTCCGACAGCAGCAGGGAGTCGGATTCGGAAGGAGGACAGAGAGAAGTGGTTTCCTACAGCAGAAGCGAAGATACCATATTTTATAAAAACAGTTCAGGGGAAGAACTGCCCTATGTCGTATCGGAATTATCCCCGCAGATAGAGGGGGTGGCAGTTGTTGCAGATGCGGGCGGCAGCATTGAGGTAAAAGAACAAATAATTAACCTGATTAAGGCATTATTTGGCATAGAAGTTAATAAAATGATGGTAACAGTTTAATTGTATGATGGTGCAGAGATTCTACGCTACATAGACAGATACAGGAGGTCTTTTATGAAAATATTCCGGAAGAACCAGTTGGTAATTACGGCACTTGCTGCATTGATTGCAGTGGCAGGATATCTAAATCACATAGAAAAGAGTGAGCAGAAGGGTACACTGGCAGGTGCGAAGATTACAAAGGAAACAGAAAGTACAGTGCAGCCGGAAACACAACTGGAAACGCAGGAGGCACAGCAGGCAGCCGGAACAGATATCGAGAGTAATGAAATAGATATGCAGGGAGAACCGGGAGAGGCGGTGCTGGTAAATGCGGCAGGAACCGTGGATTTTATCGTGGAAGCGAAGCTGGCAAGGGAAGAAGTCCGGGCAAATACAAAGGAGACGCTGATGCAGATAGTAAATAACGAATCACTCAGTGAAGAAGAAAAGAGTTCTGCCGTGGAAAAAGTCGTGGAACTGACCGAAGATGCAGAAAAGGAATCTACGGCGGAATCACTCATCCAGGCAAAAGGATATAAAAATGTGGCAGTTACCATCAGCGAGGACGGCGTGGATGTCATGGTCGTTGCAGATTCTCTTGATCGTGCAGCCCGGGCACAGATAGAAGAAATCGTGAAATCAAAAGCCGGTGTAAGTGCGGATAAGATAACGATAACCGCTGTCAAGAATATCGAAAAATAAGTTGCATTTGTTAGTATTTTTGGTATAATAAACCTATGATATGGTATGCGATGGTTTGCATTCTTAAAAATAACTGGAGGTAAGGTTTATGGAACAGAGAATACATGATGCCAATGTGGGCGAAGTAAAAATAGCAGACGATGTGGTGGCCATTATTGCTGGAATTGCAGCAACCGAAGTTGAAGGCGTCGCTTCTATGGCTGGAAATATTACAAAAGAGATTATTTCCAAATTAGGAATGAAGAACCTCTCAAAAGGTGTAAAAGTAAACGTTGAAGATGGCAGTGTGATCGTTGATTTATCATTAAATATAAAGTATGGATATGGTGTGCCGGAAGTTTCAGCAAATGTTCAGGATAAAGTAAAAACATCAATAGAGAACATGACAGGACTTACAGTTTCAGAGGTAAATGTTCAGATTGCAGGTGTTGCAGTAGAAGGCACAAAATAACAGGGTTGCGGGGTGTCGTTCGACATCCCGTTTTTGTGTAGCAGGCCGGATAGCAGTAGAACGGCAGAGAAATAACCATGTACATTGACATCATATGATATAAATTGATTTGGAGGAAAACATGACAAGAAGAGAATTAAGAGAGAATACATTCAAAATGTTGTTTCGGAAGGAGTTTTATCCGGTGGAAGAACTGGAAGAACAGTTTGAATATTTTACAGAATCATTGGAAAACCTCAGTGATACGGACAGAGAATATATTCATAACAAAGCATTTGGAACAATTGGCAAAATAGAAGAGATTGATGACGTGATTGCAGGAGTTGCTGAGGGATGGAAAATCAACAGAATGTCCAAAGTGGATCTGACAATTATGCGTCTTGCGTATTATGAAATGAAATTTGATGATGATATTCCGGTCATTGTTGCAATAAACGAAGCCGTGGAACTGGCAAAAAAATATGGCGGGGATGACTCTTCTTCGTTTATCAACGGAATTCTGGCAAAACTTGCCTGACAACGGAGTATCATATGGCAAATGTATATACTGTTTCCCAGGTAAATTCTTACATCAGACATTTATTTGAAGAAGATTTTGCACTGACACATATCAGCGTAAAAGGTGAGGTGTCGAATTGCAAATATCATTCTTCCGGACATATTTATTTCACTTTAAAAGAGAAAAATTCAGCGATTCCGGCAGTTATGTTTGCCGGAAACCGCAGCGGACTTAAGTTTGCTCTGGATGACGGACAGAAAGTTACGGTAACGGGAAGTGTGAATGTATATGAACGGGATGGAAGATACCAGATCTATGCAAAAGAGATTGTGATGGACGGGAATGGAGAACTGTTTCTCAGATTTGAAAAGTTAAAACAGGAACTTTTTGAAATGGGAATGTTTGACCAGGTATACAAAAAGTCTGTTCCCAGGTATGCATTAAAGATAGGTGTCATTACCTCCCCAACGGGTGCTGCAATCCGGGATATCATGAATATTGCCGCAAGAAGAAATCCATACGTCCAGTTATATTTACAGCCGGCACTCGTACAGGGGGAGCTGGCGGTGCCATCGATCATACAGGGATTAAACCGGATGGACGCGATGGGATTGGATGTGATTATTCTTGGAAGAGGCGGCGGTTCACTGGAAGATTTGTGGGCATTTAATGAAGAAGAAGTGGCACGTGCAGTCTTTGCCTGCCATACCCCCGTGATTTCGGCGGTGGGACATGAGACCGATGTAACCATCACGGATTTTGTTGCAGATATGCGGGCACCTACCCCGTCTGCGGCGGCAGAACTGGCAGTCTTTGATTATGAAGCATTCTGTCGGGATCTGGGTAATATTTCCTATACATTAAAAAAGAATCTGGAAAACAGACTTTCGGCTGCGAGAAGCAGGCTTAATTATCTGGAAGTGTGTCTGGAGGCAAAGAATCCGCACAAACAGCTTGCGGACCGCAGACAATATCTGGAGAATCTCGGTGCAGAGTTAAAGGACGCAATGAGACAGAAGCTGCTGTTTGAGAAGTACCGCCTGCAGCTTGCGGCAGAAAGGCTTGAAGGAAAATCACCGCTTCGGAAACTGGAAAGCGGGTTTTCTTATATTACAGATGAAAAAGACAGGAATATTAAGAGTGTATCAGGAGTAAAAAGAGAGGACAGGGTTCATATCAGGGTAAGTGACGGAACAATCCTGGCACAGATTCTGGAGGTTGAAAATGGCAAAAAAAATGACGATTGATCAGGGATTTGACAGTCTGGAAGAAATTATTGAAAAGATGGAATCCGACAATATCAGTCTGGAAGAGTCGTTTCAATTATATGGGAAAGGCATTGAAATGATAAAACAGCTGAAAGAGAAGCTGGATGCAACGGAAAAAAAGATAATTGTATTAGAGGAAGAATAGATCATGGAAAATTTTAAAGAAGTATTAAAGGAGCGGACCGGAGAGACCGAGCAGATTGTTTATGCATATATGCCGCAGGAAACAGGTTATCAGAAGGATGTTATAGAAGCAATGAATTACAGCCTGACAGCAGGGGGAAAACGCCTGCGTCCCATGCTTGTAATGGAAACAGCGAGATTATTCGGTTTTGAAGATGAGGAAGTCAGACCGTTTATGGCTGCGATTGAAATGATACATACCTACTCACTGGTGCATGATGATCTTCCGGCGATGGATAACGATGAGTTCCGGCGAGGAAAGCTTACGACACATAAAAAATACGGTCATGCCATGGGAATCCTGGCAGGGGATGGACTGCTCAATTATGCATATGAAGTATGTGCGAAAGCAATTATTACTTCCGGACATAAGGACAGGGCGGCAGAGGCTTTCCACATACTGGCAGACAAGGCAGGCATCTATGGAATGGTCGGCGGTCAGACCGTGGATGTACAATATACCGACAAGCCGATGGAAAAGGAAGTTCTGCAGTTTGTGCATGAGTTAAAGACCGGTGCATTGATTCAGGCAGCCATGATGATGGGAGCGGTACTTGCCGGTGCATCAGAGGAAGAAGTGGGAAAAATTGAAGAAGCAGCTCTGATGGTTGGAATGGCATTCCAGATTCAGGATGATATCCTGGATGTAACCAGTACCACGGAAGTACTTGGAAAACCGGTCCTCAGTGATGAGAAAAACCATAAAGTAACCTACGTTACGTTATATGGTCTGGAAGAGGCGAAAAGACAGGTAAAAGAATATTCCGATCGTGCAGTGGAGCTTCTTGAGGGACTGAACCGGAAGAATGAATTTCTTCACGAACTGCTGATGAGCCTGATATACAGGGAAAAATAACCAGGGAAGATTTTGGAGGGCAGCATGTTATTAGATGAGATTAAAGGTCCGAATGACATAAAAAAGATAGAGAAAGAAGACTATGGAATCCTTGCAGAAGAAATCAGGGAATTTCTGATTGACCGTATTTCCGAGTGTGGAGGACATCTGGCATCAAATCTTGGGGTTGTGGAGCTGACAATGGCATTGCATTTATCACTCGATTTGCCGGATGACAAGATCGTCTGGGATGTGGGGCACCAGGCATATACCCATAAGATCCTTACCGGAAGAAAAGATGAATTTAACAAACTCCGTAAGTATGGCGGAATCAGTGGATTTCCAAAACGCAGGGAAAGTGACTGCGACCCTTTCGGGACGGGACACAGTTCCACATCCATTTCCGCAGCACTGGGAATCGCCAGTGGATTTAAGATAAAGCATATTGATAATACCGTGGCAGCAGTCATCGGTGACGGGGCATTTACCGGAGGCATGGCATATGAGGCACTGAACAATGCGGCACAGCTGAAACGGAATTTCATCATTGTGCTGAATGATAATAATATGTCCATTTCCGAAAATGTGGGCGGATTTTCGGCATATCTGTCCCAGTTAAGGACTGCCGATGTTTATACGGAATTAAAATCCGGTGTGAAAAATACACTGAATAAGATTCCGGTTCTGGGAGAGAAAATTGTACATCATGTCGATAAGACCAAAAACAGTTTAAAACAGCTTATGGTTCCAGGCATGTTGTTTGAAAATATGGGAATTACCTATCTTGGACCGATTGACGGACATAATGTGTCCCAGATGGTAAAAGTATTCGGCGAGGCAAAAAAACTTGACCATGCCGTTCTTGTGCATGTGGTAACGCAGAAAGGAAAAGGCTATTCCTATGCAGAGAAACGTCCATCCCGATTCCATGGAATCGAACCATTTGACCGGACTACCGGAGAACTGGTGACAGAGAAACAGAAACCGGGTTATACGGATGTATTTTCCAAAAATATTTGTACACTTGCAAAGGAAAATAAACAGATTGTTGCAATTACGGCAGCGATGGCGGATGGAACCGGGCTGAAAAAGTTCAGCAGGTATTTCCCGGATCGGTTCTTTGATGTGGGAATCGCAGAGGAACATGCCGTTACGTTTGGCGCAGGTCTTGCGGCTGCGGGCATGAAGCCATATATTGCAGTGTATTCTTCATTTCTGCAGCGTTCCTATGATCAGATTCTCCATGATGTCTGTATTCAGGACCTGCCGGTTGTATTTGCGATTGACCGGGCAGGTCTGGTCGGTGGCGATGGCGAAACCCATCAGGGAATTTTCGATCTGTCCTATCTGAATTCCATTCCGAATATGAGTATTTTTGCACCAAAGAATAAATACGAACTGGCAGATATCCTGAAATATTCCGTTCATTATGACGGACCGCTGGCGATTCGTTATCCGCGCGGGGAAGCCTATGACGGATTAAAAGAATTCCGGCAGCCGATTGTATATGGAAAAAGTGAGATTATTTATAAAGAGAAGGATATTGCACTGCTGGCAGCAGGGTCTATGGTAAAGGTGGCAGAAGAAGTCAGAAAGCAGCTGAAAGAAAAAGGTTACAGGGTAAGTCTGGTCAATGCCCGATTCGTAAAGCCCCTGGATGAAGCCTGCATAGAAGAACTCTGTCAGACACACAGCCTGATTGTTACCCTGGAAGAAAATGTGCTGAACGGCGGTTTTGGTGAAATCGTGACAAGATTTATCAATGGACTGGATTATCAGGGAAAAATATTAAATATCGGAGTCCCGAATTTTTATCTGGAACATGGGGCGGTTGAACTTCTGAGAAAAGAATGTGGTCTGGATGCGGAAAGCATCGTAAAGAAAGTTTCCAGAACATTTGATGAAAATAAGAAATAATATGAAAAAGAAAAGAACGGAGACGCTATGAAGTATTTTTGCGTGGTAGCTATGAGCGAAAAACCGGAAATAGCGGTAGCTGCTGAAAAAATAAAAAAATATCTTGAGGACAGAGGCTGTGTATGCTCTGTAAATTCAGGATATGCAAAAAGAGAAAATATTCCTTTTGAAACAGAGTGTGCCATTGTACTGGGTGGAGATGGCACACTCTTGCAGGCTGCAAGAGAATTGCTGGAAACCAGAATCCGGCTGATTGGCATTAATTTTGGAAATCTGGGATTCCTGGCGGAGGTAGAAAAGGATTCCATTGAAACGGCACTGGACCGGCTGATTATGGATCAGTTTACCGTGGAAAAGAGGATGCTTTTAAATGGTTCTATTATCCGTGATGATAAAGTCGTTTATGAAAATGTGGCATTAAATGATATCGTAATTAACAGAAGCAGTCTGATGAGGGTAATGCAGCTGAAAATATCCGTAAATCATTTAAGGCTCAGTGAATATAATGCGGATGGCATTATCATTGCAACCCCGACCGGTTCGACGGCATACAGTATGTCTGCAGGAGGACCGATTGTAAAGCCGACGGCAAGGCTTATCGTAATGACACCGATTTGTCCGCACACATTAAATACAAGAAGTATTATTCTGGATGCGGAGGATGAGATAGAAATCAGTGCATCATCAAGAAGAAAGTACGATAATGATATCAAGAAGGTCTTTTTTGACGGGGATGACAATATTGTCCTGGAGGAAGGAGACCGGGTGGTAATCAGATGCTCGGATCTCTCGGCGGAGATCATCAGACTGAAAAGCCGCAGTTTTTTGGAAATATTAGGAAAGAAGATGGGTGCAGATGAAAGAACAGCGACATAGAAAAATACTTGAATTAATAAAGGAATTTGAGATAGGCACACAGGAAGAGCTGGCGGACCGCCTGATTAACAGCGGTTATATCGTAACACAGGCAACCGTATCGCGTGATATCCGGGAACTCGGACTGACCAAAATGAGTGTGGACGGAGGAAGCCAGCGTTACGTATCCGTACAGAATACGGAAGCTGTGATGAATGACAAATTACTGCGAATACTGAAAGATGGTTTTCTTTCCGTGGATATGGCACAGAATATGCTGGTAATACGAACCGTGTCCGGTATGGCGATGGCGGTTGCGGTAGCATTGGATGCATTAAAATGGCATGAAATTTTAGGGTGCATTGCCGGGGATGATACTATCTTCTGTGCGGTCAGAAATACGGAAGAAGCTTATGAAGTCATGAATAAATTAAATAAAATAGTAAAATAATGCGTTAGGGAGGAAAGGTATGCTGCTTAATTTACATGTAAAGAATCTTGCCCTGATTGAGGAAGCAGAAGTTGATTTCAGGGAAGGATTGAATATACTGACCGGAGAAACAGGTGCAGGTAAATCCATTATTATCGGTTCGATTAATATCGCACTGGGAGGAAAAGTATCAAAAGATATCATAAGGCATGGAGAGGAATCGGCACTTGTAGAACTGGTATTCGACACACAGGCAGAGCCGGTAAAGAATTTTTTTGACGTGAATAATCTCGACTGGGAGGACGGACAGATTATTATTTCAAGAAAAATCATGAATGGAAAAAATATCATAAAAGTAAATGGGGAAACTATTTCCGCATCCATGTTGCGGGAACTGGCAGCCTTTTTAATTGATATTCACGGACAGCATGATAATGAATCCCTGTTAAAACCGTCCAGACATCTGGATATGCTGGATGAATACGGCGGCACGGAGATTACCCGGTTAAAAAAAGAGATTGGATTAAAATACAGGGAATATCGTCAGACAAAGGAAAAAGCAGATGAATTCTGCACAGATGAGGAAAGCCGCAGACGGGAAATCTCATTCCTGGAATTTGAGGTAAATGAGATCGAAGAGGCACAGCTAAAGCCAGGGGAAGATGAAGAACTCGAGGAAGAATACCGGAAGATGGCAAATGCCGAAAAGATAACTTCCGGACTTGGCGAGGTTTATCATCTGATGGATTCTGATGCGGAGTGTGTCAGGGATCAGATTGGGCGTTCTGTAAAAATCATGGGGGATCTCATGTCGGAGGATAACCGGATCGAAACTTTTTATCAGGCACTTTCCGACATTGAATCTCTATGCAATGATGTTACCAGGGATCTGGCAGATTACATGGAAGATCTGACCTTCCGCGAAGATGAATTTGAAGCAGTTGAAAAAAGGCTTGATTTTATCAACCGCTTAAAATTAAAATATGGAAAAACCATTCCTGATATTTTAAATCATAAGGAAGAGGCAGAGCAGAAATTAGAATTTTACCGGAATTTTGATGAGGAAAAAGCCGAAACGGAAGAATTGTTGGAAAAACAGAAGGAAGAATTAAATAAAATGTGCGATGTGCTGACAGAAAAGCGGCATGAGGCAGCAGCGGCACTTCAGGAAAATATCGTAAAAGCTCTTCGTGATCTGAATTTTCTCGAAGTCAGATTTGATGTGGAATTTAAGAAGAATGAAGGATTTTCTGCAAATGGAAATGACAGTATCCAGTTCCTTATTTCCACGAATCCGGGAGAAAATCTCCAGCCATTGTCAAAAGTAGCATCCGGTGGCGAGCTTTCAAGAATTATGCTCGGATTTAAGAGTATTCTTGCCGGAAAAGATGAGGTAGAAACACTGATCTTCGATGAAATAGACACCGGTATCAGCGGACGCACCGCACAGATGGTATCGGAAAAACTCAGCGAAATCAGCCGGAATCATCAGGTTATCTGCATTACGCATTTACCGCAGATTGCATCCATGGCGGACAGTCATTATCTGATTGAAAAGACAGTGACGGATGGAAAAACGACCACTGCGATAGCGGAACTGACGGAAGAAAAATCCGTGGAAGAACTGGCAAGAATGCTTGGCGGTGCAAAGATTACGGATGCTGTTCTGGAAAGTGCATGGGAAATGAAGAAAATGAATATTTATTCAAAAAAAGTGAATAAAGCTGAAAAAAGATGAAAAAAGTATTGAAACTTATGTAAATTTGTGATAAAGTGTGTTAGATAATTTTTTCTGAATACGGAGGTATAACCATGGATAATAGAACTATGATGGAGCTTGATCCAAAGCTTGATGGTCAGTTTAACGAGTTAGTAAAGTATTGTAAGGCATCGGGAGCAATTGACCAGGATTTATATATAGAATATGATGTTAAGCGTGGTCTTCGTGATTCATCAGGAAAGGGTGTATTAACAGGTCTGACGGAGATCTCAGATGTCTTATCATACAAGACGGATCATGGTGTAAAGATACCGGCGGATGGAAAGTTATTCTTCCAGGGATATAATGTAAAAGATCTGATCCAGGGAAATGCGAGAAAAAGATTCTTATTTGAGGAAGTAACTTATCTTCTTCTGTTTGGTGAACTGCCTACAGAACAGCAGTTTGAAAGCTTTTGCAATATCTTATCCCAGCTTCAGGAATTGTCCGGACAGTTTGTAAGGGATGTTATTATGAGAGCCCCGACAGAAAATATTATGAATATGCTGCAGAAAAGTATTCTGACACTTTATTCATATGATGAAAATCCGGAAGATATTTCCGTTGCAAACGTACTGAGACAGTCTCTTCAGTTAATCGGCAAGATGCCGTTGATTTCCGTATATGCATATCAGTCCTACCGTCATTTCAAACTCGACGACAGTCTGATTATCATTAATCCGGATAAGAGCTGCTCCACAGCGGAAAATATTTTAAGAATGTTAAGACCGGACAGTAAATATACGGAATTAGAGGCAAGGGTTCTCGATGTGGCACTGGTGCTTCATGCAGAACATGGCGGCGGAAATAACTCTACTTTCACAAACCATGTCGTAACCTCTTCAGGAACGGACACTTATTCAGCCGTTGCAGCTTCTGTTGCATCCTTAAAAGGACCGAAGCATGGTGGTGCAAACCTGAAAGTACAGCATATGTTTGCAGATATTAAGACCAATGTCAAAGACTGGGAGGATGAAGAGGAACTGACCGCTTATCTTCAGAAGATTCTGGATAAAGAAGCTTTCGATGGTTCCGGTCTGATCTATGGTATGGGACATGCCGTTTATACGGTATCCGATCCGAGAGAAGTAATCTTAAAGGAATATGCAAAGAGCCTTTCCGAGGAAAAAGGATTTACCAAGGAATTTGAATTATATGACCGGGTAGAACGGATTGCTGCACAGTTAATCATGAAAAACAGAAATACATTTAAGCCTGTCTGTGCAAATGTTGACTTCTACAGTGGTTTTGTATATTCCATGCTTGGAATACCGGAAGAATTATTTACACCGATATTTGCCATTTCAAGAATCTCAGGATGGAGTGCTCATCGTCTGGAAGAACTGGTAAACAAAGGAAAAATCATCCGTCCTGCATATCGTTATGTTGGAAAACATAAGAACTATAAAAAGATGGAAGACAGAAAAGGATCTGTAATAGATAATCATATAGCACAGAACAATCAGTAGGAATTAAAAGTGGTTGTTTTTGATACTTTAATGCATAT
>FR900176.1:0-4937 GCA_000437755.1 Roseburia sp. CAG:303
ACAATAAAGATAAATTATGAGTTTCGTAATTACCTGATAAAGATAAATTTATTATACAGGAAAAGCATTTTAAAGTAAAGATTGTGTAAAAAAGTAAAATTTCTATTTACATTACGATTAAATTTGTTTAATATATTTTAAGAGGCAGAGATTGTATGCTCTGTAAAAAATATAGGAACTAAAGGCGGGTAAGCGTATGTTTGTATATGTGGTAGAAGATGATGAAAATATGAGTGATTTAGAATGTTATACACTCACAAACAACGGATATGAAGTAAAACCTTTATATACAGCAAAAGAATTTGAACAGGAACTGAAGAAGAGAATACCGGATATGATTATTCTGGATATTATGCTTCCGGATGAGAACGGCATCCGTATGCTGGTGAAGCTCAGACAGGCGGAATCCACCAGGGATATCCCGGTCATGATGGTAACAGCCAGAAGCAGTGAGGTGGAAAAGGTCAAATGCCTGGATGCCGGTGCGGATGATTATGTTACGAAGCCTTTTGGAGTGCTGGAATTTAATTCAAGGGTAAAGGCATTGTTCCGGAGAAGTATGAAGAATTCAAACTTCAATCTGATTCAGGTAGGGGATATTGTACTGGATGATGACAGAAGAATTGTCACGGTAGGGGAAGAAGAGAAAAATGTAACATTTAAGGAATATGAATTATTAAAGTATCTGATGATAAATAAGGGAATTGTTCTGTCAAGGGATAAGATCATGGAAGCTGTCTGGGGATTTGATTTTCAAGGCGAATCGAGAACGGTTGATATGCATATAAAGACATTACGGCAGAAAATCGGAAGTGAACGGAACAGAATAAAAACAGTCCGGAATGTGGGATACAAAATTGAATAATCAGAAAAAGACAGGTGAAGGAAAATGGAAGAAAAAGAATATTTAGATTTATCCGTACATGAGATGAAAAATATTTTAGCGGCAATCAGCGGATATTCGGAGTTTATTTACCGTGGACTGGTTCATGGACCGAAAGCACTGGAAATGGCAGGAAAGATTAAACATATGTCGGATATTCTGGCGGCATATACGGATAAAAAATATATGTACGATTTATTAAAAGCAGATCTGTATACACCCGACAGGGTATGGATTTCACTGCAGGAGGAACTGGAAAATGTCAGGAGCGATGTGCAGATGAAAGTACATAAGAAAGTAAATATGGAACTGACATGTGACGGTGTGGATAAATTATATGGGGACAAACTTCTGGTACGGGAGCTTTTTTTTGCACTGCTGGAAAATGCGGCAAGGTATATGCCGGAGGAATCCACAGTCAGAATCCGGAGTTTTAAGGAGGATAAAAATCCGGTGATTTTGTTTTCAAATGCATCGGAGGAACTGACAAAAGATCAGATAAAAAATCTTACAGAACCATATTACCGGATTGATAAAGCGGCATCCAGGCGGATGGGCGGACAGGGATTCGGACTTCCGGTCGCAGATCAGATCATGAGAGTGCATCAGGGAAGAATGGAACTGGAGTATAAAGAGCATACGATGAATGTAAGATTATACTTTACGAAACATGCATAACAAAAGAGGAAAGAAGGAAGAGATTTGTACAGAGATATTATTGCAGGGCTTGCTTCCTGGAAGGATAAAGCAGACAGACAGCCGGCGGTGGTTACAGGAGCAGTATCTGTTGGAAAAACAACAGCAGTGAAAGAATTCGCAGAAAGATTTTATAATAAATTAATCATTTTTGATTTGCAAAAAGATCCTTCCATCCTGAGTGGGGAACTGACAAGAAAGAATTTTGATGAAAAAACACAGGCATATATGGATGTGACAGAAAGCAAGGAAGATATTCTTGTAGTTATTGACCATCTGGATACGGAGAAAGTGGGAAACCATCAGGCAGCAGAGGTTTTGCGGTTTATCTGCTATAATCTGATGGATTATAATATCTGCGTGATAACATCATTAAATGTATGGCGGATTTTTTCGGAAGGTCTGCTTGCAAAATTTGACCTGTTTGAGATGTATCCGGTTAGTTTAAGGGAATTTCTGATTATTAACCGGGACAGGGAACTGTTAGAATGTGTGGAACATATGACGGAGAAGGAACTTACAGAAGAACAGATGGCAAAGATGCTGCGGTATATGAAGGTATATCTGTTTACCGGAGGAATGCCGTTAGCAATACAGACCTATATGGATACCCGTGATATTGGGGCTGTTACGGAAGCAAAAAAGAAGATTGCGGAAAATTACCTGGGACTGATTGAAAAAATTCCGGATATAAGACTGCGCAAAAAGGCGAAGGATATCTACCTTTCCATCTGCGAACCGTTACAGAGGGAGGACAAAAGATACCGTTATCGTAAAACATGGATGCTTCAGAAACACGGATATGATGAGGCTGTAGAATGGCTTTGTGATAAGGGACTGGTTCTCAGGATGGATCGTTGTGTCAGTGCCGGCAGTGGGCAGAATGGAAAAGAATTCCGGCTTTATTATAATGATATCGGGATTCTGACCTGGTTCTGTAAAATCCGGTTTGCCGATATTGCAGGTGTGCAGGATATTTACCAGCTGGGAAACGGGGCATTGATGGAACAGGCGGTTTTACAGCAGCTGAGGATGTCGGAGTTAAGTGAAGTGACGGGATTTTTGAACGATGAAAATGAGAAATCAGAAGTCACTTTTCTCTGCCGGAGTGAAAAGGAGACAGTGCCGGTCAGGACTGGAAGAAAAGAAAATGTTTCGGTACAGTATCCAATGACCGTATGTATTACATGGGATAAGGCAAAAGTATATGAAAAGCAGATCAGCATCCCGCTTTTTGCCGTGTGGAATCTGTAATAATAAACCAGCGGGGGAAATATATATAATATACAGGAAAATTCAGAGGTCTGTTCATGAAGACGGGAGCAAAGAAAATAATTTATGTGGCAGGAATGATTGTTCTGTATATCATTGCATTAAAAGCCGGACGTACCGGAAATGTGGAAAATATAAAAGATGTAGCCGGACATATCCTGCAAAATCAGGAAAATGTCCTGAAGGATGACAGTGTGAAAAAAGTAGCCCTTACCTTTGATGATGGTCCGGGAAGCAGTACAGATCGGCTTCTGGACGAATTGCAGAAAAGAAATGTCAGGGCTACTTTTTTTGTAGTGGGGGAGAAAGTGGAAGAATATCCGGACACTTTAAGAAGAATGAAAGAAGAAGGACATATCATAGGCAACCATACTTACAGTCATATACAGCTTACCGGGGTATCCTGTGAAAGTGCGATTGAAGAGGTACAGAAAAACAGCAGGGTAATTGAAGAAATAACAGGGGAAAGACCATTGTTCTTACGTCCGCCCTACGGGGAATGTACGAAAAAAATGAAGGAGCAGCTGGATATGTTTGTCGTTCTGTGGGACGTAGATCCCCTGGACTGGAGTGTTCAGAATACCGATTTGGTAACGGAGCGTGTTCTGAAACAGGTAAAAGAAAATGATATTATTCTGCTGCATGATATCTTTGATACCTCTGTGGATGCGGCTGTCCGGATCGTGGATGCACTGCAGCAGGAACAGTATGAATTTGTGACAGTGGATGAATTATTGTTTCCATAAAACAGTTGAAAATGAGAGAGTGTCGTGCTATACTTAAATAGTATATATATGGATAAAACAAAGGAAAGTTTTAAAAATTATAATCTGGAGGACAATAATAAGATGGAAAAGATTAAGATGACAACACCATTAGTTGAGATGGACGGGGATGAAATGACAAGAATCCTTTGGAAATGGATTAAGGATGAGTTATTACTTCCGTTTATAGATTTAAAAACTGAGTACTATGATTTGGGACTTGAATACAGAAATGCGACGGACGATAAAGTTACGACAGAATCTGCAGAAGCAACCAAAAAATATGGTGTAGCCGTAAAATGTGCAACAATCACTCCTAATGCAGCAAGAATGACAGAATATGATCTGAAGGAAATGTGGAAGAGTCCGAATGGAACGATCCGTGCCATTCTTGATGGAACAGTATTTCGTGCTCCGATTATCGTAAAGGGAATTGAGCCGTATGTAAAGACATGGAAAAAACCAATCACAATTGCAAGACATGCATATGGTGATGTATACAAGGCTTCTGAAATGAAGATTCCGGGTGCAGGGAAGGCAGAACTTGTCTATACAGCAGAAGATGGTACAGAATCAAGGGAACTGATTCATGAATTCAAGGGTGCAGGCATTATCCAGGGCCAGCACAATCTGGTTGGTTCTATTGAGAGCTTTGCAAGAAGCTGTTTCAACTATGCACTTGATACAAAGCAGGATGTATGGTTTGCAACCAAAGATACCATTTCAAAGAAATATGATCATACTTTTAAAGATATCTTCCAGGAAATTTATGATCAGGAATATGATACGAAATTCAAAGAAGCAGGCATTGAATACTTCTACACCCTGATTGATGATGCCGTTGCAAGGGTGATCCGTTCTGAAGGAGGATATATCTGGGCATGCAAGAATTATGACGGTGACGTTATGAGCGATATGGTAGCAACTGCATTCGGTTCTTTATCCATGATGACTTCCGTACTGGTATCCCCACAGGGCTACTATGAATACGAAGCAGCACATGGTACGGTTCAGAGACATTATTACAGACATTTAAAAGGTGAGAAGACATCCACCAATCCGATAGCAACCATCTTTGCATGGACAGGTGCTTTGAGAAAACGTGGTGAGATGGATGGAATCAAAGAACTTCAGGAGTTTGCAGATAAGCTTGAACGTGCCTGCATTAAGACAATCGAAGATGGACAGATGACAAATGATCTTGCCATTATCACAACAATGGAAAATCCGACTGTGTTAAACAGCGAAGACTTTATCAAAGCAATCAGAAAAACTTTAGAAGAGATGCTGTAAAATATAACACATACCGATATGGCTGCCTG
>FR900176.1:4951-26142 GCA_000437755.1 Roseburia sp. CAG:303
GATATGGCTGCCTGTGCAGCCATATCTTTTGAAAAGCCGATTGTATTTTTCTTTTTGGAGGAAAGAAGATGGAAAGAAAAAAGCCTGAACCACATGAATTTTACAGACATTTTAAGAACAAATTATATCAGGTCATTGCCGTTGCA
Source organism: Roseburia sp. CAG:303 (assembly GCA_000437755.1). Classification (GTDB taxonomy): domain Bacteria; phylum Bacillota; class Clostridia; order Lachnospirales; family Lachnospiraceae; genus CAG-303. The sequence goes on from FR900176.1 coordinate 5,098, forward strand.
CAACATTCAGAAACCGGGGAAGAACTTGTGATATACCAGGCATTGTACGGCTCGTATGGTATCTACGCAAGACCGCTTGGGATGTTTATGAGTGAAGTGGATCATGAAAAATATCCGATGGTAAAGCAGAAATACCGTTTTGAGAAAGTGATTCCGGGAGAGACAGATTCTGGTATGGATATTGCAAAAACATCGGTGGAAACTCCTGAAAAAGCAGAAGTTTTACCGGAATCCGTGATACTGCCGGAGGAGGAACGTCCGAATCCTGATTTGATGGAATTTCTGGATGCAGATACCTTTGAACAGAAAAAGCGGATTCTGATCGGAATGAGAAACCGGATTACAGACCGGCTGATTGATGATCTGGCGGCCGCACTCGATGTAACGGTGGAGGATGGGGATCTGGATGAAAGATACCGGAATCTCCTGTTCTGCGTAGACACGATGGAACGGTTTGAAGTAAACAGGTTGAGGTAATGAAGTGAAAAACAGACTAAAGTATCGTCGGAAAAAACCGATATAAGTTTCAGATTGTGAGGAAAGGAGAAGGATTTATGAAACAGATATTAAAATACTGGAAACAGCTCCTGGGAGTTGTGATAGTATTAGCAGTTTCCTTTATCGGAATGGGAAGTATTATGGCGGCTTCCGTAGGTATTTCCATAATGTCGGCGGATACTCCGGATAATCAGGTAAACCTGACATCCTGGGAAGTGGGACATATGGAATACTTTGCCGCATCCGTTACTGGCGTGGATGATTTAAATCCGGATGAGATACAATGGACAAGTGATGATCAGGATATCGTCAGTGTCAGCAATACGACCGGGCAGTATGTTTATCTGAAGGCAACCGGTGCAGGAACGACAAAGATAACCGCCAGCTACACCTTTGATAATAATGGAGTAGAGGTTACAAAATCAGATGTATTGACAATTACCGTAAAGCTTGGTGTAACAAATGATTTATCCAACGGATTCATCCAGCTTGCATCCATCGGCAGCAAGGCGGTGATTTCAACTAACTATAAGTCAGACGAGGATCTGCTCTGGAGTTCGGATGACAGTGATGTTGTTTCCGTTGCGTCCAACGGTGATGGAACAGGAACTGTAACAGCGGTATCCGGTGGTTCAGCAACCATTACCATCAGAACACCGGACAACAACCAGTACTGTACCTTTGATGTTCTGGTAAATATCAGATTTACAGAGGCAATGAAACTGGAAACCATGCAGATTAATCCGGGTACTTATACGGATGTTGTGACAGGAACAACAAACGCAAGTGCGAATAAGGATGTCACCATTACCAGTGCAAATGAAGATTATCTGGTCGTGGACAGTGACGGATATGCATATGGTGAAACAGCAGGATACGTTCTGTTGTATGCTTATCCAAAATATGATTATTCAAAGACTGCATTTGCAGATCTTACACCGGCAGAACTGGCAGCAAGATTCGGTGATTCCGTCAATGTTATGGTTAAGTTCGGTATTACAAACGGCGATTTGTATACAGCAGTCGGTGATACCGTACAGCTGAAAACCAATGCATCCGAGGATGATTTAAAGGGTGTAAACTGGACTTCGGATAATACAAACATTGTAGCAGTGGATGCGGACGGCGTGCTGACCGCAAGAGCAAGCGGTACGGCAAACGTTACGGCAACACTTGACAGTAAGACACTGATAGACGGACAGAGAATGCATTCTTCCGCAATCAAGGTTACGGTTATTGATTCCTTTGCCGTAAGCGAAACGGAACATATGATGAACGTCGGGGAAAGCTTTGATTTGTATGCGATTGTAACAGATCAGAAGGCAAATGTTACCTGGACTTCATCCGATGAGTCGATAGCAACAGTTACATTATCAGATACAGATAAATATACCGTAACCGTAACGGGTGTGAAAAAAGGAAATGCAGTAATCAAGGCTATTCAGGAAGTAAACGGGGTAAAGAAATATGCAGAATGTCAGGTAAGTATCAACGAACCGGTTCAGAATATCACACTGGTTCCGACAGAACTTGAGATTGATAAAGGGGAACAGTATCCGTTAAAACTTATTTTTGAACCAGAAAAGGCAGATAATACACAGGTTATCTGGGTATCCTCCGATGAATCGGTAGCCACGGTTTCAGATGCCGGTGTTATCTCAGCTGTTGATGGTGGTGACTGTACGATTTCCGTAGTTACACTGGACGGTGTCAAAGTGGCATCCTGTAAGCTGCATGTCAGAGTGCCGGTAACAGCTATTACACTTTCTGAAACCAGGGTAAGATGCAGTCTTTCACTTGGAACATATCAGTTGTCCTATAACATTCTTCCGGAAGGAAATGGTGTAAATAAGAACGTTGTCTGGGAATCATCCAATCCAAGCGTTCTTACCGTAGATAAGAATGGTTTTGTAACTTTCGTTGCACCGGGAAATGCAACCGTTCTCTGTCAGACAGAGGATACCGGAACAGACGGAATCAATCTGGTGGCAACCTGTGAGTTCGTAATTGAACAGCCGGTAACATCTGTATCCCTCGATTATACGGATGTTACATTGAAAATTGGTGAGACTTTAAGACTTACATCGACCGTTCTTCCAAAGGACGCAACGAATAAAGAACTGACCTGGGTTTCTTCCAATACCTCCGTGGTAACGGTAGAAGACGGTCTTTTAACCGCAGTAGCAGGCGGTGATGCAGCTGTTCTGGTTCAGTCAGTGGACAGTGGTGTAACTGCACTATGTAATGTAAAAGTTTACCAGCCGGTTACAAGTGTAACCATAAGCAGTGAAGTGATGGAAGTGCGTAGGGGAACGGATTTCTGGCTGTATGCAACGGCAAATCCATCCAATGCGGATAACCCCGCAATATCATGGTCTTCTTCCAATTCAAATGTTGCTACCGTGGATTCCACTGGTAAAGTAACGACTTTGGATGCAGGAGAAACAACCATTACGGCAACCAGTATTGATACAGGTGTGTTTGCAACCTGTAAATTAACCGTACTCGAACCGGTAACCGGAATTTCACTAAATATTGAAAGTACGGCGATTTATAAAGGAAGTAAATTTGTACTGATACCGACGGTTACACCGATTGATGCGGATAATAAATCCGTAACCTATACCTCGAGTGATCCGGATATCGCCAGCGTAGATGCGAATGGTATTGTAACCGGATTAAAAGGAGGAAAATGTATTATTCTTGCAACCACCGTGGAAAGAGGTCTGGTGGCAAGTTGTGAAGTAGAAGTATATGAATTTGTTACAGCCGTTAAGATTCAGGGAGCTACTGGAAATATCAATTATGGCGAAACCCGTATGCTGACAGCAGATGTAACACCTGATTCCGCAACCAATACCGGAGTTAACTGGTCATCCAGTAACAATGGTGTTATCCAGGTAACGAACAGAGGTGTGGTTACAGCGGTAGGATACGGAACAGCAGTCATAACTGCGATGGCAGCGGATGGCAGCGGTGTCTATAGCGGATGGCAGCGGTGTCTATGATCAGGTTACCTATACCTGTATCAAGCCGGTAAGCTCTATTCAGGTATCTCCGTCCTATGTCACCATGCTGGAAGGAAAAACGGTCAATGTAACTGCGACAGTATCTCCGTCCGATGCGACCTATACCAATATTGCGTGGTCATCTTCTGATGAAGCCATCGCATACGTGGATTACAATGGCGGAATTACAGGTGTAAAGGCAGGTACCTGTTATGTATATGCAACTTCAACCGATGGAAATAATGTTACGGCAATCGTTAAGGTAACCGTAAAACCGGTCATTGCGGCAACAGGTGTTAGAATCAGTTCAGGTACACTGACACTGCTTCCGGGTCAGACATCTTCCTTGAAATACAAGCTGAAGCCATCGAATTCAACAGATACGATCGAATGGATTACATCAGATCCGGCAGTGGCAACCGTATCTTCTAGTGGTGTAGTAACTGCAAGAGGTCAGGGAAGCTGTGAGATTTATTGTATTTCCTCTTCGGGAGCAGAAGGTGTTTGTGAATTAAATGTAGTGGCATTGAATGCGACACATATTACACTGGAACAGTACGACTCTTATACACTTGATGTATTTGGGGCAAGCGGAAGAATTAAATGGTATACAAATAACAACAGAATTGCAACCGTATCATCCAATGGTACAGTAATCGGAAGAAAGCCGGGAACAACAACGATCACGGCAAATATCGACGGAAAACTGCTGTACTGTACGGTAACGGTAACAAAACTTAAGAAATATTAATTCAAAAGTGAATCAGAATAAAAGAACTCCTTCCAGAGCAATATCCGGAAAGAGTTCTTTTTATATCTGAAATTAATGAGATTTGATATTGGCAAATCCAATGAGAAGGAACAGGAATGGTACGGTAATCGGTTGCGAGATATTGACGAAGGCCATGGCGGAATAAGCAAGGATTGCAATTCCGGCCGCACCAAAGAAAGCATTTTCCTGTCTGCGGCGGAAACAGCGGATAACGGAAAACAGGACAAGCAGCAGGTAGAAGACCAGACCGGCAAGACCAATCGTTACCAGATAGTTAAGATATTCATTATGTGCGCTTGCGTAATACGAACCGAGGCTGGTCATTTCCGGCTCAAAATACTTATAGAGCAGGAGTGTTGTCGTATCAGGGCCGGCTCCGAAGAGAATGGTCAGAAATGGAGAAGCTGCGAAAATCTGTAACAGCCAGCTCCACACATAGCCGCGATCCGATCCCCAGTGATCGTTAAAGCGGAGATATCCTTCCAGGTTCCCAAGTGCCGTCCGGGTATCGAAAAAGCTGAAATACACGAACAGGAATAGCAGGGCAAGCAGAATCAGAATGCATACAGTCATGCAGGCATACTTTAAAAATCCGGGCGGGTTCATCTCTCTGGCATGGAAAAAGCGGGAGAGACAGAACAGGATAACGGCAAAAATCAGGACGGACAGCATGACTGGCATAGCCGTCATCATTGCAGTCAGATCTGACGGGGTACGCATATCAGCAGACAGCATCGGAAGAAGCTGGAACAGAGCGGCAGCACAGCAGTAAATCCATAATAAAAAGCTGTAGGAAAGCAATGCTGCACGGTCGGAGAGAGCAAAAACCAGAAGGACTGCAAGGGCGGTGGCGAGTCCGAGGTAGGCACTGTCACTGTTTGCACAGAAAACACCCAGAATCCCGAAGAAACAGCCTGCTCCGTACAGAACTTGTTCATTCTTTGCGGAAGTATGACAGAACAGGTACATGCAGACCGGCAGATACACAGATAAAAATGCGGAAAATACATCAACATGTCCAAAAGTAGCGATATACATAACGGAAGTTCCGGCAGCCATATCCTTATAAAAATCCAGAACATCATATCCGCAGAACTGGAACAGGCTCATGACGGAGCAAAGAATCAGAATGGCCGGAAAGGAATACAGAATAGGGCGGGTAATGGTCATATACCTTGTAATTCCGTAATAAAGCATGCCGCAGAGCAGCAGAAATAAAAGCCCGATGTGTTTGCCGGAAGAACCGGTAAATGAGGCATATTTCCACTCTGAGAGCAGGCAGGATATGGTACTTGAGCCGAGAAATAAAAGCATGATAATGTCTGTCTTTGAAAGAGTTATTTTCTTTTTCAAATCCACGGAAGTCATTTTGTAATACAGTGCTGCGAAAAATATCGCAAGGCACAGTACGGCAAAAGTATAGTATTTTGTGATTGTGATATTGAAATAGTGATCATCAAAAATAAGCGGAAATACCGTAAGAAATAAGATGGTCAGCAGATTGACAGTATTTGATTTTTTCATAAGCAGAATCCTCTTTCCAAATAGTAATAATAACAGATTGAGTTTAGCATAGCTTTGAAAAAAAAACAATATTTTCCATTAATAATGTATTGACTTTTGAAATTTTAATGATATACTTCTATAACAAAGAGAAATATTGATTGAACACGCTGACGAGAAGAGTAGCATATACAGAACATACAGAGAGAAACACAGGGTGCTGGAAGTGTTTTATGGAAAGATATGTGAAAACTACCTCTGAGTGGCCCTAATCCGGTCCGGTGATTCCGTTATCATCATGAAAGTGGCTTTTCCTATTTTATAGTAGAAGAGCAAGCAGGGTGGAACCGCGAAGAATATTCGTCCCGCAACAGAAGTTGCGGGATTTTTTTCGTCTCGTTTCCTATGATTTCCGGAAGGTTCTGTGAAATCAGTTCAAATCAATGATATAATCGCAAAAAGTGAGGTAATAAGAATGAAGATTACATTAAAAGATGGTTCTGTAAAAGAATATGAATCTGCAATGTCCATTATTGAGATTGCAAAGGATATCAGCGAAGGACTTGCAAGAGTGGCATGTGCCGGAGAAATAAACGGAGAGGTGGCAGACCTTCGTACCGTTGTGGATAAAGACTGTGAGTTAAGCATTCTGACCTTCGATGATGAGGCAGGAAAGGCAGCTTACCGCCACACCTGTTCCCATGTACTGGCAGAAGCAGTAAAAAGACTGTATCCGGAAGCAAAACTGGCAATCGGACCGTCTATTGATACCGGATTCTATTATGATTTTGACCATGAATCATTTTCAAGGGAAGATTTGGACAAGATTGAAGCCGAGATGAAGAAAATCATCAAAGAAGGTGCAGAAATCAAGCGTTTCGAGCTCCCGAGAGAAGAAGCCATCAAGTTTATGGAAGAAAGAGAAGAACCTTATAAAGCAGAATTAATTCGTGACCTTCCGGAAGAAGCCGTAATCAGCTTCTATAGCCAGGGAGATTTCACAGATCTGTGTGCAGGCCCTCATCTTATGAGTACAAAGACCATCAAGGCATTTAAGCTGATTTCTTCCTCAGGAGCATATTGGAGAGGCTCAGAGAAGAATAAGATGCTTTCCAGAATTTACGGAACGGCATATACAAAGAAAGCGGATCTGGACGCATATCTGGAGCATCTGGAAGATATCAAGAAGCGTGACCATAATAAGCTCGGACGTGAGATGGAAATCTTTACAACCGTAGATGTTATCGGACAGGGACTTCCGCTTATCATGCCGAACGGTGTTATCATTATGAACGAATTAAAGAGATGGATTGAGGATGAGGAAACAAAGAGAGGTTACATGAGAACACAGACTCCTTTGATGGCAAAATCCGATTTATATAAGATTTCCGGACATTGGGATCATTACAAAGATGGTATGTTTGTACTCGGCGATGAAGAGAAGGAAGATGAAGTATTTGCCCTTCGTCCGATGACCTGCCCATTCCAGTATTATGTATACAAGGCAAGCCAGAAGAGCTACAGGGACCTTCCTTGCAGATATGGTGAAACCTCCACCTTATTCCGTAACGAGGATTCCGGAGAAATGCATGGTCTGACAAGAGTACGTCAGTTTACGATTTCCGAGGGACATTTAATTGTACGTCCTGACCAGATGGTAAAGGAATTTAAAGACTGTATCGCACTGGCACAGTACTGCCTGCAGACGCTCGGCGTGGAAGAAGATGTAACATATCATCTTTCCAAATGGGATCCTTCCAATAAAGAAAAATACATCGGTGCACCGGAAGTATGGGAAGAAACAGAAGGTCATATCAGACAGATGCTTACGGAATTAAATATCCCATTCGTAGAAGATGTGGGAGAAGCTGCATTCTACGGACCAAAGGTAGATATCAACGCAAAGAACGTATATGGAAAAGAAGATACCATGATTACCATTCAGTGGGATGCACTTCTTGCAGAGCAGTTTGATATGTATTATATCGACGAAAACGGTGACAAGAAGAGACCTTACATTATTCACAGAACATCCGTTGGATGCTATGAGAGAACAATCGCATGGCTGATTGAAAAATATGCAGGATTATTCCCTACATGGCTGTGTCCGGAACAGGTAAGAGTTCTTCCAATTTCTGAAAAATATGCGGATTACGCAAACAAAGTCAATGCAGAACTAGTGGCAAACGGTATCCGGAGCAGTGTGGACAACCGTTCCGAAAAGATTGGATTCAAGATTCGTGATGCAAGATTGAAGAGAGTTCCTTATATGTTAGTCGTAGGACAGAAGGAAGAAGAAGAAAATGTGGTATCTGTAAGAAGCAGATATTTAGGTGATGAGGGCCAGAAATCACTGGATACCTTTGTAAATGATATCTGCAAGGAAATCAGAACCAAGGAAATCCGTAAAATACAGGTAGAAGAAGCAGCAAAATAATATGAGGTGCTGATTTGAAAGAAAAAATACAGAACTTTTTTTACTATTATAAGTTTCATGTATTGGCAGTTCTTTTCGTTATCCTGGTAATAGCAGTTCTTGTAAGGGATAAAAGCCAGGGACAGCAGGTAAATTTGGTTATTGCAGATGAAACCTCAGAGATGAATCTGGAAACGGCAGGAAATCTGCTGCGGGATTTTGAGAAAACTGCAGGTTTAAAAGATGGGGAAGCGGGATTTTATTATAAGACGATGTTTCTTGACCAGAAGAATTTCCAGGATGTTAATCTTGAAATAGCAGGAGTATCGGATTATAACACTTCCCTGACAAATGGCGAAATCGATTTGATAATAAATACCGTGGATCAGATCGGTGAGCCGTCTGTATTTCTCGATGAGATATTTTCTGCGGAGGAACTGGATGGGATGCAGTCATTTCTTTATCTTACGGATGAGCGTCCTGCCGGCCTTGTTTTTGACAAATGTCCGAAGGCAAAAGAATATTTCGGAGACGATTATCCATCGCCGAATCATTATATCCTGCAGGTAGCTGCCGGTTCAAAAGACAAACAGATGGTAAAAGAGTTTATTAAGTATCTGATTACAGAATAAAGCAAAAAGAAAGCCGTTACTTTTAGGTAATGGCTTTCTTTGGCTTTATTCGTATTTTTTTCCCCATACACAGATATGATGGTTGTCTGTTCCGGTTAATACCAGAGCCGGCTTCCAGGCTTCATAATCCCAGGCAGGGAGGACCTTTAACAGTTCCGTGGAAGGTCCGTAGGTAATCTTTATGGTAAATTCATCCGCAAGTTCCCAGTGAATCCGGATGGAATTTGCAAGAAAACCACTGCCGTCCGGATGAAGTGACATTTTTACGGATGTCAGCATTCCCTGTGGAACGGTTGGGGTAAGCCGGATCCGTTCATAATTGCCGCATACCATATCAGCAGAGACCGGCTGGGCTTTTTCGCCCGAATAGATTTCCGGTGAAACAACCGGCCAGCCATCACTGGTCCACAGCATTTTGCGGATATGAAGGGTGGAAGGTTCTTCCCCGCGGAAATTATGTTCCCGGATATGGCAGATAAGATACCATTCGTCATCAGAATCATGGAGTACGGAATTATGTCCCGGCCCCATAAATCCAACCGGATCGTCATCAAATTTATAACCGCATGCCGGCATATAGCCGATGCTGCAGTCACCGTCGTCCAAATCGGTCATATTCCTGCCGTTATGGTCAAGGTACGGACCGGTTACATTCCGGCTGCGTCCTACACGGATATTATAATCACTGCGCAGGGAAGCATAGGATACAAACAGATAATAATAATCTGTCTTTTCGTTATAGATGATATACGGACCTTCGATTGCCCCGTCCGTCCATAACGGTCTTCTGGCAAGACAGATTCCCGGCTGTCCGGAAGTATCTCTGGCCAATCCGGTTTCTTTGTCAAGTTCGATGATATGGCATCCGCCCCAGAAAGAGCCATATACCATATACTGTTTTCCATTCCTGACATCTTCGATAATATTTGCATCAATGGCATTGACCGGCATGCTTTCATCCGAACGGAATACCACGCCTTTTGGAATAAAAGGTCCGTCTGCCTTATCCGATACGGCAAGGAAGATGCAGGAACGCTGTGATCCAAAAGAAGAATTAGAGCAATACAGGCGGTATTCATCCCCGACTTTTACGATATCCGGTGCCCAGATGGCATCGCTTCCGGTCCAGTCGATCGCTTCCTTTGGAGGCTTTTCCACGGCTTTTCCGAGTGTTTCCCAGACAATCATATCATGGGAACGCATACATTTTGCATCCGTACAATACAGAAAATAATCCTTCGATACTGGATCGTGATAAATCGCAGGATCGTGGGTAAACCAGGTACTATGAGCAGGTTCTTTCTGACCCCACACCGGTTTTGCAGCCGGATGCAAGGGTTCTTTCGGATAAATAAAATCTGACATATTATACCTCCATTTCATGGTGATGATGATGTACAGGTACATATTCTTTCTTCAGTTTTGCTTTGATCATACTGCTTGTGATAATGAAAACAATGCCAAAAACAAAGAGTATGATGCCGGCAATTAAGAAGATAAAGATACCATTTTCAATATAAGATATGATATATTTGTATACATATTCCGGACTGATGGCAAGCTTTCGGTAGAATTTTGTAATATAGCAGAAAGCAGGGAGAATCAGAACGGAAATTGCTGATGACAATGCACTGTATGCCAGGTAACGGAAGATTCGATTCTTCTTAAATGTATTCAGACGGAACAGAAGAATAATCAGTACGATGGAAAAGACAATCATACATGGCAGAATATACATCAGTAATTTATCAAACAACCGGAACATGGAAGCAATCTGATCAAAATAAGGAAGCTGGACTGCTGTTTTATAATATGCCATAACGGCTGAAGTAAAATTACGGATGACTTCATTCATATCTCCGTCTACGGCAAGGTTATTTTCACTTACATAAGCCTGGATATTCTCGGAAAGCTTCTGCTCCATGGCAGAAGTATCAAGGGTGTAAGGCTGGTTATTCATCATGGAGCTGGCATAGGTATTACAATAACTTGTCAGTTCATCCAGACTGAATACACCGGTAAAAATATCTTTTGATAACCCTGAGATAATGGCTTCATTCTCACATTCGTCCATCATGGTATTATAAACGGAATTATAATAGTTAGAATCTCCAAAAGCCCTGGTTATCTGGGAAATATTTGCAAATCCCGCTTTTACGCAGATAAACAGTGCAAGAACAGTCAGCGAGACTGCCAGCAGAAAACTGCTGATAATGCAAAAGAACTGTTTTAAGCGGGAATTATTTTTTGAATAATGATTTTCCTTAGTCATAAGTTTCTCCTTTAATCAACCACAGAAGGTCCTGATATCAAATCTGCATGAACCATGTACCGGTAAACAGTACTGGATAATGTATCAAAAGGATAGCAGGTGTAGAGAAGAAGCTGTTCATGATTGGTATAGAAATCATAGGCATTTTTATCAGAAACATCCAAGGTTTCCGTGGAAACTACCTGATACTGGTAAATGCCATAACTGGTTTCAAGAGTGATAATATCGCCAATTTCAGAATACTGCAGACAGTTAAAATAAGAGTTGTTATGTGCTCCTAACATAATAAGTCCGCCTTCTCCCGGAAGAAATGTAGCAGGAATCTGTCCGGCTCCTTTTCTTAAAATATAACTATCATCCCCCATGTATACAGAACAGTTTAATCCGATTTTCTCACAGCTTAAATATCCATAAAGAGAGCCTTCACTGATTTGGTCATAATCGCTGAGACGCACAGTCTGGGTTTCCGGAGGAACAGTGGTAGTTTCTTCTGTCGTAGTTTCCGGAGGAACAGTGGTAGTTTCCTCTGTTGTAGTTTCGATTGTGGTACTTTCTGCGTCCGTAGAAGTGCTTTCCGGTTCTCTGGGAGCAGGAGTGCTTCTGGTGGCAATAAAAATAACCATGATCAATGCGACCAGAAATAAGGCGATGCAAAACAAAACAATCTTATGGTTTTTTAATTTCTGTAAAAATCCTTCCATGATAATCCTCCTCCTAGTCTACAATCGTTGGACCTGATACCAAATCGGCATGAACCATAAAACGGTAATCCGTACTTGCTAACATATCGAAAGGATAGCAGGTGTAGAGAAGAAGCTGTTCATGGTCTGTGAAGAAGTCGTAGGCATCCTTATCGGTTACATCGACTACTTCGGTTGAATTCACCTGATAAGTATAAGTGCCATAACTTGTTTCCATGGTAATAACAGTTCCGGTCTGAATATTCTTCAGACAATTAAAGAAGGTATTATTATGGGCACCGATCATAATGAGACTGCCAAAACCGGGCTGGTAAGTAGCGGTAACCTGTCCGGCACCAAGTTTCAGAATGGAATTGTCTGAGCCCATGTAGACAGGACAGTCAAGTCCAATATCCTGACATTTGACATAGGCATATAAATCCCCGTAATTTGCCTGCGGAACATCTGCACGCTTCACGGTATTATCATTTGAGATTTCAACCGATCCGGGATTAAATGTATTGGCATAGTCAACACTGAAATCAGGGTCAGATTCTGTCATGATTAATTGTGTCACACCCGTTGCAAGTGATATCATATCTGAGGTCATCAGATAAACAATTCCATATGACAGAATAGAAAAAAATAATGGCATATAAACATATGCCATTATTTTATTAATTTTTCGGAATTTCCGATGATTATGCATTTACTAAGTCTTTTTTCTTAGCGATAACTGCGATACCAGCAACGGATAAGCCTAAGCCTGCAACGACTGCTGCTGTAGTTGAGAAGTCAACACCTGTCTTTGCGATGCTAGCGTCTGCAAGAACAACCTTACCATCCTTTGTAGCTACAGATGGCTTGCCTGATTTTGCATCGAAGCTAACCTTTACATTAACAGACTTAAGAGCTGCTGTTGAAGATACAAGATCCTGAACCTGCTTGAGAACTGTTGCGTTAGCCTTAAGTTCATCAACATTCTTGATACCTGCCTTGTCAACGATTTCTTTAGCCTTATCGATATTAGCGATTGCTGTCTTAGCATCTGCTGCTGAAACATTAACATTTTCATCTTCTAATACCTTCTGAACCTCTGCTACATAATTTGCAGGAACTTTACCATCTAATGCTTTGATGATATCCTTTTCTGCATCGTTTAAGCTTCCTGCTGCGAAAGCTGTTACTGCCATAGCAACTGTTAAAGCTGTTGTTGTTGCTACTGCTACTAATCTTTTAAACATAATATAACCTCCTTTTTTAAAAGATATAAGTATTTTATATCCAAAATGGCAATGTGTCAACAATTATTTACATATTTTTGAATTTTTTTAAGTACAAAAATAATTCTTTTCGTAGATACGGGTAAAAATAATGGCAGAAAATTAATGGATTTTATGATAAAAATATGGTATAATATAAAGAATAGTCTGTAAATATAACGATTTAATTTATAAGAGGAGGGATATATATGGCAACACCACACAATAATGCAGAAAAGAAAGATATTGCAAAAACAGTTATCATGCCGGGTGATCCTTTGAGAGCGAAATTTATTGCGGAAAACTGGTTAGAAACACCGGTTCTGTTTAATGAAGTAAGGAATATGTACGGTTATACGGGTATTTATAAGGGAAAAGAAATATCTGTCATGGCATCCGGCATGGGAATGCCTTCCATGGGAATCTATTCCTATGAATTATACCGGATTTATGACGTGGATAAAATTATCCGGGTAGGTTCGGCAGGATCTTACTGCAGTGATTTGAAGATTTTTGATACCATGCTGGTAGATGCATCTTATTCAGAATCTTCCTATGCATATGTGCAGAATGGCTGTGAGGATCATGTATTGTTTCCGTCCGCCGGCTTAAACCGGGAGATTGAAGCGGCAGCAAAAGAACTGAACAAGAAGCTTGTCCGTGGAAAAGTTCATTCTACGGATGTATTTTACCGTGAAAAATCAGGATATTATAAAGAGCTCTTTCGGAAGGAAGGCTGTCTGGCGGTTGAGATGGAAAGCTTTGCATTGTTTCATAATGCAAATGTATGCAAAAAACAGGCGGCATGCCTTCTTACCATATCGGATTCCTTCGTATCAGATGAGATTACGACGGCGGAAGAACGGCAGAAATCTTTTACGGATATGATAGAAATTGCATTAAATGCGGCAATATGATAAAATTTTCGTCATAATATGAAAAAAAGAGGCATATAATGAGTTGAGGGACAAGATGTCAGGAAAAGGAAAGAGATATGTATTATTCAGAAGAACTCATAGAAGAAATAAGAAGCAGGAACGACATTGTTGATGTAGTTTCAGGATATGTAAAATTGAAAAAAAAGGGAAGTACATACTTTGGTCTGTGTCCGTTTCATAATGAAAAATCGCCCTCTTTTTCGGTAAACGGGCAGCGTCAGATCTTTCACTGTTTTGGATGCGGAGAGGGAGGAAATGTGTATTCCTTCCTTATGAAATATGAGAATTATACATTTCCGGAGGCAGTACGGGTTCTCGCAGAGCGTGCAGGGATAGAACTGCCACAGGTACAGCAGTCCGCCGAGGAGCGACAGAGAAACAGTCTCAAAGCGGATCTGCTGGAAGTAAATAAAGAAGCCGCATTGTATTTTTTTCATTTATTAAAGAGTGAAAAAGGGAAGCAGGGGTATGATTATTTAAGAAAGCGTGAATTATCGGATGAAACCATCGTGAAATTCGGGCTGGGGTATGCACAGAACTATAAAGATGATTTATACCGTTATCTGAAAGAAAAAGGATACCGGGACGAAACTCTGAAGGAAAGCGGTCTGTTCACTTATACGGAGAGGGGTGTTTTTGACAAATTCTTTAACCGGGTTATGTTTCCGATTATGGATATTAACAATAAAGTCATCGGATTCGGCGGACGTGTGATGGGAGAAGGTGAGCCAAAATACCTGAATTCCCCGGAAACGATTCTCTTTGATAAGAGCAGAAATCTTTACGGCATGAATTATGCAAAGAACAGCAGAAAGGGAAGTCTGTTAATCTGCGAGGGATATATGGATGTCATCGCATTGCATCAGGCGGGATTTTCCAATGCGGTAGCTTCGCTTGGTACGGCATTTACCTCAAGGCAGTGTCTGCTGATGAAGCGTTATACGGAGAATGTATATCTGACCTATGACAGTGATGGTGCGGGCATTAAGGCGGCACTCCGGGCAATCCCGATGCTGAAGGAAGCCGGATTATCGACGAAGGTTGTAAATATGAAGCCGTATAAAGATCCGGATGAATTTATTAAAAATATGGGTGCGGAACAATATGAGGAAAGAATCGGACAGGCGAGGAATAGTTTTCTGTTTGAAATTGACCGGATGCAGGAAGAATCCGATCTGCAGGATCCGGAGCAGAAATCCGCTTTTTATACCGGTGTTGCCAGAAAACTTCTGGAATTTGAAGATGAACTGGAGCGGAATGTTTACATGGATGCGGTATGCAGGGAATATAATATTCCAAAGGACAGCATGGTAAAGTCCGTAACCAGGCAGGCTTATAGCTATCAGGCAAATCAGGGAAGTCACAGTGAGCCATCTGCACCGGCAAAGAGGGAAAGACAGGAGGCAAAACAGGAAAATGCCGTGATTCAGGCACAGAAGATATTGCTTACATGGCTTCTGGATGAACCGGGACTGTTAGGAAAGATAGAAACCATACTGGATGAGAATGATTTTTCAAAACCTGTATATAATAAAGTTGCACGTATTCTGTTTGAACAGATACGGAACGGGGATGTAAATCCTGCAAGAATTATTGATTATTTTGAAAATGAAGAGGAACACAGAATGGTATCTGCATTATTCAATATGCCGCTCAGGGAGGAACTGTCTCCGGTGGAAAAAGAAAAGGCATTGAATGAGACAGTAATCAGAATAAAGAGAAACAGTCTGGAAGAAAGAAGCAGGAAAGCAGCAGATATAAAGGAACTGCAGGAAATTATACAGGAACAGAAAAAACTGGATTTTCTGCATATTTCCCTATAGGTAAAAAGGGAAATTCCGGCATCATGAATTGAAGGGTGGAAAAATCAATGAAAGAAGATATCAGAAAGAATACGGAAGAAGAACTTAGAATGGAAGATTTTCCGGATGAACCACAGGAAGAAGAAATGATTAATGAAACGGAAGAGGAAGATTTTCCAGAGCTGGATGAAGATACACTGGAAGAGATGGAACAGATAGAGAAGGAAAGCCAGAATATAGAGCTGGATGATTCGATTTCAGATGTCAGCATGAATGATTCGGTCCGTATGTATTTAAAAGAAATGGGAAAATATCCGCTTATGACTGCTGAACAGGAAGTAGAATGTGCAAAGAGGATTGAGGCCGGCGACATGTCAGCCAAAGATGAACTGGCGGAAGCAAATCTCAGGCTGGTCGTAAGTATTGCAAAAAAATACGTCGGAAGAGGGATGTCATTTCTGGATTTGATTCAGGAGGGAAATATCGGGCTGATGAAGGCGGTGGAAAGATTTGACTATCGGAAAGGTTATAAATTCAGTACCTATGCAACCTGGTGGATTAAGCAGGCAATTACGAGAGCAATTGCGGATCAGGCAAGAACCATAAGAATTCCGGTGCATATGGTGGATACAATCAATAAAGTGATGCGTGCCCAGAGGGATTTATTAAATGAGCTGGGAAGAGAGCCGGAGCCGGAAGAAGTGGCAAAGGAACTAAATCTTACCATAGAGAAGGTAAATGAAGTGATGAAGCTTGCACAGGAGCCAGTGTCTTTGGAAACACCGATTGGAGAAGAAGAGGATAGTCATCTGGGAGATTTTATCCAGGATGATCATATCGCAACACCTGTCCAGGCGGCAACCAATATGCTCCTGCGGGAGAAATTGATCGAGGTCATGGATTCCCTCTCTGACCGGGAGAAAAAAGTGCTGATTATGAGATACGGACTGGATGATGGGAAAGAACGTACCCTGGAGGAGGTTGGAAAAGAATTTCATGTGACAAGGGAGCGGATCCGCCAGATCGAAGCAAAGGCATTGTGGAAAATCAAGCATCCGAATAAGAGCAGAAAATTAAGAGACTTTTTAGAAAATTAGAAGGAACAGAACAGAGGATAACAGATGCAGATATCAGAGAGATTAAATCTGGTGGCGGATTTTGTTCCGGCATGCCAGACAGCAGCAGATATCGGAACGGATCATGGATATATTCCGATCGAGCTGATAAAGAGAAAGACCGTACAATATGCATATGCGATGGATATTAACCGTGGACCGCTTGAAAGAGCGAAGGAGCATATCGAAGCGGAGAATATGTCTGACCGGATTCAGATACGGCAGTCTGATGGACTGAAAGAATTAAAGCCCGGAGAGGCACAGACAATTATTATAGCCGGAATGGGCGGTGCATTAACCGTCCGAATTCTGGAGAACGGAAAAGAGACGGCAGAGCAGGCACAGACGCTTGTTCTGTCCCCACATTCCGAGATAGAATTGGTCAGAAAATATCTCATTCAGAATGGATATGAGATTGTACGGGAAAAAATGATTCTTGATCATGAAAAGTATTATACGGTAATGAAAGCAGAGAAGGCAGAAAATCCCGATGAAGTAAGAAAACGGTATCAGGATGAAATCTGTTATTTATATGGAAAGAAACTGATAGAGGAAGCAGATGATACATTATACCGTTATCTGAAAGAGAAAAGGGAAAAATTCCGGAATATTTCCGCACATCTGGAAACACAGCAGGGGGATGGAGCTTCCAGAAGAAAGGCAGAAGTGGAACGGGAAATTTTGGAAATGGAGCGGGCTTTATCTATGATGGAACGGGAAAAGACAGGAGGAAAAGAAGATGCGTGATATTGAAGTAATTGTGGAAGGGGAGCATATTGAGTGTAAAGAGGGAACAGAATTACTGGAACTGGCACAGCGGTATCAGAGAAAATATCAGGATGATATTGTGCTTGCCATGGTAAACCACAAATTATCCGAGCTGTGGAAACCGGCACAGGATGGGGATAAAATTACATTCCTGACGACAGGTACAGTGAGCGGAAATGAAACCTACAGAAGAAGCGTGGTTATGGTAATGCTCAAGGCATTTTATGATGTGTATGGACATAAGATTAACAATATTAATGTCATGTATTCCCTGAGCAAGGGATATTACTGCGAGGTGGACGGCGATTTACAGGTAACCAGGGATGCATTATATCAGGTTAAGACAAGAATGACGGAGATTATCAAGGCGGCAATGCCGTTTGAGAAGCATGTCATATCAACAAATGAGGCGATGGAATTTTTCCATAAGCACCGTATGTATGATAAGGAAAGATTATTTAAGTTTCGTAGAAGCTCCAGGGTTAATGTATACAGGCTGAATAAATTTGAAGATTATTTTTATGGATATATGGTTCCAAATACCGGATATTTAAAATATTTTGAGCTTCATGCTTATGATGAGGGATTTGTGCTTCAGATGCCGGTAAAGGAAGAACCGAGACGTGTGCCGAAGTTCTGCCCGCAGGAGAAAGTATTTTCTGTTCTGAAAGAATCCTCAAAATGGGGAGAATTACTGGAAATCGGGGCGGTAGGTGCTTTGAATGAAAATATTTCAAAGGGAAAGATTGGAGAAATCATGCTGGTGCAGGAGGCATTGCAGGAGCAGAAGATAGCCGAGATAGCAAAGCAGCTGGCGAACCGTCCGGATGTAAAATTCATCATGATAGCAGGTCCATCATCCTCCGGAAAAACAACATTTTCCCATCGGCTGTCCGTACAGCTGAGGGCATGTGGACTGCATCCGCATCCAATTGCCGTGGATAATTACTTTGTCAACAGGGAAGATAATCCGAAGGATGAAAATGGTGATTATGACTTTGAAGCATTGCAGGCAATCGATATTAATCTCTTTAACCAGGATATGGGAAGACTTTTAAAAGGGGAAGAAGTGGAGATTCCGTCCTTTAATTTTAAGACGGGGCAGAGACAGTACAAGGGAGATACCTTAAAACTCGGACCGGATGATATTCTGGTAATTGAAGGAATTCACTGTCTGAATGATGAATTGTCCTTTTCACTGCCGAAAGAAAGCAAGTTTAAAATCTACATAAGTGCATTGACACAGCTGAATGTGGATGAACATAACCGTATTTCCACAACGGACTGCAGACTGATTCGCCGGATTGTAAGGGATGCAAGAACGAGAGGTGCGACAGCGGAGGAAACTCTTGCACGCTGGCAGTCCGTAAGGGCAGGAGAGGAAAAAAATATTTTCCCTTATCAGGAAGAAGCAGATGTTATGTTTAATTCTGCACTGATTTATGAACTGGCAGTATTAAAGCAGTATGTCGAACCACTGTTGTTTGGAATACCGGTTGACAGCCCATATTATACGGAAGCAAAGAGAATGTTGAAATTCATGGATTATATCCTCGGAGTCAGCAGTGACATTGTTCCTGCAAATTCTCTGCTGAGGGAATTCATCGGCGGTGGCTGTTTTAATGTTNNNNTCGGCGGTGGCTGTTTTAATGTTTGACAAACCGGAAGAAAAATGTTATAGTAAAAAGAGTGAGTAGAACAGATGATCGCGGCTGCGATGCCGAAAGGCAGCAGGTGAGGAAAGTCCGGGCTTCGCAGGGCAGGATGCCGGATAACGTCCGGTGGAGGTGACTCCCAGGAAAGTGCAACAGAAATAAACCGCCGGCTTTTGCCGGTAAGGGTGGAAAGGCAGTGTAAGAGACTACCGCATGGCTGGTAACAGACATGGCTCTGTAAACCCCATCCGAAGCAAGACCGAATAAGAAAGTGGATTGCCCGTCCTTACTTTCGGGTAGGTCGCTTGAGTCTGGTGGCAACGTCAGATCTAGATAGATGATCATCTGATACATAACCCGGCTTACAGTTCTACTCATATAAAAAGGACCTGTTATTACAGGTCCTTTTTATATCCAGGTGTTTTATTTATATTTTTCATCACAGTATCTGCATCTGTAGATCTGTTTTTCTTCATCTGTAAGAAGAAAGATTTGCTCCAGTCCCTGCTCGATGGAAGTGATACATCGTGGATTCTTGCACTTTAATACATTCTTGATGGTCTTTGGAAGTGTAAGGATCTTCTTTTCTGAAATTTCACCATTATGGATGATATTTACGGTAATATTGTGATCAATATATCCGAGAATGTCAAGATTGATCACATCCAGCGGGGATTCGATTTTGATAATATCTTTCCGTCCCATCTTCTGGCTCTTTGCATTTTTTATAATTGCAACCTGGCAGTCTAATTTATCCAATCCGAGGTATTTATAGATTTCCATGGATTTGCCGGCTGCGATATGATCAAGAACAACGCCGTCATTTAAGCTTCCTACATTTAACATAACACAAAATCCTTTCTGATTATTATTTTAATTCAAGCAGCTTTAAGATCAAAGCCATGCGGACATATACAGCATACTGTACCTGCTTGAAGTATACTGCACGAGGGTCATCATCGACTTCTACGGCGATTTCATTTACACGAGGGAGAGGATGTAAAACAAGCATATCCGGTTTTGCCATCGCCATCTTTGTATTATCAAGAATATAACAGTCTTTCAGACGGATATAGTCTTCTTCATTAAAGAAACGCTCCTTCTGTACTCTGGTCATATAGAGAATATCAAGAGAACCGATTGCTTCGTCAAGACTGGAAACCTCTTCGTAAGGAACATTGTTTGCATCCAGTACTTCTGCTTTCAGATAAGCCGGAAGGCGAAGTTCTGGAGGGGAAATAAGAACGAATTTAACCCCCGGATAACGGACAAGGGCATTAATCAGGGAATGAACGGTACGACCGAATTTTAAATCACCGCATAAACCAATGGTAATATGATCCAGGCGGCCTTTTAAGGAACGTATCGTCATCAGATCGGCAAGGGTCTGGGTCGGGTGCTGGTGACCGCCATCGCCTGCATTGATAACCGGAATGGCAGAATGAAGGGATGCAACTAACGGTGCACCTTCCTTCGGGTGTCTCATGGCACAGATATCCGCATAACAGGAAATCAGGCGGATGGTATCTGCAACACTTTCCCCTTTGGATGCGGAACTGGAATTGGCATCTGAAAAACCGATGACATTACCGCCAAGATTAAGCATCGCAGTTTCAAAGCTAAGTCTTGTTCTGGTACTTGGTTCATAAAAAAGGGTAGCAATTTTTTTTCCTTTACAGATATCCGTATATTTATCCGGATTTTTCTCGATGTCGGCTGCTAAA
>FR900176.1:26147-41982 GCA_000437755.1 Roseburia sp. CAG:303
TTTCTCGATGTCGGCTGCTAAATCAAGAAGCTCGTTTGTTTCTTCTACGGAAAAATCCAGAGGGCTTAATAAATGTCTCATAGTGTAGATTCCTTTCCTTAAAATTTCTTCGCTTATCTTAGCACATTTTATTCTAAAAAACAAGCAAATCAAGAGAAATAAATAATACATAAAAATTTCGATAAAATAAAAAAAATTACAAAAGTATTTACAAATAAATAAAACTGTGATATAGTATAGATGTTTCTGAAAATCATTTCTTTAAATGACATTGTCCTCCTGAAAATCCAAAAGAGGGAGGTGATGGTACGAAGACTGTATATGTGGGACTGTATGGAAAACCAGGTATCGATATTGCAGTTTATCTTGGACAAATTCTGAAAAATCTTGAAAGAAAAGTTCTGATTGCGGATTTAACGGAGGAGAAAAGTTTATATTATTTATTCTCCGTCTCGCAGAAATTTCCCGTTAATTATGGAAAAGTAGATTATATTGGAGAGGAATTTCCTGTATATATCAAAGAGAACACACATTATGACATTGTAATTCTTTGCATGAAAGATCCGGTAAAGCAGCTGGTCGGGCTGACAGTGGATGTCTGTTATTATATTACGGATACACAGTATGCCAATCTTGAAGCAATGCAGTGCTCTGTCCGGAATGGTCACAGGGTAAGTGGAATTATAGTGCGTGATGTTACGGAAGGAAGTATAAATGTTCCGTATTTATTAACATATGTTCTAAAAGATGAGTATCTGATTGGATTGTATGAAAAGAAGCTTGTTTATACCATTCCGGATGATTTGACGGATCGGGAATACCGGGTCAGTATGCAGTATGGAAATTTTGGAGAGTTCCGGAATTTATCACCGGATTTTCTGGAAGTATTAAAGATGATGGCAATGGAGATTACAGGAGATAAACCGGGTAATGTAAAGCTGGCATTAAAATATGCAAAGGAAGGAAAAAATATTGAAAAACATAACATTTTGGAGCAGCACTTCAGGAAGAAGCGGGACAAGTAATAATATGATAGCAGTCAGTACGATGGCAGCAGTTCTGTATTCGTTAAAGACGACACTTGTTCAGTTTGACAAGGAAAGCATGCCTTTAAACCAGGCATTTGAAGATGAGAAGCATAAAAATATGCTGGGTGAGGAATTTTCTTTTTATAACCGGAAAGGTCTGGATGAAGTATTAGAAAAATCAAGACTGGAAAAAGTTGAGAAGTCTGTTATTACAAATAATCTTGTAAATGTAAAACATACAAATCTGTATTATATGCCTCCGTCTGCGAAGACGGATCTGGAACTGGAAGAATCATTGGATGAACATTTTATCCATATGTTCTTCTCCGGAATGAAACATTTTAAAAGTCTGAATTTTATTGATGGTATCAATGGCACAGGAGAAATTTCAGAGACACTTCTCAGAAACTCCGATCTGATAGTTGTAAATCTGTATCAGGGTATGGATGGAATAGAAGAAATTCTGGAAAATCAGTTGGTGCGGGAAAAAGGAATTTTTATCGTGGGAAGATATGATCAGCATTCAAGGGAAACTTTACAGAATATGCGAAGAAAATATAATATTGCCAGGGAAGCCATTGGAATCATTCCCTATAACATTCATTTTCATGATGCTGTTCTGGACGGAAGAATCGTTCCTTTTATTACAAAAGGCATTTTTGCAAAGAAAACAGATATGGACTATGATTTTATCATGGAATTATACCATACGACCAACATGATTTTAAGAAGGGCGGGATATGAAGGAATATAAAAGAGAAACAGGACAGGAAGAACTGCAGAAACTGCTGAATGATGAAGTAAACCAGATTTTAAGGGCAAATCTGTATGAGGTTGGTCTGAGTGAAAAAGAACTGAAGCGTCTGAGAATCCGCAAGCGGGAATTAAGAGATGCACTGAACCAGTGCGGAATCGGAGATCTGGCAGCCAAAGAATATGTGAAAAATGTACTGGAGGATATTCTGGTAAAGAAGTATAAGTACGGAGAAAAAGAATGGAATAGTATCATTCCGTTTGAAAACAGGAAGGAATTGTCCCCGGTGGATAAATTTGATATTCTGCTGTATTGCTATGAGAAAGAATATGGACCGGATGCATTCGACCTGTTTATGAAGGAAAATCATATCATGGACCGGATATCGGCAGAGTATTCAGGATATGTCATATCGGAAGAAATGCTGGATGATATCTTTTTTGAGCGGGCATGGCTTCTGTCCGCAAATGATAAGAAAAAGATAGTGATTCAGAGGCTGTATTCCGGTTATCGCGGACTGGGTGTAATCGACGAACTGAGGGATCTCAAGATTGATGGAATCTCAGGAGGTGTATCCGGAAAAGAAGGACAGCATAACAGTGTATGGCTGTTTTATCATGGAGTCATGATCCATCTTGCATTTTTGAGTTTTGGTTCGGAGCGGGAACTGGAACGGGTATGCATGAATATTTACCGTTATGGAAATCCGGGACAGCTGTCAAAAGCGAAGGGATATATTGTCAATGAAATGAAGGATCATTCAAGAGTCGTGGTAGTACGGCCGCCCTTTTCTGAGAGTTTTGCCTTTTTTGTCCGGAAATTCGGAACGATTGAGAAGAGAAGTCTCGAGGAACTGCTTCCGGATGATGGAAAGGAAGTGGTGATTGATATATTAAAGTGGATCATCAAAGGCTGTCAGATAGCGGCAGTTACAGGAGCACAGGGCAGTGGAAAGACAACACTTTTAATGGGGCTGATAGCATATATCCATCCGTCCTTTACATTAAGAATTCAGGAAATGGCATTTGAACTGCATTTGCGGGATATCTATCCGGACAGGAATATTCTCTCCTTCCGGGAAACAGATACCATAAGCGGACAGGAAGGGCTTGATATCCAGAAAAAAACAGATGGAACGGTTAATATTTTAGGGGAAGTGGCAACGATTGAGGTGGCGGCATATCTGATACAGATGTCACAGGTTGGATCATTATTTACCCTGTTTACACATCATGCAAAGACAACGGACAGTCTGGTTAAATATATGAGAAACAGCCTGCTTTCCTCCGGCATATTCCGTGATGAGAAGATAGCAAGGGAACAGGTAGTGGAATCCATCCGATTTGATATACATATGGAAAAAGATATTAACGGACACCGGTATATTGAACGAATATCGGAGATTGTTCCGGACGATTCGGAAAAAGGATATGAGCTCCATAATATTATTGTTTTTGAAAATGGAAAATACAGCAGGGTGGATTTTTTCTCAGAACAGACTGTTTATGAAATGAAAAAAAGAATGACACAGGAAGAAAGGAAGAAGTTTTGTGAAAAGTATCATTTACCGTTATAGCAGACGTTTTTTTCTGACTTCTGAAATAACCAGAAGAATAGAAAGCAGAATCTTTATTCTATATCCGTCAACGAGATATTCCGTGATAAACCGGACGGCAGAGTATCTGATAAAGATATATATTCTGGCAGGAATTGTTACGACAGGACTGTTTCTTTACGCAGATTTTTCCCTGTATTATGCAACCATATCTGCACTTGTGGTGTATGCCGTGGTCAACAGCAGGGTATATGGGGAACTGGATAAACTGGAAATACGGCTGCTGATGCAGTTTGAAAAATTTATTACCGATGTGAAATTTCGTTTCCAGTTTGACGGAATGTTAGAAGAAGCATTGCAGGATGCCATCAATTATGCAGAATATGAAATGTCGCTGCAGGGAGAAAAAATACTGGAATGTTTACAGAATTATTACAGAAAAGAAAATGAGGATTATACGGAAATTGCACCGAACCAGTTCTTTTTGTCGTTTTATTCCATATGCCTGATGAACCGGCAGTATGGGGATAAAAAAGAGAGTGGGCAGTCCATATTTGTAAGAAATCTTGGATATTTGAAAGAAGAAGTGAATATTGAACTTTTAAAGCGCCGGAAAATGAACCATGAATTTATGGGATTGACGGCACTGACTATTCTTCCCGTGTTTGCGATCAAACCAATAGAACACTGGGCCTTGCATTATATGCCGGAAATGGAGAACCGGTATTGTGGAACACAGGGAATGATGGCCACGGTGCTGCTTATGATTTTTACGATTGCCGTGTATAAATTAATCAGTGTATTAAAGCGGATGAATCATAGTGAAAAATATAAGAATAAATGGGTTGAACAATGGTCTCAGAGTGACAGGATAAACCGGTTCATCTGCTTGTATCTTGCACACAGAAAGAAGAGTGCGGAGAAGTTAAACCGGCTGGTACGGGAAACAGGATATGCCTATAATCTGGACAGGATATGCCTATAATCTGGCAGAACTTATCCTGCTGCGGTATATAGATGGTATGCTGTATATGTTGCTCACAGCCGGACTTGGAACCGGAACCGGTGTCAAAGGAATCTTTCTTGCACTGCTTCTGCCGGTGGGATTTATTACAGGATATTATAGCAGATATATCGCCATTCTTATAAAAAAGCAGATTCTGATTATGGAAAGAGAAGAAGAAATCGTCCGTTTTCAGACGATTATACTGATGGTCATGCATATGGATAGGATTACAATACAGGAAATTCTTAAAAGAATGGAGAATTTTGCAGCAATCTTCAAAGAAGAAATATATGAATTATCGAACCAGATTTCCTGCCGTGGGATTAATATTTTCCGCGATGCAAAAGGAAGAAATGGATTTGTACCATATGAAAAATTACTTGATGGGTTTATTGCCTGCGATACCATGCCGGTATACCGGGCATTTGAAGATGTGGAGTCCGATCGGAATTACTATGTAGAAAAACATAAGCAGGATAACGAACAGATCATCAGCCAGAAAGCGATGATTGCAAAAACAGTTTCATTTCTTCCGCTGTGCATGGTTATTATCATAAAACTGATTTTGCCTTTTGTGGTGCAGGGAATTACCGGACTCAGCATGGATATGACACTTTGAAAATGAAAAAACAGATAGAAGAGAAGGAGACAACAGCATGGAAAATTCATTAAAGGGACTTATTTTGGCAGCAGGAACTATTATTACCTGTGTGGTAATATCATTGGCATTTTATATTTCACGGGAAGCAAAACAGACAGCATTGAACGGGGCAAAAGAGATTAACCGGATTAATACGGAATTTGCGGAAAGTGATAAAGTGGTATACGATAACACAACAGTATCAGGAAGTGAGGTCATGAATGTGATAAAAAAGACGGATGGGGAAAAAGTTGGAATTTATGTTAAAACAAAAAAATCAGAAACCTATTATGGTTATCAGTTTGATTTAAGCAGTGGAGCATTGGGAGCGGCAGCAAAAGGAAATTACGCCCTGGCGGCGGAGACCTCCAGTGATACTTATATTAATCCATATGCAGATTTTAAGGGCAGTGTAATCCGGGATTCTAATGATACGATAACAGGAATTAAATTTGTACAGTCATAGGAGGCAGAATGGACAGGATATTATATATGGCATTTGCAGCATGGACATTTGTGATCGCACTTACAATGCTTCTGATTTATCAGAGGGAACTGGAAGCACTGCAGGAGCAGGTATATGATTCGATGGAAAATCGTTATGTAATAGAAGGGCGGGATGTGGTTGAGTGATATTCTTGGGAGAGTGTTTACCATTCTGCTGTGCGCATGGCTGATGTTCCTGTTTCCTCTTATGGAAGTACAAAGGCAGTGTATACAGACGGAAAAGATGTATTTATATCAGGAAACGGTATATTTTGTTGATGGTGTGAGAAATACCGGAGAGATTCGTTATACGGACCGGAAAAATTATTATGATAAGGTAAGCCGGATGAAACATTTGTATACCGTAAAATTGTATTATGGTATGACAGAACTCGCTGAAACTACAGAAGAAACGTACCACCTTGCCTATAATGAATTTATCCGTGTGATTGTTCTGGATGAAAATGGGAATTCTGTGGTCTGTTATGGCGGGAGTGTAAAAGCAGAAGATAGCAGTTTAGAGGCTGGAAAGGAAGCTGATAATGAAACTTACGGATTTGGGAATTTTATTTGCAGTCATTGCACTATGCGTGTTTCAGGATATTACATTTAAAACAGACCTTTTACAGGAAAGTATATACGGAAATGCCATGTATAATAATATCATGGACAATATTGTGGAAGATTCTCTGCGCAAATCAGTTTCTTTTGAGAATTATATGCCTGTCATTGATAAGGAAAAACTGCTGGATGAAATCACCGGGATAATTGCAGGATATTATATGGGGGAAGGAAAGAACTTTGGGGAATATCTGAAAAAGAATATCCGTGTTTTGATATTGACGGATCCGGACGGATATTATCTGTGCGGAGATATGGAAAAGGCAGATTCCTGTGAATGGAGTGCAAAAAAACTGTTTTCAAAAGGAAAAATTACACCGAAGGAGGAGAAGGTAAAAGAAATTACAGATGATGTAAAAGAAACTTATCACATGGATTTATTATTGCAATCGGGGAATAAGACCGGACTGGAAAATACACTGGATGATTATCAGGTATTAATGGTATATCAGTCCTATCCATATAGATATCAGGGAAAGAAGTACAGAAAATTATTATTTTCCGGTGCGAAGCTGAAACATGATATAACATTTGGGTAAAGAAAAATACCGCCTCTAATTAAAAGAGGAGGTATTTTCAGAAGGCTGCTTATGCAGGATAATATGAACTTTTTCAATCCGGTTTTTGTTAATGGAATCTACGATAAGAGTCACGTCCGGAGTTTCAACGATATCACCCGATTTGGCAATCCGATCGAGCTTTTCGATAATAAATCCACCGACAGAATCATATTCCGGGGATGACAGATTTATTTTCAGCATATCATTCAGATCGTCCAGTTTCATATGTGCTTCTGCGATATATTCATTCTCATTTATCGGCCGGAGTTCATCTTCCTCATCATAATCATATTCATCACGGATATCACCGACGATCTCTTCGATTAAATCTTCCAGGGTAAGCAGACCGGAAGCAGCACCATATTCATCGAGAACAATGGTAATATTAACCGAAGCTTTCTTCATTTCCAGAAGCAGATCGGAAAGCCCCTTATACTCATAGGTAAAATACGGCTGACGCAGATAATTCCGGATGTTAAAAGATTCTCCATGACGGTAGAGCAGAAGATCTTTTATATTAATAATACCGATTACATTATCCGTGGTATTTTCGTATACCGGAATTCTTGTATATCTGTTTGCCTGGAATACATTCATAATTTCCTCGTAGGTAGAATCTACATCAATCATACATACGTCAAGTCTTGGAATCATAATATCTTTCGCCTGGCGATCGCCAAATT
This sequence comes from Roseburia sp. CAG:303, assembly GCA_000437755.1. Taxonomy (GTDB): domain Bacteria; phylum Bacillota; class Clostridia; order Lachnospirales; family Lachnospiraceae; genus CAG-303. The sequence continues at coordinate 33,481 of FR900176.1, forward strand.
CAAAAATATTTTGCAGCATCTCGCGTTCATCTGCTTCAATGACACCTTCTGCATGGCTGACATTCACAATGGTTTTCAGTTCATTTTCCGTATAAGTACTTTTCTTTTCTGATTTGTCAATCCGAAACAGTTTCATAACCAGAGAAGATAATTTATTAATCAGGAAAATAACAGGTGTCAGAATATACATAAGCCAGTAAACGACAGATGCAAACCGCAGAGCCAGTTTTTCATTGCTAATGGTTGCAAGTGTTTTGGGTGTAATTTCACCGAAAATAAGCACCAGAACCGTTAAGATAGCGGTTGCAATACTGACTGCGTAATTTCCGAACAGATCCGTTACCAGAATTGTGGTAAAAGAAGAAACGGAAATATTTACAATATTATTACCGATCAGTATGGCACTGAGCATTTTTTCCTTGTTGTCAATTACTTTAAGGAGTGTAACCGCAGAACTGTTTCCTTCTTCTGCCAGCGACAGAATTCTCATTCTGCTGACTGTTGTCAGCGCTGTTTCCGAAGAGGAAAAAAATGCAGATAAAATTAATAAAACAATAATAATCAAAAATTTTAGTATAATAATACCGGGGTCCAAATCATCACTTCCATATTCTTAATATTTACGCAGATATACTGCACTATATGTTAGAGAATTATAGCGGAATATGGAAAAAATGTCAAGAAAATAATCTGTAAACTGAAAATTAGTTCAGGCAAAAATTCCTCCCAAAAAACCTCCGGCGATACAGCAGAAAAAAGCAGTCAGTGCAGAAGAAGGTGAAATATAAAACTCATGCAGCATCAAAAAGGAAAGGAGGGAAAGCAGAATAAAGTAGGACAGTCCTGACAGGATTCCCCACAGGAATTTACGTTCTTCTTTTACTTTGCCGATAATCAGTCCACCGATAAAATTTCCGACAAAATAAAGTAGAAGAATGCCGGTATGTACAATAGCATCACTGAAATGGAATTTGTAGGTAAGCAGTGCAAACAGCAGCAGCATAGTGATGGTAAAGATGACAACGGCAAGAGTTGTTTTTAAAACAGGCAGTAAAATGCCGGTAAGAAAGGTTTTATTATTCATGATGATACCTGAAGAAAATTATTGATACATTCTATGAGAAGAAAATGGAAATATGTATTCAAAAATAAGAAAGAATGTGGTATTATGGGCAGAAGCAGAAAAGACAGGAAGGAAGAAACAGGATATGGCTGAAAAGAATAAGGATAAAACGAATGTAATGAGACTGTTAGGGCAGAAGAAGATTCCATACAAAGAATATACCTACGAATGTGATGCTGCATTAAGTGGTGTAGAAGTGGCGAAAAGCCTTGGGCAGGACGAAAAGAAGGTATTTAAAACACTTGTTACGGTTGGAAAAAGCAAGAAGAATTATGTGTTTGTCATACCCGTGGCAGAAGAACTGGATTTGAAGAAAGCGGCACAGGCAGTAGGGGAAAAGTCGGTCGAGATGCTGAAAATGAAAGAATTGCTGCCACTTACCGGCTATGTGCATGGAGGGTGTTCGCCGATAGGAATGAAGAAATTCTTTCAGACAACCATTCATGAAAGTGCTGGAAATTATGACACTATCATATTCAGCGGCGGAAAGATCGGTTATCAGGTAGAGATTTCTTTGGAGGACCTTGCCAGAATTATACAATTTTCACTGGCAGATATCATTGTTTCTTATTGACAAAAGATATAAAAATTGCTATTATTATGACAATGCGACTAGATCGTAAGTATGAGAGAGTGGAGGAAAGATACCATGAAAAAAGTAGTTTTATCAGTTTTTGTAGATAATACATCAGGTGTACTTAACAGAGTCGCTGGACTTTTTAGCAGAAGAAGCTATAATATCGACAGTTTGACGGTGAGTGAAACAGAGAATCCGAAATATTCAAGGATGACCATTGTAGTGCATGGTGATGATGAAACTCTGGAGCAGATTAAAAAGCAGATGCTCAAACTTGAAGATGTAAAAGAAATCAAAGAACTTACATCGGGAGAATCCGTATGCAGAGAACTCGTTCTGGTAAAGGTTGCAGTGTCAGCTGAGAAGAGACCGCAGATTACTGCCATAGCAGACAGTTTCCGGGCAAAGATTGTAGATGTTGCGAAGAATTCCATGATGATGGAACTGACAGGAAATGAGACTAAGCTGAATGCATTTATTGAATTGCTGGACGGATTTGAAATCCTGGAACTTGTAAGAACCGGTCTGACCGGACTGACAAGAGGGGCAGCGGATAACAAATAATAATACTGCAAGAAAGATTTATCTTTTGAAGACAGATCTTTAAATATATTATATAAATAATATGGAGGAATAAAAAATGGCAAAGATTTTTTATCAGGAAGATTGTAATTTATCATTATTAGATGGAAAGACCATAGCAATTATCGGTTATGGCAGCCAGGGACATGCACACGCACTGAACCTGAAAGATTCAGGATGCCATGTTATCATTGGTCTGTATGAAGGATCAAAATCATGGAAGAGAGCTGAAGAACAGGGATTTGAAGTATTTACAGCAGCAGAAGCAGCTAAGAAGGCTGATATCATTATGATTCTTATCAACGATGAGAAACAGGCTGCTATGTATAAGAAAGATATCGCACCAAACCTTGAAGCTGGTAACATGTTAATGTTCGCTCATGGTTTTGCAATTCACTTTGGTCAGATCATCCCTCCTAAGGATGTAGACGTAACAATGATCGCTCCTAAGGGACCGGGTCATACAGTAAGAAGTGAATATCAGGCTGGAAAAGGAGTTCCTTGCCTTGTAGCTGTAGAACAGGATGCTACAGGAAAAGCTCAGGATTTAGCTTTAGCTTATTCTTTAGGAATCGGCGGAGCAAGAGCAGGTGTTCTTGAAACAACATTCAGAACAGAAACAGAAACAGACCTCTTCGGTGAACAGGCAGTACTTTGCGGTGGTGTTTGCGCTCTTATGCAGGCTGGTTTCGAAACATTAGTAGAAGCAGGATATGATCCAAGAAATGCTTACTTTGAATGTATCCACGAGATGAAGTTAATTGTAGACCTCATCTATCAGTCAGGTTTTGAAGGAATGAGATATTCTATTTCAAATACAGCTGAATATGGTGATTACATCACAGGACCTAAGCTTATCACAGAGGAAACAAAGAAGACAATGAAGAAGATCTTAAGCGATATCCAGGATGGTACATTTGCAAAAGACTTCTTATTAGATATGTCAGAAGCAGGCGGACAGGCTCACTTCAGAGCAATGAGAAAGCTTCATGCTGAACATCCATCAGAAAAAGTTGGTGCAGAAATCAGAAAACTGTACAGCTGGAATAACGAAGAAGATAAGCTCATTAATAACTAATCAGTTTATGTCGATGATAAGAAACGGAAGCCCATTTACGGACTTCCGTTTTTTTAACAAAATATATATTATAATGAAACTTTTTTATCCAGCAGTGTGGAACAGCCGAGGATGCAAAGACATATTACAATAACATCAAGGATGGTTGCAGGGATTGCAGAGATCAGTACATCGGTAATGCTTTCCTGTGTTTCCATAATCTGTGGCAGCAAACCGGAAACCAGACCGAGAAGGTAGGTAAATCCGAGAAATAATGCAAAGCTTAATAATCCTTTGAAACGGTTATTCTGTAAGAGTGTTGCACTCAGGGTAATTGAAAAATATGCAAGTGTCACCGTGGAAAAGAATGATATGATAAATTCAATTACATATGTAATAATACCAAAAATAATACTGCCTGAATTTGTACCGCTTAAGATAAAAAGTGATTGTACGGTATCGGCTGCAAGTTCAACGTCCGGGAAAGTCTGACAGAGAAGCTTCCAGTCAATGTATCCGGTGACACAGATGATTGTCATGGACACCAGACCGATGATTAATATGGTAAACATTTTGGAAAATATAATGTTTAAGGATGTATTCGGCGTCATAAAGATCAGATAACTGCTTTTTGAGTTTAACTCTTTTGAATAATTTGAAATTGCAAGTATAAATACGGAAAAAAAGCAGACCACAGCACAGATAAACAAAAACACCAAAGCCCTGGCACTGTTTCCCGAGTCTTTCATAAATATACCGGCCAGAAAATAAATTTCCAGCAGTGCAAATACAATACCGATAACCAGAAGAAAATTCCGGTTTTTTCTGAATTCATATTTTGATAGTTTTAACATAATTACCTCCTGTGTTTGATTTGTTTAGAACTGGCAGTCTGCATAGATTTGTTTGTATAAATCAACGATGGATTTCTGGTTTGCTGCACGAAGTTCATTAACCGGCCCCATAAGTTCCACATGTCCGTGTTTTATAAAAATAGCATAATCAATTACGTTTTCCAGTTCGTCTACCAGATGGCTGGAAAGAACAAAAGTTTTATCCGGTGCGAAATTATTGGTAACTGTACTGATGACACGTTCCCTGGCAATAATATCGATGCCGTTAAGCGGTTCATCCAGCATGGTTAATCTGGCATTTCTTGAGAGGGTAACGGCGATTTTCAGCTTTGCCATCATACCCGAAGACATTTTGGAAGCCTTCTGATTTAAATCAAGTTCCATATTCTGGAGCATAAATTCAAATTTTTTAATATCAAAATCTTCAAAAAAATCATTATAGTATGCACCGATGTCCTTGCAGGTCATATAAGGGTAAAAATAAGATTCCGTAGGCATATAGGCAATATGTGCCTTGGAATAAGGACCGATTTCATGAACCTGGGTTTTGGAAAAATTGTCGTTTTCCTGATCTTCAAACAGAATCGTTCCGGAAGTCGGTTTGATTAATCCGGCAACCATTTTCATAAAAGTTGTTTTCCCACTTCCGTTCGGACCGAGCAGTGCATAGGTAAGACCGGGTTCGAGTCTTAAAGTAATATCTTCCACTGCGGTAACAGAGAGATATTTTTTCATAACATGATTACATTCAAGCATGATATTCCTCACTTTCTTTGTAGCAATATAATAGATTACCAGTATATACTATCATAGTTTCAGATAAATAGCAATTACCTGAAAAATGCATGGATTTTTTTTGGATAAATTGGTATAATGTCAGAATCAGAGCAGAAAGGACAGGAAGAGAATGAAGTTTGTGATACAGAGAGTTACGCATGCAAATGTGACAGTTGACAGAGCCGTACTTGGAAAAATTAAAAAAGGATTTATGGTGCTGATTGGGGTAGAAGATTCCGATACGCAGGCGGTTGCAGATAAAATGATTTCAAAAATGCTGGGACTGCGTATTTTTGAAGATGAGGCGGGCAAGATGAATCTGGCGTTGAAGGATGTTGGCGGCGGACTTCTGCTGATTTCACAGTTTACCTTATATGCGGACTGCAAAAAGGGAAACCGTCCATCCTTTGTCAAGGCAGGCAAACCGGATATGGCAGAACCGATGTATGAATATATCATAGAAAAGTGCAGGGAACAGATTGAAAATACACAAAAAGGACAATTTGGTGCGGATATGAAGGTGGAACTTCTCAATGACGGGCCAGTTACGATTGTCCTGGACAGCCATGAACTGATGGGAAACTAAACATCTAACCTTTTTACACTAATTCAAAAGGTAATGATATTTACCGCAGGAGGAAAAACTGCTACAATAGGGCTATGAAATGGACAGAAAGGAAATCTGAATATATGGAAACAAAAGGAATATTTGGTTTTAAATTAGATGAAGTAAAAGGAAAGGATGCTTATATAGAAAATGCACTGGAAAAGGAACTGGCATACCTGAAGTCTTTCGATGCAGACCGTCTGGTGGCGGGATTCCGTGAAGTGAATAAATTGCGTCCGAAGTCTGAGAAATATCCGGGGTGGGAAGTTACCGAAATCCGCGGTCATTCCCTGGGTCATTACCTGACAGCAGCAGCACAGGGGGTAGCACAGACAGGAGATGCGGAATTGAAAGAAAAGCTGGACTATATCGTGGCTGAACTGGCAGCATCCCAGTTAAACAGCGGATATCTGTCTGCATTTCCGGAAGTGTTATTTGACAATGTAGAAAATAAAAGGCCTTGCTGGGTGCCGTGGTATACCATGGATAAGATTATCGCAGGTCTTACTTCCGTGTATGTGCTGACTGGAAATGAACAGGCCCTGCAGGTGGTAAGCAGACTCGGTGACTGGGTGTATGAGCGTACTGCAAGATGGACAAAGGAAACGCAGGAAACCGTACTTGCGGTAGAATATGGCGGAATGAACGAGACGATGTATGATTTGTACCGTGTGACCGGAAAGAAGGAACATGCCCTGGCGGCCCATAAGTTTGATGAGATGCCATTGTTTGAAGCATTGTTTGAGGGAAAAGACATTTTAAACGGCAAGCATGCCAATACAACCATTCCGAAATTTCTGGGTGCAATTTACCGCTATACCGCACTTGGCTGCCGCACAGAAGACGAGTTTTATCTGGAAGCAGTAAAGAAATTCTGGGATATTGTAGTGTCCAATCACACCTATATCACCGGCGGAAACAGTGAATGGGAGCATTTCGGAGAGTCAAGGATTCTGGATGCGGAGCGTACCAACTGCAACTGTGAGACATGCAATACCTATAATATGTTAAAGCTTTCCAGAGAATTATTCTGCATTACCGGGGAAAAGAAATATCTTGATTTTTATGAAAATACATTTGTAAATGCCATTCTTTCTTCACAGAATCCGGAAACTGGCATGACCATGTACTTCCAGCCGATGGCAACCGGATATTTTAAAGTATATTCCACACCGTTTGACAGCTTCTGGTGCTGTACCGGAACCGGCATGGAAAACTTTACGAAATGCAATGACAGTATTTATTTCCATGATGAGGATGTGGTGTATGTCAGTCAGTATATTTCTTCGGAATTGAACTGGGAGGAAAAAGGATTTGCCCTTGTTCAGGAGTCCGGACTTCCGGAAGCAGGAAGCAGCAATTTTAAAATTGTCAGAGGAAGTGCAAAGCTGGCACTGAGAGTTCCGGACTGGGCAGCCGGGGAAATGACTGTGACCGTAAACGGACAGGAAAGAAAACAGAGCGGTGGATTTGTGGTGCTGGAGGTTGCAGAACAGGATGAAATCCGGGTAGAAATTCCAATGGAAGTCCGTGCATATCCGCTTCCGGATAATGCACACTGCATTGGTCTTAAATATGGACCGGTGGTATTGAGTGCAGACCTCGGTACAGAAGATATGGAGGAAAGCAAGACAGGTGTGGATGTTACGATTGCAACGAAAAACATTTCCATCAAAGATTTTATTACCGTGAAGGCAGCAGACGGAGGTGATTACAGTACGGATGCAGATGTGGAAAACTGGATTGCAGATATCAGAAACCATGTGGTAAAAGCCGATGGAAAACTGGAATTTTCCCTGTGCGGAACAGACAGTGACAAACTGGTGTTCACACCGCATTACAGAAGATATAAAGAACGGTATGGTATTTATTGGAATATGGTTGCAAAGGATTCCAAAGCACTGCAGGAGCATATCCGTGAGGGTAAGACGGAAAAACGTATCGAAAATGTGCTGATTGACAGTATTCCGCTTGGAAATGACCAGTATGAGCTGCTACACCATATTCAGGGAGAGAATACCGGATCAGGCACATTTAATGGACAGATGCTGCGCCATGCGTGGGCCAAAGACGGCTGGTTCTCTTATGAGATGAAAGTAAATCCACAGGTGAATAACTATCTCATGGTTAAATATTTCAGCGGAAATGTGGGAAGAACATTTAATATTCTTATCGATGGCATATTGTTAAAAGAAGAAACTATCCAGGACAGAAATCCGGGCAACTTCTATGAGGAATATTACAAACTTCCACAGGAACTTATCGCAGGAAAAAAGAGTGTATGCGTCCGGTTTGAAGTGCGCGGGGACAGCTGGGTCGGCGGCATTTTCGACAAACTGAACATTGTGAGCGATTACCCGGATGTGACTGGAATCGAAAAGCTGGAGATATCCGGTGGGGAATTACAGCCTGCATTTGAAAAAGATATCACAGAATATACCTTGAGTACCCAGGGAAACAGGATAGTATGGCAGGCAGAATTAAGTGACAAAGACGGACTGCTGTATTGCAATGACATTCTGGTGGATGATGCACAGAAGCGGGAAGAAAAAGTACAGAGCGGACAGAAACTTGTATTAAAGACAGTGGCACAGGATGATGTCACCGAAAAGAAGTATACGATTGTAATGGAGGTCTTATGAGCGACAGCGGAGCAAAACTTGTAATCGAAAAGGAATTTATGCAGTTTGAACTGAATCTGCAGAATAATTACAAAGATATTGCATATGAGAATTATCAGGAAGTACATGCCATGATTGACAGTTTTCATGAGCAGGGGGAGATTTCAAACTGGTACTTCAAAAGAATGAAAAAGAAATTAAAGAAGTACGATGAAATCTATCAGCTGGAGACTGAGAAAGAGGAAAAAACAGAAAACGAAGAATAAGAAAAAAGTGCCGTTTCATAACTGATATGCTATGAAAC
>FR900176.1:42014-44044 GCA_000437755.1 Roseburia sp. CAG:303
CGGCACTTCTGTGTCTATGATACCTCCGAAGGATTAATTCGCCATGTGAAGCAGTTCTTCTTTTGAAATTTCAAAAGGATAATTTTTCAGTTTTCCCGGATTTGCAAGAATGGAATCTGCGTCCTGGGATAAAAGTTCATCCGACACATCGACTTTTCCCAGAAGGTCTGTCAGGTAGCTGCGGAATTCTCTGGCAGAAGCAAAGCCGAGCAGTGACAGGACTTTTTCGGAATCCTCCTTGTCTTTGTAGTTTTCCAGATATCCGCCGAGGAACATACCGACTGCTTTTCCGTGAGGAACACCGAGTTCGTAGGTTACCGGGTAACTCAGTCCGTGAGGAAGGGAAGTTCCTGTATGCGTGATAGCCATGCCGGCAATCATGGAAGCACGAAGCATTTTCTCGTAATCCTCACCTGTCAGGCGGTCATTTTTCAGATCATCTTTAAATTCTGCCCAGACACGCAGTCCCTGCTCACTGTAAATGCGGTTTAACGCATTGGAATTTGCATTCAGATAACTTTCCACCAGATGGGCAAGTGCATCAACAGAAGTATTTACCAGACAATTTCTGGAAGCGGTCTTTAAATAGCGTGCATCCAGAAGTGCAAGTGTCGGGTAAATCTTATGGCTGATACTCTTTTTGGTACGCTGTTTATGTAAGGTAAGAATCGCATACGGTGTAACTTCCGAGCCGGTACCACAGGTGGTCGGAATACATACCACCGGAAGATATGGCAGAGGGCTGCTCTGATACAATACTTCTTCAGTAGCATCCGGATTTGCAATCATAAGAGCGATCGCTTTGGAAGCATCCAGCGGAGAACCGCCGCCGATACCGATGACAAAATCCACCTGTTCACGGATACCCAGCTCGCGGGCTTTCATAACAGTTTCTACGGATGGGTTTTCTTCGATATCATCAAATATAATATAAGAAATGTTTTCCTTTTCCAGGACTTCGGTCACATCTGAGAGAGAGCCATTGGAACGGGAAGAGTGCTTTCCGGTAATAATCATTGCTTTTTCGCCGATTAAAGCAATATCTTTAAAATGATTTTTTACACAGTTTTCCTCACTGTATACAAGTGTAGGCATAAATAATAACATAGGTCATCCTCCAATCATAGTTTATCCTGGTAGTATTATACCCAAATTAAGAGTATAGGGCAACCATTTATTTTATGGAAATATATGTTGAAAATATTTATCGGGAAAATATCAAAACGGCTTGAAAAAATCCGCATAATAGGTTAGTATAACAATAGTTAATCTGGGGATTTCCCATAACACAGGTGAGGAGAACATATGAAATTAATTTTATATATTTACCGTCTGATTACCGGATTTATGGCACGACTCAAGGAAGATCATGTAGGTGCCTATGCCTCGCAGGCGGCATTATTTATGATTATGGCATTATTTCCAATGCTGATCCTGATATTGAATATTCTTCGCTACACCCCTGTTACCAGACAGTTTCTGATCGAAACGGTTATGACAGTTATTCCGTCTACCTTTGAAGAACTGGCACTTACAATCATAAATGATGTGTACCAGTCTGCCAATGGTACATTGCTGTCCCTTTCCGTGATTTTTACGGTTTGGTCGGCTTCGAGGGGTATACTTGCTCTGATCCGGGGGTTCACTAATATTACACATACAAAAGAAAACCGGAATTATTTTCTGCTGCGGCTGATTGCGTCTGGATATACGGTATTGTTCGTCCTTGTGATTGTGCTGACACTGACTCTTATGGTGTTTGGAAATTCGCTCCTTGCACTGATACATAGGCATTATCCGTTACTTTACGATGCAGCGGACTGGGTAATAAAAAACAGGGGATTATATGTGCCGGTTTTCATGACAATGCTGTTTTTGTTTATGTACCGGCTGGTTCCAAATGGAAGAAAATCATTGCTGAGCTATCTGCCGGGAGCATTGTTTTCATCCGTTGGCTGGCTGGCCTTTTCCTTTTTCTATTCTTATTATGTGGATCATTTTTCGGGAAGATCCTATTCTTACGGCAGCCT
>FR900176.1:44059-45385 GCA_000437755.1 Roseburia sp. CAG:303
GGCAGCCTGACCATCATTGTACTGCTGATGCTGTGGCTATATATATGTATGTATATTATCTTTATCGGTGCAGAGATAAATATTTACTTCTATATGCATTTCCGGCATATGAGAAGAAGGATAAGAAAAAAGAAGCGGAAACAGATGGAATCAGAAAATTCCCATAATATGCTGCATAAGCAGACTGCTGCAGATAATTCCTGTCCAGCAGCAAAATCCAGACAATAACGGCTTGGAACCTGTTTTTACCAGCTTTATGATATTTGTATTAAGTCCGACTGCACTCATTGCAAGCACGATAAAGAATTTGCTGAGATTTTTCAGTGGAGAGAAAACGTCAGCGGAAACTCCATAATGTACGGCGAGGGTAGTGATTACGGATGCAAGGATAAAATACAGGATGAACATGGGGAAAATTTTCCGGAAGTTTACTTTTTCTCCGCCGGAGGTTTTGGTTCTGGTGCGGTATAACGCGAGAACCAGTGTAATCGGGATGATAGCCAGTGTTCTGGTAAGCTTCACGGTAACTGCTTTGTCAAGTGTGCTGTTTCCCAGGTGGTACATGGAATCCCAGGTGGATGCGGTAGCAGTTACGGAAGAGGTATCATTTACGGCAGTTCCTGCAAAGATGCCGAATGCTTCACCGGACTGGGTGGAAAATCCAAGTATAGTGCCGAGCAGCGGAAACAGAAGTGCCGCAAGCATATTAAAGAAGAAAATAACGGAAATAGACTGGGCTACCTCTTCATCGTCCGCATGAATGACGGGAGCAGTGGCTGCAATCGCAGAACCACCGCAGATGGAAGAACCGACTCCGATCAGTGTGGATATATTTCCGGGGATATGCAGGGCATGGTGCAGAATATATGCAATGAGCAGCGATACGGAAATCGTTACAAGAATAATAGGAAGTGATTGTTTTCCGGTTTCCAGCACAACGGAGAGATTCAGTCCGAATCCGAGCAGGATAACCGCATACTGCAGAATTTTTTTAGAAACGAATGTTATGCCGCTTTGCAGGCGGCTTTTATCATGTAAAAATAAAGTGACAATCATGCCTGTTAAGATGGCAAAAACCGCTCCGCCGATGACCGGGAAGAGATTTCCAAGGATCTGGCATGGAATGGCGATTGCCAGACAGACGCATATACCGGGTAAATTTTTAGTTAAAAAAGACATATTAGTTTTCCTCCTGAATGAATTTTATGCAGATCATAGCATGAAAAAATCATAAAGTAAAATTATAAATATTTATAAAATCATAAAAATATGTTATGATATGGATGGATATGAAAATAGTTAATTGCAAAACACTTAAATTTTTGC
>FR900177.1:0-10343 GCA_000437755.1 Roseburia sp. CAG:303
TTTCGCAATTAACTATCTATATCATATCAGTCCAAAATATTTAACGATAAATACCTGTGCGGTAATGGTTATTGCCGACAGCATGGTTGTCAGAACCACGCAGCTCGATGTCAGCACACCTTCATGCCCCATGTTCTTCGCCATAATATAACTGCTCGGTGTTGTTGGCGAACCTGTCATGATAATGGTTGCAACAAGCAGATCCCCGCGGAAACCAAGCCAGACGGCAACCGGCAGAAACAATAACGGCTGGATGACCAGTTTAATTATGGATGCCGCCAGTGTTTCTTTTATCATCTTGATGGCTTTTCTTCCCTCAAATCCTCCACCGATACAGATCAGTGCCAGGGGAGTTGCCATCCGTCCGAGATTATCAAGAGAAGAATTCAGAATCTGAGGCATCGGAAGTTTTAAGATGGAATACAGAAAGCCCAGTGCTATGGCATCCAGAATCGGATTCGTCAGAATACCGATCAATGCTTTTTTCAGTTTTCCCTTTCCCTCTTCCTGATGCTTTCCTTCAAATGTAAGAATCAGTACCGCAAAAATATTGTATAATGGAACAGCCCCCACGATCATAAGCGGAGCCATGCCGGAATCCCCACAGATATTTACGACGAATGCAATGCCAAGCACTGCCGCACTGCTCCGGTAGGAAGCCTGTACAAATTCTCCGGTAAGACTCTTATCCTTCAGAAACACTTTCGCCAGTCCCCAAATCAGGACAATACTGCAAAGTGTTGCAAAAAAGCAGAACAGTACATATTTCCCATTAAAAGAATGGGCAAAGTCGGTTTTTGCCAGATCCAAAAACAAAAGTGCCGGCAATGTTACCCTGAAATTAAATTTATTCGTAATGCTCAAAAATTCGTCATTTAACATGCCGATCTGTTTTAGCACATATCCGATGACAATTACAATAAATATGGGGATGGTTGCATTCAGGCTGAAGATAAAACTATCCATGATTTTTTCCTCTTTTCTGCTAATTATTCTTCTGTAATATTGTTCCTTCCCCGTCGAAGGTAACATTATCTGACATACTCTCTATGTAATTCCAGATCTTTTCCGCTGCTTCCCCGGATAATTCCTGTGTGTAGAATCCTTCGCTTGTGCATGGCAGAACTTTTGCCGTAATTGCATTTTCACGGTCTATCTCCAGTGTCAGTACCATGGTATCACTGTGATAACTTCCAAACAGGAAATTACTCAGTCCGTATACAATCATTTTTCCCTGATAAAATTCCATTCCCTGCAATACATGGGTATGATTTCCAATCACCATGTCCGCACCGGCATCAATATAACCATGTCCGAGTGTCCTCTGGCTGTTCAGAATGGTTCTATCACTGTCATTTCCCCAGTGGACATACATGATCACGATATCATAATTTTCCTGTGTCTTTAATCTTGTAATCTCCTGTTTTAACAGTTCATAGCGATCGGTCTGCTCATAGGTTGTCATAAGTCCCGGTGTATCACCAGCATACCAGTCCAGCTGCGGCACTACCCTTGTTGCCGACAGAATCGCGATCTTCTTTCCATTTACCTGTGCCGTATATGGCTTCAATGCCTCGTCCAGATTGTTTCCGCCACCGATAACCGCAATTCCCTGACGTTTTACTTCCGCCATGGTAGAACGCAGTCCTTCCCAGCCATAGTCCATCATGTGGTTATTGGCCAGTGTCATAACCTCAAAAGAAAAATCTTTTAAAATCATCTCTTCCCGTGCCGTCGGACACAGAAAGGTATACTGCTGGTAATCCACCTTCTGGTTTTCATCCAGATCACTGCATACATATTCATGATCGCCCACGGCAATATCAACACTCTGGAAAATCGACTGGATTTTCGGCGAAATCACCCCGGATATTCCACTCTGCCGGTAGTTCTGTTCCATCATGGGACTCAGATATATATCCCCGACAAAGGACAGACTGACCACACTGCTTCCATTCTGCTTCTTTATTTCCGGCACGGTCACTTCTTCCGTTGTTTCTGAGTCCGCCCGTGTTTCCACAGCCGTCTGCATCTGCGTTTCCGGTTCCGTCACTTCTTCTGTCCTGGGATCTGTCAGTTTCGTCACTTCTTCCGCTTCTGTTTCCTGCATTTTTGTTTCCGGTTCTGTCTCCAGCTTCGTTTCTTCCTGTGCCGTTGTTTCTGCCTGTGCCGTTGTTTCTTCCTGTGTCATGTTTTCTGCCGTCCGCTGTTCTTCTTTTGTTGCTTTCGGAACAAGCACGGCTGCAGTAATCACTGCTATGATACAAATCACAATAACCAGTGTAATTTTAATTGTCTTTCCTCGCATTTTCCTCTCCTTCCTGATTTACTTTTACATCCTACCACAAAACATATAAATTTTCCATATTTTTTATCTTTTTCTTCTTTAATTATCTTTTATTGTATGATATAATAATTGTTAGGATTGTCTTTATGGATATCCAAAAAATGTAAAGAAAAGGGAATATCAGTATGAGTGAAGAAAAATTAGATTCCAATGTAAATGATACGCCGGAAGAAAATTCCGCAGCCCCGGAACAGCAGGAAAAATCTTTTGATGATAATGTCGAGATTATCGATTATGACATTGATGACAAAATTACAGTCAAAGATTTTGAGAATAACGAACGAAAACCGGCAAAGAAAAAAGAGTCATTTGATTTAAAAGCCGAAATTATCAGCTGGATTAAGATGATTATTGCAGCAGCCGTCATTGCCGCAATTATTGTAGAATTTATCATTATCAATGCAACCGTACCTACGGGTTCCATGGAACGCACCATCTTACCGGGTGACAGGATTTTAGGTTCCAGACTGACCTATCTTTTCCACGAACCGGAACGCGGCGATATCATCGTTTTCAAATGCCAGTTTGAGGAAAATACCGATTATGTAAAACGTATCATCGGTCTTCCGGGTGAAACCGTTGTTGTTTCTAATGGCGAAGTTTCCATTTATAAAGGCGAAGAATTCGTCGAAACCCTGGATGAAGATTATATTAACGGAGAATGGACCTGGAAAAATGATGGTTACACCTTTCATGTACCGGAAGGAAGATATCTTGTTTTTGGTGACAACCGTAATAATTCACAGGATGCAAGATACTGGTATGATGAGCTGTATCTGACCGGCCGTTGTTCGGAAAGCGAGGTCTATGTAAGCAAAGATCAGATTCTCGGAAAAATTTACTTCCGTTACTGGTCAGCCCAGGACACTGCTCTTACTTCCAAATTCAAGAATCTTGCTACAGATTAAGTTCATTTCTACATAAAAATAAGCCGTGACACGGCTTATTTTTTTATACTCTCTTTAACCAGTAATCCACCTGCTCGACATGCACAAATCCATGATGGGAATACATTCTGTATGCAATCCGGTTCGACCCGCTTACATGAAGAATAATTTTACAGCAGTTAATTTCCCTTAAATGCTTTACCGTAAGATTCAATGTTTCCACGCCAAATCTTCTTCCCCGGTAACGGCTCTCTATTTCCAGATTATAAATCGTTGCTACATTGTGATCGATGGCCACATGCACACTTCCGATTTTCTCTCCGTCACGGAATGTTTCGATCCATTCTCCGTCCTCTGTTTCCGAAATCTCCATATCCAGTATGTTCTGTACTTTTGGCTCAATCCTCATATTGTAGGACATAAGATATTCCGACGTTTCCAGCTTTGCTCCCAGTCTGCCCAGTGCCTCACTTCCCGCCAGGCAATTTGGCTCATTGACAAAATAAATCTTACTTATGCCATAATTCTTAATCTGTTCCTGTGCCATTTCATACAATTTTCTGAAATATCCCTCCTGCCGGTATCTTGGCAATGTATTTGCATATATTTCACATTCTTCCTCATTTGGAACAAATACACTCAGAAAACTGACCAGTGTATTTCCCTGATACATCAGAAAAAATGCCGGAAAATTTTCAATGGCATTGACATTATTTTCCAAAAAACAAATTCCCTTTGTATTATCCGTCAGACGGCAAAGTTCAATCAAGGTCTTCGCATCATAAAACTGGTTGGAAGACAGCTCACTTGTATTAATAATGTTCATAATTCATTTCCCTCAAAAACTGATTTAAAAATTCATATCTTGCTTTTAATTTTTCTGTGACAAACATAAAAGTCCCTGGATTAACCAGAGACTCTCATGCGGATAACAGGAATCGAACCTGCACGGTTGCCCACCAGATCCTAAGTCTGGCGCGTCTGCCAGTTCCGCCATATCCGCAATTATTGCNNNTCCGCCATATCCGCAATTATTGCTCAAGTATAATATCATACCTGAACCGAATAGTCAAGGATATGGAAGGAATTAATTTACTTTTCCAGATTTTCTTTTACAACCGCTCTGGCTATTTCATCTACGATTTCATCTTCCGGATTCTCTTCCGGACTTTCCATCGCAGATTCCGCTGCATTTTCTTCTTCCCCGGTTTCCGGAACTGTTTCTGCTTCCGGATTTATTTCTTCCCTTTCTTCTGAATTTCCTTCTGTCAGTTCATATTTTTCTGTCAGAACTTCCTCCGCATTTTCGTTCTCCTCTTCTCCTGCTTTTCCCTTCTTCTTTTTCTCAAACAGGATAATGCCTGCAAGAATCAGGATACTTGCTATGGTCAGAACACGGCCGGCTTTCTTTCCTTCCGGATAGTATTGCATCTCTATTGTATGCTTTCCGGCAGTTACCGGAACAGCCATCAGTGCATCGCCGATGGATGTATATTCGGTTTCTTTTCCATCGATATACACATGCCAGCCCTTATCATAGATAATGGATGTATACAATAATCCATCCTGTTCTGCATCGATATCTGCGGTCACGGAATTATCGTCATATTTTTCAACATCGAGTGACTGTGCTTCCAGTTTCTGATAGATTTCCTCAAATCTGTCCTGATGAAAATTATACGCATAGAGCTGCAGGGTAGAAGCATCATTGTCCGAAGTATTGACTGTAATACTTGTTCCTGCCGGCATTTTACCCAGATGTACTATCTGACGGTGCTCCAGTCCGCTGAAGCTGTCAGAACCGACAAATCCATTCTCATCATTATATGCACTGTAACTGATACTGTCTACATAAGTTGTAACATAAACATAAACATCCGATTCTTCATCCACATCAATCGTAACGGTTTTTCCCGAAGTAGATGCAGACAAATAGGTAAACATATCCGTAATACCGGTCGCAAGTTCTGCAAACTGGTTCTGTATGGAGAATGGATTGTTTCCATCCAGCGATAAATTATCTTCAAATCCTTCCGGCAGCATAAATCCCAGTGGAAGACAATAATTTACCCGATATAAGTACTTATTCTGATCTTCTTTATAGTCCGCCAGGGTATATCTCTCCATATCCTCAAGCATCTTATCAGAAATTACATATTTTACGTCCAGCAGTGCCGAGGTAAACGGAGTAAATCCATAATAAGAATATGCATTTGTTGACTGTTCAAATCCGAGTGCTCCAAGATATTTCGTAAATCCCGCATTTGCCATGGATGAGAAAATAGATACTCCCTTATAGCCGTTCCATGCCGCATCATTCTTTGTCTTCCGGTTTAATTTTTCAATACGGAAGAATCCGGTATCTTCGCTCTCCACTTTTTCAACCATTTCCTCAATCGCCTGGTTATCTTCCAGATATGCAGAATATGTGGTTGGTTTGTAAGAACTTTCCTCACTCGAATTGATAAATGCTTCCGCCGCACAGATAACAATCAGAAGATATGCACTAATCTGTTTATACAGTATTTTATTATAATCCATGATAATCAGAACCATATAGAACAGAATCAGAACCAATGTCACATAGACATTATTAAAGTTTAAATCATCCTGATAAAGTTCTTCTAACAGAAGCACCACTCCGCAGCCGCCTGCAAAGCATCCCCAAAGCTGTTTTTTGCTGAATGTCTTTGTATTGATATATGCCTCATAAATCATTGTTATCATGAGAAAAATATAAATAAAAGATTCTCTTGCCGGCAGACTATTCGGAAAATGAAAACCATGCCAGATGTAATTCGGAATATTTGTATTAAAACTGATAAGAAGAATTGCTATCAATGCTATTTTTCCCATCTTTTCTTTCTTATTGACATTGTCACACAGACAATACATTGGGAACAACAAAAATACAGCAACCGTACAGTAAACATTCGGATCATGTGCTTCAAAAATAGCAACCGGAGTCTCAATCAGGGAGCGCTTCAACATATCAAGAATGGAAAAATAATTGATCCATGTTTCCGGAAAACTGAATTCGCCGGATGCTGTATAACCCAGGGCGCAGAGTTCCGGGAGAATCATTACTGCTCCGATTCCGCCTGCAATCAACGAAAAGATTGCAAAGCGGATAATCCGATCCATATAATAATGTTTTTCCTCTGTGGCATTTACAAACAGCATAACCAAAAAATACAAGACTGCAAAAATACAAATCATAATTGCAATATAATAATTTGAAAAAATCGCAATGCCAAGAGCGATGGTATACATCTTATACTTTTTTTCTTTTACAAGGGATTCAATTCCCAGCACAATAAACGGGAGCATAACCATACAGTCCAGCCACATCAGATTCCATGAAAATGCTGCCATATAAGATGACAGTGCATAGAATATTGCAAATGCTGCAGTGGATAAGCTCTTTGTATTAAAATGTTTTGATAAATAATATGTACATGCAAATCCTGCCAGTGCTGTCTTTGTAAGAATCAGAAGATCCATTACAATTAAGATCGAGCCTTCCGGAACAAAGCCTAACAGAAGGTTTACCGGACTTGCAAGATAATACGAATAAATTGCAGAGAAATTAACTCCCATTCCAATTTCCCAGGAAAAGGTAAGACTTCCTCCATTTACCAGTTTTTCATACAGTTCCTTATAAAACGGGGCATACTGGTGATACATATCACTTCTGAGATAAATATTATCACCAAACGGTACAATCTGATTTTTTGCAAAAATCATTCCCAAAATAAGAAAAGGCACCAGAAATCCCAACAGATATACAAAATTTCTTTTCGACCATGATGCTTTCTTTACGCTGCTCATTGTTTATACTTCCTCCTGATTTATTTTTTTAAAAATAATAAGCTTGCTAAAAATATAATTCACTACCACTACGACTACAGAACTGACGATTTTTGCAAATAAAAATCCAATTCCGAGCATTGCAGCCGACCATATGATAAAATCAGCCATCAGTAATGTAATTACCCTTGCAGATACGAATGACACCAGTTCTTTCATCAGCACCCGCCACTCAAATGATTTTGAATCAAATACAAATAATTTATTTGTAATAAATGCAAAAAGCACCGAAACCACCCATGCAATATTATTCGACGTGAGTTCTCCCAGATCCAGCAGGCCAAAACAGCACATGGCTGCAATGTAATCGACCAGTGTGGTTAATACGCCGAATATCAGATACATGACCGCTTCCCTGCTTTTACCGAAAATCTCTTTTATCTTATTCATCTTTCTTTTTCTCCGCCAAAGCAGCCGTAAGATCTATGTTTGTATTTTTTAAGATAAAAATCGGCCGGTGCTTAATCTCAATATAAATATGTGCCACATATTCTCCCAGAATTCCTACCGACAGCTCGATAATTCCCCCGAGGAATAATACCGCACTCAATGTCGTGACATATCCCGGCACATCGATTCCAAACAGAAAAGTCTGAATCAATGTGACCACAATATAAATAAATGAAATTCCGGAAATAATGCTGCCAAGAAACGTAACCGTTCTTAACGGTGTTACAGAGAAAGCCGTAATTCCATCGACTGCATATTTAAACAATCCCCAGAAGCTCCATTTTGAAGTTCCGATGATACGCTCCACATTCTCATAAGGAATCCATTTTGTCTTAAATCCTACCCACGCAAATATTCCCTTTGAGAATCTCTGTCTCTCTGATAATTCCAGTACGGAATCCACCATCTGACGGCTCATCACACGAAAATCCACCGCCCCCTGTACCAGATCAACATCCGTAAAACGATTGCTCAGCCGGTAAAACATCCTTGAAAACATACTCCGGATCTTTGACTCCCCGGTTCTTGATGTTCTTCTCGCTGCACAGCAGTCATATCCCTGTTCCACCTGTTTTAACATTTCCGGAATCAATGCCGGCGGATGCTGCAGATCCGCGTCCATGATAATAACATAATCTCCTTCCGTATACACAAGACCTGCATACATAGCGGCCTCTTTTCCGAAATTTTTTGAAAACGATAAAAACTTTACATCCGTATGTCTTTCTGCCAATGCAAACAACTTTTCATATGTTTTATCGCGGCTGCCATCATCCACAAAAATAAACCGGAATTCATATCCGTCTATCCCGGATATGATTTTTGATGTTTCCTGGTAAAACAGGTCGATCATCTCTTCCTCATTATAACAGGGAACTATAATATCCACTTTTTTCATTATATCTATTGTTCCTTTACATTTTTTCATATTTTACAGGCATAATATACCTCATATAAACGATCTGTGCTGCAATCCTGATATTCCTCCATCGAAATCTTATCCCACACTTTATTGTTGAATTCAACATCCTGATTCTCCAGAAACGGACGGTAAATTTTCAGAAAGGCTTCCGCCTTATGCTTTTTTCTCATGGATACTTTATTTTCTTCTGTTTCCTTTTCCAGATAATCATTGATACATTTTATAATATAGTAACCATCCTCAGCTTCCACCAGTCCGGAATTCTGACCACTGGTAAGCGAAAATGCCGCTTCTTCAAAGCTCTCCTGCATTGTTCCCCTTCCAAACACACTCTGATATTCGGAAGAATCAGAATATTCCGCTGCAAATGACTGGAAATCGCCTCCCTGGTTTACTTGATCCAGAACACCAAGTGCTTTTTCCTTAATCGCAGCGACCTTGGATTCTTCATATGGACTGACATTTCCATAAATATCTTTTTCACCCGTTTTAAAATAGATATACATTACCTTTATTACTCTGGCATCTTCATCGCTTATCTCCTGTCCCTCATCTTTTGTTTTCTTCTCATAGTACAAATCGGTAAGGCACAGTTTTTCATAAAAATGATATACGGTATCTCTGGTAATGCCAAGTTTCTTCTGTTCTTCATCCGGAATTTGTGCAAAATAGGTATCCGCTGCCTGTGCAATCTGTTCTTTGTCCCCATCAGACAGTGTCATGCCATCTTTTTTTGCCATCTGGTTGATGACAAATAATTCTATCAGCTGTTTTTTTACTTTTTCCTTTATCTCATCTTCCAGGCTGATTCCATCAAACGTGCGGTTCCAAATATCCTGTCCGAGCGAATTTTCATAGCTGTTCTTTTCATTTACCAGAACCAGCGTCATCTCTGCAAGTTCCTCGGTTTCTCCCTGTATCTTAAATATCTCATTCTTAGCCAGACCCGTAGTCAGTTTAATGTCCTTTCCGCATCCCGTAAGCAAAAGTACGGTCATAAACAGTATCATTACCTGTTTCCTCTTCATATTGCCTCCGTTTCTTTTATTCTTATTATTCTTATGCTTCCACGACAAGATATCTTCCGTCCGGAATCTCAAACACTTCCAGTTCTTCCTTCAGTTCCTCATCTGAAAGTTCCTCAATATCCACGCCTTCTTCTTCCCAATATTTACGCACTGCCCTAATATCCCGGAAAACAAGTGCCATACAGTCCTCCAGAAATTCCTTTGCTTCTTCCAGGGTCTCTGCAACATTTTCATCAAATAATTTTCCCTGATTCTTTAAAAAAGTTTCCAGTACTATTTCATCATATTCCATTATCTGCACCATTCCTTATCTGCTTAATACCTGATATACATCATATAAGATACTCTCTACCGTAGTTGTGACATATTTTGCCTTTGCACGTATCTCAGATTTTGCACTCGTCATCGCATAACTGTACTGCGAATTTTTGAACATATCCAAATCATTATAACTGTCACCAAAACACATGGTATCGTCCTTTGTCGTTTTTAATTCATTCTGTATTTTTTGCAAAGCACTTCCCTTATCCACTCCCGGAGCAACAAAATCCATCCAGCAGGCACCGGACACGGTATCTTTTACAGATCCGCCCCATTTATCATGGAAATAATTCGAGGAATACTCTATCCCACGTTTCTCATATACGGATATCTTTAAAAATTCTTCTTCCACTTCAGAAAAATCTTTCACCAGAGTCACATTATTTCCTACAAAATTCTTAATATGATCCAGATATTCCTGTGATTTCGGTACAAGATAGGATGTTTCTTCGCCCGAGAGAAGTACCTCGCATCCGTCTCTTTTCTGGATATCCTCCATAATCTCAAGGCCTGTCTTC
>FR900177.1:10405-32974 GCA_000437755.1 Roseburia sp. CAG:303
CCTGATATTTTACCAACGCACCATTCTCGCAGATATAGGCAATCTCATTTTCCACCTCTGAAAAAAGTCTCCGGATATTTGGATATTGTCTGCCGCTGGCAGCCGCAAACACCACACCATATTCATAGAGTTTCTTTATATAATAAACCGCTTCCTTTGAAATCTCTTTTGTACCATTCTGAAGCAGTGTTCCATCTAAATCACTTGCAATTAATCTAACCATTAATTCTCCCATCTGGAATAAATCCATTTTTATTGCTTAACGTCCATTGATTTACAAAATACATCTTAATTATACAAAATCCCCTATAAAAATCAAGACATATTTCCAAATTCTGCTTCTATATCTTCTCCCGGTACTGTCTTGGCGTAAATCCCGTAATTTCCTTAAACTGTCTTGTAAAATGTTCTTTATTCTCATATCCGCACCGAAATGCGATTTCAGAAATGGAATCCGCATTATTTGACAGGAGATAACAGGCATATTCTATTCTGCTGCGGATAATATCACTCATGACGGATACTCCGAAAAGCTGTTTGTAAATATGCTGGAAATACGAAGTACTTAAATTCAGTCCCGCTGAAATCTCATTTACATTGCTGATCAGATTATCCGGCTGGAATGCATAGATTCTGTTTCGGATTTCATTAAAATCATGCCGGTAGCGGTTCAGTTTATCCGAGCATTTAATTTCCACATGATAAATATCACTGAATTTATAGAACATACCGCTTATCTTGGCATTTAATACTTCTTTGTGATATTTTCCCTGCTGTTTGGATTCTACCCGGATATCCTGAATCATGGCAGAAATGTCTTTTGCCCCCTGCAGAACCATTAATTTATTTACCGGAATATCGATGGACTGGAAAAACTCTTTTGCATCCTCCCGGTCAAAATGCATCCAGTCATTTATAAACGGTCCTTCCCTGTCATAATATTTCTGATGGAACCCTTTTTCATATAAAATAAACGACGGCTCAGCCGTTGTGATTTCTCCTTCTTCCGTAAGAATTGTCACGTTTGACTTTAGATACAGAAGAAGGTAATCATCCGTTCCGTTTTTTCTGTCGATATTTACACCGTTTTCATGAACAAAATTATAGCCGATCCGATGCAATTCAAACTGATGTTCCATTTTTTCTTCCTCTTATGCTTTTACATGCAGAATAACGCCACGATCTGCCGGCAGCTGAATCTTTATCTTTCCATCCTGTACCTTTACCTGTGCACCTTCTTCCGGTCCGGCAAGGATCTGTACCGATGCATTTGAATACATAAGCGGTAATTCAAAAGATGCCGGCTGTTCATCATTATTCAGTGCAGTAATCACAGCACTGTCCTGACATTTTCTGGCAAAAGCAAATTGTCTGTTTGTCAGCATCAGCTGCTCATATGTGCCTTCCGTGAGTTCCCTGTATGCTTTCTTTAATATTCCAAGACGGCGGATCAGGTTTAATAATTCCGTGTCCTCATCAAAATCATCCAGTTCCAGACAAGGTCTCAGATTCCAGTCCGAACCATTCTCCTTGTTTCCATCGATTGCAAATTCGGATCCGTAATAGATGGACGGAATACCCGGCACTGTGTATAACAGCATGGTTACATCATAGATATGCTCTTTGTTGTTTAATTTTGAATGAATTCTTGCCACATCATGATTATCCGTAAAAGTATATAATTTTATTCCCTGGGCAAGCTGGTTTAAACGGTTAATCGTGTGTGCAATCTCAAAATAATTATGATCATTATGTCCGGAATACAGACCTTTATGCAGTTCATAATTTGTTACGGAATTAAGTCTGTCATTATTTGCCCATCTGCTGTAATCTCCGTGAATCACTTCGCCCATCAGCCAGAAATCCTCCTTTGCCTGCATGGTTACCTGTCTTAATTCACTCATAAATCCCATATCCAGCACATCCGCCGCATCCAGACGGATTCCGTCGATATCAAATTCCGAAATCCAGAAACGTACCACATCAAATAAATAATTCTTCACTTCCGGATTCCATACATTCAGTTTTGCCAGAAGATTGTAGCCGCCCCAGTTTTCATAGGAAAAGCCGTCATTATATTCGTTATTTTCTCCGAAGTTTACATTACAGTACCAGTCCTTATATCTGGAGTTCTCCCTGTTCTCCTTCAAATCCTTAAATGCAAAAAAACCTCTTCCGGTATGGTTAAATACACCGTCCACAACGACTTTTATTCCATTGTTATGACAATTCTCTACAAATTTCTTAAAGTCATCGTTTGTACCGAGTCTCCGGTCAACCATCTTATAATCGGTAGTTTCATATCCGTGTCCAACCGATTCAAACAACGGTCCGATATAAATTGCCGTACATCCAATATTTCCTGCATGGACAGCCCATTCATTCAGTTTGTCGAAATGCTCTTCCGGTACGCCGGTATTTTCATGTGCACATCCACATAATCCCAACGGATAAATATGATAAAATACCGCTTTATCATACCATTTGACATCCGGCATAAGATCCTCGGTCTGCTGCACCTGCAATACAGTACTGTCTTCTTTTGTCAGTTTTTTCAGCTCCTGGTAAATTCTTGCCACCGGAAGTCCCACTACATTATTATAATCTCCGTCTATTTTTTTGATGAATTTGGCTGCATATCCCTGGATAGCATATGCTCCGGCTTTATCTTCTGGTTCTTTTGTCCGGATATATTCTTCGATCTCCTGCTCCGACATGGAATACATATGAACTTTTGTTTCTTCTGCAAAAACCTTCTTCTTTTTCTTTCCATCCCGAAGATAAATCAGTGTAACACCCGTCCAGACACTATGCTCCCTGCCTTGCAATGCGGACAGCATTCTCCTTGCATCCTCTGTATCCTTCGGTTTTCCGAATATTTCCGAATCCTTTGCCACGATGGTATCTGCTCCGATAACCAGGCAGTCTTCTTCCATCTGTCCTTCCTTCTCTATCTTTGCACAGACATCTTCCGCCTTCTGCTGTGATAATTCCTTCACTACATCCGAAGGCTGTACTGCGTCCGTATTTTCTTCCTTTTCACTTACCACACATTCATAAGTATAACCTACCTGTGAAAGCAGTTCTTTTCTTCTCGGTGATTTTGATGCCAAAATAATCTTCATGTCTGATTCCTCCATTCATTTTCTCTTTATTCAAAAGGTCTGATCCGATAGGTAACTCCCAGGCCTTCACATATCTTTCTGCATTCTTCCTCTTCTTCTTTTGTAATCGTTGTGCTGACCGTACTGAGAACCACTTCCGGTACATACTTCTTTACCTCTTTTACAAAAGAGAGCATTGCCTGATATGCCTGATCCCCAAAACGGCTTCTAACAATCTCATTATAACGTTTTTCATTCGGTGTATTCAGGCTGACCGATACAATGTCGATCACTCCCTTCATCATCGGGGCAATATCTTTCCCATTTGAAAGGCTTCCCTGTCCGTTTGTATTAATTCTGATCTTTTTGTGATATTTTTCTTTTACAAATTTTGCAATCTCTATCAAATCATCAATTCGTTCTGTCGGTTCACCAAATCCGCAGAACACAACCTCGTTGTATTCATCCATGTTGAATTTTTCAAATTCTTTCTTTACTTCTTCCACGGACGGCTCATGTTCCAGCCATAATGTGGATGATTCTCCCACGGTTTCTTTCTCATTTCTAAGGCAGAATGTACAGCTGCAGGTACATCTATTGGTAAGATTTACATATAGATTATTATGCACTTTATATAAAATCGTCATTCCTTTTGTCATTTTGAAATCCTCCATATCTGATAAATTTATAGATATTTTACCACTTTTTTATCCATTTGAAAACACAATTCATGCATCCGTGCAAAAAAAATAACTGCAGATCTCCTGCAGCTATTTCCGTCTCCCTTTGACTTTTTATAACATGAATTTCGTCTCTTATGAAGTTTGTTCCTTCAACGTTCATAAGTATATCACATTTTATTTTCTTTTTCAACTATACCAAGGTATAGTTTTTGAATTTTTTGAATTTTTTTTGAATAAACTATATCTTTTCATCGATACCAGCCAAGCTGCTCCGCTTTCCGCATTGCTGCCTGCCGGTTTTTTACCTGGAGTTTCTTATATATGTTTCCGACATGGAATTTGACCGTGGATAACTGGATGGACATTTCCTGTGCAATCTCTTCATTCTTTTTGCCATGATAAATATAATTCATTACCTGATCTTCGCATTTTGACAGACGCAGTTCCTGATTTCCTTTTTTCAGATAATCCGGATAATATTCCGCCATACTCTTCAGTGCTTTCTCAAGAGCCGTAAAATAGTCTTTCCTGCCATCCGGTATCCCTGTTTTTTTCATCCAGGCTTTCCAGTCCGTATGCTTCCATATGGCAAATATGGCTTCTCCTTCATCTGCAATCACCCGGATATAACCATATTCTGCCGCCATCAGAACTGCTTCTTTTAATTTTCCGGTTCCGTCCTCGCCGGTACTTTCTAACAGTATGGCTTCTAACAGACTCAGTTTTATCTGGTAATACGTTCTCTGATATCTTACGGCATATGCTCTGAGCTGGTGGATAATTACTGCCGCTTCTACATTTCGTTTAAATGCAACATACACTTTCGCCAGTATATACATCTGATACACTTCTGAGATGAAAAAATCCGCACTCAATGGTCTTCCGATTCCCCGCTCATATGCATCTTCCATCCATTCTGCCACATATTCATCCGTACCTTCGTACAGTAAGAGTTCAATCTTTGTTGCCTTAATATTCTCTTCTGTTTCCGGATAACCACTGCGTGCAATTCTTCCCCGGATACCATCCAGAATATCTTTTGCTGATGAGATCTTTCCCTCTTCCAGCATTCCTCTTGCCATGACAGCCGAAGCCACATAAATGGTTCTGAAATCTCCCCGCTCACGTATATCGGATAATCGGCTCATCAGATATTCTATGGCTTTCATCCGTTCATTTTTCTCCAGAAAATATTCGGCACATGCCACATCTTCCACACCTTCTGCCTCACAATGCGGCATGACTGTTATAAGTTTCTTTATGTAATAATCAAATGTTTTTGTACGGAAACAGTCCATCAAATCGAGTCCTCCGTTGATAATGCTCGGTCCGCCTCCAGTTACGGACAGAATTCCAGGCATAATATTCTTTTCTTCCATGAACTTATGATATTTTTCAATCAGCCGTACAGTTTCCTCTGTCTGACGCTGCGGAACACGCAGTGCCGCCATAAGATAGCTTTTCAGACAGGTAACACCGGATTCTTCCGTTTTCTCCCGTTCTGCCAGAAGGCACAGTTCGTCAAGTCTCTGGTCACTCTGCTCCACACGCATATGATATGCATCTGCAAGTATCTTTGCCGCCATCAGATCTGGTCGTCCCTTATAATCTTCTTCCAGATAATAACGGGTATAGGATTCGCATAATCTTGCAAAATAACTGCCTTCCGCATTCATGGCAAGAAACAGCAGCACCCTTTCCAGTTCTTTTTTATTATTACATATCTTATAGAGGTGCATTGCCTCAGCATACAGATGTTCTTTTTCACAGCACTGACCGGCCCTGGTAGCGGTTTCAAAAAAGCCCTTTTCATCCTTGGTTCTGTACTGTTTTCTCATGAACAGCCGGAACAGACTCTGTATAACAAATCCGTCATCCCCATTATTTTCAATAAAACTGCAATAATCAAAAATATGGAGGTATGCCTCTTTTTCCTCATCATTTAACAGCTCAAGTGCCATGGATTCCGTAAAAGATTCGTACACAGATATTTTCTGCAGGCAGCTGCAGGTAACACCATCAAAATAAGGCAGAACATTTTTTTCAAAATGCTCCCATACAAGCTGCCTTGCAATTTTTCCATAGAAACTTCTGCTTCCGCCATTTTCCTTTATGGCTTCCATACACAGAAATGTTCCAAACGCAAATCCCTGTGTTGTCCCTTCTATCTCCTGTGCGGTATCTTTCAGCCATTCCTTTGATTTTTCACCAAACCGCTGTGCCATATATCCCAGTTCATATTCTGTCAGCTTCAGAATTTCATTCTGACCAAGCAGAAAATGTTCTTTTCCATAGCATTTTAATTTTCCGGTAAATCTGTAACCACGCAGCCATGCCGGACATTCCGCTCTCCCTGCTATAATTAAATCAAATTTATGCCGCTCCATTTCTTCCTGGATAATTTTCAATATATCCCTGACAGCCTCACTCTTTTCTTTCAGATAGGACACTTTATCGATAATGCAAAGCTTCTTTTCTGATTCTCCCGCTGTTTCCATCCACTTTTGGAACGAGCTGTACACCGGCTGTTCTGCCGCATCAATTCTCCGCCAAACCTTATAATGTTTCTCTGCCAGCAGTTCAGCCTGGCAGGTCTTGCCAAGCCCGGTATGACATCCAAAATACAGAATATGCTTTCTGTTCAATTCTTCCAGCCACATTCTCTGTCTTTCCACCGTGGATACTGTCCCATTTTTCCCAATTACTGCTCTCATTCTCTCTTTGGCATCTCCTTACCTGCTTTCAATCGGAAGATATTCTTTATCCTCTACGATAGTCTTATATGCAGGTCTTATAATTTTATCTCCACTGATTAATTCTTCAAGTCTGTGTGCACTCCATCCTACAATACGGGCAATCGCAAACAATGGAGTATACAGCTCTACTGGTATGCCAAGCATACTGTATACAAAACCACTATAGAAGTCCACATTTGCACTTACACCTTTATAGATTTTTCTCCGCTCGGATATAACTTCCGGTGCAAGCCGTTCAATCTTTGCATACAATTCAAAATCTTTCTTTCTGTGCTTCTCTACTGCCAGTTTTTCCACAAATCCCTTAAATACCTGTGCTCTCGGATCGGAAATGGAATATACGGCATGTCCCATTCCATAGATCAGTCCTTTTTTATCAAAAACTTCTTTGTTCAATAACTTAACAAGATAATCCCGGATGGCATCTTCATCATCCAGATCGGTAACCTTGTTCCTGAGATCTGCTATCATCTCCATGACCTTGATATTTGCTCCTCCGTGTTTCGGTCCTTTCAGCGAGCAGAGTGCTGCTGCCATGACGGAGTAGGTATCTGCACCGGACGAAGTTACCACCCTTGTTGTAAAGGTTGAGTTATTTCCGCCGCCATGCTCCATATGTAACATTAATGCAATATCTAATACCTTTGCCTCCAAATCGGTATATTGCATATCCGGTCTTAACATACGCAGAAGATTCTCGGCAAGGGAAATTCCCTGATCCGGTCTGTGTATGTACAGATTACCGCCCAGTTTATAATGGCTGTATGCCTGATATCCGTACACGGCAAGCATCGGAAGCTGTCCGATCAGCATAATGCACTGACGCAGTACATTATCCAGTGACAGATCATTTGCTCTTGAATCATAGGAGGACAGGGTAAGCACACTCTTTGTCATACTGCTCATAATATCTTTGCTCGGTGCTTTCATGACAACATCCCTTACAAAATTATCCGGCAGCACACCCAGTTCTGACACTACTTCGGTAAAGTCCTTCAGTTCATACTGGTTTGGCAGATGACCGAACAATAAAAGAAATGCTGTTTCTTCAAAGCCAAATCGTTTATCCTTCACAACTCCTGCAACCAGCTCGGTAACATCATATCCACGGTACACAAGCTTTCCCTCACACGGGGTTTTTACACCATCAACAAGTTTGTAGGCATCAATCCGGGAAATATCGGATATTCCTGCCAGGACGCCATTTCCATTCTTATCTCTTAACCCTCTTTTTACATTGTATTCATCGTACAAATCTACATCTATCTTATAGATATCTTTATACTGATCTATCATGGATGATGAATATTTTGAAATTTCTTCTTTATTGAACATTAATTACCCTTCCTCTCCTGCAAGCCATGCTGCAAAATTGTTTCATTGTGAACAGTTTCATTTTGAACTATTATAATATAAAATCAAATGCGTTGTCAATAGCTGCATTCTTACTGATTCTGAATTTTTTCATTCAATTCTTCGAGATACATCCACCGATCCATTTTCTCCTGAAGCTGATTTTCTGTCATTTCTTTCTCCTGCACCAGCTTATTCAGTTCGATAAAGTCTGTCGCATATCTCTCCATATCCTTCTCTATCTGAGAAATTTTCTCTTCCAGTGCTGCGACCGCTTCCTCAATCGTTTCATATTCTTTCTGTTCCTGATAGGAAAATTTTAATTTCTTTTCTCTCTGTGGTTTATATTTTTCCTTTGTCTTAATGTTTTCTTTTTCTGTCTTAATTTCTTCCCCTACATCATTCTGCTCCCTGCATTTTATGCTGTAATCCGTATAACCACCCTCATACTGCCGAATCTTTCCATTTCCTTCAAACGCAAAGATTCTTCTTACTGTCCGGTCAAGAAAATATCTGTCGTGGGACACAATAATTACAATTCCTTCAAAATTATCCAGATAATCCTCCAGGATGGTCAGGGTCGTAATATCCAGATCATTGGTCGGCTCATCCAGAATCAGCACATTCGGGGCTTCCATCAGTACGCGCAGAAGATTCAGTCTTCTCTTTTCACCTCCGGAGAGTTTCTCAATAAGCCCATACTGATCTTCCCCGGTAAAGAGGAACTTTTCCAGCATCTGTGAGGCTGAGATCTGTCCATCCCTTGTCTTTACATATTCTGCCGTATCCCTGATATAATCAATCACTCTTGATTTTGGATTCATGTATGCAATTCCGGACTGCGGACTATTTTCTATTTCCTGGCTGTAATACCCGATCTTTACCGTCTGCCCGTGTATCACCCTGCCGGATACCGGTTTGATCCGTCCGGCGATAATTTTCATCAGTGTGGTTTTTCCGCTTCCGTTCGGTCCGACAAAACCGATCCGGTCATTTTTCAGAAAGATATAACTGAAATCCTGAATCAGTACTTTATCCTGATATGACATGCAGATATGTTCCAGTTCCACCGTAGTTCTTCCAAGTCTTGTACTTGCCGAGCTTATCTCTATCTTTTCATCGTGGACGAAATCCCTTGTATCCTTCATTTCCTCATACCGCTGGATTCTTGCCTTCTGTTTGGTGCTTCTCGCCCTCGCCCCGCGCATGATCCAGGCAAGCTCATTGCGCATAATGGACTTTCTTTTCCGGTCACTTGCTATGCACATTTCCTCCCGTTCCATTTTCAGTTGGAGAAATCCGGAATAATTTGCCCGGTAACTATATAATTTTCCCTTATCTACTTCCACGATACGGTTGCACACGGCATCCAGAAAATACCGGTCATGCGTAACCATGATAAGTGCACCTTTATATTTCTTCAGATAATTCTCCAGCCAGTCCGACATGGCATTATCAATATGGTTGGTCGGTTCGTCCAGAACAAGGATATCTGCCGGTTCTAACAATGCCGCAACTAATGATACTCTTTTCTTCTGACCGCCGGACAATTCCCCAATCTTCTGGTTTATATCCGTGATTTCCAGATTCATCAGCATGGTTTTTGCCTGACTTTCCAGATTATTCTGTTCATGACCCATATCTGCTTCTCTCAGCACATATTCAAGAATGGTTTCATTCTCCCGGAAATCCGGCTGCTGTTTTAAATAACTTATCACAATATGATTTGCACGGATTACTTTTCCGCTGTCCGGCTGTTCCAGTCCTGCCATAATTTTTAACAGTGTAGATTTACCTGTTCCGTTTATTCCTATGATTCCGACTTTTTCTCCGTCTTCCAGGAAAAAATCTGCTTCATCAAAGACTTTCCGTTCGCCATATGCCTTTGTGATTTTATCCAGACTTAAGATATTCATTTTTTCTCCATTCCAGAAAAGCATTGTCCAAGGACAATGCTTTTCTTTTATTTATTTCATTCTATTTATGAAGTACTGCATACAACACCCTTATCACTATCCATGGATACATAAGAACCATTTTTCAGAATCGAGGTTGCCTGCTCTGCTCCTATAATAACCGGAATATCCAATGTCAAACCTACAATGGCTGCATGGGAATTCTGATCGCCATCCTCTGTTATGATACCGCCGGCCTCTTTTAACTGTTCCATCATAGCGTTATCGGTTTCACGCACTACAATAATATCTCCTGTTTTGAAATAAGTCTTTAATTCAGCTGCATTCTTGCATACACAGAGATTTGCCGTTGCACTCATCTTATTGACACCATGACCCTTTAACAGAATATGACCCGCAATATGAACCTTGATCAGGTTTGTGGTACCCGGAACTCCCAGTGGAAGACCCGCTGTGATAACAGTCAAATCTCCCTGTTTTAAAAACCCTTTCTTCATTACACTGTCCACGGCATGGTCAAATAAATCGTCGGTTTTCTCCTGATTTTCCAGTTTAACCGGAATAACACCCCAGGAAAGATTTAACTGTCTGCATACATATTCATTCGGACTTCCACCGATGATTGGACAGGACGGTCTGTATTTCGAAACCATTCTTGCCGTACCGCCAAGTTTTGTTACGGTAATGATTGCTGCCGCATTCAAATCAAGTGCGGTTGTACAGGTTGCGTGTGAAATCGCATTTGTAATATTGCCTTTTACCTGATATTTTCCTGCCTCAAATCTTCCTTTGTAATCGATATCCTGCTCGGTGCGGATCGCAATCTTTACCATGGTTTTCAATGCTTCTACCGGATAAAGACCTGCTGCGGTTTCTCCGGAAAGCATGATGGCACTTGTTCCGTCATAGATTGCATTTGCAACGTCCGTAGCCTCTGCTCTGGTCGGTCTCGGATTCTTAATCATGGAATCAAGCATCTGTGTAGCTGTAATAACCTGTTTTCCGGCATCTCTTGCCTTCTTGATAATTTCTTTCTGGATAACTGGCACATCTTCTAACGGAATCTCAACACCCATGTCACCTCTGGCAATCATAATTCCATCGGAAACCCGGATAATCTCTTCAATATTATTTACACCCTGCATATTTTCAATTTTTGCAATGATGTTCATGGTTTTACATTTTTTCTCCTGGAATATCTTTCTGATTTCCAGAATATCTTCGGCTGTTCTTGTGAATGAAGCGGCAACAAAATCATATCCGTTCTCAATTCCGAATAAGATATCTTCATAATCTTTCTGGCTGATAAACGGCATGGTAAGATCTACACCCGGAACATTCACACCCTTATGGTCTGAAATAGTGCCTTCATTTAATACCTTACATAAAATATCTGTTTCTGATATATTCTGAATCTCTAATTCAACCAGGCCGTCATCAATCAGGACCCGGTCTCCTTTATGCACATCATTGATAATATCCTTATAGCTGACGGAAACCTGATGTTCATCACCCTCGATATCTCTTGTTGTCAGTGTAAAGAGCTGATCTTTTTCCAGACTGACCTTGTGATCTTTAAAATTACCTATACGAATCTCCGGTCCTTTTGTATCGAGCAGAGTTGCTATCGGTAAATCAAGTTCTTTTCTTAATTTTTCAATCTTCTTTAAATTAGCCAGATGACTCTTATAATCCCCATGGGAAAAATTAAATCTTGCTACATTCATTCCTTCCAGCATCAACTGTTTCATTACATTTGTATCTTCTGTTGATGGACCAAGTGTACAAATAATTTTTGTCTTTCTCATTCTTTTCTCCGCAAAAAGTTCTCTTTAACTGTTTTGCATTCCTTTCAATTTTATTCTTTATTGATATTTTTTTGCAAAAATAATTTTCATTTCTAATTCGCCGCAAAAAAATAAATACCATTGCTTAATCTGAATTTATCCTATTTTCTTTCGTATTTTTCGCACTATGTCATTATATTTAATTCCCTGCTTAAAAGAATTTAATGTTAATGACATTGCAAAAGAGGTCATAAAAACAACTATAAACCAGTCAACATAGCTTCTATATCCAAATACAACAAATTCTGACATGATCCAGGGATGTAATAACCACATATTTGCAGACTGTTTGCCGCAAATTCCCAAAAAGTCCTTTATCACCGGTATCCTTGATACCAGCACTATTTCAATCGCTATAATTGCCAGTGATAAAAAAGGATCTGCCGACAAAGTCAGAAACTGACGTAAAACAGCCATTACAAGCAGAAATATAATCGAAAAAACTATTGTTCGTTTTTTTCGGGCATTGTTTTTAATTATAACCAAAAGATCTGCATATGACAAATAAATTCCTAACGCAAAGGAAAAAGTATAAAATGCAAACCAATCCGTATGCATTTCAAAATCATTTGCAATTATATAATAAACCCATGGCAGATATGTAATAACTAAAATGCCCCATTTTATCTTCTTAATTAAAAATAATAACAATGGAAATAAGAAATAGAAAGCTATGACTGCTGTTAAATACCATTCTCCTATTAAAATATTTGTATGAAACAGCATTCCCAATCCAAAAAAGTCAATCATAAAATTTCTAACTCCCAATATTCCATCCCCATAGAGCATGTTAATATCTGTTCCCCGCATATACATTAATATAATTACCGTTAAAAAAGCAATCCAGTACATAGACAGTAACTGAAAATAATGGGAGAGCGAAAACCTCACTGCACTTACAATTCCTTTGTTTTCCCTGTTTTTATAACTCTCTGAAAGACCATACCCGCTCAGAATGGTTAATAAGGCAACACACACTTTTCCGCTCGACGCAAGCTGCTGCAGAAAAGTGGAATTTTCCAGCATAGAAATGGGAATACTGGTACTATTAGGGTAACAATGGTGAAATATCATTGCCAAAATTGCTATCCCTTTGACAATGTTTGTATCTTCTTTTGTGAATGTCATTCTCTCCTGTTCCTCTCAGTATTAAATTTTAATTTTAGATAATTCACCTGCATATCATAACACTAACCTATGGGATTAATCAAGAATAATTTTTATTATTTTATTTCCCCGTGCCGTTCATAAGTTGTGCATTCCGCTATTTTATTGTTTTCATCCAGAAATACCACCTTTGGCTGATGACATTTTGCTTCTTCCGGTGTAAGTTCACAGTATGCCATGATAATCACATGATCTCCCGGCTGTACCAGTCTGGCTGCCGCACCGTTTAAGCAGATCGTTCCTTTTCCAGGCTCTCCCGCTATCGTATAGGTTTCCAGTCTGCTGCCGCTTTCCACATCGACCACCTGAACTTTTTCATATTCATAAATACCAGCTGCTTCCATCAGAACCGGATCTACGGTAATGCTTCCGACATAATTCAGTTCTGCCTGCGTGACAACTGCCCTGTGTATCTTTCCTTTTAGCATGGTTATCGTCATGTTCGATATCCTCCATTCTCTTATAACTGGATGATAAAGTTATCAATCAGTCTGGTTTTTCCTATGTATACCGCTACGGCTGCCAGCACTTCGCCCTGAATCTCATCCAGATCTTTAAATGTCTTAAAGTCAACAATTTCAACATAGTCGATTCTGGCTAACGGCATGGTTTCTATTTTGTCCCTGATAATCTGTTTAATTACGGATGCTCTTGTTTCTCCGTCTTCAATCAGTTCTTTTCCCTGATTTAATGCCTGGCTGAGTATGACCGCCTGTTTTCTTTCTTCTTCATTCAGATAAGTATTTCTCGAACTCTTTGCAAGTCCATCTGCTTCACGAATAATCGGGCAGCCGATAATTTCGATATCAAAATTCAAATCTGCCACCATATGCTTAATAACGGCAAGCTGCTGTGCATCCTTCTGTCCGAAATAAGCCCTGTCCGGCTGTACAATGTTGAAAAGCTTGGACACTACGGTGCAGACACCGCTGAAATGAATCGGTCTTGTTTTTCCGCAAAGTACATCGGTCAGAGTTCTCATATCAACAAATGTAGAATAATCCGGCAGATACATTTCTTCCGGTTCCGGATGAAAAATCAGGGCTGCACCTGCCGCATCGCATAATGCTGCATCTCTGTCCAGATCTCTTGGATAGCTCTCCAGATCTTCATTCGGTGCAAACTGTGTCGGATTTACAAACACACTTACCACTACCCTGTCATTGTCCCTGACAGCCGCATCGATCAGGCTCTTATGTCCTTCGTGAAGATATCCCATGGTTGGCACAAGTCCGACGGTCAGTCCCTGTTTCTTCCATTCTTTTACCTGTTTTCTTACTTCATCTATGGTTTTTACAATCTTCATTTTCTTTTCCTCTTTTCAATTAATATAACTTT
The DNA here is from genome assembly GCA_000437755.1 of Roseburia sp. CAG:303. Classification (GTDB taxonomy): domain Bacteria; phylum Bacillota; class Clostridia; order Lachnospirales; family Lachnospiraceae; genus CAG-303. The sequence goes on from FR900177.1 coordinate 24,570, forward strand.
TCTATTACTTCATCAGCAATATCATATTCATGCTTCTTCTCCGGAAATGCTCCCTGCTTCACATCTTCGATATAGGCAGAGAATGCATCCTTCATTATCTCACCGACATTCGCATATTTCTTTACAAACTTCGGTGTAAAATCAGAAAACATACCAAGCAGATCCTGATATACCAGAATCTGTCCATCGCATCCATTTCCTGCCCCGATGCCAATGGTAGGTATTGTTAATTTTTCCGTAATAATATCCGCCAGTTTCCGTGGAACACATTCCAGTACCAGTGCAAATGCTCCCGCTTTCTCTACTGCCAGTGCATCCTCGAGCAGCTGTTCGGCTGCTTCCTGTGTCTTTCCCTGCACTTTAAATCCGCCAAATGCGTTGATTGCCTGAGGAGTCAGTCCCAGATGTCCCATAACAGGAATTCCGGCTTTTGTAATTGCTTCTATCTGAGGACAGATATTCTTTCCTCCCTCAAGTTTCACGGCACCGGCTCTTCCCTCTTTCATCAGGCGGCCGGCATTTACCAGGGCATCATATACAGATGTCTGATAAGACATAAATGGCATATCGATGACTACCAGTGCATTCTTTGTACCTCTTGCAACGGCTGCACCATGATGTATCATATCTTCCATGGTCACGGATATGGTATCTTCATATCCCAGTATGACATTTCCAAGGGAATCTCCCACCAGAATACCGTTAATTCCGGTTTCATCCATCAATTTTGCCGTGGAATAATCATATGCCGTAAGCATGGCAAGACGCTCGCCGTTCTTTTTTGCATTTTTAAAAGTTACTGCTGAATTTTTTCCTGACATAATTGTCCTCCTAAAAATTTACGAGGAAGTTTTTGTTCCTGCAAATGCTGATTCATATCAAAAGTCGCCTCCTCGTAGACGCTTCCCTGCAGATGCAGACCTTTTTGATAAATTACGTTATGTACTGATACGAATTGATACGTTTTTCCATGAAATAACGTTCTTCGCAATAATAGATAATAACACACAAAACTTTATATTTCAATCAATACCGCAGCAGATTTTGCATAAAATGAAAAACAGAGGCCTGATACAGCCTCTGCTCTTTATATTATGTTTATAACTGGGTTTCTACAAAGATATCATAAATTGCTTTGATTGCCTTTTCAAAATCACTGTTCTTTACACCAATGATAATATTTAACTCACTGGAACCCTGATCAATCATCTTGACATTGATTCTTGCATGTGCAAGTGCGGAGAAGATTCTTCCTGCTGTTCCTTTTGCAGCCTTCATTCCACGTCCTACAACGGCAATCAGACCCAGATCAGATTCTATCTCGATGGAATCCGGATGTGCCAGTCTATGGATATCAGCAAGCACCTGCTGTTCCTTTCCTTCAAATTCCGGCTGGTGAACAAAGATTGTCATGGTATCAATTCCGGATGGCATATGTTCAAAGGAAATACCATGCTTTTCAAATGCTTCGAGAACTTTTCTTCCAAAACCGATTTCGGAATTCATCATGTCTTTCTCGATGTTGATGGACACAAATCCCTTCTTTCCGGCAATACCTGTGATTACATATTCGGACTGTCTGCAGGTACTTTCCACAATCATCGTACCTTCATCTTCCGGCTTATTGGTATTCTTGATATTAATCGGAATACCTTCTTTTCTTACAGGGAAAATCGCATCTTCATGCAACACGGAAGCACCCATATAAGCCAGTTCCCTTAATTCTCTGTATGTGATTGCCTTGATCGGACGTGGATTATGGATAATACGTGGATCTGCAATCAGGCATCCGGAAACGTCTGTCCAGTTCTCGTATAAATCTACTTTTGCTGCTGCTGCAACGATCGAACCGGTTACATCGGAACCGCCTCTGGAGAATGTCTTTACTTTTCCATCATCCAATGCACCATAGAAGCCCGGAATAACTGCACGCTCTGTCTGTGCAAGCTTCTCACCCAGGACAGCATATGTCTTTTCGCTGTTTAAACGCCCGTCCTCATGGAAAAAGATATACTGTGCAGCATCCAGGAATTCATATCCAAGATAGTTTGCCATCACAATACCATTTAAGTATTCGCCACGGGATGCTGCATAATCACTGCCCGCTTTCTCCTGAAAATTCTTCTTGATTGTCTTAAACTCCTCATTCAGGGATAAATCAAGGGATAACCCATGAATAATTTCGTAATATCTTTCTTTGATCGCCTTTAATTCATTGTCAAAATCTTTGCCCTGCTCTGCAAGTGCATAACACTGATAAAGCATATCCGTTACTTTTGTATCTGAGTTAAATCGTTTTCCCGGTGCGGAAGGAACTACATATCTTCTGCCTTCATCGGATCTTATGATTTCTCCTACTTTTTTGAACTGTTCTGCACTGGCAAGTGAACTGCCACCAAACTTCACTACTTTCTTCATTAAAATATTCCTCCGGTTAGTTCTATCTTATATCTTTGATATTATCTGATATTTTATAATATAGTTTATGATTTTACAACCATTAATTTCATTTTTTCTGCAAATCCATTATAAAACTTCCGGTCCGGCTCCAATCTCTACGACATAGAAATCTGCCGCATATCCTATTTTCTGCTTATAAGCCTCTCCGACACTGCGGATCACATTGTCCACACATTCATTCTTTACAATGCTGACGGCACATCCACCAAATCCGGCACCTGTCATCCTTGCAGCAATGACACCTTCCTGTTTTCTTGCTTCTTCTACCAGGGTATCCAGTTCAATTCCGGTTACCTCATAATCTTCTCTCAGGGAATCGCCGGACTGGTTAATGAGCTGACCAAATAAGGCAATATTATTTTCCTTCAGGGCTGCGACTGCCTGAATGGTTCTCTGGTTTTCATATACGGCATGTTTTGCTCTCTTTATCAGAACTTCATCCCCAATCACAGCCTTATTTTCCTCAAACTGCTTGATGGTCAGATCTCCAAGACTCTTTACGTCCAGAACCGTCTTTAATTTTTCCAGGGCTTCTTCACACTGGCTTCTTCGCTCATTGTATTTGGAATCGCCAAGCCCGCGCTTTTTATTTGTATTGAGAATAACGATCTTATATCCGTCCAGTTTTACCGGTGCATACTCATATTCCAGTGTAGCCGTGTCAAGGAACATCGCCTGATCCTTCTTTCCCATGGCAATCGCAAACTGATCCATGATTCCGCAGTTGACACCATTAAAATTATTTTCGGAATACTGTCCGATCAATGCAAGATGCAGATTATCCACATCCAAACCAAATAATTCCCTGCACACAAAACCGGTCAGCACTTCGATGGATGCAGAAGATGATAAGCCGGATCCATTTGGAATATTTCCAAAATAAACGATATCCATACCACACGGAATGTCATATCCCTTTTTTTTCATTGCCCAGATGACACCCTTTGGATAATTGGTCCAGTTGTCTTCCTCTTTGCAGACAAGATTTTCGATAGCAGATTCCATCACACCCAGTTTTTCAAAATTCTCGGAATAGAATCTTAACTTTTCATCATTTCTCTTTCTTGCTGCTGCATATGTACCGATGCTAAGTGCACATGGAAATACATGTCCGCCGTTATAATCCGTATGCTCTCCGATCAAATTCACTCTGCCCGGTGCAAAATATACATTTACATCCTTTGTGTCCCCGAATACCTTTTCAAATAAATCCAACATTTTCTGTTTCATAAAACATAGTCCTCCTATTTCTCTATTTGTTCAAATATATCCATGATGGCTTCTTTTGATGCCAGACCATCCAGAAATGCACAGGCACTGCCTGCTGCTACACCGAGTTTTAATGCTTCGTCATAATCCGCATGTTTCATATATCCGGCAATGAATCCTGCCACCATGGAATCACCGGATCCGACGGAATTAATAACCTTTCCCTCAGGAGCCTTTCTCTCATAAAGCTGTCCGTCCTCTGCTAACAGTACAGCTCCGTCTGCTCCCAGCGAAACAAGAACATTTCTTGCTCCTCTGTCCTTCAGTTTTTCTGCATATTCGATAATATCTTTTTTATTATACAACGTAACATCAAAAAATTCTTCGAGTTCCCTCTTATTCGGTTTAATTAAAAATGGGTGATATGGAAGTGCTTTCAGTAAAAGTCCCTTTGTCGCATCTACTGTGACATTGACACCTCTTCCCATCAGTGATTTTAAAATTTCCCCATAAATATCATCATTAATCAATGCCGGTGTACTTCCGGAAATCACAAGATAATCCCCCGCTTTTAACCATTCCATCTGCTTTAAAAATTCATCAATGGCTTCCTGTGTTACCTCAGGTCCCTGTCCGTTTAATTCTGTTTCAAATTCTGATTTTAATTTGATATTGATACGGGATATTCCATTTGGAAGATGGATAAATTTTGTATCAATTCCTCTTTCCTTTAATTCTCTCTCTATCTCATCCCCGGTAAACCCTGCCACAAATCCCATGGCAGTATTATCATAGCCAAGATTTTTCATTACTACGGAAACATTCACTCCTTTTCCGCCAGCAAACACCTGTTCTTTTTTTATTTTATTGATGCTTCCCATGGCAAGATTGTCCACATGAACGATATAATCAAGTGCCGGATTAAATGTAACTGTATAAATCATTTTTTTCACTCCATTCTGAAATTTGCTTAAATATATTTACTGACTGCAACTCTTAATTTATCTTTCTTATTTACCGACTGCACACCCTGGTAGGAAAATTTTCCATATCCGCGTACCGAAACAATATCCCCTTCTTTCAGATTTTTACTGTTGCTCTCTTCCACCCTGCTGTTGATACAGACCTTCTTTCCCCGGAATAATTCCAGTACTTCCGACCGCGATATCTGATACAGCTTTGCTGCTACAATATCACACCGCTCGGAACTCACGGAAAGAATATGCTCTTCCAGCACAGGCTTCAATGCTTCCGGCATCTCCTGCGTGACTTTGCACTTCACATAGGTATGCTTTATCTTCGTCAGATTTTCCGCAATATAATCTGCCATACGGGTCAGACAGATAAGATAGCCTGTATTATCCCGGATAAAAATATCTCCGATGACATTTCTCTCAATACCAAGGTTTAATACACTTCCCAGAAAATCCCGGTGTGTCAGGCGGTCTGCAAATTTTGCAAGATTTGGTTCTATGATAATGCAGGACACTGGAAACTCTTCCATGTAGCCGAACTCCTCCGGAGAACCAAACCGCAGAATCACTCTTTCTGCCATCTCCGTTCCGCCATAACTGTCATAATTATGATAATGCTCCTTCGTCAGGGTTTCTACAGCCTCCGAATATTCTGCCGGGGTCAAAAAGGAAGTAAATAAGTACTGACTGTTGCGGTAGGATTTATCCGCAAGCTCTAAAATCCGCTTCTTTATCTGCTTTTCTTCTTCATGCATGCCAGCTCCTCCAGCAAAGCATATTATCTTCAAACAAAGTCTGAATACTTCCTTTGGACTTCAGCCAGGACAGATACGAACGGATGGTAAATCCAACCAGATAATACTGCTGCATATCCAGCCGCCTTCCATATTCGTCAAACAGCTTCCGGATCAGCTCATCGTAGGTAATCGGATGCTCACAGAAATTAATAATATTCTTTGCAATCTCATCTATTTTTTCTTTATTTGCCACAGCAAGCGGCCGGATATCGGTCTGGGGTTCTGCGTGGGCGGGAATAAACAATGCAGCCTGCATTTTTCCTATTTCATCCAGAGTCCTGCTGAATGCCGGAACATCAAACATAAAATTAATATGGTATTTTCTTAACATATGCATACTGAAAATACTATCCGCCAGAAAAACCACATCATCATCCGTCCGCACCCCGACCATATGGAAATTATGCCCCGGAAGTTCTATCAGTTCCAGGCCATCCGGAAGCATAAGCTCCCTGATATCTTCCGCCTTATATTTTCTTGCCAGAAAAAACGGGTTCTGCATTTCATGCGGCGGATATCCTCCTGTAATATACGTTGGAGACAGAAAAGGATTCTCAGAATAGATCTTCTCTTCTTCCGTCGCATAAACCCTGCACCCTGTCATTTCCTGCAGAAACGCACAGCCGCCGGCATGATCCGCATGCCCGTGTGTCAGGATAACCGCTGATAATTTCCACTTTTTCTGCTCTAACAATTTATAAATTGCCTGTGCCTCTTTATCATCCGTTCCACTGTCAATCAGATATGCTTCCCCGGAATCACAGACATAAACACCAACATTTGCATAGCAGTTTATATAATACGTTCTTTTCCCTGCTTGAAATAACTCCGGCATCGTAATCCCTCTTTTCCTCATGTTTCACAGATTGAAAATAAAAATATTCGTTCTCAATCTCTTATCACATCAATATAACACGTTTTGCGTTTAAAATCAATTGACATTTACATGAAAAACTGGTATTTTACTGTTATCTGTTCAATTTATGATACCCATAACCAGAATGACGGGTAATCAGAACATAGGGAAAGGATTTCATAAGATGACAATTACTGATGTATTGGAAGAAAACTGCCAGAAGTTCGGTGACGATATCTGTCTGGTAGAAATTAATCCCGCCCAGAAAGAAACGCGACGGGTAACATGGAGAGAGTATGAATTGATGGAGCCAAATCCTTCAGAACATTACCGCAGGGAAATTTCCTGGAACGTATTTAATGAAAAGGCAAATCGTTTTGCTAATCTTCTGTTAAGCCGGGGAATCAAGAAAGGCGATAAGGTTGCCATTCTTTTAATGAATGGGCTGGAATGGCTGCCAATTTATTTTGGTATTTTAAAAACAGGTGCACTCGCCGTTCCGTTAAATTTCCGTTATGCAGCGGATGAGATTGAGTACTGCGTAAAACTTGCGGAAGTGGACGTACTGGTGTTCGGTCCGGAATTTGTCGGCCGTGTGGAAGATATTGCAGAAAAAATCAGCAAGGGAAGACTCTTATTCTATGTCGGCGAGGCCTGTCCTACCTTTGCAGAAGATTACCGCAGCCTGACAGCAAATTGTTCCAGCCGATCCCCGGAAATCAAGCTTTCAGAATCCGATGATGCCGCAATTTATTTCTCTTCCGGAACAACCGGTTTTCCAAAAGCGATTTTACATAACCATGAAAGTCTTATGCATGCCTGCCGCGTAGAGCAGAATCACCACGGACAGACAAAGGATGATGTATTCCTTTGTATTCCCCCGCTCTATCACACCGGTGCAAAGATGCACTGGTTCGGCAGTCTGTTATCTGGTGGAAAAGCCGTTCTGCTGCGTGGAACAAAACCGGAATATATCCTGAATGCCGTTTCCCAGGAACACTGTACCATCGTATGGCTTCTGGTTCCGTGGGCACAGGATATTTTAGACGCACTCGACAGCGGAAAGCTGAAACTGGAGGATTACCAGCTTGATCAGTGGAGACTCATGCACATTGGTGCACAGCCGGTTCCACCTTCACTTATCCGCCACTGGCACGATTATTTTCCAAATCACCAGTATGATACAAATTATGGTCTGAGCGAATCTATCGGACCAGGAGCTGTTCATCTCGGTGTGGAAAATGTACATAAGGTCGGTGCCATCGGTGTTCCGGGCTATGGCTGGGAAGTAAAAATTGCAGCAGAAGACGGTTCGGAAGTTTCCAGAGGCGAAGTCGGAGAACTCTGCCTGAAAGGTCCGGGTGTCATGACCTGCTACTACAATGACCCGGAATCCACTGTCAAAGTGTTAAAAGATGGCTGGCTCTTTACCGGAGACATGGCGATGCAGGATGAGGACGGCTTCTATTATCTGGTTGACCGCAAGAAAGACGTAATTATCAGCGGCGGCGAGAACCTCTATCCGGTACAGATTGAGGATTTCATCCGCACGCACAATGCCGTTCATGATGTGGCAGTCATCGGACTTCCGGACAAACGTCTGGGAGAAATTGCAGCCGCTATTATCGAACTGAAGGACGGATATATCTGCACAGAAGATGAAATGAATGACTTCTGCATGGCCCTGCCTCGCTACAAACGCCCGAGAAAGATTTTCTTTGATGAAATTCCGAGAAATCCGACCGGAAAAATCGAGAAACCAAAGCTTCGTGAACGCTACAATGCAGAAAAACTGATTGTGGAAGAAAATTCAAGATAGCAGTGACAAAGAGAAACCGGAACGAGTTCACTTCACTGAACCGCTCCGGTTTTATTTTTATTCTCTTAATTTATGATTTAAAATACTTAACCCATTTCATATCCGGCAAGAAATGCCTTTACATTGATATCTACAGTCTTTGGCGGCACTGTCTTTTTTACGACCTCAATCCATTTTTCCTTTTCAAAATCCATGTGTTTTGCCGCAACACCGATGATAATGGTATTAAATACCCTGGCATTGCCAAGTTTTTTTGCTTCTTCCATGGCATTGACCGCAACTACCCTGTG
>FR900177.1:33002-33255 GCA_000437755.1 Roseburia sp. CAG:303
CCGGTGATTTTCTTTCAGTGTTTCCAGAATGTGTTCCGGATAATCTGCCTTTCCGGTAGAAACCGTCATCGGCTCGATTTTCTGGTCATTACAGATAATGATGCCATCTTTTTTTAAAAAATGTGCATAGCGGAGTGCTTCCAGACGTTCAAAAGCAATCAACACATCCGCATGGCCTTCTTCCACAATCGGTTCTGCAACATATTCGCCATACCGCACATACGTTACAACACTTCCACCTCTCTGTGCCATT
>FR900177.1:33275-37600 GCA_000437755.1 Roseburia sp. CAG:303
GCCATTCCGTGAACCTCGGAGATTTTTACATCATATCCCTGCTCTACGGCAATTCCCCCTAAAATTCTGCTGGTAAGAAGTGTTCCCTGACCGCCTACCCCCACAATCATAATATTTACAGTTTTCATTTTATTACCTCTCTTTATGCATTTTTCTTCGGGTTTGGAATGAGTGAAATTGCGTCAAATTTACAATTCTGCATACACAGTCCGCAGCCATTGCACATGGTTTCATCGATCACTACAGTATGATCTGCCGCCCTTGACATGGCAGGACATCCACTGCTCATGCAGACTCCGCATTTCTTGCATTTCTCTGCATCTACCACACAGGTTCCGCTCGGCACAAAGGATTTTAACAATGCACACGGACTCTTTGTAATAATAACGGATACCTCATCCCTCTGTGTTTCTCTCTTTATAACTTTCTCAAGTTCCTCCAAATCAAATGCATTTACCTCATAGACATGTTCAATTCCCAGAGCCTTACACAGCCCATAAATATTAATTGCATAAGTAGTCTCACCTTTTAGGGTTTTTCCAGTTGCCGGATGATCCTGATGTCCGGTCATGCCGGTTGTCGAATTGTCAAGAATCATTACCGTTCCGGTTGCCTTGTTATAAACCATGTTCATCAGGGAATTGACACCGGTATGTAAAAATGTGGAATCTCCGATTAATGCCACCCAGTTCTTCACATAATCTTTTCCTTTTGCCTTTTCCATGCCGTGTAAAGTAGAAATACTAGCTCCCATACAGACATTTTCATCCATAACGGACAGCGGCTCTAACGCTCCGAGTGTGTAACATCCGATATCTCCGGCTCCATGTATCTTTAATTTCTTCAGTACAGAAAATACACTTCTGTGCGGACAGCCAGGACAGAGAATCGGCGGTCTTGCAGGTGCATCTGCCGGCTGCGGATATTCTGTNNCTGCCGGCTGCGGATATTCTGTTTTTTCTCCGAGGACAGCTTCCCTTATCATATTGGCACTGTATTCTCCCTGAATCGTGAAGATTTCCTTGCCGGTACAACTAATTCCCCAGGAACGTACCTGTTCTTCAATGACCGGCTCTAATTCCTCGACAATATATAATTTCTCTACTTTGGAAGCAAATTCCTTTATCAGCTCTTTCGGAAGCGGATTTACCATTCCAAGTTTTAATACGGATGCTTCCGGAAGTGCTTCCCGCACATACTGATACGGGATTCCGCTTGAAATGACACCGATCGAAGTATCCCGGTACTCTGTCCGGTTCAGTTCCATGGAACAGGCATCTTCCGCAAGACGTTTCATATTCGCCTCTACCACAAGATGTCTCTTTTTAGCGGTTCCCGGCATCAGAAGATGCTTTGCGATATCTCTGGTATACACTTTATCTTCCGGCTCCACGCGGTCTTCCAGATTTACAATTCCCTGTGAATGTGCCAGTCTTGTCGTGGTACGCACCATCACGACCGTATCATATTCTTCACTGATATCAAATGCCTTTTTCATAAATACTCTGGCTTCCTCACTGTCAGAAGGCTCTAAGACAGGCACGACGGCAGCCCTTGCCACCATTCTCGAATCCTGTTCATTCTGTGAGCTGTATAGTCCCGGATCATCGGCTGCTACAAGGACAATCCCGCCATTTACCCCACTGTATGAAAATGAATACAATGGATCGGCAGCCACATTCACACCGACATGTTTCATGGATGCCATGGAACGCACACCCGCTTTGGATGCTCCGATCGCCACTTCCATCGCCACCTTTTCATTCGGTGCCCATTCTGCATATACCTCTTCATATTTTGCGATATTCTCGCTGATTTCCGTACTTGGTGTACCCGGGTAAGCGGACGATACCTTTACACCCGCTTCATATGCGCCCCTCGCAATTGCTGCGTTTCCAAGCATAATAGTTTTCTTTCCCATTTGTATGATCCCTTTCTTTCAAAACATTCCATTGCTATATGCAACTAATCTTTATTCTAACACATTTTGAAATGGGTTTCAATCAAGAATACCGTCTATTTCCTGTTCCCATTTTTCCAGAATCTTCTCGCAGACATCTACTTCAAACTCTTCTGCTGCCTGCCTTAATTCTTTAAAATATTCTTCCTGTATGCCTTCATACCGATATGCTTTCATCTTCTTCACAAGTTCATCCATGCTGTCCATATCCAGTTCATCCATGGCATTTCTCATTTCGGCAAAAAATGTTCTCAGGACTTCTGCATCCATCTTCTTTTCCCCTGCACTTTCCTTTTCTTCCGGAAAATATGGTCTGAGAATCTCCCGGTAACTCCGGTAAAACGCCAGCATATCATCGGTTCTTCGATGAATCACACCTGCATCCCCACGGTTTCCTGCCTGTTCCATCTCCGCCGCCAGCTTTGACAATTCTTCCGCACCAATCTGTTTTGATATGCTCTTTAATGCATGAACTTCAATCGTATACCTCTTCCATTCTTCCTTTTCTTCCAGTGTTTTAATCAGATCCGCCTTCTTATCAATCATATGATAATAATCTTTCAGAACTGACCAGTACAATTTTTCACTTCCCAGAAATTGCAATGCCCGTCCCGTGTTAAGTCCTTCCATCTTCATCTTTGTTGTTTCTTCCTGTGCCATTTTATTCCGCACCTTATAAATCTTTTCCTGTGGAAGCCATTTTTGCAGTTTTGCCAGGATTCTGCTCATCTCTATCGGTTTTGCAACGAAGTCATTCATTCCTTCATTTAAGAACATTTCCTTCACACCATCCACCGCATTTGCTGTCAGGGCAATAATCGGAACGGAATCATATGCTTTATGAAAACGCCGGATAATATGTGTTGTCTCCACACCGTCCAGTTCCGGCATCATATGATCCATAAAAATCAAATCATACTTCTTTTTCGATATCATCTCAACCGCTTCTTCTCCGCCGGCAGCAGTGTCTATCTTCATCTCCAGCGGTTTCAGCAGCCCCTCTGTTACCGTCAGATTAACCGGATTATCATCTACGATCAGTATCTGTGCCTCCGGAGCCGTAAAATCGAATGCAGATTCTGATATATCTGCGTTTACTGATATATCCTCATGATTAAATATTCCCGCCAGATTAAGCACATACAATGGTTTCTTTATCACAATAAGATTCCCATAATCGCTGCGGACGGAATCGGAAAAATCAATAAGCATCACGGCATCCAGATCCGGATGTATTTCGATAAAATGCCGTACTTTTTCTGTATATAATGCCTTCTCAACAAAAAGGAACTGTGCACCTGCTGCCTTGTCCAGATACTCCTCCGTATCCAGTGCCTGATAATGGATACGGAGTTTTTTCATATCTTTTTCCATCTGCTGTTTTACAAAGACATTTTTTATCAGTCCGGTTGCCAGTATCATCTCATTATCCCTTATGATTACGGACGGACGTGTGTCAAGTACTTTCTGGGGAATACATACAGAAAATGTACTTCCTTTTCCGTACTCGCTTTCCACCCATATTTTTCCGTTCATAAGTTCCAGCAGTTTTTTACAGATCGCCAGTCCCAGTCCCGTTCCTTCTATATTTCTGTTCCGTTTACTGTCAACCTGCTGGAAGGATTCAAATAATCGTTCCATATCTTCTTTTTTGATTCCAATTCCGGTATCGCTGACCGAAATAAGCAGCAGAATCTCTTCTTCTTCGATGCACTCAAAACCGACCTTCAGGACAACCTGTCCTTTTTTTGTAAATTTTACCGCATTATTTGCAATATTAATCATTATCTGCTTAATGCGGTTGCTGTCACCGTATAATTTTCTTGGCAGATCCGGTGCAATATCCAGAATCAGTTCCACGTCTTTATCCATAACCCTTGTCATAATCATATTTGATACATCATTTATCACGGACATAGGCTCATACTCTGCTTCCTCGATATCCATCTTTCCGGATTCAATTTTGGAAAAATCCAGTACATCATTGATAATGGTCAACAGTGTTTTTCCGGAGGATATAATCTGATTAATATAAGTTCTGGCATTTGGCGAAAGCTCCTCCCGCAGAGCCATCTGTGCCATACCGATCACCGCATTCATCGGGGTACGGATCTCATGACTCATATTTGCCAGAAAATCCGACTTCATCTGTGCAGCTCTCTCAATTTCCTTATTTGCCTGCAGCACCTGATACCGGTTGTATGCCATATTGGACAGGATATTGGATATTTTGTACAGAAACTCTCCTGCCCGTTTTAATTCTTCTTCCTCAACCAGACGTATTTTTTTTGCTGCATTCAAATATTCCTGCGGATCTACACCGATTTCCTCTGCTATTTCAAGCAGTCTGTCTTCATCCAGTTCC
>FR900177.1:37616-65423 GCA_000437755.1 Roseburia sp. CAG:303
CATCCAGTTCCGTAGTCCGGATCTGCCCGCCGATAAAACTTCCTATCATCTTCCCATTTGCCATAATCGGTGCTGCAAAATCCACCAGTCCCGTGTGACAGTGATAACTCACGAAGCGTTTTTTCTCCAGTGCAAGTTCCCCGCCTTTCTTATCACACTGTTCGCATCTTGCTCTTCCGATCGGGGACTTTTTATTGTAATTCATACAAAAATCTGTAGACAGCGAATCTTTCGTTACTGCTACGCCATTTAAATCTGCAATCCCGGCAGCAATATGACTCATTGCACAGAATGCATCCTGTATCTGCTGAAGTGCCTCTGGTGCGATTAAATCTGTAATGTAAATATTTTCGACCATATACCCACCTCTCTTATCCAATAATCTGGCGAATCGTGCGGAACAGCTTTTCCGGTTTAATCGGTTTCAGTAAATATCCCTGTGGGTTCATATCCAGAACTTTCTCTATCTTATTCCGGTCATTAATTCCCGTCAGGAACACAACCGGAATATCCTTTGTCGCATTATTTTCCCGTAATTTCTTTAAAACGGCAGGTCCGTCCTCATCCGGCATTACATAATCTAACAGAATTAAATCCGTCTTTCTTTTTTCCAGAAAATTAAGTGCTATTTTTCCGCTGACGGCAGTTGCCACATTATATTTTTCACGCAGTTCCTCTTTCAGAATACGAAGCATACGCGTATCATCATCAATAATCAGGATATGATTTCCCGGCTTTTCCGGTGTATCTTTTCCGGTCTGTCCACCGATCTGTCCACCTGTCTGTAAATGTCCATCCTGCTTTCCTGATTTTGCAGCCAGATTCAAATCTGACAATTCTTCTTCAAGTAACTTATCCAGATACGCCGGATCTGTCAGTTTTCTTAACTCTTCTTCGTCTTTTTTCTTCTTTTTTTCCTGTTCCTTTTTCTCCAAAAACCTGCTAATTTCCTGTTTCTGTTCCTCCGTCTGAAATGGCTCTGCCAGTGTCAGTGCAACCATATCACCTGCCACTTCCAGAAAGTCAAAGCAATCCTCACTTTCCCCATTTAAAATCAGGGGAATCTCTTTTTCTTTTACCAGGCTAAGTCCAGACATTTTCTCCATAATATCATTCTTTTCATTTTCGCCTGTGCAGTACACAAAAGCATGCGGCTGAAAATATGTAATGTGACTGTCAATATCTTCTTTCCGCATTGACGTAGTCTGGCACTCAAATTTCTCTCCTGCCATCTGAAAAAAATTATCAATAATATCCTGTTTTTTTCCTGCTAATAATAATCTGTAACTCATCTTTTCTCCTCCCTTATCTTATCCTCAGATTGATCCCGTATTCTATGCCCGCATCCACGATCTCATCATAAATATCCAAAACAGCATTTACATAAAACCTGACATCCGGTTTCTTAAATACAGCCGGGCTTTCATCCAACTCTGTTTCGTGTCGTGATAGCTGCAGACCGGTAATTTTCTTTTCTCCAAAGCAAAAAGTATCAATCGATCCATCCATGACTCTTGTATCAAGAAGTTCCGGTATTTCCTCCAGTTCCTGCTTATGAGAATCCAATATCTGCATAATTCTTTCTGCCAGCTGCAGATTTTTTAAATTCGTTTCCTTCTTCATCCGGGTAAACACTCCGCATCCTGCTACCGAACCATCCGCATAAACGGTAACGGAACGTCCCCTTGCCGTAAAGGGTCCTACGAAGGAAGGTCTGCTCTCATATGAAAACAATATCTCACTCATACTTACTTTCTCCTTTGGTATTACTATGATATTATTATACATTCCAGTCCGGATTATTGCAATGTATACTATTTTATAATTTATATCCACTTCTTAGGCTAGAAAACATCTGAACAACGACTACAAAAAACTATATAGCACTATAAGAAAAATGCCCTTGACAATAATCCGATTTCGGATTAAAATACATTTTGTCCGATTTCGGATTATTTTTTTTAATGTGAGGTGTTTTATGAATTTTGAAATGAAATCTAATATTGTCACTTACAACCAGCTGGTAAAGGAGCTGGATGACATCTACAAATTATATTCCAAAAAGAGTGGGCTGTCAGATACCGTGTTCTGGATTTTGTATTTTATTTATGAACGGAAAGAACCCTACACCCAGACAGAAATCTGCGATGCATGGTATTACAGCCGTCAGACTGTCAATTCCGCACTGAAGAATCTGGAAGAAAAGAATCTTGTGAAACTCATTCCGGGTAAAACCAACCGGAAGAATAAAGAAATTTTTCTGACCAAAGAAGGACTTCTTCTCGCAAGAAAAGTAATTGTTCCTCTGATGGAAGCCGAAACAAAAGCACTGGATGCACTTGAAGAAAAGGAAATGCATCTATTTTTCTCCCTGATGAAAAAACATACCGATATTTTTAAAGAAGAAATAAACCATATTTTAAAGGAGGAAGAAGAATGAAAATTCAGTTATCCGACCATTTTACCTACCGCCGTCTGCTCCATTTTGTATTTCCATCCATTCTGATGATTTTATGCACTTCGGTCTACTCTATCGTGGATGGATTTTTTGTTTCCAATTTTGCCGGAAAAACACCTTTCGCCGCGTTGAATCTGATCATGCCGGTTCTTATGGGTGTAGGCTGTATCGGATTTATGCTCGGTACGGGTGGAAGTGCCGTTATCGCAAGAACACTCGGCGAAGGAAAACCAAAACTTGCAAACGAATATTTTACCATGCTTGTTTTCGCCGCATTCCTTGGCGGCTTTATCATATCCGTACTGGGATTTATTTTTACCCCGCAGATTGCCTCCCTGCTCGGAGCGACCGGCGAGCTGAAACGATACTGTGTGATTTATGCCAGAATCCTGTTCTGCTCCGCACCTGCTTTTGTTTTACAATATGTATTTCAGAGCTTTTTCGTGGCTGCCCAGAAACCGGAACTGAGCCTGCGCATCAATATTTCTGCCGGCATTGCAAATATTATTTTGGATTATCTGCTGATTGTCGTCTTTGACCTCGGTCTGGCCGGTGCCGCCATTGCAACTGCTGTCGGGGAATATATCGGTGGACTTACTCCGGTATTCTATTTTTGCAGAAAAAATAACAGCCTTTTGCAGTTTACCAAATTAAAATTTCATGGAAAAATACTGCTTCAGGCATGTGCAAACGGATGCTCGGAAATGGTCACAAACCTTTCCACTTCCCTGGTAAATATTTTATACAATTTCCAGCTCATGAATATTGCAGGGGAAAACGGTGTGGCCGCATACGGCATCGTTATGTATATCAATATTGTATTTATGGCGATTTATCTTGGCTATTCCATCGGAAGCGCCCCGATTGTCAGCTACCATTACGGTGCCGGCAACCATCCGGAATTAAAAAATATGCTTAACAAAAGTCTGCGGCTCATCAGCATTACCGGGGTTTCCCTGCTTGTACTTTCCGAATTGCTGTCCAGACCACTGGTACTGATTTTTGCGAATTACGATGCAGATCTGCTTGCCATGACCGTACACGGGTTCCGCTTATATGCGATTGCATTCCTGATTATGGGCTTCAATGTATGGGGTTCTTCCTTCTTTACTGCCCTGAACAATGGAATTGTATCTGCCTGCATTTCCTTCCTGCGTACTTTGGTCTTTCAGGCAGCCGCAATCCTCATTCTGCCCGTCCTGTTTGGCATCAATGGAATCTGGCTTTCCATTGTAGCGGCAGAAAGCCTTGCAGTGCTTGTTACCTTTGCTTTTCTGGTAAAGAACAGGGGACGATACCATTACGGCAGAACAAAATCCTGTTAAAAAAACAACCCCGACAGCATTTCTGAAAGAATGCCGTTGGGGTTCTATTCTTATTTGTTGTTCATTTCTATGGGAATTGATATTTCAAAATCAGATTCATTGTTCTTTTCTAATAAAAAAACCTGAAGTTTATATTCTTTTCCTCCAACTTCAACTATTTTTTCTGCAAAGTTTCTTAAACTCTGCACCTGTGTTTTATACGGATTTAGATTTCTTTGAAATTTTAACCAAATCAAATCCGGCATATTAGATGGCTTTTCTATATGATTATATTTTAGTTTTTCCAGAAAATCCGCTACTGCCAAGAATTTATTTGCTTCAAAACTTCTGGTTGCAATGCCAAACTTCACATCCTCTTCATATCCATCTGCCTGATAATATATTAAAAAACTTGTTTTATGCAGATTTTCATCATTTAACTGTTCAATAAAATCACGAACTTCCTTGATTGCCGTTATCATTGCACCGTCTTTAAACAAATCGTCACTAAAAGCGGAAATATCTCTTTTTACATCCAAAATAAAAGATTGGATTCTCTTTTGCTGTTCATCCACCATACAAATCAATACATCCGTTGTCTTCCAGCCATTTTTAGCTATTGCACCAGAACTTCTGTACTCATATCCAAAAATTCCATATTGACCATCTTTCAATGAACAATACAAATTTACAATATCTCTGTCTTGTTCATGCTCTTCAATCACTGGAACTATCATATCCCTATCTATCTTGTACAATATATTCTTTTCAAATTTTGTGTCTTCTTTTACTTTTCTCAGATTTATTTCTCTCATCCCTGTATTTCTCCCAATTTCACAGCTTCATCATATAAACTCATTGCAGATTTTGCAAATAAATCAAACTGATATCCACTCTCCTTATCAGGAATAATTTCATTCACAACACTCTTTCCGTTTTTCTGAGTAATAAACTCATACACCCTAAAAGTATTCGTGGTTAATAAATCCTCATTTTCCAAACCAAATTTTTTAATAATTTCCTCATTATGTTTCTTTTCATAATAGGCAGATAAAATATATAGATTATTTATTTTAGAAACAAGGGTGTCACTATGTGTACTTATCATCAATTTAACACCTTTATTGCTTAACCGATTTAAAAAACGAACCAGTTCTAACTGTTTCTGAGGATGAAGACTTGCCTCTGCCTCATCAATAATAAGCCTGTTATAATGTTTGTCTGATGTCAATGCCATCACGATAGGAGTAACTTCATTTATCATTGCAGAAGCAAGATAAATTGGCACTTGGGTATCTGTGTTGTTTGACTGATAAGAAATCATTCCCTGCTTGTTAATGTTTATATGTCCCTCAATAATATGCTGTTCAAAAAAATCTAATTCTTTTTTGTAAGCTTCCTTCACTTTTTCATCTTCTACATATGTCTGAAGTAATTTTAAGAAATCATAAATCGGCTGTGTTAATCCACCATACATCTGTTTATTTTCAACCAGTTTATTATCTTCCATCTGAAATACTATCGCATCATCTGTTTTATTTGCAAAAAAATCACGATATAACAACATCAGTCCGGTTCTTGACGCAGGCAGAAACATACTTTCTGATTCAAGTATTCTTATCAGCATATTTTTAAGAATATCCACTTCCCTGCCAGCTATTGCCATTGATAACTGCAACGGAACCGCAATACTGTTATCTTTTTTCTTTTCCGACAAAATACTTACCTTCCAGGTATTTTTATCTTTTGGCCATACTTCCTCGAGATGTGGTATTTCTTTACTAAACTTTTCCTTTATCTCTTTATCTGTATGTTCTCCCTGGTCAATCACACTGATTTCATAAAAACTATCCGCCTGCAGCTGTATATCAATATATAGTCTTTCAATCGGAATATTTCTGCCAAAAATAGATTTTATAATATCTTCTTTCTTTTTTTCCAGCTTTTTATTTATATAACTAATTAACTTTTCTATATTTTTTTCATCTATCGTATATTTACTATATTTGGTATATCTTTCTTTTTGCAAAATTTCAACGATATCATCATCAATCAGTCTGAAAATCTGCCTTTCCAGTCCCTGTACAAGCTGCATCAGAAATGTTTTTCCGCTATTATTGGGTCCGACCAGTAAGGTATAACTATTTGTACAAACCTTCGCCTTTTCAATCTTTGCAAAATTTTCTACCCCGACAAAAAAATACATCTAATCACCTCATTTATTTAACCATTTCTTAATTCCAAATATTATTGCTTCTTATACAGTCTACCAAATATCCAAATACTTTTCAATGTAAATTTAATTTCCCTCGCCAAAAATACTGTTTACCAGACTTTCCTCAACAAGCTGCACCTGCATGGAATCATCCACTGTCATGTAGACATTACCTGCGCCATCACTGCTGCCAAAGTGCAGGGTATAGCTTTTGTCCTCGTCCGTATCTGCATCGACATAGTTTACCGTAATCATCCGGTCAGCAATTCCATAGGTTTCCGACAATTTTTCTGCGGAGCCGGCATT
The DNA here is from genome assembly GCA_000437755.1 of Roseburia sp. CAG:303. Classification (GTDB taxonomy): domain Bacteria; phylum Bacillota; class Clostridia; order Lachnospirales; family Lachnospiraceae; genus CAG-303. Next base: position 43,900 of record FR900177.1, read on the forward strand.
ATAATCTGCAGCATTGCTTGCAGATATTTTCAGAATCTCATCGGTCAGCTCTGCAAATTCTGTGCTGTCGCATCGCACTTTATCCGTACCGTCCCATGCATACCATACAACCTGTGACGCTGAAGTTTCTTCCTGCGTTGTTTCTTCCTGTACTTCTTCAATCTGGTAAGTATACTCTGTGGTTTTTCCGCTGTCTGAAATCGTAATTCCACTTACATAATCCGCATCTACGGATGGTATCTCATCCAGTACCAGCAGATCATATAACCCATATTCAAAATCTGTCATGGTTTCACTGTCCACCATGTATACACAGCCATCATCATTTTTCATGGCATAATAGCCTTTGGCTGCCGTGTTATAGTTTCCAAATGACAGCTGGTACTGCTGTCCGTCCCCATCGGAAAATGTAACGGCAAGTGCCGGTGTCTCCAGTCCAAAGCTTTGCAAATCCACATCTTTTTCTTCTATTTTCTGAAGAACTTCAGCCCCAGAAAGGGCTTCTGACATGGTTTCCGCCATGGTCTGATTCAGTGAAAATGCCGCATCTTCTTTATACTGCCAGTCGTTACCATCTTTCTCCAGTGCAATTTCTTCCTCCTGCCAGTTATAAGTAATCTGCGTAATATCATCTGCGGATACTGCAAAGAGTTTTTCCGACTTCTCCTCTTCCTGTGACGTATCCTTCTGCATGGCTACGGATATTCCGTAGCCCGCAAAACACAGAACACATACACCGGAAAGTACAAGCATATTTCTCATTCTTTTATTCATATTTCACCTGCTACTTTCTTCTGCGATAAACAACCATTCCGCCAAAGATTAAGAGTGCTGCCGGTATTACTCCCATCAGAATGATTTCCCAGTTTAATGCTGTCTGTTCACTGATGCTTAACTTCTCTGCATCCAGTGATTTTGCACGGATGGATATGATTTCTTCCCTGTCACACAGCCATTCCAGTGAATTCATAAAGAAATCATGGTTTGCTCCGGAAACCAGTGTATTAATCTGGTCTGCCAGAAAAGCAGTGGACGGAATATAAACCATCTGGGAAGTGGTTTCATCCCCGGTCAGCACCGCTGCCGCCGCCAGATAGAATGGACCATCGATATCTCCAGACTCTTTTTCATAGGTAGTAATATTTACTCCATCCAGTTTGGAATATGCCTGATCCGAAGTTTCCAGCAGGGCAGTTACCGTCACATTATCCGGCTTATCCTCTGTTTCTTTGACCGCCTGTGCATTTCCAAGCAGTATCTGATAATTACCGAGCAGCGGTTTGGTAATTTCATGGGAAGAAAATACCGGAAGCAGATAGGTCTGGTACTGGTAATAATATCCCTTATTTGCTTCAAGCACAATGCCCTCTACCGGTTCCATGCCGTAATCCGCCAGCAATTCTTTCAGATTTACCTGTTCTGCTGTAATAAAGTCCGTCAGGACAAATAATTTACCGCCGCTTTCCCCGTAATCCCGCAGCATTTGCAGTTCATCCTCCGAAATATCTTTCTGCGGTGCAAAAATAAGTACGGCAGCTGCATCCTCTGGAACTTTTCCCTCTTTTACAAGGCTCAAATCCGTAAGGGATATATTTTCATTGGAAATTGTTTTTTCAATCTGGGAAGAATAATCGGAAATGGACTCTTCCCCATGTCCCGTCAGCCTATATACTACCGGTAATTCCTCTGAAGTCACATAATCAAGTGCCGATGTGATACAGTTCTCCCCATCAAAAGAACTCGTTGATTCATACTGATAGGTGCTGTAATTCATGGAATAATCCGTTACATAAATATCCGTATATGCAATATATTTTCCACGTTTTTCCCCAGATACAATTACACTGTTGGAAGACACATCTTCATCCGTGTAATCCTTTGCGAAATTCGGGTATAAAACCGGATCTTTCAATGCCACTTTAATATGTTCATTCTGTGCTGCATACCTCTCTAAAAATTCATACAATGAGGTATCCTTTTCCGTCTCGGACGCAAGCAGATAGATGGTAACATCTTCTTTTATACTTTCTGCTATCTGTGTACTCTGTTCCGAAAGCGAATAAATTTCTTCCGGTGTGGTATCAAATTTTGTTTTATCCGTTGGCAGACTGTTGACAAATAAATTAATTCCTATCACAACCGCCACTGCGATAATTGACATTACAATGCTGTAAAGTCCTATCTTTAATGTCTTTTTCTTCATTTAATTCCACCTCCGTTTTTCCATTACCTGTACCGTGAAAAACAGGAATAAGAAGATAATGCTGAGATAATATACGATGGTTGTCAAATCAAACATACCATTGATAAAATTCATCAGCCGCTGAAACAAGGAGCATTGCAGCAATACTTTCTGAAATGCACTTTCAAACACACTCTTTTTTACAAAAAAGAGAATCGTAATTGCCACTTCCCCGATAATTCCCACGGAAAATGCCGTAATTTTACTCTTTGTAATAAAATAAACCAGTACGGCAAAGAGCAGCATAACTGCCAGAAATGCCACAAAAGAGCTTGCCGCATCCGTCGGTACATAGTTGGACAGTCCGACACTTAAATAGCAGATTAAGACTGCAAAAAAACACATGACAGCCGCCACAATCTGATTTTCCGTCAGGGATGACAAAAACAGTCCGACCGCAATCAGTGCACAGCCAAGCAGATAAAATGCAAACAGGCTGCCATAACCGGTTGCAAAATTAACCGTTCCATACTGCTTCAATATTATTGGTATCACTGCCATAACGCCAACCGGCAGAAGAAGCATTACTGCCATCGCCAGAAATTTTCCCATTACGATCTGTGCCATGGAAAGTGGCAGAGAATACAGCAGCTGGTCTGTTTTCTGTTTTTTATCTTCCGCAATAGACTTCATGGTCAGAATCGGAATGGCAATCAGATAAAAGAAACATAATTCATATATCACGTATTCATAATATGGATATAAATTTTTAAAACAATAAATCATGGTGTACATTCCGGCAAGGAAAATGAGAAATGCTGCAAAAAAATAGCCGGTCATGCCATCAAAATAGGATTTTAATTCCCTCTTAAATACTGCAGTCACAATCGTAAACCTCCATCTTATTCTATGATTCTTCCTGTGTAAGTTCCATAAATACCTGCTCTAAGGTCGGCTTCTTAAAATACAGCTCCACGAGCGGAATATTCTGCTCACACATTATTTTGAAAATCCGGTCTCTCACATCTGTTCCATCCTCATATACAACCTCTTCATGAAACTGGATTTCTGCCTGCGTCAGACCGTCTTCCCTGGAAAATACCTTTTCCCCTTCGATTCCTTCCAGAACACCATTTAAACGTTCCGGAGATATCCTTGCCCGGACATACAGCAGCCTGTTTCCGCAATATGTATGATAAAGTTCTTCCGGTGTGGCACACACCTTCAGTTTTCCATGTGCAATAATCATGATTTTATCGCACACAGAATTTACTTCCTGCAAAATATGGCTGCTCAGAATCACCGTATGTTCTTTTCCGAGATTCCGGATCAAATCCCGGATTTCGAGAATCTGTCTCGGATCAAGTCCCACCGTAGGCTCATCCAGAATAATGACCTTCGGATTTCCAATCAGTGCCTGTGCAATACCGACTCTCTGCTTATATCCTTTGGATAATGTTTTAATCAGCCGGTTATGTACATCCAGAATACTGGTTTTCTTCATGACACGCTCCACTTCTTCGGACCGCTTATCTTTCTTTACTTTTTTTGCCTCCGCCACAAACCGGAGATACTCTTCCACAGTCATGTCCATATACAATGGCGGCTGCTCCGGTAGATAACCGACATTCTTCTTTGCTTTATAAGCCTCTTCAAAGATGTCATTTCCATCAATCACTACCGTCCCTTCCGTTGCGGAAAGACATCCGGTAATGATATTCATGGTTGTAGATTTTCCCGCACCATTCGGACCGAGAAAACCAAATATTTCACCGTCTTCAATCGTGAAACTTAAATCATCCACTGCTTTTTTTCTGCCATACACTTTTGTAAGATTTCTGACTTCAATCATGATTACCTCCATATATCTCATATCTGTCTGTTTATCATATGCATGAAACACGTTTGTTTTGTGTTGAAAGTATGGAATTTTTGTGAAAATGTTTTTTTATTTTTTTGCTTGACAAATCTCTCCATATAGTGTATTATATTTCTTGTTTGCAAGACATATATGCAAAGGCTGGCATGGCACAGTTGGTAGCGCGTCACATTGGTAATGTGGAGGTCACGGGTTCGATTCCCGTTGCTAGCTTATTAAAAAGAGAAGCAGTTTTATCTGCTTCTCTTTTTTTGCTTTTTATTTAATCGAATAATTCCATAACTTATTTCAAAAATCAGATACCCGATGCATCCTCCCAGTGTATTATTTATCAAATCAACCAGTTCGAACAATCCGGTATGTGTAAATAACTGTGTTGTTTCAATAAATAAGGAACAGAAAAAGGACAATATAAGTATCCTGATAAATCCCCTTACTTTTTCAAAACATACCGGCATCAGAATTCCAAGAGGAATAAACATCAGTACATTTCCAAGCAGCTGGGTAAAAAACACTTCATTTCCATTCAGTGCAATCCGGTATACATCAATCAGGTTCAGATCATATCGGGCTTCTTCTGTCATATTCCTGTTTAAAATCGTAATCCCGATTACCTGTGAGATATAAAAGGACAGAAGCAGTCCTGATACTGCTCCTGCCTTTGTCATCTTCTTTTTCAGACCTGGTACAGCTGCACAGCCCAGAAAATAAAGAAATGCTGTTACAGCCATAATAACTGCTGCCTGAGAAGCCGGAAAATCATATAAAATTTGCAAATATTCGATAACATTTCTGACAATCGTCATAACTGTTTTCCTTTCTGCTATTTCTATTTTGCAAACTGACTGTTATATAATGTTGCATAGAAGCCACCTGCTGCAAGCAGTTTTTCATGATCTCCCTGTTCAATAATCTTTCCATCTTTCATAACCAGAATAATATCTGCTTCTTTTATTGTGGACAAACGATGTGCAACGATAAAACTGGTTCTTCCCTCCATCAGCTTTGCGAATGCTTCCTGAATCTTTATTTCGGTACGGGTATCTATCGATGATGTTGCTTCATCCAGAATCAGCATAGGCGGCAGGCATAACATAATTCTGGCAATACATAACAGCTGTTTCTGTCCCTGTGAAAGACTTCCTCCGTCTTCCGCAATCACCGTATCATAACCCTGCGGCAGACGCTTGATAAATCCATGTGCATGCGCTGCTTTTGCGGCAGTAATAATTTCATCCAGTGTTGCATCCTGTTTTCCAAATGCAATATTTTCACGGATTGTTCCTGCCTTTAACCAGGTTTCCTGAAGTACCATTCCATAATTCTTTCTCAGGGAATGCCTGGTCAAATCACGGATATCATTTCCGTCCACGCAGATTGCACCCTCATCTACGTCGTAGAACCTCATAAGCAGATTAATCAGGGTTGTCTTTCCACATCCGGTAGGACCTACAATTGCAACTCTCTGACCCGGTTTTACGGAAAGATTCAGATCTTCAATTAAATCCTTGTCCGGAACATAAGAAAAATCTACATTTTTTAATTCAATTTTTCCTTTTGCATCTTTCAGGACAACTGCATCTTCTAATTCCGGTATCTGCGGTTCTTCATCGATTAACTTAAATATTCTGGCAGCACAGGCAAGTGCATTCTGCAGCTCCGTTAACACACCGGATATTTCATTAAACGGCTTTGTATACTGATTTGCATAATTTAAGAAACTGGACAGACCTCCGACCGTCATACTCCCGGATACAACAGCCATTGCACCGGTAAATCCGACTCCGGCATAAACCACATTATTTACAAAACGTGTGGAAGGATTTGTAATGGAGGAAAAAAAAGTTGCTTTTAAAGATGCCTTACGCAGTCTTTCATTAATTTCCTCAAACTTTTCCATGTTTTCTTCTTCATGTCCGTATGCCTTTACTACTTTCAGATTTCCAAGCATTTCATCAATAAATCCAGTCTGTTCTGCCCTGGTTTCTGATTGCACCCGGAACATCTGGTAAGTATTTTTTGCAATATATTTTGCTACAAACAAAGATAATGGTGTAATCAGTACAACTACAAGTGTGATTTTAAAATTAATGGAAATCATAAAAATCAGTGTTCCAAGAATTGTAATGACTCCGGTAAATAACTGTGTAAATCCCATTAACAAACCATCTGCAAACTGGTCAACATCAGAAATAACCTGGCTGACAATTTCACCCTGCGGATGTGCATCCACATATTTTAAAGGCAGTATTTCTATTTTTCGGAAGGCTTCCTTACGAATATCATTTACTACCTGATAAGTAATTTTATTATTACAGATATTCATAAGCCACTGGCAAAGACTTGTCACCAGCACGGCTGCAAGAATTTTTATAATCAGCTTTGCAATCGCATCAAAATCGACATCTCCCGGGCCAACGATGCAATCAATCGCATGTCCGACAAGAATTGGCACATATAAGGTCAATGCTACGGATATCGCTGCAAACACTAATGATAACATTAAATAAATATGATATTTCCGGATATACCGCAACACTTTATTTAAGGTCTTATTTTTCATGATACAGCCTCCTTTCCGCTTTCCTTTTTAAACTGGGAATCATAAATTTCCTTATATACACTGCTCGTCTGCAGCAATTCTTCATGTGTTCCGATTCCCACCATATGTCCGTCATCCAAAACAATAATTTTATCTGCATGCATAATAGATGAAGTTCTCTGCGACACAATAAATGTCGTAGGATGATAGGACAGGTTTTTCAGGGATTTTCTTAATGCTGCATCCGTCGCATAATCAAGTGCCGAAGCACTGTCATCCAGAATCAGTATCTCTGGTTTCCGAACCAAAGCCCTTGCGATACAGAGTCTCTGTTTCTGTCCTCCGGACAGATTTCTTCCACCCTGTTCAATCTCTTCGTCCAATCCGTTTTCTTTCTTCTCCAAAATATCTTTTCCCTGGGCCGTTTCAATCGCCTGGATGATTTCTTCATCCGTTGCATTTTCATTTCCCCAGAGCATATTCTCCCGTATGGTTCCTTTAAAAAGAACCGCTTTCTGCATAACAATACCGATTTTGTCCCGTAGTTCTCCCTCTTCGTAGGATTTTACATTTTTTCCATCGACATATACTGCTCCCTGTGTGACCGGATAAAATCCCGGAATAAGATGTACCAGTGAAGTTTTTCCGGAACCTGTACCACCAATAATTCCTATGGTATCTCCCGAATTTACAATAAAATCAATATCCGTCAGTGTATTTTCCCCTGCATTTTCATAGGCAAGTGTTACATGATCAAATACAACTTTCGCTTCCGTATTTCCTTCCGGTAATATTTCTATTTCTTTCTTTCCTTTGGACACTTTAAAAATGGTTTCTATTCGCTGTGCACTTGCAGCTGATTTTGTCATGGTAATAATTAAATTTGCCAGTTTAATTAATTCCACAAGAATCTGTGACATATAATTATATAATGCCACAACCGCCCCCTGCGTCAGAATACCTACATTTACCTGTATCGCACCAACATAAATTAATACTGCGATTGCGATATTAATTACTACATAAGTAACAGGATTCATTAATGCGGAAATTTTTCCGACATACTGCTGAAATCTGGTCAGTGCATTATTTCTCGCTTCAAATTCGCGGATTTCCTCTTCTTCCTTGCCAAATGCCCGGATCACCCTGATTCCTGCCAGATTTTCCCTTGTTTTTTCCAGTACATTATCAAGCTGTCCCTGTACATTTTTATACAATGGAATCGTAACTAACATAATTCCAAATACAATGACGGATAACACTGGAATAACTACTACGAACACCAGTGCTGCTTTTGCATTTACCGTAAATGCCATAATCATTGCACCGAATACGATAAACGGGGAACGTAAAAACAAACGCAGTACCATGTTAATACCCGTCTGTACCTGATTGACATCCGTCGTCATACGGTTAATCATTGTGGATGCACCTACATGATCCATCTCTGTAAATGTCATTGCCTGCATTTTTTCAAATAATGCATTTTTTAATTTTGCAGCACACCCGCAAGCTGCCTTTGCCGAAAAATACTGGGCGGTAATGGAACACACCAGTCCAATTAATCCAAGTGCAATTAATATTCCCGACATTTGGAAAATATACGGCTTGTCGTTTCCTGCAATACCAGTATCAATAATTGCTGCCATAACTAGCGGTACGAATAATTCAAACAATGCCTCCAGCATTTTAAAAAACGGGGCAAGAACTGTTTCTTTTTTATAATCTTTTAAATATTTCAACAGACTTTTCACTCTGATTCTCCTCCTGTTTAAGGCAGAAAAAAGCCGGGCAACTACCCGGCTTTTACCGTTATTTTTTATAATTTCTTATAAATCTACAGAACCAGCAGATTTTCCGTTTACTACATAATATGCTTTCATATCGGCAGGTTTTACATATACATCAATAGATTTAACCTTTGCTCTGTTTTCTGCCTGATATGCTTTGATACAGTTTTCTACGATTTCTTCTGACACATATTCACCGAACTCAAACTGTAATACAACATTTTTCTTTACTGTTACGGATTCTACTTTTTCTGCAACTTTCTCTGCTGCAGGTTTTCTTCCTCTTCTTGCAGGTGTCTTTTTCACTTCTTCTTTTACCTCTGTTCTAATTTCTTCTTTTACCTCATCTACTGCTGTTTTTACTGCTTCAACAGCCTCTTTTACATCTTCTTTTACGTTTTCCTTTACTTCCTCAACTGCTTTAACCGGAGTCTCCGCTGTTTTTCTTGGTCTTCCTGCTCTAGCTGACATAAATCCAATCTCCTTTCGTTAATAAAATAAATTATTGAATCATTTAATTCATAATTTTTATAAAGTAAACATATCATAACTGTATTTTATTTTCAAGTATTTTATCCATTTTTTATAAAATATTTTTATTTTTTGACTGAATTATCCCTCATACGGATTAATTTATCCCTGTCCCACAACGCAACCACTTCATTATCTTCTGCCAGAATTTCCGCCTGCCTCGTAAAATAATTATTTGTAATTACAATCGCTTCTTCACAATCGTAATGTTTCATTGCAGAGATAACTTCCTGTACGGCTTTTACACCAACGGGCTTTTTATATCTTTTACACTGTATGGCAATTCTTGTATCCTGGAAACTTACGATAATATCCGCTCCGTAATCACCTGTGTCTTTTGTCATTTCTTCAATGATAAAACCATTTCCACGCAACACAGCGGCAGTAAATAATTCAAATTCCTTTCCTGTCATCTGATCAATTTCTTCCAGTGTCCGATCCGTGTCTTTCGGTTTTAACTGCATAACTTTCAAAAGCCACCGGCAAAACATCCATGCAATAATAAATATCAGGATTCCCAGAATAACCTGTTCTTTATGCATGCCTGTTAAATACCTTTTTCAATGCCTGGATTCCAAATATAACAATGACTCCCACTATAAAATATACCGGGTGAAATGATGAAAATGATAATGCATCATTTTCTTTTGAAATACTTGTCGGTCCCATTACAATCGCATAAAAAGAACCGGCCATCATTCCGATAATTGCATACATAATTGCGGAACGATGTTTTTCCAGAAGATATTTTAAACCTTTTACCGAAGTACAGATTCCCGTAATACATCCCAGCGCAAAAATACATAAACCGAGGAAATATTTTAATTCAAAATGCAAAATTCCTGCAATTGCTGTCATAATTGCCTGGTAAAATCCGAATACCAGCATGATGGTCGAACCGGATATTCCCGGAAGCACCATCGCAGAAATGGCACATACTCCGCATAAAAATAACAGAATAGCAGTTACCACACTGTATTCTCCGAATGCAAGACTCAGGCCATCGCCTATAATATGTCCGGATAAATATGTGATAATACATACCAGTGCAGCTCCAAAAACAAAATAAATGATATTTTTTAATTTTCCCGCAAATGCTTCTTTTTCTTCCATTATGATAATTGGAATTGCCGCAAGTACGAATCCAAGAAACAGGGAACTGATTTCATAAATGTTTTTCTCAAATACTGCTTTTATTACGATGGCTGCAAGTGCCATTCCAAACCCCCATCCGCAACCCATGGTAATTAAAAATTTAACTGCCGCAATTCTTTTTTCCTTATCCTTTGAAACAATATTATTCAGGGAATTAATAAATTCATCATAAATTCCTATGATAAAAGCAACCGTACCTCCGGAAACCCCAGGTACACTGTCCGCCAGTGCCATGAGAAAACCGCCTAATATTTTTATGAGCATACTGCCTCCTTATAATTTTTTATTTCGTTCATAAGTGCATTCATTTCTTCATCCGTTCCGATGCTAATCCGTATGTAATCTTTAATCGCCGGCTGATTCCAGTGACGGACAAATATATTCTTTGTTCTCAGATATTCAAATAAATCCGTAATATCCATATCTTTATTGGTCGCAAATATGAAATTTGCTTTTGAATCCGGGAATGTAAATCCTAATTCCGCCAGCTCCTTTTTTGCATTTTCCCTTGTCGTAATTATTTTATTTCTCGTAAACTCAAAATATTCCCTGTCTTTGACACAGGCGGCACCTGCCAGTATGGAAGTGCGGTTCATGGTGTATGAATTTATGGAATATTTTACATCTTTCATTGCCCGGATCAAATCTTTATTTCCAATGGCAAATCCAATACGCATTCCCGCCATGGAACGTGATTTTGAAAAGGTCTGGACTACTAAAAGATTTTCATACTTTTCTACCAGTTTTAAAGCGGATTTTCCGCCGAAATCAATATATGCCTCATCAATAATGACCACTGATTTCTGGTTCTTTTTGATAATTTCCTCTATGGTATCAAGTTCTTCCAGTAACCCGGTCGGTGCATTCGGATTCGGGAAAATAATTCCGCCATTTTCTTTAAAATAATCTTCTTTTCTGATTCTGAAATTTTCATCCAGTGCAGGATTTTCATATTTCACACCATATAAATCCGCCCATACCGGATAGAAAGAATAGGTAATATCCGGAAACAGCACTGGTTTATCTGAATTAAAAAATGTCATAAATGCATTCGCTATTACATCATCCGAACCAACTCCTACAAAGATCTGTTCCGGATTTACCTCATAAAATTCTGCAATCGCATCCGTCAGTTCTTTTGCTTCCGGATCCGGATATAATCTGAATTTATCAATATCCATTTCTTCCATTACTTTTTTTACTCCCGGTGCCGGTGGATATGGGCATTCGTTTGTATTTAATTTTATCATATTATTTCTGTCCGGCTGTTCTCCTGCCACATAAGGAGTGACCCGCCGTATATTTTTTTCCCATTCGCGCATATGAATCTCCTTTATTTTGCCAATACTTCTGCTGCCAGTTTTTTCCATGCATCTTCGGACCGAAGAATTGTTTCATATGATACACAATATGCAATTCTTACATATCCGCTGCATTTGAAAGAACTTCCCGGAACAAGAATCAGATGATATTCTTTTGCTTTTGCACAGAATTCTTTCTCATCTGCCATCGGTGTCTTCATCCACAGATAAAATGCACCTTCCGGTTTTACACATTCAAATCCTGCTTCCGTCAACATTTTATACAAGGTCTTGCGATTTCTGTCATAGTATGCAATATCTGTTTTTTCATTAATTGCCCTCGCTACCGCTCTCTGCATCAGGGACGGTGCATTGACATATCCGAGTATTCTGGTTGCAATCGCTGCCGCACCATATACATTCTCAAAATCCGAAATTTCAGAAGGAATAACCAGATATCCGATTCTTTCACCCGGAAGGGATAAAGATTTACTGAATGAATATCCGACAATGGTATTTCTGTAATACTTCGGAAGATACGGAACAACTGTATCCCCATAAACCAGTTCCCGATATGGTTCATCTGAAATCAGATAAATATCCGTTCCGAATTCTTTCTGTTTTTCTTCCAGTACTTTTGCAATTCCTTCTATAATTTCCACCGGATATACAACACCGGTCGGATTATTCGGATTATTAATAATAACTGCTTTTGTTTTTTCCGTAACAGCTTCTGCGAGTTTCTCCGGTGCCGGTAAAAATCCTGGTGCCGGACAGGATACCTCTTTTAATACTCCGTCATAATTTGTAACATATGCATTGTATTCCACAAAATACGGAGAAAATGCAATTACCTCATCGCCCGGATTTAAAAGTGTCTTAAAAATGACATTCAAGCCGCTTGCCGCACCTACAGTCATAATCAGATTATCTTTATTAAAATTTGTTTCAAATCTCTGATTGATGGATTCTGCAATCGTCCGTCTCACATCTTCATATCCTACATTGCTCATATATCCATGAACCATGCGTGTATCTTCTGTATCCAGAATATCCTTTATCGCCTGATTCACCGCCTCCGGTGCAGGTACATTCGGATTTCCAAGGCTGAAATCATAGACATTCTCTGCCCCGTAAATCGAAGCCATCCTTTTTCCTTCTTCAAACATTGCTCGTATTGCAGAATTATTTTGCAAAAATCCTGTCATTTTCTGTGAAATCATATATTTCCTCCATTCTTTCCATGATGTCCTGCTGCGATAAAAGCCGCTGCCATAATACCGATAAAACCGCCTGCCGTATCAATCAGTACATCAGTAAATCTTCCACTTCTGCCGCCTACAAAAAGCTGGTGAATTTCATCCGTGGATGCATAAATCATAACGCATATTACTGCCATAACTATCCGGTTCCATTCTTTTTCAAATAACCGGTATAATTTTATCTGATAGAAAACCAGAATACCAAAAACAGCATATTCTGTCATATGCGCACATTTCCTTATGATATATTCCATCATATTTACGATATCTTCGGAAATGTTATCCGGTGTAAAACGCAGAATAAATGTCCGCAGAAATCCCTGGCTCAGTTCGCTGGATTCATCACCATTCTGAGCGGAAAACATAAATATTGTTATCATCCAGATAAAAATTAATATCCATAAAATGAGCTTCTTTTTTTGTATTTTCTGTGTCATGTCCATTTATCCGTTTCCTGCCGGAATCCTTTCATTTTTTACATTATAAATGCATTGCATATTATATCATACAAACCGATGTATTTCAATGTCATCTAAAAAAAGCAGAACCGAAATAATTCCGACCCTGCTTTTTTTGTTCTTACATTTTATGTTTTTTCTGTTCAAAGAAATCTTTTGTTTCTTTTACTACAACTCCGCTTAATGCAAATAATGCAATCATATTTGGTAATGCCATTAATCCGTTAAAGATATCTGCAATCGTCCATACTGCGGAAACTGTCATGTAAGGTCCGATAAATACGGCAAAGATATAAATCCAGCGATAAACCATGACACTCTTCATATGCCCTCCGGTAAGATATTCCAGACATCTTTCTGAATAATAATCCCATCCGAGAATGGTTGTAAATGCAAAGAATACCAGGCAGAGCATTAAAATAAATGCGGATACCATATCCGGGAACGGAAGTCCCTGCTGGAATGCATAAGTAGTAACCTGCACACCTTCTAAGCCTTCTACCTTCCATGCACCTGTCATAACGATGGAAAGACCTGTCATGGTACAGATAACAATGGTATCAATAAATGTTCCTGTCATGGATACAAGTCCCTGACGTACCGGCTCTTTTGTCTTTGCTGCCGCCGCCGCTATCGGTGCGGAACCAAGTCCTGCCTCATTTGAGAAGATTCCTCTTGCCACACCTTTTTGCATGGCTACTAACATGGAGCCGGTGATACCGCCTGCTACTGCGGACGGATTAAATGCCGCTTTTACGATGGTTACAATACCCTCCGGTACTTTTGTAATGTTACATACAATCAGAATCAGGCAAAATGCCACATAGATAACAGCCATAAACGGTACAATAATCTGTGCAACACTGGAAATTCTCTTAATGCCACCAATTAAAACAAGTGCAACACATATTGCAAGAATCAGGGAAGCAATTACCACTGTCCAGGAATATGTACCGATTCCCGGAATCGCCACGGTATGAGCCTGTTCCGGATCAAAGAAATTCTGTACTGCGGATGCAATACCATTTACCTGTGAAAATGTACCGATTCCGAATAATCCGACGCATACGCCGAAAAATGCAAATATTTTCGCAAGCCATTTCCATTTCTGTCCCATCCCCTGTTCGATATAATAAAACGGTCCGCCAAGTGCATGGTTATCTTTATCCAACACTCTGTATTTTACTGCAAGAAGTCCTTCAGAATATTTAGTAGCCATACCAAAAAATGCAGCTACAATCATCCAGAATAATGCTCCCGGTCCGCCGGCACATACTGCAGTTGCAACACCGACAATATTTCCTGTACCAATCGTTGCCGACAGGGCAGTACACAAAGCACCGAAAGAAGTTACCTCGCCTTCGCCTTCTTCCTCATTCTTAACCATCCACTTTAATGCCAGTGGAAGCCGTCTCATCTGTAACAGTCCGAGTCTTACCGTGAGCAGGATTCCTCCTGCAATGATAAGAACCATGAGTGGCACGCCCCACACAAAATTATCGATTTTTGTAAGCCATGCGTTTATTGTTTCCAACATTGTTTCTTTCTCCTTTTACCGTTTACCTGTTATTTATCCTATGCCTGAGCGGAATTTTAATGATGGAATAAACGGATGCCGGTAAATGCCATTACCATATCATACTTATCCGCACATTCGATAACCAGATCATCCCTTACAGAACCGCCCGGCTGTGCAATGTATTTCACACCACTCTTCTTTGCTCTCTCAATATTATCTGAGAATGGGAAAAATGCATCGGATCCGCAGATAACATCCTTGTTTCCATCCAGCCATGCACGTTTTTCTTCTGCCGTAAATACTTCCGGTTTTACTTTAAATATTTTCTCCCATGCACCATCTGCCAGCACATCCATATATTCATCGCCAATGTATAAATCAATGGCATTGTCCCTGTCCGCACGTCCTAATTTATCCACAAACTGAAGATTCAATACCTTCGGGGACTGACGCAGATACCAGTTGTCCGCCTTCTGTCCTGCCAGTCTGGTACAGTGGATTCTTGACTGCTGTCCAGCACCGATTCCGATTGCCTGACCGCCTTTTACATAGCATACGGAATTGGACTGCGTATACTTTAATGTAATTAATGCAATCTTCATATCCATCAGAGCTGATTCCGGAATATCTTTGTTCTTTGTCACAATATTGGAAAGTAAATCCCCATTGATATCCAGTTCATTTCTTCCCTGTTCAAAAGTAATTCCAAATACCTGTTTTCTTTCAATTTCTGCCGGAACATAATTCTCATCAATCTGGATGACATTATAATTTCCTTTTTTCTTTTCTTTCAGAAGTGTCAGTGCTTCGTCCGTATAACCCGGTGCAATCACACCATCGGATACTTCTCTCTTAATCAGTCTGGCAGTATCTTCGTCACATACATCGGATAATGCAATAAAATCTCCAAAAGATGACATTCTGTCCGCACCCCTTGCCCTTGCATAAGCACTTGCAAGCGGGGATAATTCTCCTAAATCATCCACCCAGTAAATCTTTGCCAGTGTTTCGTCCAGAGGAAGTCCGACTGCTGCCCCTGCCGGTGAAACATGCTTAAAAGATGTCGCTGCCGGAAGCCCTGTCGCTTTCTTCAGCTCTTTTACCAGCTGCCAGCCGTTAAATGCATCCAGGAAATTAATATATCCCGGTTTTCCATTCAATACTTTTACTGGAAGGTCGCTGCCATCTTCCATAAAAATTCTGGAAGGCTTCTGGTTCGGGTTACATCCGTATTTTAACTGAATTTCATTCATTTTATTTTTCTCCTTTACCATTTATTTGTTTTTGTTTACAATTCTTGTTTCATATTTTCCGGTTGCAATATTGATATATCTTACAAAGAGTGAAACTTTATTTTCTTCATTAAGGCTGTTCCACAGCTTATCTGTAAAAGTATCGATATCTCCATCGATTTCCACCCATTTCGGTTCGCCCTCAAAACTTGGAAGCGGATTTCCGTCATGCATATAAGTATGGATAAAATGTCCTTCTCCTGCCACCGGATTTTCATATGCAAAAGTGTAGCGGTTGCATGCATCCGGATTGCCGTTATTGCTCTTTAAAATAGACATGGAATAATCATAGTTTCCATTTTCAATATGCAGCACGCCGGAAATTCTCGGTGTATAGTTTGGTCCGTCCGGCTCAAATTCCCTGCTTCTTAAAGACTGTTCAAAAGTCAGTTCGCAGTCCATGCCGTCGTAAATCGTATCTGTCTGGTCTCCGTTTGTCACAATTGTTCTGTTGCCCAGCACTCTGACCGGTGCATAGATGATCAGACTCGGATCTTCTAATTTTGACGGATCAAATGCCTGTGTGCGGATGCCTTCTCCATCTTCTACAAATACCCTGTTTCTGCTGTTTGAGCTTCTTCCCATAATAAAATAAGCGGTTACTGCTGTCTTTCCGTCCTTTGACTTTCCAATCACAATTCCTCTGCCAGGATATGCGTTTTCTGATACTTCTTTTTCCAGTGATAACATCTTCATCTGATTTCCTCCATTCCGCTGTCTGCATAGCTGTGTCAATGCACGAAAATGCCGGCCCCGGGCGCACAAATTCGTACTCACCCAGGCGGCCGGCTCTTAACACTCTGTACTCCCTGCAGTTTTCCTGCCACTGATTTCTCAGTTTTCCGCCAGTCATACAGACTTATATTTTATACTATACATGATCTTTCCAATTATTTCAAGCACTTTTGAAAATTTATTCTGCCTGTGGTATTTTCTTATCCATTTTCAGAATATGATTTGACAGCCATTTTAACAGATAATCAATTAATTCTTCCAGATATTCTTCCTGATTATCATCAATCTCCCGCAAATCAATCTTCTTAATCTTGTCTACAAATGCCTCATGCGCTCTTTTCTGCACTTCAATCCGCTTATAGCCGATCCGCTCCATGTAATCTTCTTCATCCTTAAAATGTCTCTCGGTATACTCCTGTAATTCATGAAGAATTCTCATAATCTCATCGTATTTATCATGTAAAAACTGTGCATGGATAATGTCATTCGTTTCACGGATAATATCAAACAGTTTCTTATGTTCGTCATCGATTAGTTCGATTCCGGTCCAATATTCTTCCGTAAATGCAAATGGATCTTTTTCCACTCCGCTTCCCAGTTTTCCAATCATGATATCACTTCCGAGAATATGATGGTACAGCCATCTTGCCAGAAACTCCAGCAAATCGGAAATAATCTTTTTCGCTTCTTCCTCATCTGCATCTTCCAGCGAAATTTGCTCTATTTTCTTTCGAAATTCCGCATGCTCTGTCTTCTGCATCTCCAGCTCCGGATCATTCGTCTTTTCCATGTACTGTTCTTCATGTGCAAAATGAACCTGTGCATATTCCTTTAACTTCTTAACCAGATTCTTTGCACTGGCAACTGAACCATGCTTCTCCTGCAAAAGCTTCTGTGTCTCATTTATCATCTCAAATAATCTTCGATGTTCCTCATCAATCTGCGTAATGCCAACCATGCAATCTTCTGTAAACTGATACATATCCAATCTCCTTATATGTTTTTCCTCTGTACAGAGTTTTATTTCCGTTCTATTTCAATAACATCATATCCATATTTATCAAGTACAATTTCTTCCTGTGCCTGTCCGGATAACAGACTTGTTCCTTCTGTTGTTAAAACTATATTCTGTTCTTTTTCGCTATAATTCATCAGGAATAAATAATCTTTTTTGTCGCCGCAGCGTCTGGTAACAGACACACCGTCCGGTATCTCTTCTACCGGTGGTTTTGTAAGTCCCAGCTCGTTTGCAAGTTTCCGGTAAAAATCTTCCAGAAATGCATCTTCTGTCCGGGTTGCAATGTAATAACAACTGCCTTTTCCATAGGTATGCTTTGTCACTGCTGCCATTCCCTGATAAAAATCGCTTCCATAAACAGCCAGTACCTCAGTATCCACCTGCGGATGAATAATCTCGCAAAAATCCTTACATTCATAGGATGCCTTTGAAAATCCGTTCTGTCCGTCCGCGATTTCGATGGTATTCCGGTCAGTATCATATAACGGATCTACTTCTTCCATCCAGATTCCCGCTATATCCATCAGTCCATTTCCTGGAAATCCACCCGTAAAGCAGAGATCTGACTCATCAACATTTCCGGTACAGTAAGTAAATACCACGGTTCCGCCATTTTCCACATAAGTGCGGATATTTTCTGCGACATCCGGTTTTAACATATAAAGCATTGGAGCTACAACCAGTTTATACTGTGAAAAATCCTGATTCATATCATTAACATCCGTAGAAATACCCATGTTCCAGAATGGTCTGTGGTGCTTCTTGCAGGTCTGCTCATAATTTCTTCTGTCATTGAGTCCCTGCAGATTGTCAATCGCCCAGCGGTTGTCCCAGTCATAGATAACTGCTACTTCCGTTTCCGGATAAGTACCGACGATTTTATCCATCTTTTCCAGATTTTCGCCCAGTTTTGCTACCTCACGAAATACCCTGGTATCTTCTTTTCCATAATGGTCCACAACCGCTCCGTGGAACTTTTCACTTGCCCCGCGGCCCTTTCTCCACTGGAAATACTGTACACTGTCAGAACCATGTGCCACTGCCTGAACAGACACAAGTTCATGTACACCCGGCCGTTTCAACTTACACACTCTTTGCCAGTTTACCTGACTCGGTGCACTCTCCATTAACAGGAATGGTCTGTGTTTCAGGGAACGGTTCAAATCATGCAGAAATGCAGTCTTCGCCGCAGTATCCGCAAAACTTTCATAATCATTATGCCAGTCCGGATAACTGTCCCACGAAACGACGTCTATGTATTTTGACAGATACCACTGGTCAAATCCCGGAAATGTTCCCATCAGATTGGTCGTAACCGGTATATCCGGTGTAATTTCTTTCAGTGGTGCAATCTCATTTTTCATAAAATCGGTTGTCTGATAAGTGACAAATCTTAACCAGTCAAGATTTAATCCGTGAATTTCTCTTTCTCCATGCGGGCATGGCGACTCAATTTCCTCAAACCGTGAAAATTCATGACTCCAGAACCTTGTCCACCATTTGCTGTTTAATTCATGAATATCATCGTGGTAGCGTTCTCTCAGCCAGTCACGGAATGCCTCCTGACACAGCGGACAGTGACATTCCCCGCCATATTCATTGGACACATGCCAGAGTTTGAGTGCTTTTCTCTTTCCATACCGTTCTGCCAGCATACGGTTCATCTGTGCCGTCTTTTTCCTGTAATAAGGCGATGTATAACAATGATTGTGACGTTCCCCATGAAGATTTCTTACACGGTCTGCATTCATTCTCAATACTTCCGGATGATTTCTGTCCATCCATGCCGGTCTTGCTCCGGATGGTGTGGCAAGAAATGCACCGATGCCATTTGCCTCCAGACGGTCAAATAATTCATCCAGCCATTCAAATGTATACACACCTTCTTCCGGCTCCAATGCTTTCCATGCAAAAATGCCAATCGACACAACATTGACATGTGCCAGTTTCATCAGTCTTACATCTTCCTTTAATACCTCCGGCACTTCCAGCCACTGATCCGGATTGTAATCCCCGCCATGCATGATATGCGGCATATCCTTGATAATAGGTTCAAACATAGATAATCTCCTCTCTCCTGTGTTATTTCAGGTCAGACTCTTTTATTATTTTACCATGTTCATGCCGATATCTCAACANCATGTTCATGCCGATATCTCAACAACTAAAAAGGATCGCTTGCGCGATCCTTCTTCTTATTTTACACTCTGGCCAAACTGCTGTCTGGTTTCCTGCACTTTTTTCTCTTCCGCCGCCGGCGTCGGATAAAATCCCTGGCTATGCATCATATTGAAAACGTCCTGCTGGATATCATGCTCCTGCGACAGAATATGAAGCATGGTCTGCCGTACATCTTCATGCACACACTCATTGGCAAAAGTGTTAAATTCCCCGGTTGCAGCTTTCTGTGCAGCCAGTGCATCCCCTAAAATTTCTTTTTCTGTATAAATATCTGCCATTTTTCCATCCTCCTAAGATAACTTTGTATAAAGCTCGTTAAAATGTCCCTGATGCTGATTGGATATCTGTGTCATTTTTTCTTTCAATTCCGGTGTCTGTGCGTGTTCTGCCAGCATCTGGAATTTCTTTACCAAAAGTTCTTCCTCGGATAATAAATCCTTGATTGCAGATAATTCTTTTTCTGATAACTGAGTCATTGCGATACCTCCTTGAAAATTGATTACCCTTTTAGTATTCTCAAAGAGTATTGTTTTTATACCACATTTATGGTTCGTTTCTGCTATCTGTTATAGTGCAATATCACCAACCACACATTCCTGATTTCCGCTGCGTTGCGTACAATAGGTCATAACAATCTGAAAATTCTTTTCATCAATGTCTTTTGCCCAGAACGTAAAGTTATACGCCGTATTGTCACTGACGATTTCTGTTTTGAAATCACCAACCCGGAAAGAATCCACAGTCTGCGTAGGTTTTCCGGAACGTGCCGCCGGATTCATGTCAAAAAAATCATATTCTCCGAACTGATGGGAAACGGTATGTTCAAACGATAAAACCACACCCTTATATTCTATATATTTCCCGTTTTCATTTGATTTTACTTCTAATTTCTGCATAAATGATACCTCTTTCTTCTGTTTTTTTATTAAAATATATTCTCATGTGGATATTTCAACAAACCGGTCATAAATCTAACTTTATGTTCTGATTTCTGATATTTCTTTAACTGTTCAAAATCTATCTCTTTCATTTCACCATCTGTAAATTCATAATACTGGCAGTCGTTTATTCCGACACTGGACGGATTTTTCCTCTTATTCGCCGTCCGAATAAAATATTGTGTTTTTTTATTCAGTGTTCTCTCCAAAATTGCTATCTGCAGCATTGAAAAATCTATGTGCGTTTTTCAAAGTTATTTTCCAATCAGAAGCTTTTTATTTTCGTTGTCTTTATTGTACTTACATCTTACGACAGAATCTGTCATTCTGAAATTTTTTGTTGTAAGAGAGCCATCCGAAGATGACTCTGTCTTTTAACTCTGTATACATTATTCATTTCTTAACTGCATATAATAATCTCATGCATTACTTTTGATGACTTATAATCCATTGTAACATATCCTCCGCTCCTATTTTACCAGATGCCAAATCAAGGATGGTGCCACTCAGTTCTTTCTGTGTATATGATAACTCATAACCATTTAATGCCAAGAACACTAACATTACATGTGTACCTAATCTTTTATTTCCATCAACCATGGGATGGTTCTTTACAATTCCAAAGCAAAGCTGTGCTGCTTTTGCCTGTATACTTGGATATAATTCTTCGTCTCCAAATGACTGAAATGGATTAGCCAGTGCTGAATCCAACATACCATCATCACGAATGCCATTACCACC
>FR900178.1:0-4941 GCA_000437755.1 Roseburia sp. CAG:303
GTGTGGATCATAAGGATGCATTTCTGGACACCTTTGAATTAGAGCGGGAAAGGGGAATTACGATTTTTTCCAAACAGGCGGAATTTACCTGGAAGGATCTGTGTGGCACTTTGCTGGATACCCCGGGACACACGGATTTTTCCGCTGAGATGGAGCGTACCCTGCAGGTGCTGGATTACGCGGTGCTGGTCATCAGTGGTACGGACGGAATACAGGGACATACGGAGACCCTGCTGAAATTATTGCAGACCTATAAGATACCGGTATTTCTGTTTGTCAACAAAATGGATTTGCCGGGTTGTGATAAGAGTCATCTTTTAGAAGAATTAAACCGCCGGTTTGGAGACGGTTTTATTGATTTTTCCATATGCAGAACGGATGCTTTTTACGAAAGTATTGCCATTTGTGATGAGAATGCATTGGAAACATATATGAATAATAGTGAAGTGCCAGGGAATATGATTGCAAAGATGATTGCAAAACGGAAAGTATTTCCCTGTTTTTTTGGCTCTGCACTGAAACTGGATGGTGTGGAGCAGTTCATGGATCATCTCTGTGAATACACGATGGAAAAAACCTATCCGGAGGAATTTGCGGCGAAAGTATTCAAGGTCACAAGGGATGATAACGGAAAGCGGCTCAGCTGGATGAAGATAACCGGCGGGGAATTAAAGGTAAAACAGCTGATTACCTATAAAAATGGAGAATCTGAGAAAGCTGATCAGATCAGAATTTACTCCGGAACAAAGTATGAGGCGGCAGAAAAAGCAGGAAGCGGTACGATTTGCGCCGTGACCGGACTGACACAGGCGGTTCCCGGACAGGGACTTGGAATCCAGAAGGATTCCCTGCGGCCGGTACTTGAACCGGTACTGACTTATCAGATGCTGTTTCCGGATGGAACTGATATCCATGATATGATGCGTAAACTGCGGGAGCTTGAAGAGGAACAGCCGGAACTTCAGATTGTCTGGAAGGAACAGTTAAAGGAAATCCATGTAAAGGTTATGGGAGAAATCCAGACCGAGATTTTGAAGAGTATGATGAAAGAGCGCTTTGGTGTGGATGTAACATTTGGCAGAGGAAGTATTGTATATAAGGAAACCATTTTAAATCCGACAGAGGGTGTGGGACATTTTGAACCGCTGCGCCATTATGCGGAAGTCCATCTTCTGTTAGAGCCGGGAGAACCGGGCAGCGGTCTTGTGTTTGCCCTTGCCTGCAGCGAGGATATTCTGGATGGAAACTGGCAACGGCTGATTCTGACGCATTTAAAGGAAAGAGAGCATCCAGGTGTTCTGACTGGTTCTCCAATCACAGATATGAAAATCACCCTGATTTCCGGACGGGCGCATCAGAAGCATACGGAAGGCGGCGATTTCAGGCAGGCAACTTACCGGGCAGTCAGACAGGGATTGAAAAAGGCACAGAGCATACTGCTCGAACCATATTATCACTTTACCATCGAACTGCCTTCGGAAAATGTTGGCAGGGTAATGACGGATATCCAGAAGATGAGCGGCAGCTTTGAACTGCCCCAGACACAGGGAGACATCAGCATTATATCAGGAAAAGCACCGGTATCCACGATGTATGATTACAGTCGGGAACTGATTTCCTACACGAGAGGAAAAGGAAGAATGTTCTGTGAATCCGCCGGATATGAACATTGTCATAATGAGGAAGAAGTGCTTGCTCAGATTGCATATGAAAGTGAGTCGGATCTGGAAAACCCGACCGGTTCGGTCTTTTGTTCCCACGGCGCGAGATTTACCGTAAAGTGGAATGAAGTAGAACAGTATATGCATCTGCACCCGGAAACGGGGCTGGAAGAGCCTGCAGAAGAAACTATGGAAGAGCCTGCAAAGAAACAGGGAAATGGGAAAGAAACGGAAGGAGCAGTTCTGGATAAAGAACTGGAAGAGATTTTTGAACGTACGTTCGGACCAATAAAAAGAAGACTGCCGTCCCAGACACAGGGAATGGGATATGAGAAGAAACCAAAACCGGAGAAACCCTATGTTGCAAAATGGGAAAGCCGGAAACCGGTAAAGCAGTACCTTCTGGTGGATGGCTATAATGTTATCTTTGCATGGAAGGAACTGGATGAACTGGCAAAACATAATCTGGATGCCGCCCGTTCAAAACTGATGGATATTCTGTGCAATTACCAGGGCTATCATAAGAAAGAAGTAATTCTTGTATTTGATGCCTATAAAGTCAAAGGAAATCCCGGCGAGGTACAGGAGTACCATAATATTCATGTGGTATATACCAAAGAGGCGCAGACTGCGGATTCTTATATTGAGAAAGCCACGCATGAACTGGCGAAAAAGCATGATGTGACAGTGGTTACATCGGATGGACTTGAGCAGCTTATTATTATGGGACAGGGGGCAAGAAGAGTGTCTTCGAGAGAGTTTGAATTACAAATCAAAGAAATGGAACAGGAAATCAGAGAAAGCTGGTTAAAATAATTATGGATAAGAATAAAAAAAGAACAAATTTAAAAAGACTGCTTGCCGCCGTTCTGGCAGCAGTGTGTATGCTGTTTCCAGCAGGGTGTTCCCAGACAGCAGCAGAAGAAACGACTACACAGCAGGTCAAAACAAATGGGAAGTTATCGGTTCACTATATGGATATCGGACAGGGGGATGCGGCACTGATTCAATGTGAAGGACATTCCATGCTGATTGATGCAGGAAATAATAATAAGGGAACGCAGGTCTGTTCCTACTTGAAGAGCCAGAACGTGGACAAACTGGATATTGCCATCGGAACGCACGGCGATGCGGATCACATCGGTGGTCTTGACGTGGTCATTTATAATTTTGACTGCGACACAATCATTATGCCGGACCGGAAAAGAGATACCAAAACATGGCAGGATGTTATCGATGCCATCGATGAAAAGAATGATACACTCACTTATCCGGAGATAGGAAAAACGTACTCTTTAGGCAGTGCGACCGTGGAAATCATTGCTCCATGCAGCTATGATTATGGAGATAATGAGAATAATTACTCTGTGGGAGTGCTGATTACCTATGGGGAAAGTAAATTCTTATTTACCGGGGACGCGGAGGCGGAAGCGGAAGCCGATATGCTTAAAAACGGAATTGATATTGACTGTGATGTATTCAAGGTAAGTCATCACGGAAGCAGCAATGCGAACACCAGTGCCTTTCTGGATGCCGCCCTTCCGGAATATGCCGTAATCAGCTGTGCGGAAGGAAATGATTACGGACATCCGCATCAGGAAGTATTAAATGAATTAAGAAGCCGGGGAATCAAAGTATTCCGGACGGATGAACAGGGTACGATTGTGGCAGTTACGGATGGAAAAAATATTACCTTTAATGCATCTCCTTCCGAAAGCTGGCTTTCCGGCAATCGTTTAAAATCAGACCGCGAAAATTCTTCTGCCGGTTCACAGACAGCACAACAGAAAACAGAATCTGAGACACTGTCCCGGATTATCGGAAATAGAAATTCCCGAAAATACCATACCACGGACTGTGGAAATCTTCCAATGGAGAAAAACCAGATTCTATTCTCTTCGGAAAAAGAAGCCGAAGATGCCGGATATGAAAAATGTAAAAATTGCAGTAATGCAGTGGAATAAAGCAGAAATCATCAATTATAAAACAGTATTCATCATTGCGGCAGAAATAAAAAAGAAGTATAGTTAAGGAAAGAACAGAAAGGAGATTTATAATATGGATGTAATAAAATACGGGTTCCGGTACTGGAAAAAGTATTTTCCTGTGGCAGTTATTATCCAGATTTGCAGTTTTCTGGCCATTACTGCGGATTTGATGATACCACTTCTGTCACAGCTTCTGATTGATTACATTATCCGGAATGAGCAGAAAAAATCAACAGGCATTTTTGCCTTCCTTGTTTCCGGAAAATATGGCAGTCCTCAGACCTTCCGGCTGTTTTTCCACATTGCCGCTGCATTTGGCATCTTTGTGATAGTCCGGATTATATTAATCTACATAAAAAATATAACTTTGCAAAGACTTGGACTGAATATGGAAACAGATTTAAGAGTGGATACATTTCATAAACTGATGGAGCTGGACAGTGAAACCATCGCAAAATACAATACCGGGGAATTACTGCAGACGGTAAATTCCGATACGATTATGTATAAGGATTTTTTCTGCCGTATGCTTCCGAATATGATGGACAGTATCTTTGTACTGGCACTGACCTCTTATATTCTGGCAACGATTAATGTCAGGCTGCTGGTCATTCCGCTGCTTCTGATGCCATTTTTCATTGTTGCGTTAAATAAATTCAAGAAAATCGCAAAAGTGAATTATACGGCAATCCGTGGATGCAACAGTACCATGAATCTGACTGTACAGGAGAATATCGAGGCGGTCCGGCTGGTGCGATCCTTTACCAATGAAGAACTGGAGAAGGAAAAATTTGATCAGTCAAATGAGAATCTGAAAAATGCACATATCCGTCAGATTGGTTTATCTGCAAAATTTGAAGTTATCTTCAGTTCTATTAAGCAGATTGCATATGTTGGTTCGATTGCCATCAGTGCCGTACTGGTTATCAAAGGCTATATGCTGGTTGGTTTCCTGGCAACCTGCTCCGGATATGTATTAAAAATCATGGATCACATCAGTCAGATCAATAATACGATCTTTCAGATGCAGCAGCAGCTTGTGGCAGGCGGAAAGATTATGAATTTCATGGGCTGTGAATCTGCAATCCGGGAAGATCAGAAAGCCGTGACAGCTCCGGAGAAACCGCATATCCGTTTTGCACATGTTTCCCTTGAGTTGGATGGAAGTTCCATTTTAAGTGATATCAATCTTGATATTCCATATGGAAAACATATTGGAATTGCGGGTGAGACAGGAAGTGGAAAGAGTATGTTGTTAAAAATGCTTGTCCGGATTCATGATGTGACCGGGG
>FR900178.1:4975-8153 GCA_000437755.1 Roseburia sp. CAG:303
ATCAGTATCAATGATACAGATATCCGGAAGTATACCCTGAATTCATTGAGGGACAGCTTTTCCTATGTATTTCAGGAAGTATTTCTGTTTTCCAATTCCGTCGAAACAAATATCGCTTTTTCAGCACCGGAAATCGATGATTTTTATATTGAGAAAGCGGCGAAAGACGCACAGGCACATGATTTTATCATGGAGCTTTCCGAAAAATACCAGACCGTGGTTGGAGAACGGGGACTGGGACTGTCCGGCGGACAGAAGCAGCGTGTATCCATTGCACGTGCATTGTTAAAGAATGCACCGGTTCTTGTGCTGGACGATTCTACCAGTGCATTGGACATGGGAACAGAAAAGAAACTGTTAAAAACCATAAAAGAAGATTATCCGGAGAAATCCGTACTTATATCGGCACACAGAATGTCCTCACTTGTTGACTGTGATGAAATCATCTATATGCAGAATGGAAAAATCGTGGAACGCGGTACGTTTGAAGAACTGATGAAAGCCGGCGGACATTTTGCAAAGGTATATGAAATTCAGGAGAACCAGAGAAAATCAGCGATTGATTATGAGCATCTGTCATCCGGCACAGAGGAGGTATTCTATGGCTAAGAGAAATACTTATTTTCAGAATGAAGTAATTGAAAAGAAAATAGATGTAAAGCAGCTTGGCAGAATTTTAAAATATGTCCTGCCCTACCAGAAGATATTCAGCCTGGTCGGGGTGCTGATGCTGGTAGCAGCCTGCACCTCACTGATTTCCCCGCTGTTATTGCGCTATATCATCAACCATGTTGTGGAAGAGAAAGATTACAGGCAGTTAGCCCTCGTGATTTCCGGTCTGGTACTGCTGGCGGCAATTGAAATCGTTATCACTTATTTCCAGCAGACACTGATGGGAAAAGTGGGGCATAATATTATTGCGGATATCCGGAAAGAGATTTTCTATAAGCTGCAGGAACTGCCGTTTGAATATTTCGACAACAGGCCAAATGGAAAAATCGTAGTGCGTGTGACCGATTATATCAATGATCTGGCAAACTTTTTTACGAATTATGTATTGCTGTTTCTGGTGTACTGTGTAAAAATCGTAGTAGTAAGCTTTTTTATGCTCGGTATCAGTCCGAAGCTGACGGCAATCGTATTTGCCACGGTTCTTCCGCTGATGTTCTGCGTATTCTTCCTGAGATATAAGATCCGGAAACGGTTCAGTCTGCACCGGGCAAGGGTTTCCAACAGAACGGCATTTCTGGTAGAAACCATTATGGGAGAAAAGATCGTAAAGAATTACAATCGCGTGGAGAAAAACAGTGAGATTTACAAAGATATCCATGATATCAGTATCCGTACCTGGTGGAAAATAGTACTGTTAAATGAATTAAATACCCCGATTGTAGAAAGCTTCTGGAATCTCGGAATGCTCTGTCTGTATGGAATTTCCCTGGCACTGATTCTGCAGGGGGATGCTTCGATTGATGCCGGTACGGTTGTGGCATTTACCAGTTACATGGGACTGTTCAGCGGCCCTCTGACGCAGATTGCCGCAATTATCCAGAACCTGTCCAGTGTAACATCAAATCTCGAACAGGTATTTGATACAATTGATACACAGGTACAAATTAATGATTCCGAAAACAGCGAAGAACTTACGGATGTAAAAGGACGGGTTGATTTTAACCATGTAACTTTTGCTTATGATCCGGGTGTAAATATTCTGGAAAACTTTGAACTGCATGTCAGACCAGGAGAAACCATTGCCCTGGTTGGACCGACCGGTGCAGGAAAAACAACGGTGATCAATATGCTGACCCGTTTCTATGATGTCAGTGAAGGAAGTGTATGTATTGATGGCAAAGACGTACGCAGTCTTTCCCTTCACTCACTGCGGAAAGAAGTCGGTGTACTGATGCAGGATCCGTTTATTTTCAAGGGAACGGTAATCGATAATATCCGGTATGGAAGACCGGACGCAACGGACGAAGAATGTATCCGGGCCGCGGAGCTTATTTTTGCAGATAAATGTATCAGCAAATTAAAAAACGGGTATTATCATGAACTGGAGGAGAGAGGGGACGGTCTTTCCGCCGGAGAAAAGCAGATGATAAGTTTTGCGAGAATTGTCTTAAAGAATCCGTCCATTGTCATATTGGATGAGGCAACCAGTTCGATTGATACGGAAACGGAAAATCTGATCCAGAAGGCACTGGAAGTCCTTTTAAAAGATAAGACCGCATTTATCGTTGCACATCGTCTGTCCACCATACGCAATGCTGACCGCATACTATATATCTCAAACAAAGGAATTGCAGAAGAAGGAAACCATAAAGAACTTATGGAAAAGAAGGGATTGTACTACCGGCTGAACTGTGCGATTTAACCGAAAGGAGATCATTATGTCTGTAAAAAAGATGACCGTTTTAAGTCTGTATACAGCCGTCGCACTTATTCTGTTTGTAGTGGAATCGGTAATTCCCATGCCGGTTCCGCTGCCATTTGTGAAACTGGGGCTGGCAAATATCATTACACTCATCGTGCTGGTATGCTATTCTCCGAAGGATGCCTTTCTGGTGCTGATGCTCCGGATATTTCTGGCATCCGTGTTTTACGGGCAGATTGTCTATCTGGTTTACAGCATGGCTGGCGGAATTCTCTGTTTTTTGGCAGATGTGGTTATAAACCGGCTGTTAAAAGGAAAGTATATTTATATTACTGCTGTTTTTGGTGCATTATTTCATAATGCGGGACAGATGCTGGCTGCATTTTTCTTTCTGGGAAAAGGTGTTTTACCATATTTTCCTTATATGGTTCTCTGCGGAATTATTACAGGACTGTTTACCGGAATCCTTGCAAACATCCTTGTTTTGCGGCTGAAACGACTGAATCTGTGATTTTACAGTATGTAGTGAAAAATTGAAAAATCTTGTCAATATTGTTGATGTAATGCAAAAATCATAATATAATGGATTCAGTTGCGTTAAATGTAAATTAGTTTTTCGTAAAATTCAGAAGAAGAAAGGCATAGGTATTGAATTAAAATGGATATTTTTAGTGTGCTGAATCTGGTCGGCGGATTAGCGTTATTCCTTTATGGAATGAATCTTTTAGGCGACAGCCTGGAAAAACTTTCCGGTGGTAAACTGGAAAGTATCCTGGAAAAATTAACGGCTAAGCCGATTATGGC
>FR900178.1:8167-11617 GCA_000437755.1 Roseburia sp. CAG:303
AGCCGATTATGGCAGTCCTGCTCGGTGCGGGAGTAACCGCGGCAATCCAGTCATCTTCAGCAACTACTGTTATGGTAGTAGGATTTGTAAACTCAGGCATTATGAAGCTGAGACAGGCAGTATATATTATTATGGGTGCGAACATCGGTACAACTGCGACATCCTGGATTCTGAGTCTGTCAGGACTGGAAAGCGACAGTCTTCTGGTAAGTCTTTTTAAACCGACGACGTTTTCCCCGTTACTGGCATTTATCGGAATTGTTTTCCTGATGTTTTCCAAAAAGGAAAAGAAGCATAATATCGGCGGGCTTCTGATTGGATTTGCCATTCTGATGACCGGTATGGAAGGAATGAGCAATGCGGTAAGCGGATTAAAAGATGTTCCGGGATTTACCGATCTCTTTACCATGTTCTCAAATCCAATTCTTGGAATGATATTAGGTGCAGTACTTACGGCAATCATCCAGAGTTCCTCTGCCTCTGTCGGTATTCTGCAGGCATTATGTGCAACCGGTGCGGTAAACTTCAGTGCAGCCATTCCAATCATCATGGGACAGAATATCGGTACCTGTGTAACGGCACTTATTTCATCCATCGGTGCAAAGAAGAATGCAAAGCGTGCAGCATTTGTTCATCTGTATTTTAATATTATCGGTACGATTTTATTTATGATTATATTCTATGCATTACATGCGGTGATTCATTTTTCTTTCATGGGTCATGCGGCAAATGCAGCCGGAATCGCAGTTGTGCATACCGTATTCAATGTTACGGCAACACTCATGCTGTTCCCATTTGGTGGAATGCTTGAGAAACTTGCCTGTCTTACCATACGGGATGATAAGGAAGTCAGTGAAAAGAACGGAAAGAGCAAGGATTTTGAACTTCTGGACGAAAGATTTCTGGATGTACCGGGACTGGCTACCGATCACTGCAGACAGGTAACTGCAAAGATGTCCGAGCTGGCAAGGGAAGCCATCTTTGAATCACTGGATCTTCTCTTTGATTACCGGGAAGATAAGGCAGAGAAAATTGTGGAACTCGAAGACAAAGTGGATCGCTACGAGGACGAACTCGGTTCTTATATGGTAAAATTAAGCAGCCGGAGCCTGAATGAAGATGACAGCAAGACCTTGTCCATACTGCTTCATTCCATCGGTGATTTTGAACGGATTTCCGATCATGCAGTAAATATTTCCGATGCGGCAAAAGAGATTTTCGAGAAGAATATGAAATTCTCCGAAGCTGCAGAAGAAGAAATCAGGGTCTATATTAAGGCACTGAAAGACATCATTAACCTTGCAAATGATGCATTTGTAAAAGAAGACATCCAGATGGCACTGAAAGTAGAGCCGATGGAAGAAGTCATAGACAGTCTGAATATTGAAGTGAAGAAACGCCATATCAACCGTCTGAGAAAAGGTGTCTGTACAATTGAACTCGGCTTTGTATTCTCCGATATCACAACGAATTTTGAACGGATTTCCGATCACTGTTCCAATGTTGCGGTAAGCATTGTACAGACAAAGAATGATGCCGCGTTTGAATCGCATATTTATCTGGATCAGCTCAAGGCAGAAAATGAAGTTTTCAAGGAAAAATTCGAGAAATACAAGGACAGATATGTACTTCCACACTTCGATTACGAAGATTTATAAAATAACAGGAGCAGAAACCCACTGTCAGAAGGCAGTGGGTAATTCGCATAAAGAAAGGCAAAAATCATGAAATTAGAACCAATTATTAACAGTTTACTGGAAACGGATATGTACAAATTTTCCATGGGACAGGCGATTTATCACCAGTTCAGTGATTATAAAACGACCTGGTCTTTTAAATGCAGAAATAAAGATGTGCATTTTACCGCAGAAATGGTTCAGGAAATAAAAGAGCAGATTCGTGCATATTGCAGTCTGCGTTTTACGGAGGAAGAGCTGGAGTATCTCCATAATATTAAATGGATCAAAGGTTCGTATGTTGACTTTTTAAGATTATGGCAGCCAAGATACGAGGATTTTGAAATCACGGATAATGCAGAATGTGGTCTGTCGATTGAGACAAGGGGAACATGGCTGAATACTTCCATGTACGAAATCCCGGCACTTGCCATTGTGAATGAAGTATATTTCCGTATGGCATATGATTATCAGGTATTAATAGAAAGCTTCCGCAAAAGACTGGATGTAAAAATCAATGCACTGACGTCAGAAGAAGGAGAGAAACATTACGAACTCGGTCTTTTCAGTGAATTCGGACTCAGAAGAAGACTGTCTGCACAGGCACAGGAACTCGCCGTTTCCAAACTCGCGGCTGCGAATTACAAAGGAAAATCCGTATTTGTAGGAACATCAAATGTATATCTCGCAAAGAAATTCCATCTGACACCGGTCGGAACGATGGCACATGAATGGATCATGTGTGTCGGTCAGGGCAATCATAAGCACAATCCGGCATATTCCAACTGGTATGCACTGGATTCCTGGGTAAAGGAATATGGCATCTTAAATGGAACGGCATTGACCGATGCCATCACAACGGATTGTTTCTTAAGGGATTTCCAGCTGACCTATGCAACCTTATTCTCCGGCGTCCGTCACGACAGCGGCGATCCGTATGAATGGGGAGAGAAGATGATAAAGCATTATGAATCCCTTGGCATTGATCCAAAGACAAAAACACTCTTATTCAGTGACAGTCTTGATTTTGAGCGTGCCAGTGATTTATATGCATATTTCAGAAATAAAACGAAGGTCGCGTTTGGAATCGGAACATACATTGCCAATGATACGGATGTTGCCCCATTAAATATTGTAATGAAAACAACTGCCTGTAATGGCATGGATGTTGCCAAGATTTCTGATATCCAGGGCAAGGGGATGTGTAAAAATCCAGAATATGTCAATTACCTGCAGCGGTGCATTGACTGGCGCATGAATAATGAAAAATGATTAGAAAGAAGGACGAAAACATGGATCTTATGAAAGCAATAAAAACAAGAAGAAGTATCAGAAAATATAGCACAGAGCAGGTATCCAATATTGATCTGGAAGATATTGTGGAACTTGCCTCTTATTCCCCTTCCTGGAAAAACAGCCAGACGGTGGGATATGTCATTATCCGTGACCATGATCTTTTAAACAGAATCGCAGAAGAGGGTGTGATGGGATTTACTCATAATACCGGTATTATTAAGAATTGTCAGGCACTTGTGGTATTAACCACCATCAAGGGACACTGCGGATATGAGAAGGACGGAAGCTTTTCCACAAAGAAAAAGGATGGCTGGGAAATGTTTGATGCCGGTGTTGCCGCACAGACCTTCCAGCTTGCCGCACACGGAAAAGGAATCGGATCCGTGGTACTCGGCATTTTCGATGAAGATTATATCGCCGATGCCATTCAGTTAGAAGCAGAAAAGAAGATATCTGCCCTGATTGCAGTCGGATATCC
>FR900178.1:11626-11795 GCA_000437755.1 Roseburia sp. CAG:303
TGCAGTCGGATATCCGGCAGAAGATCCGGACACTCCAAAGCGGAAACCGGTAAGTGAACTGGTAAGATTCATTTAAAACAGCATAGAAATATAATTGAAAATGAAGAAAAAGTGTATTATAATACACCAATGTGCTTTTTAGTGCTTAATAACTTACCGCATTGCGGTG
>FR900178.1:11832-15680 GCA_000437755.1 Roseburia sp. CAG:303
GAAAGAACATGAGTTTCGAATTTATACGAAAACTGCCTACACCGGCAGAGATTAAAGAGCAATATCCGGTTCCTGCCGATATTGCAGAGATGAAAGCAAAAAGAGATCAGGAGATAGCAGATGTATTTACCGGAAAATCGGATAAATTCCTGATGATTATCGGACCTTGCTCTGCGGATAACGAAGATGCAGTGATCGATTACATATCAAGACTGAAGAAGGTACAGGAAAAGATCAGTGATAAAGTACTGATCATTCCACGTATCTATACAAATAAGCCGAGGACCACAGGAGAAGGATACAAGGGTATGCTTCATCAGCCGGATCCGGAGAAAAAACCGGATATGTTAAATGGACTTCTTGCGATCAGACATCTTCATATTCGTGCAATGAAAGAAACCGGTCTGACATCTGCGGACGAGATGCTTTATCCGGATAACTACCGTTACCTTTCCGATATCTTATCTTATGTAGCAATTGGGGCCCGTTCCGTTGAGGATCAGCAGCATCGTCTGACTGCCAGCGGCATGGATGTACCTTGTGGCATGAAGAATCCGACCAGCGGAACGTTATCCGTAATGATGAACTCCGTAGTGGCAGCACAGATGGGTCATACCTTCCTTTATCGCGGATGGGAAGTAAAAACCAGCG
The DNA here is from genome assembly GCA_000437755.1 of Roseburia sp. CAG:303. Classification (GTDB taxonomy): domain Bacteria; phylum Bacillota; class Clostridia; order Lachnospirales; family Lachnospiraceae; genus CAG-303. The sequence continues at coordinate 12,484 of FR900178.1, forward strand.
GAAATCCTCTGGCACATACGATTTTAAGAGGTTCACAGAATAAGAACGGACACACCATTCCAAACTATCATTATGAAGATTTAAGACTCTTACATGATTTATATGCAGAGAAGAATCTTGCAAACCCTGCTGTTATCGTAGATACCAACCATTCCAATTCCGGAAAACAGTACAAAGAACAGCTTCGTATTGCAAAAGACGTGCTTCACAGCTGTAACTGCTCTCCTGATATCAAGAAACTGGTCAAAGGTCTTATGGTGGAAAGTTACATCGAAGAAGGAAGCCAGAAGATAGGAGAAGGCATTTATGGAAAATCCATTACCGATCCTTGTCTTGGCTGGGAAGATACCGAAAGATTATTATATGACATTGCAGAACTGGTATAATACCGGATTTGTGGATAAAAACAGACAAAAAGACAGCCGTTCCCGTCGGGGGCGGCTGTCTTTTTGTCTGTTTACTTTACATATACTTAACATTATGCTGCTTTTGGATTTAACGAAGAACTTTTATCATGTAAGTGTTCTGAAACAGAGATTAAAGATATTTAGGAGGATTTATCAAATGAAGAAATCGAAACAGGCAGCAGCCATATTACTTGCAGCAATGACCATGGTAACAGGTCTTACGGGATGCGGAAAGAGTGTAGATAACGGAAATAGTAAAAATTCTGCAATTACCGTTATTACAAGAGAGTCCGGTTCCGGAACAAGAGGTGCATTTATTGAACTGTTCGGAATCGAAGAAAAGAATGCTGACGGAAAGAAAGTTGATAATACAATCTCAAGTGCTGAGGAAACAAACAGTACCGCTGTCATGATTACTTCGGTAGAAGGAAATGAGAGTGCGATCGGTTACATATCATTAGGTGCTTTAAAGAGCAATGTAAAGGCATTAAAGGTCGATGGTGTTGAGGCAACCACAGACAATGTAAAGAGTGGTTCTTACAAAGTAGCAAGACCGTTTAACGTTGCAGTAAAATCCGATGCAAGCGATGCAGCAAAAGAATTCATCAACTACATCATGAGCAAAGAAGGACAGGAAATCATTAGCAAAGAAGGTTATATCGGCGATGATTCCGCAGCTGCTTACCAGAAGAAAGATGGTGTATCCGGAAAGATTACAGTTGGTGGTTCCAGTTCTGTATCACCTGTTATGGAAAAGTTAATCGAAGCGTATGCAAAAGTAAATTCTGATATTACAATCGAATTACAGCAGTCTGATTCTACAACAGGTATGACAAATGCGATTGCAGGAACTTATGATATCGGTATGGCATCCCGTGAATTAAAGGATGAGGAAAAAGCAGAACTTACGGCAACAACAATCGCAATGGATGGTATTGCAGTCATTGTAAATAAAACCAATGAACTTTCTAATATCACATCTGATCAGGTAAAAGGTATTTATACCGGAACAATTACCAAATGGGCAGATGTAAAATAATAACAATTCAATTTATCAGGTGTAAAGAAAATAGCTGCCATATGACAGCTATTTTACTGGGAAAGGATAAAAGATGAAAAATCTCAAAGAAATTGTAATGAAATATCTGTTTCTTGCAGCAGCATGTGTATCCATTCTGGCAGTAGCACTTATCTGCATCTTTCTGTTTGCAAATGGTATTCCAACCATAGCAAAAATAGGACCTTTTAATTTCCTTCTGGGAAAAGAATGGAAGCCGTTAAGTGAAGTATTCGGTATCTTTCCGATGATACTTGGAAGCATTTATGTAACTGCGGGAGCAATGATTATCGGTATTCCGATCGGAGTTTTAACCGCTATATTCATGTCACAATTTTGTAATAGAAAAATCTATCGTTTTATAAAACCGGCAATTGAATTACTCGCAGGAATTCCTTCCATCGTATATGGCTTCTTCGGACTGGTTGTAATCGTTCCAATTATCCAGGATCTGTACGGCGGAAGCGGAAAAGGAATCCTGGCAGCTTCCATACTTCTTGGAATCATGATCCTTCCTACCATTATCAATGTCACGGAAGCTTCCTTAAATGCAGTGCCGTCTTCTTATTATGAAGGTTCTCTTGCACTCGGTGCAACACATGAGCACAGCGTATTCTGTGTTATCGTGCCGGCTGCAAAATCGGGTGTTTTATCCGCTGTGATTCTTGGTGTCGGCCGTGCAATCGGTGAAACCATGGCACTTATCATGGTTGCAGGAAACTCTCCTGCCATGCCGGAAGGACTGCTTTCCAGCGTAAGAACCCTTACCTCCAATATCGTTATGGAGATGGGTTACGCACAGGGACTTCACAGAGAGGCCCTGATTGCAACTGCCGTTGTATTATTCGTATTTATATTAATGATTGACTTTGCATTTTCTGTTGTGAAAAATAAAGCGGCAAAGCAGAATTAGGAGGGACTGTCTTATGGAAAAATTAAAAATGGATTTAAAATATCATAAGCTTTCACTGCTTATCCGGTTGATTGTAAATGTTGCTGCAATTCTTACCGTAGGTACATTGATTGCAATTGTGGTGTATATTCTGTACCGGGGAATTCCGAATATTACCCCGCAGATGTTTGAAGCAAAATATACCAGTGAAAATGCATCCGTTGTTCCTGCCTTAATAAATACACTGATTACGATTGTCGTAACACTGCTTATCGCAGTTCCGATCGGTATTTTCTCAGCGGTATACATGACAGAATATGCAAAGAGAGGAAATAAACTGGTCAAGGTTGTCCGTTTAATGTCAGAAACTTTATCCGGTATTCCATCCATTGTATTTGGTTTATTCGGCTATCTGTTCTTTGTGGTAGCCTGCAAATTTGATTATTCCCTGCTGGCAGGTTCTTTAACCCTCGCCATCATGGTTCTTCCGACGATTATGACAACGACGGAAGAAGCACTGCGGTCCATACCGGATTCTTACCGGGAGGGAAGTTTTGGACTGGGAGCCGGAAAATTAAGAACCGTATTCCGGGTGATCCTGCCATCGGCAATTCCCGGAATCCTGGCAGGTGTCATTCTTTCCATCGGAAGAATTATCGGCGAAACCGCTGCACTTATCTATACGGCAGGTTCTGTCGCAAAAGTACCGGATTCCCTGATGGGCTCCGGACGTACCCTGGCAGTCCATATGTATGTACTGTTTAATGAAGGATTATCCATGGAACAGGCATATGGAACGGCTGTTATATTATTGTTGCTCGTACTGGCGGTCAACCTTTTG
>FR900178.1:15693-16003 GCA_000437755.1 Roseburia sp. CAG:303
AACCTTTTGTCAAATTTTATTGCCAGCACATTGATCAGGAAGAAGAACAGATAGGAGAATAATATGGATTATAAATTTGCAATCAAAGATATGAATTTACATTACGGAGAATTTCATGCATTAAAAAATATTAACCTGAACATCAGAAAAAATGAAGTGACCGCATTTATCGGACCTTCCGGATGCGGTAAGAGTACACTTTTAAAATCACTGAACCGTATGAATGATCTGGTAGAAGGCTGTCGTATAGATGGAGAAGTGCTGCTCGACGGAGAAGATATTTTCAGCAAAACCATGGACGTGAATATTT
>FR900178.1:16012-19098 GCA_000437755.1 Roseburia sp. CAG:303
ATGGACGTGAATATTTTAAGAAAAAGGGTTGGTATGGTGTTCCAGAAAGCAAATCCGTTTCCGATGAGTATTTATGATAATATCGCCTATGGTCCGCGTACACATGGCATTAAAAATAAGACACAGCTCGATCAGATCGTGGAAGAATCCCTGCGGGATGCCGCAATCTGGGATGAATTAAAAGATCGTCTGAAGAAGTCAGCACTCGGACTCTCCGGCGGACAGCAGCAGAGACTCTGTATTGCCAGGGCATTGGCAGTAAAACCGGAAGTATTGCTGATGGACGAGCCGACCAGTGCACTGGATCCGATCTCCACTTCCAAAATCGAAGATTTAACATTAAAATTAAAAGAAAATTACACGATTATTATTGTTACCCATAATATGCAGCAGGCAACCAGAGTGGCAGATACCACAGCATTCTTTTTACTGGGGGAAGTGATCGAAACCGGTGCTACGGAACAGATCTTCTCCATGCCGAAAAATAAGAAGACGGAAGATTATATTACCGGAAGATTTGGTTAAAACAGGGTTTACCTTTATTTAACATAAATCTGCTTTTATACTTAACATCAATTAAATATAATATTTTCTGTGATTTCAATCACACTGAAAAAAGTGTCATCGGTTACACCTGTACTTTTCCCTCCGATGGCACTTTTTTCTTGCAAAATAAGAAAGAATGAAGTAAAATAGATGAATACGAATAATTAAGGCCAGGGGCCGGAAATGAGAGGAAACTATGACAGAACAGGAATTTATTAGAAAGTTACCAGCAATTGATGAATATTATGTAATTATGTGCGATTTTACAAAACAGCCATATGCAGAATGTGATCCGGAGACCTTTGATGACAAGGCATTCATTTTCTTTGAAGAAAAACCGGCGCTGGATTTTGTAGACGATTATAAAGAAGATAAGATGATGCTCCATGTGGAGAAAGTGGCAAGAACCAGTATCCTTGCATTCCTGACAACCCTGATTGTAGAAGGCATCAATATGGTATGCTTCCGCGGAGAAGAAGAACACAATATCCAGATAGAGCATATCGTAACCAGACAGCTAAAGGAAGGTGTGCCGACACCGGTCGAGAATCCGACACTCCAGATCAGCATGATCTATTTCATGCAGGCGGTAAGAACAGCAGAAACACAGGAAGAACGCGTAATCGCAAAGCAGTTTGAGGAAGAGATGATGGTAAACATCGCAAGAGCAACCTATCTTGTTCCATCCAAGGCAGTTGGCGAGGCGGATGAAGAAGGAAACCAGAAGATTGCATTTTATCAGGTGAAGAATCAGAACGGGGATGTATTTGTTCCACTGTTTACCGATTTGAATGAATTTATAAAGTATCAGAATATGAATAAGATTACGGAACAGACCATGCAGTTCATGCCATTAAAGTTTAATCAGATCTATGATGTGTACAGGCAGGGCATGACAGGATTCATCATTAATCCGGCTACCGTGGCAGTTTTGTTAAATAAGCAGCATCTGGATGCGATTAATGAACGATTTGGTGACGAAGCATAGTTTAACTTATATTTTACATACGACTGATTTCGTTTTAACCTCATATGTGTAAAATAACTCCATGATATAAAATATCATGGAGTATTAAAATTTACAGAAGGAATGGAGAGAAAAAATGCGAAACAGATTTGATGATATGTTAGATGTCCTGAATGTTGAATTGATAAAGATGGGGGCATTATGTGAAAATGCAATTTCAAATGCAATCCGTGCAATTATGGAAGATGAAACTTTTGAAAAAAATGTGGCAGATACGGAACGCGAGATTGATCAGAAAGAACGTGAGATTGAGGATATGTGCATGAGAATGCTTCTGATGCAGCAGCCGGTGGCTACGGACTTAAGGGAAGTATCTTCTGCCCTGAAGATGATTTCTGATATGGAAAGAATCGGGGATCAGGCACTCGATATTGCAGAGATGGCAAAATTCCTGCGAAAAGGGGATAGCCGTCTGGAAGATCTGGAAAAGATGGCGGATGCCACAACGAATATGGTTACCAAAAGTATTGATTCATTTGTAAAAAATGATCTGGAGATTGCCAGGGATGTCATGAAACATGATGACGATGTGGATTCCCTGTTTTTACAGATAAAGACAGAAGTCATTGAGATGATTGGAAATGGTTCTGCTGACGGGGAATATCTCACAGATGTGCTTATGGTTGCGAAATATTTTGAACGAATTGCAGATCATGCAACCAATATTGTCGAATGGGTTGCGTACTCGATTACAGGGGTACACGAAAAATGTCAGTAAACGAGGAAGAATATTATGATATATCTTGTAGAAGATGAGAAGAATATCCGGGATCTGGTAGTATATACCCTGAACAATACCGGGCTTGAAACAAAAGGGTTTGAACGGGCATCTGAATTCTGGAAAGAGCTGTCGGAACAAGTTCCGGATCTGCTCTTACTGGATATTATGCTTCCGGATGAGGACGGACTCAGTATTCTGAAAAAAATTCGGGCAGATAAAAGCCTGAAACGGCTTCCGGTCATTCTTCTGACGGCAAAGGGAAGTGAATATGATAAAGTAATCGGACTGGATGCGGGTGCAGATGATTATATTCCAAAACCGTTCGGCATGATGGAGTTAATTGCGCGCGTCAAAGCGATGCTTCGCCGGATGGCTCAGGATGAAAAAGAAGAAGAATACCAGATACGCAATCTGTATGTCAGTCCGTCCAGACATATTGTCAAGGTGGATGGCGAACCGGTCATTCTCACATACAAAGAATTTGAATTATTAAATTATTTTCTGGATAATATGGATATGGTTCTTACACGGGATAAGATTCTGTCTAAAATCTGGGGATATAATTTTGATGGTGAGACAAGAACCGTGGATGTCCATGTGCGTACACTCAGGCAGAAGCTTGGAAACGCAGGTGATATTATCGAAACCATCCGCGGAGTGGGGTATAAAATAGCAAAGCCATGAGAAAACGAATATTTAAAACCATGAGTATTCTGACGGTTATCTCCATATTTATTGTTGCGATTGTTTCAACGATCATGGATTATCAGAATTTTGAACGCCGGCTTCGCA
>FR900178.1:19145-20079 GCA_000437755.1 Roseburia sp. CAG:303
TGCTCCGGAAGTCCGTGGAGAGCGGTGGGGTATCTTTCCTGAAAGAAATGGATAATAAGACAGATTACCGTATTACCTATATTTCGCCGGATGGAAGTGTTCTATATGATAGTGAAGTTCCGACGGATGAGATTGATGGGATGTCCAACCATATGGATCGTCCGGAAGTGATACAGGCAGTAAATGAGGGAAGCGGAAGAAGTTCCAGACATTCCAATACCCTGTCCGTCAAGACTTATTATTATGCGGAACGGCTGGATGACGGTTCCATATTAAGAATTGCCANNACGGTTCCATATTAAGAATTGCCATGGAAGAAAATTCCGAATTTTCACAGATGCTGGAACTTTTACCCGAATTGATCGTGATTATTCTTCTGGTACTGATATTTTCGTTTCTTATTTCAAGACAGCAGACAAAGAAGATTGTAGAACCGATTAACCGGATTAATTTTGATGATAGCAGCCTGAATGCGGATGATTCCATTTATGAAGAGCTTTATCCGTTTATCAGGAAAATTAATAAACAGAAAAATGTAATTGAAGAGCAAATAAGAAACATTGAATCTTCCAAAAGCGAGATTGAAGCCATTACCCAGAACATGAGTGAGGGACTGATTATCATAGATGCCGGTGAAAATGTACTGTCCTATAACAGGAGTGCAAAAGAACTGCTGGATATCAATGAGACAACCGGAAGAATACATAATTTTATTGCATTTAACAGAAACGAAAGCATTATCCGTCAGATCGAACTGGCATTAAAGGGAGAACGTTCCGAAAGTACGATACATCTGCACCAGAGAGTTTATCAGGTTATTGCAAGTCCGGTCATCATCGGTACGGATATTACCGGTGCCGTAATTGTAATTATTGATGAAACAGAGAAAGAACTGCGGGATGAACTGCGGCGCGAATTTTCTGCGAATGTTTCC
>FR900178.1:20114-21639 GCA_000437755.1 Roseburia sp. CAG:303
GCTGAAAACCCCTCTTACTTCGATTTCCGGATATGCAGAAATTATGGAAAGCGGCATTGTAAAAGAAGAGGATATGCTTAATTTTGCCGGAATTATTCATACCGAGGCATTGCGCCTGATACATCTGGTAGAAGACATTATCAAGATCTCAAGACTGGATGATAATCAGGTCGAACTCGAGAAAGAAGAGGTATGTCTTCTGGATATTGTATCGGAAAATATCCGTTATCTTCAGGAACTTGCACAGAAACGAAAAATCTGTGTTACCTCATCCGGCTGTAATGCCGTGGTATACGGTGTCCGTCAGATTTTAAACGAGATGGTTCATAACCTGATTGAAAATGCCATAAAGTACAATAAGGAAAACGGTACGGTGTCCGTATTGGTAGAGGAAGGCAGAAAAAGCGGACAGAGGGTAATCCTTACGGTCAGTGATACCGGTATCGGAATTCCACAGAATGATATCGAACGTGTATTTGAACGCTTTTACCGGGTCGATAAGAGTCATTCCAAAGCAATCGGAGGTACCGGACTCGGATTATCCATTGTCAAGCATGGTGCGATTTACCATAATGCAAAGATTGAGATAGAAAGTGAAGTAAATAAAGGGACCTGTATCAGGATTATTTTTCCTTAAAAAGGCAGGACTGGAGAAAATGGTGCAGATGGCATTACAGCAGATGGAAGAGAAAACGGTATTGATTGGATAAGATGTGGCAAATAAAAAACCGGGGCAGGAAAGTCTTGCCCCGGTTTTTTTCTACCGGATGGATTCCGGAAGAAGTTTTGCTTTGGAAAGAGCGCTCCGTACAGATGCTGCAATGACATAAGCAAGGATGACAGAAACAATATCCTTTGGAATATATGGCAATGATACAAGTAAAAAGCTCTCTGAAAATGTCTTATGGCATAAAACGGAAAACTGTGCACTTCCGAGCAGATGACAGATTACCAGTCCGATAAGTGAGAAAACAATGACGATAATATTTTTTAATACCGGATAATAATCTTTCTTTGTAAATTTCATGCCGACACCGCTTAAAAAAGAAAGAAACAGGAATCCAAACAGAAATCCTCCGGTTACCCCGAATAAAACACCAGGACCGGATGTATATCCGTTATATACCGGAAGTCCGATTAATCCCATCAGGATATAGACTCCGCATGAGGCTGTTCCGAGTACCGGGCCGAGTGCAAATCCCAGGAATGCCATGGCAAATGTCTGGAGAGTTGCAGGTACACCCAGTATCTTGATACCAATCGGTAATGCTGATATAACAGCGGAAAGGGCAGTAAAGATACCCACAATCACAATCGTTTCAATGGATACTGCCTGCTTTGGCAGTGTAGTGACTTTTTCTGACATAGTAATAAATCTCCTTTTTTCTAAATAAAATGAAAGACCGGTAAAACCGAATCCCCTAGATTATGCAACAAAAAGGAACAAATGTCAACTATTATTTTTGAAATAGGTTGACATTTAAAATTAAAACAGATCTTGATGCAACAGTTGATTCTCACAAAA
>FR900179.1:0-6388 GCA_000437755.1 Roseburia sp. CAG:303
TATAGTTATGTAATTATCTTTGTCTATCTCTTTCATATCCGCATAATTAAAATGACATCTGTAGATAATTTCTCCTTCGTCATTTACATGCTGCAGATTCACAGATAATTTCTTTTCAATTATCGCATTCCATACCTCTCCCATAATATTATTCTGCTGCACTGTGACTGTAATTTCATCACCTTCTACAGCAGACTCTACTGCCTTTAAGAAAGCTTCATTATCCATAGCAGCCACCTGGCTCTTCATTGGATCTGTGTACTTTCCTGTTTCTTCCGTATAATTATAATAAGTATCTTGTGCAGCAGGAACATAATAATAACCTTCCGCAGGATAAGTTCCGTTTTTTATGTTTTTCACGATATTGCTGCAGGATACCTGTTTCGCAATACGCTTCAGCTGTGAATTATCATAAGCATATACATTGTATGAACTAATGTAATAAAAATCTGTAACTGTAACATAGGATGGATTTCTATTTTCAAGATTAAATCCGGCATATACACAATCCGTACCAAAAGCATTCTGTATTTCTTCCGATGCCGGAACTAACTGTACAACTTTATTATATATCGTAAATTCTTTCACTTCTTCCGGAACATTTGAAAATTCACATTTTACACCACCGGTTACAATATCATGTTCAGCATCCACATAATTAATTGTAATGGATACCTTGCGTTCCAGTCCGCGGATGTATTCCAGTAATTCATCTTCAATAAGAACGGACTCTGCAGTTGTATAATATTCAAGCCAGAGTGTCGAATCTGAAGATATATAACCCAGACGTTCATCAATATCACTCGCAATTAACTCACTGTTTACCCAGGTATATACATTACTCTGACCTGCTGCCTGAACCGATGTTGCATTTGCAAGCCAGGAGATATCCGCACTGCATTTCTCCGGTACATATCCCTTTACCTCATCAACAGTAAGTCTGTTTCCTGCAAGATTCAGATTATTAATATCGGACAGGGCAGTTAATGAAACAAGATTGGCATCTTTTACAGAAGTAATCTGATTTCCGGACAGATCCAATACAGATACATAATTTCCATTTTTAAGTGTTCCCAATGCTGATGTATCTGTAATCTTATTATTCTGCAGATATATATTGGATGGATATTTGTATAATGCCGGAACTTCTGATAATTCATTACCACTCAAATTCAGAGAATTTATATTGTCCAGTTTATCAAGTCCTGTTATCTTTGTCAGTTTATTATCTGCCAAAGACAAAGTTTGTAAATCTTCTGATTTATCAAGTCCTGTTACTTCGGTCAGTCCCATGGAATTCAGAGATAAATCCCATAATCCGGTAAACTTTGATAAATCAACCGTTGTCGCATCACCAGGAAGTTTACAGTCATACATTGAAATATAACTTACTTCTTTGTTTATATCATCAAGTGATCCACTAATCTTCATATTGCTCAGACTGAGCCAGCGTACGTTACCAAGCAGTTTTGTATCAACAGTTCCTTTCTGCTCTGAAGAGTTAGAATTATATATGCCCAGACTTCTGATGTATTTCAGTGCATCCGATGTAATATCTATACCTGACAGATTTCCATTCAGATAAAAAGTCTCCAGCTTTTCTAAATTATTCAGAGTATCTATATCTGTAATCCTGACATCCTGTAACAAATACATGCTAAGTGATTCCAGATTCTTCAGATTAGACAAGTTTGAAAGTGAAAAATCTTTCCGGACTGCTATCGACAGATAAGAAATCGACTGGAAAAACGGCATATCTTCTGTACCTTCCGGACATAATAATTTCTCATTATCCACAATCAGACCAGACAGTGATGATAATGGCATATTGTAGATTATCTTCATCACTTCTTCATCCGCTTCAAAACCATTTGGCAGCTGTATCGAATTTAATTTCTTCAACTCAGACAATTTCTTCAGCAGTGTTACCGTTTCATCCGTATTCATCAAATCCGCATGCAGATCTATGGATTCCAGATTTGTAAGGTATTCCAGTCCTGTATAATCCTCAATGGTTTCATAATAATTTTCTAAAGAATACACATTTTCTGCTTCTGCTTTCTGAATAATACCATCACCATTTCTGTCTGCTGCTTTCAGAATATCCGCATAAAGTGCTTTATCCGGAATATCTTCTACAGTTAAAACATCTGCTGTTATGGATTCAGCTGAATATTCTGTTTCAAATCCGGTCAATTCACATTCCTCGCCGGTAAAAAACAAATAACATTTTTCCGGTAAGGTCTGTCCTGACACAGCAGTAAGTTCTACCGTATGATTTCCTATTTTTGCCTGATAGATAAGAATATCTTTATCCCTGGATATTGTAACCTCACAGTCCATACCCTGCTGCATTTCTTTTTCAAATGCATCAACATCGGTAATATCTGTGTTAAAATGAAGCACATTATCATATGTATTATTCGGATTTAAAAAGTCGGACATTCCTCCGCCCCAGCCAAAAGCATCGGCACGAAGCACAAGTATTTCCTGATCCATTCCGGTATAATTCTGCGGATCTGCACCAACAATCGCTACAATAAAATTATCCCAGCATTCTGCTCCCACAGACTTATTGTGAAAACGGAATGTATAAGTTGACTTTTCATCTAACACTACCATATCCGTCTTATGATCAAAAAGCATTCCTACTGTCAGATCGCCACTGATCTTATCCGTTACCTTCTGTGCAGTATCCTCATCCCCTGTACCGGAATCCGGTTTCTCTGTTGTGGTTTCTTCCCATGCATCCGTATCTGTCTGTTCCGGAGCATCTGTAGAGGTCTGTTCATTGTTTCTGGTGTACTCTGTTTCAAATCCGGTTAAACTGCAATTTTCTCCGGTAAAGAAGATATAACAGTCTTCCGGAAGTGTGATTCCTGATGTCATCTGCGAACTTGCAGTATAATCACCGATTTTTGCAGAATAGATAATGGTGTCACCGACTCTTCTTAAGATAACCTCACAGTCTGCACCTTCCTGCATCATGGATTCAAACACATTATTTTCATACTCAATATTCGTGTTAAACTGAATCTGATTTCCATTTCCATCCGGTGTGACGAAATCACTCATTCCTCCACCCCAGCCCCAGGTATCGGCTCTTAATATAGCTACTTCATCCAGAAAACCTGTGTAGGCATCCATGGCTGTTCCTATTATTCCTATGACATAGTTTTCATAGTTATACTGGCCATTGGATGTATTGTGGAATCTGAACTTGTAGGTATCGCCATCCTGAAATAATACCGCATTGGTTTTTTCATTAAAAAATGACGTAACCGTCAGATCTCCGCTGATGTTGTGCATGCTGTCCCTGACTTCAGTTCCCATCTGTGCGGTCGTATCCACGGCATATACAGCGGGGCATACAGGTGTTACCGTCATCACGGCTGCCATGCCAAGGGCTATTGCTTTCATATGTTTTTTCCTCATAAACATACCCGTCTCATTTTCTAAATGAGTCCTTCCTGTTTTATTTGACAAAACAGTAAATAAACTCTCCCCTCTTTTCACTTTTTGCCATACCATTATTATACACATTTCACCGGTGCTTTCAATATGTGACAGGATTGTTCCACTTCCAGGCACACCTGTCACACACCGAAAAATCCCCTTTCCGGACGTAAATTTCCGAAAGGGGATTCCCGTTTTATTCTACATTTTTCTTTCTTTGTCTTCCGGCGAGTATTCCTGCCGTACCAAATCCAAGAATCATGAGCCAGATACCCGTATGGGCATTATCTCCTGTATTCTCTGATTTTTCCTGTTTTGCAGTTTCCCTGCGTTTCTGTGTTGTTTCCTGTGTCTTTTCCTGTTTCGTTGTCTGCTCGGTCATCCGTTCTGCTGCTGTAGTTACAGCCCCCGGCATTTCTGTCTCTCCCGGCGTCGTTTCTTCCGGTGTCTCTCCCGGTGTTGTTTCTTCTCCGGAATCATCCACCGCAAATCTGCCGGAATTTATATAAGTTACATTTCCTGCCCTGTCGATGATTCTGACATACACAGTCATTCCGTCCACAGCCGCAAACTCTGACTTACCGGCTTCATAGCTGTTCCAGGTAAGCTCTGCCTGGCTGAGTTCATCGGTATTTTTATACGTTTTTTCCGATACTGCGTAGCAAACCGAGGAAATTCCGCTCAGCTTATCCGATGCTGTTATGGCAAGCGGATATTTTTTCTGACCTGCCTGTATCTCTCCTGCCTCTTCACGGAATCCGTTCCATTCCTGACCTGCTATGGTTAATGTTCCCTGCGGGCTTGTGTAATCCGCCTTTATCCGTACCGTGATGAGATCTGAAAGTGCCTGATCTTCTGTTCTTCTTATGCGGAAGGATATTTCCTGTTCTCCTTCTTCCACGATTATTTCAGGCTCTGCCCGATATCCCGGTTCAGCCGCTACTGCCACACTGCGGTACCATCCGTCCTCACCTTCATTTCCGGCTATCTTCCATGTACCTTCATCACTCATATAGCAGATGTTAAATATAAGTTCTTTTTCTCCGGTATAATCACCCATACCTGTGACTTTTACCTTCGCACTGTTTTCCTTTGAGATTTCCACATTATTTTCCCAGGTAAGTATGTAATCCACACCCTCTGTTAAAACAATGTCACCATTTTTAATCATAAGATCCGGTGTTACCGCACTTCCGGTATAGAAAACTGTTTCCGGCAGCTCAAATACCATCTCCGGCTGGCTGATCTCTGTCCTGATATCCGGTGTTCTTACCGGCTTTTCTGCCGTCATAAGACCGCTGCGATTTGCGTCCCGCTCACCGGTGCGGATATTCACCGCCTGATCTTCTGCCATAACATACAGTGTATACTCTGTATTTTTATGCAGTCCCCGTACGGTAATACTGATTTCTTTTCCAGCCTGATCCTCTGTGACTTTTCCTGATCCGGTTATGGCTTCTGTCTCTCCGGATATGATNNNNTGTCTCTCCGGATATGATCTGTTCTGCCTCTGGCACTTCCATGCCTTCCGTCACAAGTGCGTAATAATACGTTCCTGCTTCATTTACTGTAAATGCAATGTCTGCCTGCAGCGGTTTCAGACTGTCATCCTCTTTTATCCGTACTCCGCTTATTACCGGTGCCGTTGTATCTGCAAGGATTCCGTCTGAATTAAGGTAAGTGACATTTCCTGCCATGTCCGTAATCTTCACATACATGGTCTGCTTCTTTCCTTCTTCTGCTTCCGGCGGATTGCTGCTGTCATATGCCTGCCAGTCCGGTGCAGCATCTAACATTTCCTGTACATCCGCATACACACTATCCTCTGCGAGGAAATAGCGGATTCCTGCAACCTTGCTTACCGCATCCATGGCATCCACCCGGAACAGATTCTCTGTCAGCCGGTATGGCCGGAATACGGTCACGGTATGGAATGTATTCCATGCCTTTTCATTCAGGGATATGCTGCCTGTCGGTGCCGTCCGGTCAATCTTTATCTCCGACCGGAGCTTATCCGATACCGCCAGATCCGATATTCTGCGAATCCGGAATTCCTGCACATTTTCTCCTTCCGCACTGATTTCAATTGCTTCCGTCCGATAATTTCCACTCTTTTCCTGTGCCTGGTCATCCTGTGACAAATCCGCTATCTCATATCCATCCTTCGGTGTAATCTCCACTTTTGTGGTATACCATCCGTTTTCTCCATTGATTTCCGTTACGGTATAGGTATCACTGCTGTCTAAATATATGATATTGAATGTTTTTGTAACATTTCCGTTGTAATTTCCCTGTCCGGTAATGGTTACTTCCGCTTTTTTCTCCGTGTCCGTTACTTCTGTATTATTCTCATAGAAAATGCTGTAATCCACACCTTCTGTCAGAAGTGTTCCTTTATAATATACTTTCGGAACAGGTTTTACTTCATTTCCCGTATAATAATTTTCTTCCGGAAGAATCAGGACTGTATTTTCATCCGTTAAAGTTACCTCTCCGGATGCCTTGTATCCCGCTGATACGGAATATGCCCCCGCATCGCTGATCTGGAATCTCGCAGTAAGCATACCTGTAGCATCTGCCCCGGTTCTCAATACGATTTTTCCATTTTCTTCCTTCAGTTCTGCCGTTCCCTCTATCGTATTCTGTTTCCATTCGACCAGGGAAGACTCTGTGATATCCAGCCTTCTTCCATCCGTCAGATTTGCCAGAAGCCGCAGGGAATATGTTCCGCCGGAAGATAAGGTTTTATTTGTTACCAACATATTTTCAGAATAAATATCCAGCGATTCTATCATTCCCAAAGCCGAATTTATCAGGCCGATTTCTTTTTTCGTTGTATTTCCAACAGAATCCTCTGCCGTAACCACAAGAGTATGAGAAATATTTTCCGTATCCATGACCAGACTTTCTTCAAACAGTCCGGAATGATCCG
>FR900179.1:6431-9914 GCA_000437755.1 Roseburia sp. CAG:303
TTTTATTAAGATAAACCTTTCCGGATTCTTTGTCTGTAATGGTAAGTTTTGTTCCTTCTTCCGTAAGCCCCTGTATCAGAAGTTCTCCGGAAGTTCCGTCAAATACGGAACCGCTGACCGGACTGGAAATCAGAAGCTTCGGTCCTTCACTGTCAATGCCAAATGTATAAGTGTATCTGACCGCATCTTTATGGCTGTTGACTCCCGTAATTTCCAGGGTATGTCCGCCCTGTGCCAGATTTTCCAGTGCAATCTCTGCATGATCGTCATCCGTTATTTTTCCGCAGTCCTCTTCCCGGTTTCCGCCATCCAGCTTCCATGTTCCGGTTATCTTATCCTCTGCATTTACGGTAAATGTCAGATCCTTGGACCGGTAATACGGAGTGGAAAATTCTACTTTGTTTGCATTTGTATCTATTCTCTCTTCCTTTACGGAAACCGTCTGCAAATCCGATTCTACCCGGATCACGGTTGTCGTGACTTCCGGCATAATCATGGATTTTGTGCGTTTTTCCTGTGAATATATTATTTTTCCATCATCCGAACACTTCCAGGTACGGATTCCTGCTGCATAGCTTTTTCCTTCTTCCAGTCCGACGGTTTTCTCTTCCCCGGTTTCATTGTCCGTATAAGTATACTGTCCACCTGCAAGGATGGAAACATTATTTTCCGCCTCACGGCTTTTTATGATTTTTCCGTCCTCATCATACTGCACCGATTTTCCATCCGCTGTATACATCAGATTTCCAAGTCCCGCCACTTCAGTTCCGGATGCATCATAGACGCATACCTGATAGCCGTCAATGTCCTCTGCCGGCTTTGTAATATCAAGCTGCATCCGGCAGTTACCGCCTGCCTGTACCGTTACTTTCTGCGGCTGCTCCGGCTGGTTCGGATTCTTATAGGAAAAATCCTTATCCACAGCGGAATAATAATTACTCTCATCATCCGATGCCGTAATCCGCAGGGTATAATCCCCGCTTTCCAAATCATACGGCAGGTCAAAGCTTATTTCACCTTCTCCGACCGGTGTTTTGATCTGATACAGAAGAACGGATTCTTTCGTTTCATCCTTCGGCACTGCCGTAAATAATACTTTATTATATTTTCCGGTTTCCGTACCTTTCAGATTTACGATCATCCGGTTATCCTGTACTTTCACAGCAGTATCCTCTGAAATCTCCGGCATGGTTTCCAAATCATATAATATGACATTGCTTACCTGTTTCGTGGTGATTTTCCATGTCCGCTGAAATGCACTGCTGTCCGTAAATGCAATGACAAGCTCTGCCTTGCCGCTTTGTGCGTCATAGGTGAGATTTGCATTGGCATCCTGCTGTTCTTCCACACTTACCTCATGATCCAGCAGATGAAGTTCATACTTTTCCCCATTATCCGCATCACTGATCTGCAGACTGTTGACATCGTTCTTTGCTGCTTCTTCACTTTCTGCCGTCCACTGAATGGTCAGCAGTTCATCTTTCTGCTTTGCTGCCAGTGTCAGTCTGTGCTCTTTTCCGCCGACTAAGGTCTGGAGTCGGTTGCCCGGTGTCTGTGTGTCCGTATAGACAGCCACAGCTTCTGCTCCCGTTCTGCCACTGATATTCGTTCCGGTATGCATATAGAGTGTTTTTCCTGATTCGGAATCAAAGTACACCGGTACATCTCCTGCATAATGTCCGTCTCCTGCCTCGCCGACAGTCATGCCTGCCAGTTCCGGATAGGTCGGTGTGGCTGCAGCACCTCCGCCCCAGTCAATATCACCGCCCCAGTAATAGACGATGCCAAGTTTTGTGGTCAATACCTTGACCTGTCCCCAGAGTTTATCGTTATTTGCACCCAGACCGGCACTGGCAATATGCATTCCGCCGACCACAGGTACACTATCCGGTACTTTCAGTGCCGCATGCACGAAGAATTCAAAGAATCCGCTCTGCTCCGCCACGATATAGCCGCCGCCAACTATCGCATCTAAAATATTGATATTGACGGAACTTAAAAAATAAAATTCCGGATACCAGTCAAATTGCAACCTTGCACTTTCCAGCACTTCCAATTCATTTGCAATCTTTCCTTCGCTTAATTCCACACCGATTCCTCTCAGGCTTAATTCGAGGGAAGCTCTTGCGGAAATTACCTGCATCAGGGAAAACTGTGCTTCAATCAGAAGCTGGAGCGGCGGCACTGCTTCCGTAAGGAATATGGTATCATACAGATTATCGATTCCTCCGCCCGCGCCCTGCAGCCATAGGATTCCCATTCCGTCCACATTGATTCCCGGTTTGATATTTCCCAGAAAGATGCGGAATTTATCCGGAACAATAATATTTCCATTGCTTTTTATGTAAATCTCGGCTTCCAGACAGAACATATCGAAATCACATGATCCGCTTACACCGATTTCCCAGTTTCCTACGGTTTTTACCGTTAATTCTCCCTCCACCTCAGGCATACCTTCCACAAAAGCCGGGATTCCAAGCTCTACGGTAAAGCATACACCGAGATATTTTCCACCGAATAATACATCATCGATCTGGATGCTGCCGGAAAATTCGAGCATATCATCATCTTCCCCGTCCGTATCCACGGTATCGGTATCATATGGAATTCTCTTATTGATTGCCCTTAATTCCGCGGCACTGACATCGCCCTGATGGATTGCCGCATTGTAGGCATCCCCAAGTACGGATTTATTATCCGTTCCGCTCTCGATGTTTTTGGCAAGGAAATTGAGGCTGAGTGCCGCCCCGAAGGCAACTACCCTTGTTTCATCTCCATTGCCGTGTTCGATTTTACCAAGTTCCCCGTACTTCAAATCCATTAACATTCCTAACAGATTCTGTGCTGCCTGACCGACACTCGGCCACAGCAGGGTGATGGTTTCATAATTAAAATTCTGCCGTTCTCCATTTTCTTCATACGGAATCAATCCGAAATCCTTACCGTTCTCTAACGCGGTAAGTCCGCAGACACCCTGCCAGACTCCGGTTCCGGCACCAGTGGTATACAGCTTTGCATCGAAATCAACCGTTACCCCATTTCCATCCTCTGTAATGGTGACTGTTCCGTCTTTGATATCCAGACAGTTATTTAAGGTCATGACATTATCTTCACTTCCCAGTGAAATTCCGGTATATACTGTCTTTTGACCCTGTTCCTGTTTTCTGGTAAAGACTCCGCGGAATTCCAGCAGGGATTTTTCCCTGTCTGCCACACCTGATTTTAATGCTGCCTGATAGCTTTCTTCGCTTTCATAGCTTCTGATATGATAGCTCAGGTCATCTGATTTTTCCGCAACCAGAAGTCCATAGGTATCATTCTTGTATTTTGTATCTTCCTTTACCTGGAACCGAAGTGCCGGTGCCGTGATATCTTCTTTTCCCGCCTGTGTATAATGAATCCGCAGCTGATACATTCCTTCCGGAATTGTTCCCGGTACTTCATCCGTCATTACCACGGTCATGGTATTTTTTGCCGTATCAA
>FR900179.1:9986-11424 GCA_000437755.1 Roseburia sp. CAG:303
CCGTCCCCTCTTCCCAGCCATATCTGGTAGGTACTCTGATCTGCAAGCATACTGAAATTATTTCCCGTAATATACAGATTTCTTGTTCCCTGATGGTACAAAATCTCCGGAGAGGATGAGGTAAACTGAATCTGAGGAATTGCATTTACAGAACCCGGACATAAAATGTAGGTACTGCCTTCCCCAATCAGATTTTCTGCCAGCAGTTCCCCCGTCTGCAAGGTCTTATCATCACTTACATTATAAACCTTGTAATGAATCACGGCATATCTGCCTTCTTCTGACGGTGCAGCCTTGAACTTCCACTCCGTACTCTGCCTCTGGCCTTCCGTAAAATCAGAGTAATCCATGGTATAAGGGTTATCGTAGGTTGCCCCGATATCTTCACCTTTCTGGTTCAGTGCCGTGATTCCGGATGTTGTATACACGGCAACTCTTACCCTGTCATAATTCTGTGTTCCAATATTTTCTATGTCGGTCTTTACGGTAAATAACCCGTCATTCTGATAGGCTGTCCTGTCCGCTGTCAGTTCCATAGCATCCGGTGCAATGATATTGACTGCCGCTGTATCGCTGCTTTGCACTTTTTCATTGGAAAATACACCATAATTCACGGCTGCCGCAGCGGAAGAATCCTTTGTAACCGTTCCCAAATCATAATACAGTGCAACCGCACTGTCGGCGGTCAGATATTTCTTATTATTCGGATTGGTAAATGTCATGCCGTCATCGGTTTTATAATCAAACACCGTGGATGCCACATTATTCCAGTGTGCAAAAATGGTCTGGTATGGTTTACATTCCCTGTTATCTACGGACGCATTTACAATATAGGAAGTAATGGTCGGGGAAAACGGATCATTATATCCATAAAAGGATTTGTTATATCCATCCTCACCCAGTGTCGTTTCCTGTTCAATAAGGGAATTACTGCCGATATTGTAGTAGGCATAATCCTGATATCCAAGTGCGGTGTCCATAAGGATTCTTGCCCGGATCTGTGCTTCTTCGCCCTTATTTTGGGCAGTATAACTAATATATGCCATTCCGTGTTCCGATGAGCCGGATTTCACCAGACTGATGGTCTGTGTGAATTCAATATCATCCACGGACCATACTGCCCGGATCTCTCCATTTTCTTTGGAAAGCTTTACCTCTGAACTTCCCTCATAATCCGCACCGAAAATATATTCCTCTGTGTTTTCTCCCCTCGTTACCTGAAAAGAAGTAAACGAGGTGTCATCGCCATTGTCATGAAACAGAAGATTTTTATTATTATCATCTTTGTTTATTTTATCTCCTTTTACCGTGGATATGTAAAATCCGCCGTTTTCCTCTGAAACTTCTACCCGCAGGTATCCGTTATCCAGGTTATAATCTTCTTCCTCTTTTGCAAAGGCTTGCAATCCGGCGGCAGGAATACTTCCTGCTGCCATCA
>FR900179.1:11438-19709 GCA_000437755.1 Roseburia sp. CAG:303
CCTGCTGCCATCATGAATGCCAATGCCCCTGCCGCTATCCGCTTTGCCTTAATTTTTATTCTCTTTCTCATTCTATTCCTCCCTGCTGTGTCAGGCTGTAATCAGCATAAATATAGGTTACATATTCTTTTCTGTCCCTTGTTCTGATATAGAGTGTGTAGAATCCCGGCTGTGTCATCTGAATTGTCTGGTTTTCTTCTATCACAGACGCATTATACTTCATCTGTCCGGTTGTCTTGATTCCTGCCTTCCATTTCATCACAAGTCCCTGCTGCATTACCCCTTCAATTTCTGCTGTAATCTGATTTGTATGCACAGCCGTCACTCCGTATGGCAGTGCCTTTTCGCCGTTTATCAGTACTGCAGGTTCATTTTTGTATGCAATATACAAAGTACGTTCTGCAATACTTCTGTTTCCTGCACGGTCCGCCGCTTCAAACCGTATGGTATAATATCCCGGAATGACCTCCTGCGGTATTCCGTCCACACTGTAATCAGAAATAATGCCATCCCTGTTGTCCATTACGGTTACTCCTGCCAGAACGGCCTCCTTCATTTCTTCTGCCGAAACCTCTTCGGTCAGATATACCGCAGTATGGTCGAATTTAATAACCGGTGCCATGCTGTCTTTTAACTGAATCATCAGCTTTTCATATACTTCTTTTCCGGTAACGCGATCCACTGCCTTCAGAATATAAATGCCATTCTCCATATCCAGCCGGAACTCTTTCCATTCGCCAGCCCCGATTGAAACCTCGGATTCGTTAATGGACACAGACGCATCTTTATTGCTCTGCACATAGACACTCTCACCTTCCTGAAGATTCAAATCTGCTGCGGAATCCACGGCATTGCTTCCGTCCTGTGCTTTGCTGAATTTCAGTGTCAGAGGTGTGTCATCAATCTCCGTTACGTTTACCGTATATTCTGTAATATTTCCTGCCCGATCCGTAAATTTCAGTGTCTTTTCGCCATTTTCCAA
This sequence comes from Roseburia sp. CAG:303, assembly GCA_000437755.1. GTDB lineage: Bacteria > Bacillota > Clostridia > Lachnospirales > Lachnospiraceae > CAG-303. The sequence goes on from FR900179.1 coordinate 12,421, forward strand.
TGCTGTCCACTCATATCCCTGACGGTACTCCGGAGTCTGTGTATCCTCAGAAAACAGAACCGGTTCATCTGCGGTAAAGACATAGACTTTTCCCAGATGGTCCGCGGTAAGTTCTTCTCTTTCCACTGTTATCTGCGGCTTTTGTCTGTCCATACACTGAATCTTCTGCAATACCTTCGTTACATTTCTTCCGTTACCGGATGCCGTAATCTCTGCAACGATCTGCTTATCCGTATTGTTTTTATACGTTATGGTTACATTATCCCCGGTAAATTCTGCCTTTACCAAATCGTTCTCCGTAATCTCCGCTCCTTTTTTGTCTGCAGCCTGCTCATCATACCAGTACAGTTTTACCTGGCTGACTGCCTTATTGCTCTTAATTACTGCGATAATATCATTTCCAACCGGATCTTTTACATCTTCCGGTTTGCCTGCCGCACCAATGCCATACCAGCTGATGCTCGTTACAACCGGATTTTCCGTATCCAGTGCCAGGATTTCTACCTGTACAGAACCACGGTTTCCATAGATATCCTTATAGTTAAATACGTCTGTCGTATTTTTGTCATAATCTTTATAATATCGTAATATGCTGGTTCCGTTTTCCAGTTCCTTCCGTACTGCCATCATGCCTGTATCCAATGCATAGATTTCTTCTCCGTTTTCTGCATCAAACCATACCCTGACACCCTGGTATCCATCCGGCGTAGTGACCGGTTCGTATACTGCACTTACATGAGGTGCTGTATGATCGATATTGGTTATTGCAAATCCCGTTATTCCGGTTACATTGTCATATGCATCCACAAGATATAAATCAAATTCCACATTTTCACAAATCGTAACCAGATTTCCGGAAACTTCCACACCTTCTATCTCATCACTTTCTTCCTCAAAGGACTGCACTGCCTGACTTCCGGCTTTTTTCAGTATCAGCTTTGTCCGGCTCTCATCCGTAACCGTAAAATCGATGGCATAGCTCTGTGCCGGGTATTCTCCTGCCGCATCCGATATGTCTTTTCCGGCATCTCCGGTATAGAAATCGGACAGATACAGGTATTTATCATTTCTCATGCCTAACAGGGCTGCCTGATATTCCGGTGCTGTATGGTCTTCCTCCGGCTCTTCGATTGTTTGTGCCGTGATATAATAAGGAAGAACTGCCGTGATACTGCCTTCATTTCCTGCCATATCCTTATATTCTATGGTATAGCTGCTTCCTTTTTTGCTTCCATACGGGAAGGTATAGCTTAATTTTCCATTCAGACCTTCGATCTCTTCTTCGCAGACTACGATTGCCGTTGCCTGGGTTAGAATGGTATCTTCTGAATTTTCATTCATAACCGGTTCCGGTGTTCCGTCATAAGAGAATACGATCTGTGCAGGTTTTAATTCTTTATCGATATTTGCCACCCGGATCGTATGTGTCTTTCCGGCAGCAGTCTTTACAGTAATGCTTCCATTCTGCTCCATCTCAATGCTTGCCGTATCTGCAGAGATTTTATTAATCTCACCGGCAAGCTCCGTACCATCCTGGCAGACTGCACTGATTTCTTCCACATAATCTCCCCGATTCACGGTCTGAACCGTGACGATTACATTATTATTGGTCAATTCCGTTTCGGAATACCGGATTTTTATATCGTCATTTCCAAATGCACCGACAGTTATTGTCTGTGTATACTCTGTACCGAATAAATCCATGTATTCCAGGGTATACTCTCCATCTGTAGAAATCATTGGCAATGTTGTCTCACAGTTATATGTCCACTGGGGATCATCCACGTTTCGTTGCAATGTTCCCGCACCATATCCATTGATGGAACGCAGCTGCCTGTAAGACGATATTTTTAACATTCCGTCCTCTCCCAGAAATTCCGACGGACTCAGATTCGGAGCAGGATTGAAATACTGCTCATAAACTCTTTTGTAATCTTCTGACCGGTTTCCCCTGTCATCATACGCATACATGGTCAGCTCATAATTCCTGCTTTCTTCCCTTTCGGAATCATACTTAAATTCGCCCCAGATCTCGATACTGTAGCTCTGTCCGTATTCATTATCCGTAATATCCTTTACTTTTGTACGGTAAATGCCGTAATATCTGTCATCATAGGATTCCCATACCTTATCACCCTCCAGGTTCACCGGTATTCTCACCGTTACCTGTTTTGTATTTTCCTTCCGTTCGTCCCCGGTCAGTCCCAGAAGCACTGCCGAGTAATCCGTATCAAAGGTCATATAGGCATTATCCGGTGAAATAGACTGGAAATCATTTGCGTAGAATGTAAAATGAAATCCACCTTCCGTAATTCCCGTATCGCTGTAGTTTGTTCCTGTCGTTGCCCCCACATGATAAGGTCCATCTCCGTCCACATCCGTAACCTCATACTGTTGCCGGTTCATGTTTCCATAACGGTCGGCAACGCAGAACATCCAGTTTAACGGTGCAGTGCTTTCATACGGCACAAGTTCACTGAAATCTCTTTTGCTTTCATAGTAGGATGCCCATCCGTCTGTCAGACTCATGACCATACCGCCGTCCGCCTTTAACTGTGCCGGCAGATTGATGCTTACAGAAGATAAGGTCGGTGTCTTATCTTCCGTTAATGTAAATTCCGGAAGTTCATCACTTACCTGAAGAATGATCTGGCCTCTGCTGATTTCACCATTCATTCCCATAACGGCATAAGTAACTTCATTATCCCCGGACTTTAATGGGAGTACCGGCTGTTTCACGCTGTCTCCCTCTGATTTGTAATAAATCTGTTCGGAGAACTCCCCTGCAAGAACCGGTTCATAAGCGATTTCATTTCCATTGATTTCTACCCACGGTGCATGCTGCTCTCCTCTTTCATCGGCTGCGGACCATGCTTTGATTTTCCAGACACGTTGTACCTGATAGGCATTGGAAGTTTCCTGCGATGCCTTCATTTGAAAGGTCAGGCTGTGTTCCGCCTTTTTATTTATACCGGAATCCACGGTCAGACGATCGGACGGCATTTCTGCCAATCCTACTTTTACCACGGACATATCCGCTGTGATATCCTCGTCCTTAAACACTCTGGCTACGGATTCTCCATTTTTATCCGTCACATCCAGATCCACATATGCCTTTTTATAATGGCTTAATTGCAATGTGGCTGTTGCTTTATCGACAAAATATGCCTGTTCCGGTGAAAAATCATAGCTGTTTCCATCCATTGCTGCAATATGCACTTTTACCTGATAAACACCGCTTTCTGCAATGTCCACCGGGAAAGTCAGATTCTGCTGTGCCACCGGTTCTATCTTTCCTCTGTAGATCTCCTTATTATTGTCCGTCTTTATCAGGGCATAATAACTGTTCTCTGTCTGAATTCCTGCAAATCCATACACAGCACCGTCCTTTTCCCTGCTGTTTTCCAGTTTCAGTCCCTGCACAATGTTTCTCAGGGATGAGATGGTCTGATCCGGAACTACCGGATTCTTTGCATCCACACATAATCTGTCTTTTACCGGATTGCCGTCCGTATCCTGTACCCCGGTAAATTCCGCCTGATACTCAAATACGGAAGCGATGTTTACCTTCTCTGTTGTCACCAGATTTCTCGCCGAATCGCTGCTGAAATTAAAGCATTTGCTTTCATCATCTTTGTTTGCGGCAAGTTCTGTTGAGGTGATGAAGAAAATCTCCGTTTCCCCATACAGACTCTTTGTAAACTCACCCACTTTATACAAAGTACTCGTAGAATACTCTTCCTGCTTTGTAAATGTTCCGCTGTTATCTTCCTTATTGAATGTACCGGCTATCTTATACCAGTAACCCTTTGCATAAAACTGGCTCAGCTCCCAGGTTGCATCCGGTGTGGATGGCATATTTGCAAATATATTTCCGCTTCTTCCCAGATCTCCTTCCGCTCCCTGCATGAATGCAAGCCAGGTCTGTGCTTCCACTCCATTGATGTTTTCTGTTCCCATTGGAATCAGCATCATGGTTCTTGTTTTTTCAGGTCCGTTTCCAAGTTCTACGGAAGCCGGCTGGTTAATCTCTATATCAAGACTGGTCCGCGGATTTTCCTTTGTTCCGCGCTGAATAGTATAATTTGATTTTAATTCCTCAAAACAATACGGAAAATCGTAACGGTATATATTTTTATTGCCGGCAATATCTGCAATGGTAAATGTAACCGTTTTTGAACCGCGATCCTGTGTTTTTTCAAATTTACATGCCACCTCATATTCATATTCGGTTACATTTTCTGCCGTATTGCTGCTGCCAGTCTGTCCATCCCACTCATAGAGAAGTGTTTTACCGATTCCAAACCGGTCTGTCACACGGACTTTTGCCTGGATTTCAGCCTGTGTGCCTGTTATGGAAGTGGAATAGTCCAGTACCTCGATTACCGGCTTTTCCGTATCTGCATTATGCCGCAGCGGAAATGTATTCTCTCCTTTATTTCCGGCATAATCCTCTGTCTCCACCAGAAGTTCCGCATTAAAATAATTTTTCTCATAAGCATATTCTTCGGTACTGCTTAATTTCACATGAAGATATGCCCTATTACTTCCGTCAAGCTGCGGAAATGTATTTTTTGAAGCACTTTCCCTGTCTGCTCCCGTCCATCCTGCTTTCCACTGTGCATTCCCGTCAACTGTCCCTTCGGTGCTGACATACCAGTCATACGGATGGGATTCTCCCGGCATGATAAGGGAAAATGTTCCGTTCTTTTCCAGAATACCACTTGCATATGCACCGTCTTTTATCGTATCGTCCTCGTATACACTGACCGGAAATGTGAAGGTAAAACCATCTTCCGATATCGGGGTGTAAGTACCGTCCTCACCTGCCAGAATGGTCGTTTTCGCCACTGGTGCAATCACATCCAGATATTCCTGCTGTGCCGCTTTCTTTGTTACCGTGGTCATATCCGCAAGGCTGTTTCCCCGGTAATCTGTTGCATTCTCCAGACCTTCTATTCCTGCAATCTGAATGCTGCTGCCATCCCAGTTCTTCATACTCATTCCATCCTCAACCGTCAGTGCTTCAAAAATCAGTGTTGAGGTCTTGTCCGATGCCGCATCGACTCCGGAAGAAACCTTTCCACTTTCTACCTTATGTTCTGCCAGACTCAATTTTACGGGATTCCCGTTTTTATCCAGAACATTCAGAACTGCTTTTACTTTTGCATTATCCGCAATTTTTAATGCTTCGGTAAAATAGCAGTTGAATGTCATGGTATCACCAATGCCTGCAAATACACAGCTGCGATCCATATCATCCGCCCATTTATCCGGTTCCAGTACACTCCTGTCTGTAATCATGCTTCCGGATGCTGTAATTTTACCCAGCTGCGGTGCTACATTATCCAGATATACTTTTCCGCTGACCTTTTTTTCACTTGCATTCCATTGTACCGGATTGCCTGCAAGGTCAGTGATTTTACTGGAGCATGTCATAATTTTCTTTATATTATCACTCACGGACAATTCTTTTCCTTTTTCATCAAGCAGTACATAGGAAAATGCCGAATCCGATTTGCCTGCCCAGTCCTGTACTTCAGATACGGATTTGATATATACATTTGTGCTGCTTCCGTTTAATTGTTCCGGTACCTGGAATTTGAAAACAAGCTTTGTTCCATTTAAAGAGATCAGGGATGCCTTAATCTTATCCCCATCCACTTTCTGATCATTTAATATCCCGAACAAATCCAGATTCAGCCCCAGCTCCTCTGCCTGATTATTTGCAAACCGGATATTTTCATCAAATTCCATGACCAGATATCCGGTTTCTCCGGCTTTGAAACCACTGCCATCAGCAACTCTGTTCTTTCCGGCTGCATCTGTCGCAGCATAAATTCCGGTTACTTTAGGACCCTGGGTATCAATTAAGTATGACACAGAACCGGTTGCCCCGGAACTTCCGCAGTTGCATCCTCTATGGGACAATTCCCATAATAAATGTGTTTTTCCATACGCAACATCCCTGACACCTTCGATCAGCTGTCCCTGCTCATCATTTTTCTCTTCGCTGTAATAGGTCACATCCCGGTTCACCATCAGTTCTGCAACATCCCATTTCTTTTTATGGCTTCCCGGCTTTCCTACATGTCTGTGATGATCCGAACGCAGATACACCCGGAATCCCTGGTCAATGTCATTCTTATCTACCAGCTGTTTTAAAACGGCATTGTTATTAAAATCATACTCAAAGTATGCATACCAGTCATCATTTTTACTATGCCAGTAATCCTTGTTCGTGGAAAGGGAATTCCCGTTACTCATTCCATATTTGATATTCTTGTAATCATATGCCTTGTACTTTGATGTAATGTTGTAGCCGTTCTCATTGTAAACATAGGTACTCATAAACTGATTTACCTTCTGCAGCTTTGCCGGAATCAGGTTTACTCCTGCCTCCGCCTTCTTGTAACTTACCGGTGCTGCTGCCTCCGCCTTCTTTACAAACAGCCCCTGCCCCAGTCCGGAAAACAGACCGGTGATAAGTGCCGCTGTTGTCAGAAGACTTACTCCGCGTTTTATTGTCTTTTTCTTCAAATCATTTCCTCCTTACACTTATTTTTTTATCCGATTACCTATTTTATCTCATATCCATCCGCTTCTGTCAATGGCTCCTGCACAAGACGCAGTTTTTATGCACGAACGGCAAAAAAGGTACTTCAGAACTATTTATTCCTCAGTACCTTTTATTATGCCTGCCTGTTTATTTTCCACCGACAAGTTTATGAAGTTTTGAAAACAATGGATTTTCCTTCAACAATATGATATTTTTCCTGTTTTGTTCCACCCTTTCCCTTATCCTTTTTCCTTCCGGTATCTGCTCCAGCAGAATGGCATCTGCACCGTACCATTCTGCTATTTTCCAGAAGATTTCTGAATCCGGCTCACTCTCTGCCAGTATCATTGTTTTTCCTTTTGAAATACAATATTTCATAATTTCCATCTTTATTTCGGTACAGACAGATGGTGAAAAAATAATATGTTCTCTGTTTTCTGCTTTCCGCATCTGCCGGAATCGGAGTCTGCCCGCATCCGGTGAAACTTCCCAAATCCCGTCCCCAGGCTGAAGCACCCCATAATTACTGTTCATCTGAAACAGCACATATTCATCTCCTGCATAAATCATCAGGCTGTTTTCCTTTCCAATCCACGCTGCCTGTTCTGCCACACTGCTCCTAATTGGCAGATAAATATACCGTGGCTGGTATTGCATGACAAAATTCTTGAATTTTTCTTCTGAAATATTCTCATCCGATACCAGCAGCTGCCGCTCCTGCTCCACACAA
>FR900179.1:19724-39226 GCA_000437755.1 Roseburia sp. CAG:303
GCCGCTCCTGCTCCACACAAGCGGTATATGCTGCAGCCATTGACACTGTATCTGCGGCAATCATAAACACCGAACCGCTTTCTTCCATCAGCCCGGCAAATTCTTTGCGCATGAAATCCAGTTTTTCATATGTAATATATCTGCCGTTTCCCGTGATTATGGCAGTTTTTCCCGCACATTCTTCTAAATTCCACATTCTAATATCCTGTTTTTTCTTTCACATTATCCTTGTCTGTACAATTGAGATATCCCAATCCCGTTTTTATCATTCTGACCATTCTGTTGCAGCAGTCCTGCGGCAGCTCGAGCCAGATATGATTAAATATCTGCATATAACTCTCATATTGTTCAAACAACAGGGTTGGATGGTAATGCAGCCTGTTATACAGATTTAATAAAATCATGGCATCTGCAGTCCGGTTGCATTTTTCTATTTCCCTGTATTTCTTTATATTAATATCCAGTACCTCTGCCATCTTCTCCTGGGTCAGCCCGCAGCTTCTGCGAATCCGTTCCCACACAGAATTCTTCTTTTCTTTATTTTCAAGCTTGTACTGCAGAATGTCAATCTCCTGAAAACAATCCGATAAATCCAGCTCCGCACCATTGCGTATCACCCATGCCATATAGATAAGAAACTCTGCCCTTTTCTCTGTAATACACTGCTGAAACAGCAGATCCAGAACTGTTTCCCTTCTTTCATAGCCGGTAATCAACAGATCTATGTCGCAGTCACACTGCATCAGCAGCTCCAGTGCTTCATAGGAAATAACATTCCTGCCGCTTTCCAGTCTGCTGTAGTAACTCTGTGACAGGTTCAGTTTCCGGCACATCTTTTCCTGTGACCAGCCCAGCCTCTTTCTGTATTCAACTAACCTTTTTACCACTTTATCATAGGAATTCACCATCTTTGCTCCCAGCCTTATATTGTATTCTTAACTCTATTGTATATAAAACCGGATTTCCTATCCCTATCCTATTTGCGAATATTTTATATTCTGACTGATATTTATAAAAATCATAACAAACTATTACAGATGAATAATGAACAATTACTAAGAGCAAATCAAACAATTACTAAGAAGGTACTATGAGGCGGTCGGCACTTAGATGCTGTATTTTAGCATCTTAGTACCGCTACCAGCCGAATGTAGCGAGAGCGTGCCTTTGTGTAATTGTTCATTATTCATCTATATAGGTATTTTCTGATTTTCACAAACATCTGTAAAAATATGAAAAAGAAGCTGCTGCTCATAGAGCCTTCCTCTATTTTGCAACAGCTTCTTTCTTACACTTCTCTTTCTTCTCTGTTAAATACTTCTTTGTTCAATGCTCCCTGTTGTTTTGCAACTATAGTGGTGCATACGGCATCTCCTGTGATATTTACGGCAGTACGCAGCATATCCAGAATCCTGTCGATTCCCATGATTAATGCAATTCCCTCGGTAGGCAGTCCTACGGAAGTAAGTACCATGGATAAGGTAACAAGTCCTACACTTGGTACACCCGCCGTTCCGATGGACGCAATGGTTGCAGTGGCGATTACCGTCAATATTCCGGAAAATGTAAGGTTAATGCCATATGCCTGGGCAATAAATACAACTGCCACACCCTGCATGATCGATGTACCGTCCATATTGATGGTTGCACCGAGGGGAATGGTAAAGGATGAAATCTGCTTTGATACCCCGACTTTTTTATGCAGCGTGTCAATGGACAGCGGAATGGTTGTATTGGATGTTGATGTTGAAAACGCAAACATCATAACCGGGAAGAATTTTTTGATAAATCTTGCCGGATTTAGTCTGGTAAATAAAAACAGTAATATCTGATATATGCCGAAACACTGTACTGCCAGTGCAAGAATAACGCACAGCATATACTTTAACATCGGCAGGAATGCATCAAATCCTGTTTCGGAAAATGTCTTTGCAATCAGGCAGAACACACCTACCGGTGCAACACTCATGACTGCCATAGTCATTTCCATCATTACCTCATTAAATTCGCTGAAGAAATTAGATACGGTGGATGCCTTGTTTCCAAGCTTCGCCAGCATAATTCCAACGAATAATGCAAAAATGATTACCGGCAGCATATCTCCCTCGGCAAGCGAGGTAAATATATTTTTCGGTATCATATTTAATAAGGTTTCCGCAAAATTAACCGTCTGGGTGGCGGCTTCCTGCGTTTCGGATGCTACCTGGTTCATTCCCATCCCGGGACTAATCAGAAATGCTACCCCTAGTGCCACACAGACCGCCAGTGCTGTGGTACACAGATAGAAAATAATGGTTTTAATTCCTACTTTTCCCAGTGTCTTTGTATCTCCGATTGCCATACTTCCGCACACCAGCGAACAGAACACCAGCGGAACAACAAGCATCTGCATTAAACGGATAAATCCGTTTCCCAGCACATACAGAATCCCATTGATTAAAATGTCTGATTTAAAGGAGCTGTCCGGCATAACATAATGAATCAATACACCGGTTATCGCACCTGCCAGCAGGGAAATGAGAATTTTCGTAGATAATCCTAATTTTTTCTTTTCCTTCTTAGTTTCTGCCATCCATTCTTCCTCCTGATTCTTCCATGTATTCCTTTAATGCTTCTTTCCAGTTCTTTGGTTCTTCCAGTCCCGTAATCCGAAGCATCATATTATCCAGAACGGAATACTGTGACTTATGCTCCTCATCGGCAACAATCGGGTGCAGCTCCAGTCTGTCCTCTTTTCCCGCCATTTTTAATACTTCCCTGGCATACTCGAAACGGCTGCATCCGCCGCCCTGACATACTGCATGGTAAGTTCCGTAATGATCGTGGTCGATAAATTCTTTTATTGTTTTTGCCAGTTCTTTTGCACTGGTTGGTACTGCATAACGGTTGACATTTACTTCCATCATTTTGATAGAATCATCATCCGCTGCTGTCAGCACCTCATCCACAAAATCTTTTCCAATTCCATAGATCCAGGAACTCCGGATAATGACATATCTGGTCATTAACTGTTTTACAAAAAGTTCCCCGGCATATTTTGATTTCCCATAGATATTTTTCGGATGAACCTCATCAAATTCATTGTATGGACGGTCAGACTGCAAATCGAATACATCATCCGTAGAAATCTGAATCAGCTTCGCATGAATGCTTTCCGCCTCCTGGGCAATATTTCTTACCCCTACGGCATTTACTTTATATGCTTCTTCCACATTTTCCTCACAAAATGCCGGATTTGTGCAACCGGCACAATTTATAATCACATCCGGACGGTTACAGCGGATATAAGTACCTACCTGCTTCTCATCCGCAATATCGACTTCGTCCTTATCCGTCATAATGATTTCATATTCCCATGCATTCAGAATCTTATTCAGTGCAGAGCCGACATGTCCCGATGAACCTACAATCCATATCTTCTTCATTTATTTCTTTCCTTTCTTCTTGTATTTTGCCAAAAGTTAATTGCGAAACTCATAACTTATCTTTATTGTATATGCAAATTAAACAATTACTAAGAAGGTACTATGAGGTAGTCGGCACTTAGATGCTGTATTTTAGCATCTTAGTACCGCTACCAGCCGAATGTAGCGAGAGCGTGCCTTCGTGTAATGTTTCATTTGCATATGCACTTAACAAAAATTTAAGTGTTTCGCAATTAACTATACATTTTGCCAAAAGTTAATTATATCATTTTTTTGTGCAAATGTCACTGTATATTTCTGGTTCATCCGGACACAAAAAAGCTGCCGCTTTGCGGATAATAATTCATCCGTTTTGCGGCAGCTTTCTGATCGCTTTATTCCTATCCGTCTATGGCATTCATTCTTTTTGCTGTCTGATCGCCAAGATTCTTTATTTTTCCAACGAGTTCATTGGACACCTTATTTACCTTTCCGGTAGAAAGCCTACAGTCCGCCATTGCACTCTGCAGTTCTTTCATATTGTCATTTGCAACCGTACCATCCTGGACATTCTGATCTGAGAACCGGTTCAAATCTTCTACCGCATCTGCGATGACATTCTTATGACCTTCCAGTTCAGAAACTTTTCCGCTGACTTCTTCCATGACACTTCCTACCTTACCAAGCTCCTCATTCAATGTACCGAAAATAGTTTCTGTTTCTTTGATCTTTTCATTCTGTCTGTTGAATGCTTCTGAAACTGTGCCTGCCGTTTCCACACTGATGTTTGAATTTCCAATCAGATCGCTGACAATTTTATGTATCTTCTCTGTAGATTCCCTGGACTGATCTGCCAGTTCCCTGATCTGCTCTGCTACTACGGCAAATCCTTTTCCGTTTTCACCGGCTCTGGCTGCTTCTATACTGGCATTGAGTGCAAGCAGATTCGTCTGGCTTGAAATTCCTGCAATAATCTCCGTAACCTGACGGATTTCCTGGGCAGACTCATTTGTTTTTCTTGTCTGTTCACTTACCTCATCCATTGCCCTGCTGCTTTCCTTACTAATCTGAATCAGTTCTTTCATAATACCGGAGGCATTGTCATTACATTGCAATGCCGTTTCCGCACTCTGCTTTAAATTCGCCATATTCTGATAAATCTGTTCGATCACACTAGCGATGGAGTCCGTCATTTCGCTTATGTTACGCACTTTTTCCGCCTGCACTTCCGTGTTTCCGATGATTTCTTCCACCGCTGCATTCGTACTGCCGGACACATGCTCCATCGAATCAAAAATCTTCTCAAATTCTTCTGAAACCTGCTCCAGTTCTGATGTCGCCAGCCGGATTGCCGATACTGTATCGGTCAGTCCACCAAATGTTTTCTGGATATTTCTCATAAAGGCACCGATTTCATCTTCCCGCTCGGAAATCTTACTGATTCGCTGCTGGATCTTACTGTTCCCATCACTCTGCCCGGTCATACCCGTAATGGCAGATCGGATCGGATCTATGAGCGTCTTAATTCCCTGCAGTGTAATCAGAAACATCAGCACAATCGCCACAATCGTCAATATAAATGCCAGTGTCAGACTGATTACATTATGCTGCAGCAATACCAGGATAACGATCTGAAAAATCAATATAGGAGTAAAAATTCCCATGATTCCAAATATCAGCTTTATACTGCTGCCATTCTTCTTTTCTTCCATTTTCAATCCTCCATTTTATAATATCTTTTGTTATGGTCTTAATCCCATACCGCCTTCTAATGTAATGGTTTCACCATTCATATATTTGAAATCCGGAGAAGCAAGCTGTACGCATGCCCTGCCGATTTCTTTCTCCACATCTCCGTAATGTCCTGCCGGCGGCATCTTTACATTTGCCTCAAAGGCTTCCGGATATGCATTTTTAAAGTTTTCCAGCTGTGCTGTCCATGCAAGCGGGCATACCACATTGACATTAATGCCATCCCTGCCCCATTCTGTTGCTGCAACCCTGCTGAGGCCCCGGATTCCTTCCTTTGCGGCTGCATAGGCACACTGTCCGAAATTACCGAACAAACCTGCTCCGGATGCAAAATTAATGACCGTGCCCTTTGTTTCTTTTAAATACGGATAGCAGGCTTTCATATAATAAAATGTTGCATACAAGCCGGAATATACCGCCAGATCAAACTGTTCTTTTGTATGATCCGCCAAAGTAACTCCGGATGCGGATGCCTGTGCATTATTGATTAACACATCAATTCTTCCAAACGCATCGATTGCCTGCTTTACCACTTCTGCCACAGCAGCTTCATTATCTGCTCCTGCATTGACATCTGCCTGGACTGCCAGCACTTTTACTCCGTACAGACGCTCCAGTTCTTCCTTTGCATCCTCAAGCTTCTTAACATTACGTCCGGTTAATACCAGATTTGCACCTTCCTTTGCATACGCAGTTGCAATTCCGTAACCAATGGAGCCGCAGCTTCCATCACTTAATACTGCTCTTCCTCCTCCTGTAATAATTGCTGTCTTTCCTTTTAAAAAACTCATATCATCTGTCTCCTTTCCTGCTGCTTCATATTATAGGTAATTACTATCTACTCTCCGTATTACTTTTATTGCAATCCTACTGCATATTATAATACTTTTGTGCAAAAATAGCAATCGTTATCTTAATTTCGTATTCTTGTTAGGCATTTTATATAACAAAACAGACAGAAGAATATTTCTTCTGTGAAACATTCTCCTGTCCGGTTCTTATTTATGAAATAGTCCTTTTTTCTTTTTATCTTTCTTTGCACTTTCATCAATCATATCATTTCCTGACATTTTTGATGCTTCACCGTCCATGGCTGCATCAAATGCAAGCAGAGCTTCTTTCTGTGCCGCATTCAGTTTTTCCGGAACCTGCACAACCAGTGTAACGTAATGATCTCCTCTCATATTCTTATTTCTCAGGGAAGGTACTCCTTTTCCTTTCAGACGGATCCTGGTATCTGTCTGTGTACCTGCCTTGATTGGGAATAATACATCGCCGTCAATCGTGGTAATTCTCACATCACCGCCTAATGCAGCCTGTGCAAAGGAAATCGGGGCTGTAGAATAGAGGTTATAACCTTCACGCTGGAAAATCGCATGACGCATTACATTTACTTCTACCAGCAAATCACCTCTCGGTCCGCCATTTGAACCAGGCTCTCCTTTTCCTGCAATACGGATGCTCTGTCCGTCATCAATACCGGCAGGAATGGTTACCTGGATTTTCTTCCGGTTGCTGATATAACCTGTTCCTGCACAATCCGGACATTTATCCTTAATAACTTTTCCGGTTCCATGACAGTCCGGACAGGTCTGGACACTTCGCATCGCACCAAAGAGTGACTGCTGTGTATACATTACCTGACCCTTGCCTCCGCACTTGCTGCAGGTTTCAGGCTGTGTTCCCTCTTTTGCACCTGTTCCGTGACATTTTGGACATTCATCCTTTAATGTGATATCGATTTCTTTTTCACAGCCAAATACAGCTTCTTCAAATTTAATTCTTACAGAAGTTCTCAAATTTGCACCCTTCATAGGTCCGTTTGAAGTTCTTCTTGAAGATCTTCCACCACCAAAAAAATCGCCAAAAATATCACCAAAGATATCGCCCATATCACCACTGAAATTGAAATCAAATCCACCTGCACCGCCGCCGGAAGCTCCATCAAATGCGGCATGACCATACTGATCATACTGTTTTCTCTTCTGCGGATCACTCAACACGGCATAGGCTTCGGATGCCTCTTTGAACTTTGCCTCTGCTTCCTTATCTCCCGGATTCATATCCGGATGGTATTTCTTTGCCAGCACACGGTATGCTTTCTTGATTGCAGCATCATCTGCATTTTTATCTACGCCTAATACTTCGTAGTAATCTCTCTTATCGGCCATAATTTCCTCACTTCCATTATTTTAAGTAAAAATATCATTATTCAAAGCATTTAAGGAATAGAGGCATATGCCCCTATTCCTTGCTGTTGACTATTATTCTCTGTATCTCTTTATACTTCCTTATAATCGCCATCTACTACATCATCATCTGCCGGTCCCTGATTCATATCCTGGGCTGCTCCACCCATATCCGGACCTGCTCCTGCAGAAGCCTGTGCCTGCTCATACATCTTTGTGAATAAGCTCTGTGCATCTGTCATTAATTTTTCTTTTGCAGCCTTGATTTCATCAATGTCAGAATCTGTCATTGTTTCCGGCTGTGATTTTGCAAGAATATCTTTTAATGACTGAAGGTCAGCTTCTACCGTACTCTTCTCACCGGCATCAATCTTGTCACCGGCTTCATTTAATGCCTTTTCTACCTGGAATACCATGGAATCAGCTTCATTTCTTGCATCGATGCCTTCCTTACGTTTCTTATCCTGTGCTTCGAATTCAGCAGCTTCTTTTACCGCTTTATCAATATCTGCATCTGACATATTTGAACCGGATGTGATTGTGATATGCTGTTCCTTTCCTGTTCCCAGATCCTTAGCAGATACATTTACGATACCATTTGCATCAATATCGAACGTAACTTCAATCTTAGGGATTCCTCTTGGAGCCGGAGCGATTCCGTCAAGTCTGAACTCACCCAGAAGCTTGTTGTCTTTTGCAAACTGTCTTTCACCCTGTACTACACGGATATCTACGGCACTCTGATTATCTGCTGCTGTTGAGAATACTTCGCTCTTCTTTGCAGGAATTGTTGTATTTCTTTCAATCAGTCTTGTTGCTATGCCACCCATTGTCTCAATAGATAATGACAGCGGAGTTACATCAAGAAGAAGGATATCACCTGCACCGGCATCGCCTGCTAATTTACCACCCTGGATGGAAGCACCGATTGCCACACATTCATCCGGGTTCAAGCTCTTGGATGGTTCATGTCCTGTCAGCTGTTTTACTTTATCCTGTACAGCAGGGATTCTTGTAGAACCACCTACTAATAATACCTTTGAAAGTTCGCTTGCATTTAATCCTGCATCCCTTAATGCGTTCTGAACAGGAGTTGCTGTTCTTTCTACCAGGTCATGTGTCAGTTCATCGAATTTTGCTCTTGTCAGGTTCATATCAAAGTGCTTTGGTCCATCCTGGTTTGCTGTGATAAACGGAAGGTTGATATTTGTTGTAGTTGCAGAAGATAATTCTTTCTTTGCCTTTTCTGCTGCTTCTCTTAATCTCTGGAGAGCCATCTTATCAGTAGATAAATCAATGCCTTCTGCTTTCTTGAATTCTTCAATCATGTAATCTGTGATTCTCTGGTCGAAGTCATCACCACCGAGTCTGTTATCACCGGCTGTTGCAAGTACTTCGATAACACCATCACCGATTTCAATGATAGATACATCGAATGTACCACCACCAAGGTCATATACCATGATCTTCTGTTCATTTTCATTGTCAAGACCATATGCAAGAGCTGCTGCGGTAGGCTCGTTGATGATTCTCTTTACATCAAGACCTGCGATCTTGCCGGCATCCTTTGTTGCCTGTCTCTGTGCGTCGTTGAAGTATGCAGGAACTGTGATAACTGCTTCTGTAACCTTTTCTCCGAGGTATCCTTCTGCATCAGCCTTTAATTTCTGAAGAATCATGGCTGAAATTTCCTGTGGAGAATATTTCTTATCATCGATTGTTACTTTATAATCAGTACCCATATGTCTCTTAATGGATGAAATGGTCTTTTCGGAGTTTGTAACAGCCTGACGCTTTGCAGGATCTCCGACAAGTCTTTCACCGGTCTTTGTAAATGCTACAACAGATGGTGTTGTTCTGATACCTTCTGTATTTGCGATAACGGTAGGTTTACCACCTTCCATAACTGCTACACATGAATTTGTTGTTCCTAAGTCAATACCAATAATCTTGCTCATAATTAAGCCTCCTATATCTAACTATCTGCTAAAACTAATTTGCTACCTTTACCATAGAGTGTCTTACAACGTTTTCTCTATACATATAACCCTTCTGGAATTCTTCCGCAACCACATTCTCTCCAAAACTTTCGTCCTCGATATGCATTACCGCATTGTGCAGATTCGGGTCAAATTCCTGACCGAGTGCTTCAATTTGTTTCACACCGGCTTCTTCTAATGAAGTTACCAGCTGTTTATATACTTTATCCATTCCTTCAGCAAATCCGCTTCCTTTTTCTTCTTCCGGAACGGTTGCCAGACCGCGTTCAAAGCTGTCAATAATCGGAAGGATTTTTTCAATAATGGATTTTGCTCCTACTTCAAACATTGCTGTTTTTTCTTTTTCGGAACGTTTTCTGAAATTATCAAATTCAGCAAAAAGTCTGGTGTATTTATCATTCAGTTCTTCAATTTTTTCATCTTTCTTATCTTTTTTCTTCTTGAAGAACTTTCCGCCTTCCTTTTTCTTATCCTCTGATTCTTCTATGGCTTCTTCCTTTTCTGTTTCTTCTGCCACATCCGTCTGCTCTTCTGCATCAGAAGTTTCTGTACCGACTTCTGCCTCATTCTCCTGAAGAACTTCTTCTGTTTCAGGAGTTTCTTCTTTTATCTCTTCTGCTTCTTTTACTGCCTTATCAGCCATTATATACCACCTTTCTTAAACTTCTTTTATTTCTATAATTTCTTATAAGCATCATCAAGCTGGTTCTTCACTGTTTTTAACGTTTCAACCACCTTCTCATAATCCATCCGCTTAGGTCCTATTACACCGATGGTTCCTCTCATGCCATCTTCCAGCTCATATGTGGCAGTTACCACACTGCAGTCCTTCATGGACTGTACAGGGGTTTCATCTCCGATATATATCTGGATGGCATTTCCTTCCTCGCCATCATTGACATCTGCAATAAGATTTGTTAATAGTTTCTTTTCTTCCAGAGTACCAATCAGTCTGCTGGCATTTACACTGTCGCTCAGTTCCGGATATTTCAATATATTGGTCGCACCGCTTGTATATATCTCCATATCTTTCTCTGAATTAATGGCTTCTGCGATGGCATCCAGAACACTGCGGATAAGTTCGCTCTGTTCTCCCGCCTGCAATGTCATCTTTGATATCATGCCCAGATTAATTTCTTCCAGTGTCAGACCATTCAAGGTACTGTTTAACAAAATATTGAGTTTTAAAATGGTTTCATTATTCAATGGGGCATTTACATTCAATATCTTGTTTTTAATGATATTTCCTTCCAGAACCAGAACACATAAGATCTGGTTCTCTTCCACGGAAGACAGCTGGATAAACTTTACTCTGTTAGTATGAAGTTTGGGAGTGGATATCATAGTTGCATAATTCGTATTATTTGCTAATACTTTGGCCATATTCTGGAGAAGTGTCTCTACCCGATCCACTTTCTCTACCAGGAAGTCTTTCATCGTGTCTAATTCTTTTTCTCTGCTGTCAAGTAATGTCTCCCGCTCCTTCATCATCTCATCCACATATACACGGTATCCCTTATCCGAAGGAATCCTGCCTGCCGATGTATGCGGCTGTAAGATATATCCCTGTTCTTCCAGATCCGCCATCTCATTCCGAATCGTAGCCGAACTCAGATTCAAATCCGTATACTTCGATATGGTTCTTGAGCCTACCGGTTCTCCGGTTTCAAGGTAATTCTTAACAATCGCCTGAAGGATCTTCATTTTTCTCTCGTCTAGTTCCATTACTTCACTTCCTTTTCTTTTTGTTAGCACTCATTTAGGTGGAGTGCTAACATTTGACCTAACAATAAAATAGCACTTTACTTCACTTATGTCAAGCACTTTTTTAAAGAAATTCAGAAAATATCAAATTACTTACATCAATTCCCTTTTCCGTCAGTCTGATTCTGTCATTTTCCCGGTTTAACAGCTCCTGCCCCACCAGCTTCCGGCAGGTTTCCCCGTAAACTTCTTCAAATTTTTTTCCAAATGTTTCTTCAAACTGTGCCACGGAGATTCCTTTCATCATACGCAGCCCCAGAAACATAAATTCTTCCATGCGTGCCTTTGGGGATAATATTTCCACTTCCTCATAGATTTCCGGAATATTAATATGTCCGGGATACTGCCGTCTAAGATAAGTTCCCATATGATCGGTATTTTTAAAACGCATTCCCTGCATCAGGGAAGATGCACCCAGTCCGATGCCCAGGTAATTTTTTCCGGTCCAGTAGGATGAATTATGCCTTGATTCATATCCCGGTCTGGCATAATTGGATATTTCATAACGTTCATATCCGTATCGCTGCAGAAAATGCTTTGTTTCATAATACATTTCCCGTTCGCAGTCCTCATCTGGAAGTATCAGTTTTCCTTCCTCATATAAACGGTAAAAGGGAGTCCCTTCTTCTATAATAAGACTGTATGCGGAGATGTGTTCCGGATGGAGAGCTGTAATTAATTCCAATGTTTTGCGGTAGGATTCCAGGGTCTGTCCGGGCAGTGCGGACATGATATCTACACTGATATTGGTAAATCCCACCTTTCGTGCCGCCTCGTAGCTTTTTACGAACTGCTCCGCACTGTGGATTCTTCCAAGCAGCTTAAGCTCCTGATCCACTGCAGACTGCAGTCCCATGCTGAGCCTGTTGATTCCTATATTAATATAGGAAGAAAATTTTTCAGAATCTGCAGTTCCCGGATTACACTCTATGGTAATCTCCGGATGTTCTTCCAGCCGGAAGTTTTCCCGTATGGAATTTAATATTTCTTCTATATATATAGCAGGAAGTACGGACGGTGTACCTCCACCGAAATAAATCGTGGAAACCTCTCCACAGCCATGCCATGCCCGAATCTCCCGCCGCACAGCTTCCACATACTCTTTCATTCGTGATTTATCCGCAAACGACAGAAAATCACAGTAACGGCACTTCTGTACACAGAACGGAATGTGGACGTAGATGCCGAAGGAATCTGTTTTACACATATCGTTTTCCTTTCTTTTATGACATAAGAAGCAGGTAATGGCTACCTGCTTCTTCCTGTCTGTTTTATTATGTTTCTTATTTATCATCATCCAGCTTTAATACGCTCATGAATGCCTTCTGTGGGATCTCTACATTTCCGACCTGACGCATCCTCTTCTTTCCCTCTTTCTGCTTCTCTAAGAGTTTTCTCTTTCGGGAAATATCACCGCCATAACATTTTGCAAGGACATCTTTTCTCATTGCCTTTACAGTTTCCCTTGCGATGATTTTACTTCCGATGGCTGCCTGAATCGGGATTTCAAATAAATGTCTCGGAATCTCCTCTTTTAATTTCTCGCACATCTTTCTTCCACGCTCATATGCAGTATCGGCATGTACAATGAAGGACAGTGCATCGACTTCTTCCTTATTAATCAGAATATCCAGCTTAACCAGTTCAGATCGCTCATATCCTTTCATTTCATAATCAAATGACGCATATCCTCTCGAACGTGATTTCAGTGCATCAAAGAAATCGTAAATAATTTCATTCAGCGGA
The DNA here is from genome assembly GCA_000437755.1 of Roseburia sp. CAG:303. Classification (GTDB taxonomy): domain Bacteria; phylum Bacillota; class Clostridia; order Lachnospirales; family Lachnospiraceae; genus CAG-303. The sequence continues at coordinate 32,580 of FR900179.1, forward strand.
AGTTCATATTTTAACAATGCCCTTGTTCCCTCGATATAATCCATGGAGATATACTTTCCACGTCTTTCCTGGCAAAGTTCCATAATTGAACCGATAAATTCGGTTGTTACCATGATTTCTGCTTCCACGACAGGTTCTTCCATATATTCAATCTCGGACGGATTCGGAAGATTGGATGGATTGGTCAGTTCCATGACTGTTCCGTCCGTCTTGTATACTTTATAAATAACACCCGGCGCAGTTGTTACAAGATCGAGATTGTATTCTCTTTCCAGTCTTTCCTGAATGATTTCAAGATGCAGCAGTCCCAGAAATCCACAGCGGAAACCAAATCCCAGTGCGACGGAGGTTTCCGGCTCATAGGATAAAGCGGCGTCATTTAATTGCAATTTTTCCAGTGCATCACGGAGATCCGGATATTTCGCCCCGTCTGCCGGATAAAGTCCGCAATATACCATCGGATTTACTTTTTTATATCCTGGAAGCGGCTCTTCACACGGACGATCCTGATCGGTAATGGTATCACCCACCATGGTTTCACGCACATTTTTAATGCTGGCGGTAACATAGCCTACCATGCCGGCACTCAGTTCCTCACACGGAATAAACTGTCCTGCCCCGAAATATCCGACTTCCACGACCTGCTCCACGGCTTCCGTTGCCATCATGCGGATCTGCATACCCGGCCGTATCGTTCCGTTTTTGACACGGCAGAAGATGATGACACCCTTATAGGAATCATACAGACTGTCAAAAATCAATGCCTGCAGCGGAGCATCGGCATCCCCTGTCGGAGCCGGTATCTTATGCACGATTGCCTCCAGCACATCTTCCACATTCTGTCCGGTCTTTGCAGAAATACGCGGGGCATCCTGCGCTTCTATGCCGATCACATCTTCTATCTCCTCAATTACCCTGTCCGGATCTGCACTCGGCAGGTCGATTTTATTAATAACCGGTATCACATCCAGATCATGATCCAGTGCCAGATACACGTTCGCCAGTGTCTGTGCTTCTACCCCCTGTGCCGCATCCACGATGAGAATTGCACCGTCACAGGCTGCCAGGCTTCTTGATACTTCGTAATTAAAATCCACATGTCCCGGAGTATCAATCAGATTGAAGATATATTCTTCTCCGTCCTTCGCTGTATACACGGTACGGACTGCCTGTGCCTTGATGGTAATCCCTCTCTCTCTCTCAAGTTCCATATTATCCAGTACCTGTTCCTGCATTTCCCTGTTCGTGAGCAGTCCTGTCTTTTCTATAATTCTGTCTGCAAGTGTAGACTTTCCATGATCAATATGGGCTACAATACAGAAGTTTCTAATCTTATCCTGATTTATCTTAGACATTCTTTTATACCTTTCTTAAATTCCAGATTATGACCTCTGTATCATAACATTTTCCTTTGTTTTCTGTCAACTCTTTCTTTCATCTATATGATGTAGTCAATCCCTTTTTCTATAGGCAAAAACACAATATATAGTCGTTTTTTATTTTTTAATAACAATATTTTGTATTTGTCATAGACAAATAGATTTGCAGGTGCTATAATACATAAGTGCCGCCAGCATATGCTGGTGGTATTAAAATGTAAAAAAAATTTTTTCTAAAAGTAATTATGAGGTGAAGAAATGAAGGTTATTAAACGAGATGGCAGGCATGCTGATTACGAAAGAAATAAAATATTTATTGCCATTCAGAAGGCAAATGAAAGTGTGGACAGCCATGACCGGATTGATGATGATCAGATCTTTAACATTATCGCATCAATCGAAGCACGCGGCGATGAAGTAATGCCTGTGGAAACAATTCAGGATTACATCGAACAGAAATTAATGGAAATTAAAAAATATAATCTGGCAAAGGCCTATATTAAATACCGCTATACCAGAGAACTTGTCCGCAAATCAAACACAACGGATGATTCGATCATGAGTCTGATTAAAAACAGCAATAAGGAATTGAAAGAAGAAAATTCCAATAAAAATGCAACGCTTGCTTCTACCCAGCGTGATTACATGGCAGGCGAAGTCAGCAAGGATATTACAAAAAGAATTCTTCTTCCTGCCAAGATTGTCAAAGCCCATGAAGACGGAGTCATTCATTTTCATGACATGGATTATTTTATCCAGCCAATCTTTAACTGCTGCCTGGTAAATATCGGCGATATGCTTGATAACGGCACGGTTATGAACAATAAACTGATTGAAAGCCCAAAGAGTTTTAAAGTTGCATGTACGGTTATGACACAGATTATTGCGGCTGTTGCCTCAAACCAGTACGGCGGACAATCCGTAAACATTTCCCACCTTGGTAAATATCTCCGCAAAAGTGCAGAAAAATATCGCAGACATTATACTGAAATGCTCGCAGCAAACAACTCACCTGAAATGATTGACAAACTTGTAAACGATCGTGTAAAGTCTGAATTAAAAGATGGTGTACAGACCATGCAGTACCAGATTAATACACTCATGACAACTAACGGTCAATCCCCTTTCGTTACCTTATTTATGTATATCGAGGACGGATATGAATATGAAACCGAAGTTGCCATGATTATCGAAGAAATCTTAAAGCAGCGTCTGGAAGGTATCAAAAACGAAAAAGGCATTTATGTAACACCTGCTTTTCCGAAATTAATCTATGTACTGGATGAAAATAACTGCTTAAATGGCGGCAAATACGATTATATTACCAGACTTGCCGTACAGTGTTCTGCAAAAAGAATGTACCCGGATTATATTTCTGCCAAAAAGATGCGTGAAAATTATGAAGGCAATGTATTCTCCTGTATGGGCTGCCGCAGCTTCTTAAGTCCGTGGAAAGATGAAAATGGAAATTATAAATGGGAAGGCCGCTTTAACCAGGGTGTTGTAAGCCTTAACCTGCCGCAGATCGGTATTCTTGCCGAAGGAGATGAAGAAAAGTTCTGGCCGTTATTTGAAGAACGTCTCTCCCTCTGCTTCGATGCACTGATGTGCCGCCACCATGCACTGGAAGGCACTGTGTCCGATGTCAGCCCGATTCACTGGCAGTATGGTGCGATTGCACGTCTTGAAAAAGGCGAAAAGATCGATAAGCTTCTCCATGGCGGATACTCTACTATTTCCCTCGGATATATCGGTTTATACGAAGTGACCAAATTAATGACCGGTGTCAGCCATACCGATCCGAAAGGTGTGGTATTTGCCCGCAAAGTCATGAACCGGCTGCGTGAAGCTACGGATACCTGGAAGAAAAATACCGGCATCGGCTTTGGTCTCTATGGAACACCGGCAGAAAGCCTCTGCTACCGTTTTGCAAAGATTGACAAGGATCGGTTCGGCAGTATTCCCGATATTACGGACAAGGGTTATTATACAAACTCCTACCATGTCGATGTCCGCGAAAAAATAGATGCTTTTGAAAAATTTGAATTTGAGAGCCAGTTCCAGAACATTTCAAACGGCGGAGCAATTTCCTATGTTGAAATTCCAAATATGAGAAATAACCTCGAAGCTCTGGAGCAGATTGTAAAATTCATCTATAACAATATCCAGTATGCGGAATTCAATACAAAATCCGATTACTGCCAGGTCTGCGGCTACGATGGCGAAATCACCATCAACGATAATTTTGAATGGGAATGTCCACAGTGCCACAACAAAGATCAGCAGAAAATGAATGTCACAAGACGTACCTGCGGTTATCTTGGCGAAAACTTCTGGAATGTAGGAAAAACAAAAGAAATCAAATCCAGAGTCCTTCATGTGTAATATCTTAACAGAAAAACAGAGATTTCACCTCACAGTGAAATCTCTGTTTTTTCTATCGCCTGATTATTTCTGTCTCTGTCCGTCCCAGAGAACAATTTTCCCTGCCCGCAGGGAATCCTGTACCATAATGATTCGCTGGTTGGAAGATCCCTTAAACCTTAACGAAAGGTTATGGTTTTCTTCCTGATATTCCCCGTCCACCAGTACATCAAGATAAGAAAGAATTTCCTTTGTCTCTGGAATTTCTTCCATCATTCTTCCCAGCACATCTTTTTCAAAATCATATCCGGTATAACACCAGATGGATTTCTCCGGACATACTTCTTTCATTCTGCGAAGCAGGGGCAGAATGCCTTTCTGGTTCTCCGGCTCTAACGGCTCTCCACCGAGCAGGGACAGTCCGGCGATGTATTCTCCGCTGACATAATTTACAATCATCTCAATTTCTTTGTCCGTAAATGGCTTTCCGTACCCGAAATCCCATGCTTCCTGATTGAAACAGTTCTTACAATAATGGGTACATCCGCTAACAAACAGGGACATCCGCACTCCCGGCCCGTTTGCCACATCCATTCGTTTTATTGATGCATAATTCATTTTATTCCTACTTTCGTCCGGTCGAGCCAAAGCCGCCTTCTCCTCTGACCGTATCGGATAATTCCTCTGTTTCCTCAAATACCGCTGTGAGATATGGTGTAATAACAAGCTGTGCCACTCTTTCTCCAGGTTCTACCTCAACCGCCTGGGAAGAATGATTGTATAAAGCAACCATAATCTCACCACGATAGTCTGCGTCAATGACACCTACTTTATTTGCCGGTGCAAGCCCTTTCTTACATGCCAGTCCGCTTCTTGCATAGACCAGTCCGGCATAGCCTGCCGGTACTTCCAGTGCCAGTCCTGTCTGAACAAACTCCGTTGCCCCCGGCTCCACCGTCACCGCGTTGCACGCATACAAATCCGCCCCTGCCGCATAATCACTTCCATATGACGGCAACACCGCATTCTCTCTCAGCTTCTTCACTCTTACTGTCTGTGTCATATTCCATTCTCCTTTTCTTTTCAACTTATCTGGCTAATTACGAAACTTATAATTTTTATTGTATATGCAAATCAAACAATTAGCTATTATTTTTTATTATACCACATTTAATATTCACTCTCAACCTCTATCCGGCTTCCTTCTCTTGTCTTTTTCACCCGGATCTGCTGTGGGATATTTTCCATCAGTTCTTCCCTGTGGCTGATAATACCAACAAGTTTATTTTTTTCCGAGAGATGCGTCAGGATTTCCATGGCATTTTCCATCGATTTGCGGTCAAGTGTCCCAAATCCCTCGTCCACAAATAAGGCATCCATCTGAATCCCGCCAAGACTGGATGATATACTGTCGGACAGTCCCAGTGCAAGACTTAACGATGCCTTGAAGCTTTCCCCTCCTGACAGGTTGCCGACCGGCCGTCTGTGTCCGGTATAGTGGTCGAGTACTTCCAAATCCAGAAATGTATTGCTTCTTCTGCCCGCATTGTCCTGCTGCCGGTACAGTTCATACTGCCCATCGCTCATCGGCAGAAGACGTTTGTTTGCCGCCAGAATAATACGGTCAAAACCGGCTGCCTGCACATACTGCTCCAGTGTAATTTTTCCGTTTCCGGTCTGTCCCCTGACAAGCTGATACAGTCTGGTACAGACCAGATATTCTTTCTTTGCCTGTTCCAGTTCCGCTCTCCTGCTTTCAATATTCTTCTTCTTTTCCTGATTATTTTTTATGCGGAATACGATCTCATTTTCCTTCCGGTACAACTCTTCCCTGTTTGCTTCCTGTACGCAGACCTCCCGCTGCAGTTTCTCCGCATCTATATATTCTTTTCCTTCTGCCTCTTTCTGTGCCTGTTCTAACTGTACCTCATTTGTCCTTACTCTCAGCCGGTAATCATTTATCTGCTGTTCTTCCCTGGCAATTTTCTCCTCAGAAACAGCATATCCACACATTTCCTCTTCAGATGCAAATAGCGAGGACTGCATGATTTCCTGCAGCCTGTTTCCCAGTTCTGTTTCTTCCCTGTTCTGTGTCTGCCGTCCGTCTTCCAGCATTTCCAGTACGGAACGGATGCTGGTAATCTCCCGCTCCAGCACCTGCTTCTGCTTTTCTGAAGTTTTAAATGTCTGTTCCATTATTTCTGCCTGTACTTCTGCCTGTTTTCCCTCTTGTTCTGCATACTCCCAGCACTCATAACTTAATGTTCCGAGTGCTTCGGATAACACTCTGCATTCGGTTATCTGCTGCTCTTTTTTCTGTTTTTTCTCTGTGAGATTTTTCCTCATCTCACGGATTTCATCCAGCCGCATGCCACGGCACTGCTCCAGTTCCTGCTCTGCCTGCACCAGAACCTGATATTCTTTCTCCAGAGATTTTATTTTCCGCACACTGCTCACTTTTCTGTTCTCTGCTTCCGCATAAATGTTCTGCAGCATAGAAAACAGAACGGACATTTCTTCTTCCTGTTCCTGATTTTCTTTTCTGCCGGACATTCTTATGCAATCCAGTATATTCGTCCGCAGCTGTTTCTCCTGCTGCTCCAGTGCTGCCTTTTCTGCTTCTGCATCTTTCAGTGCTGATTCCTTCTGCCCCTGCATTTTTTCTTCCGCCAGCCGCAGGCTTTTTACCTCGCCCTCACTGACCGATTTATCCGGCAGGCTTGCCGGATCCGGATGATGCAAAGAACCACAGACCGGACATTTCCTGCCTTCTATAAGACGTTCCGCCAGAATACCTGCCCGACAGCTTTCCAGTATTTCTTCCGCTTCTATCCGCTCTGTATTTGATTTCTTATATCTGCTCTGTGCTTCCGCAAATTTTTCCTGCTTTTCCTGCAAAACTCT
>FR900179.1:39269-42888 GCA_000437755.1 Roseburia sp. CAG:303
TGTGGAATCTCATCTTTCTGAATCCGCTCACATTCCCGGATAAATTCTGAAAGCTTCTCTGACTGATTTTTTTCTCCTGCCAGTTCTTCCGGCAGAGTCTTATTCCGTACAAGCATTTCCTGCAGTGTTTCTATTTTCTGTTTCAGTTCCAGTTCCGCGTTCTCCAGTTCGGCTTCCTGTATAGAAAAACTGTCATGTTCCTCTGTAAGCTGCATTAATTCCTGCTGCAGCTGTTCCTGCTTCTCATATTTTTCCTTTTCCTCATAAATCCGTTCTGCTTTTTTTCTCAGTTTCTCCGCCTCCGGCAGTTCTTCTTCTGCCCTCAGGCACTGCTCCCTGATCTGATCCAGACAATACTGCATCTGCTCCATTTCCTGCGTCTGCTCCTGTATCTGATTTATGGTCTGTGCAAGCTGTGTTTCTTTTTTCTTCCACTCCTGATAAACCGGATAAATGATGCGGGAAGCAGACTTCTGCTTTTCCACTCTGTCTCGGATATCCTGGACAGACTTTTCCTCTTCCATCAGAATATCCCTCTGTTTCTCTGCTTTTTCAAGTCTGCTGACACAGGCATTATTCATCTCTGCCAGTGCCAGTTTTTCCCTAAGCCGGTTTGTTTCCGCCTCTGCCTGCTTCCGTTCCTGCGTGATCTGTTCCAGCCGGACAGAATCTCTCTGCTGAATCTTTACAATCATATCCACAAGCTCTTCCATATTCCAGGCACTGCCGGAATTTTCTGCCCGTTTCTGCAGTTCCTGCCATTCCCCGATGCTTTCATCCGCCGGATCCGCCAAAACATCACCAAAATACTGAACTACACTGTTTTCCAGTGTTACTTTCTTTTTATATGCCGTATCCATACGATTTTTCAGTTTTATTTCTATTGCCTTATAGCCGTCTGTCTGAAACAGTGTCCGCAAAATCTCCGTTCTCTGCTCCGTCCTTGCATTCAGCAGTCCCCAGAATTCTCCCTGTGCAATCATTGCAATCTGTTTAAACTGCCTGTCATTAATATGCAATATTTCGTGAATAGCATGATTCACCTGTGTAATTCCTTCAATGGGCGGCTTGTCATCCTCATAAAGCACCGCACTCTCCTTCTCCGTAATCACACCTTTTCCCCGCTGTTTCATTCTCTCGTATGACGGCTGTCTCCACACATGGTATTTCCGCCCCTGATGGGAAAAATAAAAATCTACATAGCTTTTATCCGTGTCCTTTGCATACTCACTGCGCAGATTCTTTGTATCCCGGTATGTTCCGCTGGTTGTCCCGTACAATGCAAAACAAATGGCATCAAATATTGTGGTTTTTCCGGATCCGGTATCCCCGGCTATCAGAAACAGTCCCCTCTCTTCAAATTTTTCAAAATTAATTTCAGGGGTTACTCCTGCATACGGTCCAAATGCACTGATGATTAATTTAATCGGCTTCATTGATAATCCCCGCCTCCTCTGCTGCCTGCTTCATAACTTCCATCTCTTCACTGCTGATTTCGCAACCATACATCAGGCAGTAAAAATCCTCTATCAGTTCACCAAAGGATTTCTTCTCTATCCCGGCAGATAAATCTATCTCATTAATCTCCCTTGTGTGTGAATTATCGTAATCAATCTTTACGATATTGGGATAATACTGCCGGAAAATCCCCATGACATCATTGATAACATCCTCATCCGTAATCGTCGCATAGATAAAATCTTCTGTGTTTCCAACATTCTCCCTGTTTAAAAGTTCTTCCACTGTTCCCCGGATATGGCGCACATCCCGTTTTGGCTCTAATGGAATCAGCTCCAGCCGTACTTCCCCTTTCTGTCCAAGCGTAATCAGCGGCACAGATTTTTCATTGCCGGCTTCACTCAGCGAATATTTCAGCGGAGAACCGCAGTACCGTACTTCATCCCTGCCAATTCTCTGTGGTGCATGAATATGTCCCAATGCCACATAATCAAAATCATGAAAACAGTCGTATCCTATTTTTTCTACCAGTCCTACACTCTGAACCGCCGCGGTCTCCGAACCCGCACAGTCCGGATCCATGCCTTTTCCTGCTACGAACTGGTGTGCGACCAGTATATTCCGCCTGCTTTTATCTACCCCTGCCGTTTCAAGCACGGTCCGCACTGCGGTTTCATAATCACGGATATTTTTGTCCGGAAAGAAATGTCTTACTTGAGAAGCCTTTACAAACGGAAGCAGCCAGACATTCACTTCCCCATATTCATCCATCAGTGTTCTGTGGTAAAGCTCTCCCTGATATACCGCCGAAATAAAAATCTGGTTTTTCTGAAACAGTTCACTTCCATAATTCAGCCTTTCATCCGAATCATGATTTCCACTGATTACAAATGTCTTTACTCCCAGTTCTGCCAGTTCGCAGAAAAATTCATTTAAAAGCCTCGTTGCTGATTCACTCGGCACTGCTTTGTCATACACATCTCCCGCAATCAGTACGGCATCTGCCGACTCCCTCTTTATAATATCCAGAATCTGATTTAAAATATATCTCTGATCCTCAGCAAGGTCATATTCTCCCAGAGATTTCCCCAGATGTAAATCTCCCAAATGTATTAATTTCATAATTTCCTTTCATCCTTTATTTTTTTAGACAGTCATGCAGAAAATACATTGCCATAGCTTCCATTCTCCGGTTTCCATCCTCTGAAAATCCATGCCCTTCATGCACAAAGGTTTCCAGTCTTGCATTTCTATAAGTCTTCTCTGCCCATTCCGCATATGCATATGGAACAACAGCATCCTCCGTACCATGCATAATAAGCACATTGTTGCTATATTTCCCAATCAACTGCCAGAGTTTTCGTCCATGAATTGCTTCAAAAAATTTTCTCCCAAGCATCATTCCCCACAATTCTTCACAATCCGGAATATCTTCCTCTTTTGGAAAACGTTCCTGCCAGTTATCCAGAATACATAATGCAGGATATAAAAGAATCAGTCCCTGTATATCTTCTTCCATATTTTCTGCGGTCAGAGCAGAAACCATTCCTCCCTGGCTCGCACCAAACAAAAAGATTTTGTCCGTTTCTGTCCATTTTTTTACTTCATTTACAATGGCTGTCAAATCTTCCTCTTCTGTAAAAAGTGTCATATTCTGTGTTCCAAATCCACTCTCATCGCGTGTACTTCCACCACAGAATGTATGGCACACAGCCCCGATTCCATTCTCAGCAAAATACTTTGCTGAAATTTCAAAATCCGACTTATGTCCATTATATCCATGGCTGAAAATAACAACCGGATATTTGTCAAGCCCGTCCGGTCTGTAGCACACAACATCACTGCACCTTCCATTATGTAAAATTTTTAATTCATTTATCTTCATAATAAATCCTCCAAAGTTTTTTCTGTCTTTTTAATTTTCTGACTTTTTCCTTAAAGCTGTAAAATTTACTATTGTATATAGTGTATAAATAATCTGCACTTTTTTCAAGTATTTTTTACAGTTTCTTTAATAGTCAGAAGTACTTCTGACTACCATCTGACTACCAAAGAAACACTTCCTTACCCCCCTAAAACCACATATAACAAAAACCTCCCAAATACTCATTTTACAAGCATTTGAGAGGTTTTTTCAGTAATGAGACACCGGGGAATCGAA
>FR900180.1 GCA_000437755.1 Roseburia sp. CAG:303
GAATTATTTTAATTTATACAACTTACCTTTTGTTTTCCCATTATCAATGAGTTTATCAAGTGCAATTAATTCCTTTAACAATTCCTTTGTCCTAGTATCCTTTAATCCTAGATTATCAGCTATTTCAGCTGTTTTGTGCCATTCACCATCATTTAATAATTTTAAGATTTTTTCATATTGTTCTATCTTTTTCTTTGACGATTTTTTCGTCGCTTTCTCATAGCTATCTGGCAGCGAATCGCTTTTTCATAGCTATCTGATAGTGAAACTTCATCATCCACTTCCAAAAACGCCGGATGGATTGGAATTCTTATTCTCATAGCTCGTCTATCTTCATCTGTAAAGAACTCCGCTCTTGGTGAGCCATTCTTCTCAAGTTTTTCCTGTATTGTTGGGATACCAGAAGAATGACCTTCTGATAAATCCAGTTCTTTTAAAAACTCTCCGAGCCGTCTATTTCTATAATATCTTGAAACAAATCTCTTTCCCTCAGCTATTGTCTTTTCTGAAATAGATCTGTCTATCCCCGGAAAATTCATGATATTTATGCAATCCGGCTCTATCTCTATAGTTACTGGTTCAAAGGACATATAATCTCTGTGATAAAAGGCATTTACCACAGCCTCCTCTATTGCCTGATATGGATAATTGAATATCCTTAATGCCCCATCTGATTTGGTACTTTAATTACCTTTTCTCGAATAATCAAATTACGAAATCTTTCCATTGTTGCCTGAATCATCTGAGGCACCGAACCTGTAATATTAGGGAAATCTTCACTAATACTTGGATTTTCAATGCTTCCTTTAGGAAAAGAGGTCATCTGTACATAAGTATATCCAAAGAATTTTTCTGGATGCTCACAGAACATCATAATTGCCACATTCTGAATATATCTGAGTTCTGGCGGACCAACCAATAGCTGCAAATCATT
>FR900181.1:0-10596 GCA_000437755.1 Roseburia sp. CAG:303
CTTTAAAATGGTATTTGTGATGTTCATCTATCATTTCAGATTCCTCACACACCTGCCGGATAATATCGGTCAGGTTCAGTGTTTCTTTTTTTAATGTATTTCTTCCACAGTCCCCCCGCGCCAGAAACAAGAGCTGCTCCACCAGTTCTTTCATATGCTGCGATTCATTTTTTAATGCTTCTATGGACTCGTTCAGGATTTCTTCATCATCCTTTCCCCACCGGTCAAGCATATTAACGTATCCCTGGATAACGGCAATCGGTGTCCTTAATTCATGGGATGCATCGGATACAAACTGGTTCTGCTGCCTGTAAATTCTCCTCATCCGCTCCAGAAGATTGTTGATTGCCACTTCCAGACTTTTCAGATCTTTATCTCCGGTTGCCAGCATTGCATCCGGACTGTCCGGCTGTATATGGGAAATCGCATCTTCCAGACTGGAGAATTTTTCCGGATCAAATGTAATATTACCAAGCTCCTGTGCCTTTTTTGCCATCTCATTTAACGGACGCATCACTCTTCGTATCTTTCGTGTCTGAAAAATGCCATTGAAAAGAACAAGAGCCTGAAATACCAGTATTATAATAGGAAGATATTTATTTTCCAGAAACAGAGCTTTTAATGCGGTTAGATTGTCCCAGTCACAGATTTTCCTGATATCCCACTGAAAAAATACTCCTGCTGTCAGGAGTATCATTAACATATCCATTAAAATAAAGATAAAAAACTGCCGGAACCAGAAATTCATATTGATCTGGCGTGCAATGGAAGAAGTAAATTTGCTTTCTGTCATATTATTCCCCTTCTTTTATTACATATCCCACGGAGCGTACTGTTGTAATCAGTTTTATCCCGAAACGGTCATCTATCTTTGCCCTGATATACCGGATGTATACATCAATGATATTGGTTTCTCCGGCATAGTCGTATCCGCACACAAGGTTCAGCAGTTTTTCCCTGTCCATGACAATATTTTTATTCTGCATAAGGACTTTTAACAGTTCATATTCCCTGTGCGTCAGTTCAATCCGCTCTCCATGACAGCTGACCTCATGCCGGTCATCATCCAGAATGACCTGGTTTACCTCGATTCTGTGTTCTTCTTTCGCCCCTGATGCCTTTGATTTCTTTAAGGCAACCCGGATTCGTGCCAGAAGTTCCTCTATGGCAAACGGTTTTGTGATATAGTCATCCGCACCGGCATCAAGTCCCGATACTTTATCCATGACTGCATCCCTTGCCGTAAGCATAATCACCGGAACTTCTGACATTTTACGAATCCGCCTTAATACCTCCAGCCCATTCAGAAGCGGGAGCATAATATCCAGAAGAATCAAATCAAAACTTCCGGACTGTGCCATCTCAAGTCCTTCTCTTCCGTCAAATGCCTTGCTGACCTCATATCCTTCATGTTTTAATTCCAGTTCAATAAACCTGGCTATCTTTTCTTCATCTTCAATTACCAAAATCTTTGTCTTCATGCTTTTTCTCCTGCTTCTGTCCGTATCGGCTGTTTGTATTATTCTTTATTCCTGCTTATCGGTAAATTCCTTCTTGATATTTACGCAGGTCTGGGCTGCCTTGTCACATGCTGAATTAATGTTGATCGTTCCTGCCATGTCCCCGCGGAACGAATATTTGAATCCGCAGAACATTCCTATAATAAGAAGTGGAACAGTTACCCAGAAGGCTACCAGTATAAATATCACAAGTACAATGACCGGAATGTTGATGATTTCTTTGCCATTCTTCTTTACTTCAAAGAAATTTTCGCATCCTTTTTTGATAATTTTTCCACACCACTGGAAGAATTTATCTGCCATCTGCCCAAATGTCATCCGGCTGCTGTTCTCTTCATAAGTCCTGGAAGCATTCTCAAACTCTCCATTCCCGGAATGTCCCGTAGTATAGGTGGACACTTTCGGTTTTTTTATCTTTCCTTCATTTTCCAGTGCCACAATTGCCTCTAACATATCCCAGTCATGCTCTTCCAGTGCCTTTTTTGCATCTTCATATGATACACCTGTTTTTTCCCTTAATTTTTCTACCTTTTCAAATTGTTCCATAATGATAACTTCCTTTCTGTGTCATGCTCTTTTCTTTGTTTCACTGAGTATATGATACATCTGAAAAATTAATCTATAAGGAGAGTTTTATTAAAATCAGATTAAGATTGGATTTATTTCTTTTTCCGGCTTTTGAAAAAATGAACAATTTTTCCGATAACCGGTCTGCATGGTCTGAAAAACAGCCATGTTGCCGCGTACATCCGGTAATACACATTATCTTCCGGTATTATTTTTCCATTTTTTATAAACGCTGTCATTTTCCCTTTTATCTGCTCCGGTTCCAGCGGTCCTTCAATTTCTGTCTGGTTATCCCCCACCATATAGTATTTTCCGTTTTTTATGTGGTGTATTCTGTGCAGCACCAGCCTGCCGCCGGTTCTCCGGTAAAGAACTACATCCCCCCTGTGCAGGCTGTCCTGACGGCAGCTTTCAATCCTTACATCTTCCCTTCCGGGAACAAACAGGGGATACATGCTGTATCCTCTCAGTTTTGTCTGTACAATTTTTCCTTCCTGCAGAAGTTTTTCAATATCTATCTGTTCCATTCTGCACCCCTTTACGTTTTATTTTCCCATTATAGCATTTTTATGGATTAAATGCTATAATAATGATATCAGTATTAAAAGTAAATTTGTGAGGTATAACATGAAGCAGGCAGCTAATTATTCTTTGGTTAAAATCGCAGATAGTTTCTATATTCTTCCTTATGGGCAGAATATTGCAAATCACAGACGGGGAGTCCGGCTGAATGATACAGGAATTTTCCTGTGGAATCTCCTTGCACAGGAGCACAGTAAAGAAGAATTGTTTGAATTATTTATCCGGCATTATGAGGCAGAACCGGAAGAGGTAGATTCCATGAGGGCAGATTTTAATTCTTTTCTCAGCCGGCTTACTTCACTGGGAATGATCGTTTCGGATCGCCGGACATCTCTGCCCTTCCGTAACTTTGTAATTGGGGGAATCTCTATCCGCATTTATGGGGCATCTTTTCTTTTGTTTTCCTCTTTCGATGCCTTTGAAGCAGCTTCCTGTCCGGATCCCGATCTTACCATCCGGATCCATACTGCTCCGGAGCCTGTACGGAAAGACGGAACTCTGATTTTACATAATCCGGATTTTGTCCTGTATGACTGTGATGAATTTTATTCCTGTAGCTTTCCGTCTTCCGCTTCATTTATCAGTGCGAAACTTGCTAAATCCGGGAAGGATGCAGATCTTTTCTGCTGCTCTCTTAGTCCGGAGTCTTCCGTAGATATTTTCCATGCCATCCGGCTTTTATATCTTTACCGGGCTGAATTTCAGAATATTTTTGCCATTCATTCTGCTTCTGTTCTTTATCACGGAAAGGCATGGCTATTCTCTGCTCCATCCGGCACTGGAAAATCCACACATACTGCCCTGTGGCAGAAGTATTTCCACACTCCGGTCATAAACGGGGATCTGAATCTGATTACACTGAAAAATAATGTTCCTTATGTACACGGACTTCCGTGGTGCGGTACATCCGGTATTTTCGATACCGCTTCCTACCCACTTGGGGGAATCATTCTGCTACGTCAGTCGGAAAATGATTTTATCGAGGAACTGCCTGCCGAAGAACAGATTCTGTCCGTTGCACAGCGTTTTATCTCTCCCGCATGGACACCGGAGCAGTTAAACACACTTCTATCTTTTTCTGATGAACTGCATGACAAAATCTATATCCGGCGGCTGCATTGCACGAAAAAGGAAAGTGCCGCCCGGCTGATGCAGAAAGAGATTAATATTTGGGAAAAAGGATTTTACAATGAAAATTAGTTATTTAAAACAGATCAAAAAAAGAATCCGTGAGGGGATTCTTCAGGATATGCTCCGCCAGACCCGCTGGATTTACGACTATGCCAGGCATTACTGGTGGGCGATGATTTTATATACGGCACTCGGACTTACCGGAACTATACTCGGACTCGGAAGCAGCATTGTCTCCAAAAATCTTGTTGATATTATTACCGGGCATGAAACCGGAGAACTTGTCCGGACTTTCTGCATGATGGTCAGCCTGTCCGTTTCCAATATCTTTATCAGCCAGATTACCAATTATGCGTCCAGCTGGATCAGTATGAAAGTAGATGCGGATATTAAAGCGGATATTTTTTCAAAAATGCTGGTTACGGACTGGGAATCCATCACAAATTATCATACCGGGGATCTTCTGACCCGCTGGAGTTCGGATGCTTCTAATATATCGAACGGTATTTTAAACTGGATTCCGAATCTGATTATTAATATTTTTAAATTTATCAGTGCATTTGCCATTGTAATCTATCACGATGCCAGTTTTGCCATTTTTACCTTTATCAGTGTGCCGGTCAGTCTTATCATATCCAAAACACTGATGCAGCGCATGATAAATAATAATAAAAAAAGTGCTGCCATGAGTGCTAAAATGTCTGGATTTAATCAGGAAACTTTTTCCAATATCCAGACAATAAAAGCATTTGATGCACTTTCCTTTTATCTGGACCGGCTTCGTGAACTGCAGAAAGAATATATTTCCATGAAGCTTGAATTTCAGCGTATGTCCATTGTAACTTCTATTATTATGTCCGTTACCGGACTTGTGGTTTCCTACAGTTCCTACGGCTGGGGAATTTACCGTGTATTTTCGGGTGCGATAAGTTACGGAACCATGACTCTGTTCCTTTCCTTATCCGGTACCCTGACCGGAGCATTAAACTCGCTGATTTCGATGGTTCCCTCCGCTATCAGCCTTACCACATCTGCCGGAAGACTGATGGATATCATCGATATGCCACAGGAAGATTACAGTCTGAATGATGAGGTTTCGGTTTTTGCAGATACCTTTTCCGGAAACGGAATCAGCCTGAAGCTGTCCGATATTTCGTATTCTTACCATAATGGCACACAGGTTTTTGAACATGCGGACTTTGAAGCACATCCACACGAAATCATCGCACTGGTCGGTCCTTCCGGCGAAGGAAAAACCACCATGCTCCGGCTGATTCTGTCGCTCTTAAAGCCACAAACCGGAACTGCCGTAATCTATGCAGACAGCGAATCGGAACATTGCGAATTACCACTCACTCCTTCCGCGAGGAAGTTATTTTCCTATGTTCCCCAGGGAAATACTATGTTTTCCGGAACGATTGCTGAAAATATGCGTATTGTAAAACCGGATGCTACGGATGAAGAAATCATTCTTGCATTAAAGCAGGCATGTGCATGGGAATTTGTTGAGAAACTTCCAAATACGATCAACAGCAGCATGAAGGAGCGCGGAGGCGGCTTTTCCGAAGGGCAGGCACAGCGGCTTTCCATTGCCAGAGCCATGCTCCGCAAGTCCCCTGTCCTTCTGCTGGATGAAGCAACCTCTGCCCTGGATGTGGCAACGGAACGTGCCGTCCTGAAGAATATTATGAAAGATGACTATCCCCGCACCTGCATCGTTACCACGCACCGTCCAACAGTTCTCTCCATGTGCCGGTGGGTATATGCCATCCGCGAACACCGGTGCAGTATATTATCTGAGGAAGAAATCCAGGAAATGTTGGAGAATTTCTGACATTCCCTGGACTGCCACTTTTTTATTTCTGCCCCCATATTCCCTTTTCTCCTATTCTGCATAATTTTCAGCCTGTGCCATAAACATTTTATAATACAGGCTATTTTTATGGTTCTTCCTCATATTTTCGTATTTGATATTCTATGAATAGTGCCAAACTTATGTTATACTAGGGATAAATGTTCATGTTAAGGAGAGTCGTTCCATGCTACAAATTGATACCACTGCTGTTAGCTTGCAAAACTTTTATCCAGAGAATTTAATAATTACATCCATAGATCAGGAAGAAACATCAATAACCATTCATATGAAATCTAAAACATTAGAATGCAAATGTCCTTCCTGTGGTACAACATCGAATAAATTTTATGCTACTCATCATAAAAAAGTTCAGGATCTTCCTATTCTTGGAAAACGTGTCATGCTGGACATCATCTTATATGAATTTCAATGTAGCAACGTTGATTGTGGCTCTGTAAGTTTTACTGAACCATACAGTGATTTTTTGAATGATTACTGCTACATGACTAATCGCTTAGTTGATCTTGTCTGTACACTGGCTCTTGAAACAAGTTGTGAAAGCAGTGCAAGAATTCTTAACTCCATGAACGTTAAAATTAGTGGAGATACTGTTATTCGCACATTAATTAAGCGTTATGATCGACAGGAAAGTCCCGAGTGTGGGTCAGTCATTGGTATTGATGATTTTGCTTTTAAGAAACGCCATACTTACGGTACAATTATTGTAGATGAGGAAACGCATAAGCCTGTAGCAATATTAGACGGACGAGATGGCTCTTCTTTGAAAGAATGGCTAAAGAAAAATAAACAAGTAAAAACAGTCACCCGTGATCGTGCAAGTGCCTATGCAAAAGCGGTTGAAGAGATATTGCCTGACTGCATGCAGATTGCTGACCGTTTTCATCTTCACCAGAATCTAATGGATGCTGTAAATAAAATATTAAGCAGAGAGATTCCGGCAACTACAGCAATCATTGATGAAACTGAAACTGCTGCTTCAACAGATACAAAAAAGACAGACGCGGAATCGTGTAAAAAAAATCGTACCCATTGTGGATAACCTCACTGATGCAGAGAAGAAACGTTTACAACGTATCCACGAAATTCAAGATATGGCTAAGGTATGTAAAAACAAATCTGAAATCTGCAGAAAATTTATGCTAAACAAAGCTACTGTAAATAAGTATATTCAAGGTGATCCTGAAATCCTATGTCGTTCAAATAAAAGGAGTTCACTCGACCAATACAAAGATTTTATAATCAGAAGTATCTCGGAAGGAACAACGCAATCAGAAGTTGCAAGGCAGGTTAAAAATCTGGGAGCCACTACCGGCGTGGGAAACATACGATCATATGTGATTTCAGTTGTAAATCAGTATCAATTGAACGTAACCAAATATATATCGTCACCCAATGGAAGTATTCCTGCTGCAAAGGTGAAAGCTGAACACATCACACGCAAAGGAATTTTCAATTACCTTTGGATGAATGTGGAACTAACATCAGAACATCACGAATTCCTTTGGAATAAATACAATGTACTCTCGGAATTGAAACAATGTATTCGTGAATTCCGTGAGGTGTTCAATCGAAAAAATATGCCAAAGCTCTATCTGTTTATAGAAAAATATAAGCACTCAGTAATAAAGGAACTGGCATCTTTCGCAAACGGTTTGGAAAAAGATCTCGATGCTGTCGAAAATGCAGTTGCAAGTGAACTTAGTAATGGATTTGTTGAAGGGACTAATAGTAAAGTAAAAATGGTTAAGCGAACAATGTATGGAAGGTGCGGTAAAAAGCTATTGTCAGCCAAGCTTATGTATGAGCCTTAAAGTGGGTTTATACGAAGTTGTGAGGAAGAACCATTTTTATTTTTAATAAAAAAAGAAGTACCACCCTCAGATGATACTCCTTCGATTATCTTATAATTCTGTCAGATTAATGCTGGCCACAGTCATGATTACAGGAAAGTGTTGAACCTGTAACTTCCAGTCCCTGTTCAGACTGTACAATGACTTCACCAAGACCGATGTTGTCGTTTCCATTATTATGATAAGTGTATGTGATATCAATGGTACTTGTTCCGTCCCCGGCACTGAGTGTACCATTTGAACTTACATAGGTAACCGGCTGGTTAAAGTTCATGGTAAGTACCTGCTGTCCGCTGTGATGTCCGTCTGCAGCTTCATGTCTTCCATTTACCTGGATACGGTAATCGCCTCTGCCCATCTGCGGTCTCTGATGTATATATGCAGTTACGGTATAACATTCATCCGCTGAACCACTGGCTGCATATACTCCCTCAGATACTTCACTGTTTACAATTACTACTGGTTTCATATAATCTCTCATATTACACAACTCCTTTTACAACACCTGAATCATTTTATTCCCTTAGTTATTCTTTATTGGCATATTTTCCGGACATCCGGCAAAATCCTCCCTGAAATATCCCGAACCATCTGAAGATAAGCCATTTGTAGCGGAACAGGCCTGACACATATCGACACCCGGATTTGCCTCCCGTCTGCCATACTTACAGACTTCCGGATGATCTTTTGTTGTTTCCTGTTCTTCATCACCGCTGGCTGCATAGATGCCTTCACTGAGTCCCTCGGCTAATTCTACGACCGGTCTTTTGTATTCTTTCATCATTCTGTTCCTCTTTCCTTTGTATCCTGATATGTTTAGGGGCTTTCGATGCCTCTTTAATCATATTATATCGTGAGATTTTATTCTGTCAACACCTCTCTTTCCCATTTTTCGATAATTTTTGCAAATTCAAATTCCTCTGTGCCTTCTTTTGCCCTGTGGCAGAATGTGTTTCTTACTTCTTCCTGTTCTATCAGCCAGCCTGTCTTCTCTGCCATTCTGTCACAGTCAAACGGCGGAATCAGATATCCGTTTCTGCCGTCCCTTATAATTTCCTTCGGACCGGTTCTGATATCGAAGCTGATACATGCCAGACCATATGCTTTGGCTTCCAACAGACACATGGGCAGACCTTCCCGCCTTGATGTCAGCACAAAGATCTGTGATTTTGCAAGGTATGCACCGACATCCTGTACGTTTCCGGTCAGAACCAGCCTTCCCTCCAGATGTTTTTCCTTTATGGTTTCCTCGAGCAGATGCCGCATTTCTCCTTCCCCTAGCACCAGCCACTTCCAGTCCGGATATTTTTCCAGTACTTTGGCTGCCACCACCGCCAGATAATCCGTTCCCTTTTCCTCCACCAGCCGCCCCGCCGTAATCACATATTTTTCCCGTCCGCTGTCATCTGGAATCTCTTTTATCTTCTCCATCGGATTATAAATGGTTGTGATATTTTCCGTTCTTCCAAGCTGCCTGCGATATGCCTCTTCATTCTCTTTTGTCAGCGTAATTACAACATCCGTATGCTTTACAGAATATTTTAAAATCATCCTGCGGTAAAATACCGACATTTCAAAGTCGAAGTTAAAATGATCCCAGGAAACGATTTTTACTTTCATTCCACGGCAGGCAGGAATGGAAAGAATATCCAGAACAATGTCGATATCTACGATTATGTCGATATTCTGCTGCCGGATAAACCGGCGGATTTTCGGCAGCAGCTTCAGATAGCCGGGACCGGGACTGATCCATTTTTTCCCCAAAGCATATCGGGAAACCGCAGAATCCAGTGGAAAAAAAGTGTCCTTGTTTTTCTCGACAAGACTTAAAAACACGATTTCATACCTTCCGGTCTGCTGCAATCCGTTCGCAATCATTGCCGCAACTCTTTCCGTTCCGCCGCTTCTTGTGATATCCCCCGAAAAAAAGCAAATCTTTTTCATTTCTTTCTGTCTCCCTTCTCCTCTGTAAAAAATCCGAGTTCCTTCATCATCCGGCTTCTGCTTCCCGCCTTTTTCAAAACCGCCAGGGAAGATACATTTCTTCTTGTATAATTGCGGTAAATGAAGCCGGTAAATGTCATGCACCACAGAGCAGGCCACAGCAGAATATTCCCGGATGCCCGTGGATATGTGATCTTCATCTGCCGGTGGAATTCCCGGATATAGTCCCCGATTCCATTTCCACGCATGGCTACCATACGATCCGCACTGGATTTTCCAAATTCTTCCGCCTCAAACACATCTTCCATAAATTCTTTGCATTTCACATCTTCTTTCTTCCGGAACAGAAGCTTTTCTTCCTGCAATCCCAGATAGGTAATGCAGCATTGTGTCACAATATCCGAAAAAGCACCCAGTCCGCTCTCTTCGATAAGCCGGGCGAATTTCTCCTGCGCTTCCTCTGCCACCGTACCATTCCAGAATACCACCCAGTCACATAACAGCTTCAGTCCGAACCCGGCTTTCATAAAATGCTGTGTCATGTGAATCAGAAGATATAATCCCTGATAAGCATCCTGCAGCACCGGCAGCGGTATTCCCATAATTTCTTTTCTTATGGTATGTGCCAGAAATTCCTCTTCTTTTCCGTTCATGTACTGGTTCAATGCCGGAAAATCAATCTCTTCCGCAAGCATGATATGCAATTCTATGGATATGCCTTCCTTTGTCACATAGGATACATGGTGTCTGGTCCACTGTTCCTCTTCCCTGGCAAATCCTGCCTCTTTCATCAGTTCTTCTGCCTTCGCAAGATGTTTCCGGCTGACTAAAAGATCGATATCCCCGGATTTACGCAGCTCCGGGACAGGATAAAGCTGTGCCACCCCGACACCCTTTAATACCGCCGTGCCGATTCCATTTTCTTCTAATACGGATGTCAGATACTTCGTCAGGAATAACAGCCGGTAGTTCTGACTTACGATTTTCCGGCTCTCTCTTTTTAACCTTTCCCTCCATTCCGCCGATACCTCTTCCCGGTCGGAGCATTCATATAGCAGCGGGTGTACTTTGTGGGCATATGCCAGTTCAAGCACCCGATCCATATCCGTCCCTTTTTCCGGATGCG
>FR900181.1:10622-13998 GCA_000437755.1 Roseburia sp. CAG:303
GGCGGTTCTTTCCCTGCCAGTACCTCCGCCAACGCATTGCATAAAAACTGTTCTTCTCTATTTATGCCCATATTTTCTCTTTAATACCTTTCCTGTTTTATCTTTTACTATCCCAAATTCCCTGCTTCTGCAATAGATTAACAGAAATATCATGTTTGGAACAAATATACATATCGGCAGTCTGCCGAAAAAGATTTTCCATACATTTCCCTGTACCAGCGAACACAGAAAATCTGTGCAGCCTCCTGCAAGAAACATTACAAAAGCATAACGAATATATTTCAGAAAATATACCGATACCCGGCTTTTTAACGCATGCCGGTATAGTATAAATGGTTCTACCCACAGGGATGTCATTGCAGTACTTAAAATTGTTCCCATAAATACCCCGATCGTTCCGTATTTTCCTGCAAGGAGAATGGAAAGCAGCAGATTCAGTACCGCTTCTGCCACTGCCTTGTATCTGTCATACCAGAACAGTCCAAGGGAATCCCTGAAAATCAATGCAGCCTGACGCATACCCGTAATATAAAAATTCAGGCACAGCACAAACACGACTGCCCGTGAAAATACATAGGACTGCCCGAAGCTGATTTCCACAAATGAGTTTAATAATTCATACAGACAGATTGCACCGAATCCATAGATCCACTGTCCGATAAAAAAAGTTGTTTCAAAGATAGCTTTTACATGATCCGAATCCTCCGATACTCCCAGATTTCCCACGCTTGCATTGATTCCCTGAAAGGTCTGGTCAAAGACCTGCTTTACCGAAGCGATGACCAGATGATAGTTTGAATAACGTGCCACACTTGCTATGCCTACCATGGAGGAAAGCAGCAGATTATCCGTATTATTCAATACTACATTACCAATCTTATGCATCAGCATTGCCCGCATATTCTGAAAAATCCCTTTTTTTTCTTCTGCCGAAAGTTTTTCTGTCTCTTTTTCTTTCAGATAAGGGTACATTTTATCCGCTTTCCCTGATATCCAGAGATTGTTTCCTATAGTGCATAAAATGGATATGCACAGATATCCGGTAAAACTCCGGAAGAAAACCAGCACGAGGATCTGGAAAATATCCTGTATCAGCCAGAAAAATGTCTGGCAGGTAACGCCGATATAACCCATCTGGTGTGCATCGATCAATGTTTTCTTATAAATCAGAATATAAGAACACACAGAGTTGGTCAGGTACAGCAGATATATAAAGGTCAGATGCGGCACATCGGGCCTGTTCTTTATGAGCATATCGAGAAACGGGATCAGTGCAGCCCCTGCCAGTGCCACGATCCATGCTACAATACGGTAAAATTTCCGGTAAAGAGCCATTAAGGACTTCTGTTTCTCAATATCATGCTGTGCAATCGGACGGTATAGTGCATAGGTAATCGCTGTACCAATGCCAAATTCGGACAGTGAAAGTACATTGAGAATGTCCCAGAACAGACCATTGACTCCCACATATGCAGCACTCAGGGTATGGGTGAACACTACCCTTGTCAGAAATCCCATGATTAACGCAAGTATTCTCGAAATCATTGCCGCAGCCGTATTTCTTACCGAATATTCCGTTCTGCTCCTTTCTTCCATCAAATCCTCCTTCCAAATCCTCTATGGATTTTTTTCTTATCATGTGATATGATGATACAAGGTTCAAAAGGTCGGAACTCGTTCCTGCCTGCAGGATAAGAGCTCTGACTTGTTGACCCGCACACATGAGGAAGTAGTGATTTTCCTGGGAAAATCAACGGATTCCGAATGTGTGTAGAATTGCGAGAGTTGCATAGCAACGGAGCAATTTGTGTATCAAATGATGGTCAAAAGGTACTTTGCCCCTCATATCATATCATACAGTTATCATAAGATATAAAAAACTCATTCGAGGTGTTTATGAAAAAAATATTCCAAACTATTAGTAAAAATCTGCTTTTTGTACTGTGTACCATCATTTTTCTTGTATGCATCCTGCTCTTTTTCTTCCACCGTTTCTGTCCGGTTTCCTATACTGCGGCAGATTACACGGAATCCCCGTCTGTTTTGCAAAATCCTTACTGCGGATTCTACGAAATGAATGGTTTTACCCTGACGGATGAACCAGCGGACAATGCTGCCGCATGGGCAAAGGAACGTTTTGCTTCCAATCCGGGGCAGCTGATCTTATTAGAGGTCAACCTGATGAATTTCTCGGAGCAGTATCTGACCCAGAATGCAATCAACCAGTTAGAGGCGATTTTATCTGAAGGGCAGAAGGATAAAATACAGTTTATTATCCGCTTTCTTTATGACTGGGATGGTCAGGCCGTGACGACAGAACCTTCCTCTATTGATCAGATTATGCAGCATATGCAGCAGACATGTGGTGTAATCAACCAGTATGCAGGCTGTATTCTGCTTCTGCAGGGGGTATACACCGGAAACTGCGGGGAGATGACCGGCACGAATTACGGAACAACGGATGATATTACCACTCTGATGAATTATCAGGCTTCCCTGATTGATCCGTCCATCTATCTGGCTGTCCGCACCCCAACCCATCTGCGCAGCATTTTAAAAACAAAGACTCCGCTTCAGGCCGATCAGGCATATGATGGCTCTTTAAATTCCCGGCTCGGTCTGTACAATGATGGTATGCTCGGATCTGTCTTTGACCTCGGCACTTATGATGATACCCCGTTTTCTGATCCTTATGATTACGAGGAAAAGGGAACGCGTGAAGAAGAAATTGCCTACCAGAATATTATCTGCCAGTTTGTTCCAAACGGCGGCGAGGCAGTCCTGGATAATGAATACAACGACCTTAACAATGCCATCCGGGATTTATCCCGTATGCATATATCTTACCTGAACCGCAGCCACGATACCGCAGTACTTGAGAAATGGAAAAATTCCACTTACGAAGAATCCGGTATCTGGAAAGGAAGTTCCGGATATGATTACATCGCCGCCCATCTTGGGTATCGTTATTTCGTTTCCAAAACAGCGGTCGATTTCCATCCATTACTGGATGATACGGCAGAACTGAATATTACCATCGATAATCTCGGATTCGCTCCCGCCTACCGCCGGTTTACAACGGAGCTTATACTAACAAACCGTGAAAGCGGCGATTCCGTAACAGTTCCGGTTGATTTTGACAACCGCCGGCTTTCCGCCGGATGCAGTTCCGTCCTGAGTATTTCCATCGATGTGCGCAATCTCGAAAAAGGCGATTACAACCTTGCCCTTTCCATGACGGACGAAACACTGGAGCTTCCGGTCACCTTTGCTAATAAAAACAGTTCTTCCACAGTATTTCTTGGAACACTTACCCGTTAGTTTCTATGCAGGCACCCCAGATACACATGGCCGCCTGCATTTTTATGGGCAAATT
>FR900181.1:14006-14254 GCA_000437755.1 Roseburia sp. CAG:303
CATTTTTATGGGCAAATTCCACCGCCTGTCCATCGCACTGCCGCTCACAGTGCAGATAATATTTTCCATATTTCTTTTCGATATCCATCCGCAGTTCTTTCTGCTCACCGCTTTCCCATGTGTCCACCTGCCACTCTGCCGTCTTTTCTCTCTGCCCGTTTTCATTTTCGCAGATAAGCGATATCACAAGACTTGCATAACAGCAGGCAAATCCCGTATTTTCCACAATAATGGTTATTTCAGCTGAG
>FR900181.1:14297-25282 GCA_000437755.1 Roseburia sp. CAG:303
TCTTTTCTTTCATGCACACATTCCGGATAACCGGACGATACCCCAGATGTGCTCCGATATAATCATATCCCGTCCTGCCTTTCCAGATGCCGTCCTGCCAGATCTGCTTTTTCCATCGTTCCATCATCTGCGGATCGTGGATACAATTCAGATAGGTCAGATGCATATTTCTAAGTTCTTTTACTGCTTCTTCCAGTTCCGGTGATGTTCCTGCCACCGCTTCACCCCCACTTGGTACTCTCCGGGATATCTGATCCAGAAAGGCAATTTCCTCCTTTTTCTCCCATGCCTTCTGCCATTCCTGGCAGGGCTGCCCGGAAAATGTTCCCAGATGGGTTTCTGATCCAAAGATTCCATCATCATAAATGCCCGGAATCTCTCCCTGCTCAAAATCCTGCCTTGTACTTATCATTCTCGCCTGTGCCGGTGTACGCACAGCTAAGCGAATCCTTCCCTGCGTACTCTCCCTTAATACCGACCACATCTTCCTTAACTTATCCGCCGTAAGATATCTGGAATGGTGCATTTCGCCCCAGTTTCCTACCAGAAGTCCCTGCCAGACAAAAATGCTGTCCGCTTCCCCTGCCACGGTCTGTCCAATCTGTCCAAGATGTTGTAATACCTGTTCCAAGTGATCCGGCTCTCTCTCCATTCCTTTGCCCTGCGTGTCATACACCGGCCGGAATATGACACCTTTCTTATATTGTGCAAAGAATCTGAGAATCTGTCTCAAATGTTCCAGTTCGGCTTCTCCCAGTGCGGTATTACGGTATGTCCCGATATCCAGAAGGACCAGTGCCAGCCTTTCTTCCTCATGCAAAGACCATTTCAGTTCTTCCGGATCTATGCTGTTTTCAATCTGAAACGTGTAGATCTCATACCAGCCGCAGTCCGGATTTGCCGGATATTCCGTGGATTCTTCCAGATCTGCCGGCTCAAAAGCTTTCTTTTTCCTAAACCACTTCATCGCCCGCCCCCGCATCAATCTTTAATATTTTAATCCGAATCCAGACGGATACGATCGAGAACATCATGCGAATCATGTAAATTACCGGTTTTAATCCGGAATGCATACTGACTCCTTCCGTTCTTGCGTGCATGACCGCAGGCACTTCCTTAATCTGAAATCCCAGCAGCTTCATCTGGACAATCATATTTGCATCCGGGTATTTGTCATCAAAATGGTTATACCGCGAATAATACAGGGCGGCTTCCCGGTCCAGCCCCTGCAGGCCGGTGGTCGGATCTGTGATTTTACTGCCTGTCACCAGATGGATAAAATGCCGGAAAAGGAAAAATGCCGTCTTTTTCAGCCACGATACATGGAAGGAACTGCTGCCCTCCAGAAAACGTGAGCCGAGAACGATATCCGGACATCTTCCGTCTTTATCTGCCGTTTTCAGTTCCCGATACAGCACCGGAATATTGCACACATCATGCTGTCCATCCGCATCCATCTGTATCACATACTGATAGCCCCGCCGTATGGCATACTTATACCCCAGCTGAAGCGCACTCCCATAACCCAGATTAAACACATGTGTAACCAGGGTATGTTTTCTCTGTTTTGTAATAAGATTGGTCGAATCAGAAGAAGCATCATTCATAACCAGAATATCCGCTATCTCTGCCACCTCCGGCTTTTCCAGTTTTTCCAGAAGCTGCGGAAGATTCTTCTCCTCATTATACGCCGGGATAATAATTAATAATTCTTTTCTTTCTTTCATTTTCATCATCCTTTTTTCTTCTTACTCACTCTGCATCATGCAAAACAGCTTTTCTACATCATTTTCCCCCGGAAAGTTTTTCCTTGCCGCCCGTCTTCCACACTTCATCCTTAGTTCCTCATCTTCCATCATGCGGATGATTTTATCGCAGATATCCTCCGGTGTCAGCCTGCACATCAGACCATCCTTCCCATCTTCTACCTGCTCCCGGTTCCCGCTGCAGTCCGATACGATGATGGAACATCCAAGTATCTGTGCTTCCTGTATGGCAATGCTCTTTCCCTCAAATCTGCTGGCATGTACATAGATATCCGTCTGTGCAAAATAGGGATAGGGATTTTTCTTCGCCCCCAAGAGGATAAAATCTCTGGTAAGCCCATACTGATCGATCAGCTCCTGCAGTTTATCCCGCAGATTTCCTTCCCCAAGCACATACCAGCGTACATTGCCTTTCTTCTCCTTCAGCAGTTTCATGGCTGCGATAGATACTTCATATGCCTTCTGTGCCGTAAGCCTTCCCACGGTCAGAAGCCTTGTACCGGTAAATCCATCGGAAAATCCGCCCTCCTGCAATGCCTTCTTACAAATCTTCTCCCGGTCGAGCAGGTTATGGAAAATCTCTGTTTTCTCCTTACATTCCGGATAAACCTGAAGAAAACTGTCCTTTACTTCCCCAGATACGGTAAAGATCCGGTCAAAGTCAGGGTAGCAGTCCCGGTCAAGCTTTCTGGTATAACCCGCCCTGGCATAATCCACATGAAGAAATACCGCCTTTTTTTCTGCATTTACATAGTCCCTGACATAATATGCCGAACCTCCCTCCAGATATGCCACAGCCAGATCGTATTGTTCCGTTGTTCTCCACGCACCGTCTGCCATGACTTTCCATAATAATTTATCCACGCAGACATTTTTTCTCTTCTTCATTTCCAGAAAGTTAGAAATGAGATAGGGCAGATTCCGAAACAGGGACGCATGTGACAAGGCTCTTGCCATTACTTTTCCCGCCAGAACCTTTTTTCCTTTCTTATTCAGAACCGGCTCCGTGGAATAACGCTGATTCAATAATTTTACATGGGCGGGAAGCTCCTGTATCAGTTCCCCCTGTCCCATGAGAACAAACAGCGATACCTCATATTCTTCCGGCGAAAAACGTGGCAGCAGTTCCAGCAATGCCTTCTCTGCACCCGCACCCCCAAGTGTATTGATGACAAACAGCACTTTTTTCATTCTTTCGTTTCCTCCGCTTTACTCACTAATTCACTGATTTTTGCAAGAATCTGCTCATTCTCCTGATTCAACAGCGATACCTGCATGGCGAGTTCCTGATTCTTCCGTATTAACAGCGATACCTGGATGCTGATGAACCAGGCCGCTTCGATCACGCAGAAAATAGTAATCATGACCAGAATAAGACCTCTCAGGCTGATATAACTCCCCCATTCTGTCGGACTTAAAAGGATTCCTGCAAGAATCAGCACCACAGAAAAAAATCCCCATAACATTCCAAAATGTTCCGTTAAAATACGCTTTGCCAGGGATACAAAGGTTTTTCCAAGCAGTACTATGCCGAGTACAATCATAAATATACGCAATACCATTTCCATTTTAATTCTCCTCCTTCCGTTCTTCCGCTTCCCTTCTGTCATATACCTTAAACGGCGGACATTTTTCATTCTTCCGCTTTAAGAGATTTCCATTACAGAATACATGCACATCCATATGTTTTTCCAGCCACTGCAGTCTCAGATATGCCACGGTAAATCCCAGGAATGCCCCCACGACAAGTCCGGTGCCATACCACATGTCCGGCAGATTCACGGCTATCATGCTTCCCAGTGCCGTACATCCGCAGAACACAATGCTGGTAAGCACCGATCCGGTAAGATCATTGAAATAATACAGGAAAATGATCTCCGCATATAGAAGGAACATGATAAAATATCCTGCTGCCAGACACGGATAAATCCTCATAATCAGACCACCAAATCCGAACTGCGGAAGGAATATGATACAGATAAAAAACAGTACCAGTGAGATAATAAACTGGATACGCGTCAGATTCATCAGTTCCTCTGCCAGCTGGCGGAACATTCTCTTCTGTGTCAGTTCGATATCCATCCCCCTGCCGCCGATGACAGCCTCGGAATATGCCTTATATCTTTCGTGAAAATGCATTTCCACCCTTGCTATAAATATAACACTGGATGAAATATTTGTAAACATGGCAATGCAGGTTGCCATATCGTAAGAGGTAACGCAGACAAAGCTTTTCGCCACCACCATATGCAGATCCGTAGTCCAGAATACAAAGTTATGTATATACATTCCCAGTGTATACAGGAAATTAGTAACGATGAGCTGCCAGTATCTCCGGAAATACTGGAGAACATATTGATAATTTCCGCTGTTTTTCTTGAAATAACTTTTTACCGCGGAACATTCCAGTGCGGCTATCAGCACGAAGCCGAGTACCATGCCAAGAAGCATGCCAAACGTACATTCCACATCCAGAATCCGCACCACAATAATCGATATCAGGATTGCCGTAAGCATACCCAGCAGGAAAAAATAGGAAATCTTTTTGTAATCTTTGCATATGGACAGGTACAGCATGGAATAAAATACGAGTACCAGTGCCATATATCCACAATATCCGGTAAATACATACAAAATATCCACTTTTCCGACCACGCATTCGTGGATACAGAAAATCAGTCCCGGTACGGCACTTACGGCAATGTTTAAGCCCATTCCCAGATAATAGCAGGGAAGAATATCCTCGTAGGTTTCATTATAGATTACATCCGACAGATATCTTGACAATACGGAATTAAATGGGGATGCCGTAAGCAGGGAAAATATGAAAATATACAGGATGGTGCAGGCGAACAGCTCCCTGCGGGCATAGACCGCCCCGGAAAAACCAAGCAGCTTCTGCATGACGATCAATGCCGCAATTACAACAATCATGGGTGCTATTGTTACTATGGTACTGTATGCCATTCCTGCCAGATTTGTCGTTAATGTATTTTTTCCATAAATATGATTTAACTTTACTCCAATTCCAGCCATATTTTTCTCCTCTTTCTTCTGCTAATCCGCAGATTCCATTATCTCCTGATCAATTTCGCTCATAATTTTCCTGATTTCAAATTTATTATAGATTTCGGTATATTTTTTCTTCATGTCTTCTACCTTATATCCGTCCATTACCCGCCGGTAACCGTTTTCTCCCATCTGAAGCCGCTCTTCTTTGTTCTGTGCCAGTTCTGTAATAGCTCCGGCAATTTCTTCGATGTTCATGATATGGGTAAGGATTCCCGCCGTTCCGTAGGAATCGCCTGCTCCATAGATGAGTTCCCGGCAGTTTCCCACATCCGTGGCTATGACCGGCTTATGCGCGGCAAAACTTTCGAGAATGGTCAACGGCTGACCTTCACTGATACTGGTCAGCATGGTGAAATCCATCTTACCGAGATAATCTTTGACGTCAATTCTTCCCGTAAATACAATGTCGCTTACCTGCAATGCCTCCACCAGTTCAAAACATTCCTGCGCATATTCCTCGTCTTCCTCACATGGCCCCATAATCCATAATTTGATATTCGGAACTTCTTTTTTGGCAAAAGCAAATGCCTGTATCATGGTTTTTACATCCTTGATCGGAGTAACCCTTAATACCGCCCCGAGATAAACCCATTCTTCCTCTTCCTCTGATTTTCCCGCCAAATCCGCCAGCCGCTGCGTATTGATTCCGTTTGGTGTAATGCGGATCTTTTCCCGCGGACACCCAAGTTCGATCTGCAGACTCCTTGCATGGTCGTACAGACAGGTTACAAGGTCTGCTCTCTGATAAGCCAGCCTTGACATTTTCTTAAACTGTTCTATCCAGATATTTTTATAGATGCCCTCCACCCAGGTTGCCTTTATCAGTTCCTCCTCACGCTCCCTGGTATAGATTCCATGTTCGGAAATCAGCAGTCCGCTGCCGTGGAAATGCTTTGCCATGCAGCCCAGCACACCGGCATATCCGGTAGCCACGCAGTGGTACAAATCCGCATACGGCACTTCCGTTTTCATCACAAAAAACAATGGCAGATAGATGGAACGCAATGTCCAGAGGAAATCCGAGAATACGATATTCGGATACTGGATCTTATAACATTCCATGGCAATATGCAGAAAATCCGGCCCCATGAGCAAATCGTCAATGGAAAATTTCTTTTTCTGAAACAGATCAAACAGGACATCCCAGTCCGCCACACGGTTTAATACCATATTCCGCATGGCGGCATACTCTTTCTTATTCAACCGCGCCAGATGTTTCTCCCTGCGTTTTTTTCCCCAGTCATAATCATCCAGATATACTTCGTACACTTCCGTCAGATTCGGAGGAAGTTCATAGGCAAACTTCCCCCGGACGGTACGGTTTGCCACAATCGCCAGCAAAATAAATTCCACATCCGGAAATGATTTAATCATGCTGTTAATCCATCCGGAAACACCGCCTACCACATAAGGATAACAGCCCTCCGCCACAATACAGATCTTCATATCCATTCTCCTGTCTTTTTTATTCTGGAAGGTAATAATACAGTTCCTGCTTTTTCAGTTCTATGGTAACATCTTCTTTCTCAGCCTTTATCAGCCATGCATTATCCTCAAGCTTCGTCCATTCCGCCCCGGAAGTATCTGCGATTTCTTCCCCATGTGTCCGGAGAATGAAATAACCGGGTTCACCGGAAATATGCATGGATACCATATCCCCGTTTCTTTCCTGCCGATAATCCATGTTCAGGAAGTTTCTTACCCTTACATCACTTTCCGAAACCGTTGTTGCGGAAAATCCGGAAAATCCTTTCCAGTAGGTATTCAGATTACTTGAAAATTTGTCATACATAACCTGCCAGCTGTCGGCTTCCGTCTGCGGCCATGATATTTTCTGCATATCCAGCATGATATTGCAATATGCCAGTGCACTCTGCAGACTCCGCATCCGCAAATCTTCCGTATAGGTATGTGATACGGCATCATTGGTTGCCATCTGCAATACAACGCTCTCCCCGCAGTAGGATAATACGGGACGTTTCTCCGTATATTCACATACAATGCTTGTGACATCGGATAAGAGTGGACGGCTCAGAAGAGATAAGACTCCCGTAATCTTTGCTTCATTTACAAAGGCTGCCCCGTACCGGTAGGTACTGTTCTGGGAAGCAAAGAATTCTCCATCCCTTTTTATCTTATCCGCAAGCGACACGCCTTTGATGTATTCCAGTGAAAATCCTGCCTCTGCACCGACTTCCTTGAACTGCTTGAGATAGAATATCAGCTCATTGCTGTCCGGCTCAATCCCGTCAAGATAGTTAAACTGCGGCATAACAAAACAGGTTAGTTTCAGATTATTCTGGTCAGACACAGCTACCAGCCCCGGCCACAGGATATCCCGGTAAACTCCGACCTGTGTTCTGCTGTACATCTGTTCCATCACCTCGTTATTCTCCGATGCAAAGCCCGGGAAATTTACCACGGAAAGATTCTGTGCATTTACCACCGGATAAATAGTATATTCCTGCGTTTCCGTCAGTATGCCATCCAGTATGCCGATTCCGGTATTGCTGTCCAGATAATTTCCGCAGACTGCGAATACCTTTCCCTTTCCGACCGCATTTCGCCAAATCAGCGCCGGCAGATTCTCATTCTTCACATCCGTTCCCTGCATAAGGCCTACCATATATACCTTCGTCCCGCTTCCCGGAATGTACCAGGGAACATTCAGATTCAAATCCTGATTCTCCTCTGCCTCCTGCTCATTCTGTGCCTGATAGGTAACTTCACCACCCAGAAAGAATTCTTCAAATATCTTAATTCCGCTTATCTGCGTTTCTTCCGCCACTATATGCTCAATACCGAGCAGTTTCGCCAGTTCTTCGGATTCCGCCAGAACCGACTGTTCCACCTCTGAAAATACGATCCCTGCTCCCTTTTCCGCCATCTGCCGGATCTTTGCAATATCCTCCGCTGTCTGATACGATCCGGATTCAAGTACAATCATCTGCGGCAGAACCTCCGGAAGTTCCGGACAGTCCGCTACCTGTGCATACTCTGCCATACCGTTTTTGGTATACAGACACCACTGACTGACGGTATCTTTCAATTCTTCATTTTCACTTCCGATATAAATGACATACCTGCTGCCTGCTTCCACCGTTCCCGTCAGATCCACTTCATCCGCTTCCCAGGCACTGGCAGAATCTTCCCCGCTCTGTGCAAGTTTATCATTCTTATTGTATTCATTTTCACTATCCTTCATCAACAGCGAAAACTGGAACAGGAACAGCAAAATTCCCATCATAATCACAATGCTGAAAAAATTTCTCTTCGATACCATGCCATCACTCCTCTGTAACCGGATTCTCTGCCATATTATACTGATAATTAATTGCAAAATTATATAAATGATACATATTCTGTGTAATCTTATAACATACAAACTTATCTGTTTCCAGATAAACCTTCATATCTTCCGGATATAATCTCTGGAATTCCTTTGCCCAGTAATACATTCTGGACATTGCAATCCATCTGCTTTCTCCCTGATACACACCGAGTCCTTCTCCGTCCGGCAGCGGCATCGCTGCACCTGTCGCTGAAATCGTCTGCCCGCTTCCCTCATAGGCAACCGCGTAATCTAACGGTACTTTTTCAATAAAGAAGTAAACACTCTTTGTCGGAATGGTCAGTTTTGCATTTCCTCCCATGTTTTCCATTTTATTTAAAAATGTAATAATTTCATAATGATATCCATGATCCAGCCCCATCTGTGTTTCATCATTTGCCGAACAAATCGTCCAGGTAAAATCATCCTCATCATGAATAATATTCGTCAGGCAGGTAATCGCCTCATTGGTTACATAATCCGATGCGAAAGCCGCATGTTTTATCTGGGGATTTTTTAAAAATCCTGCAAAAATACATACCGATAAAGCAAGGGAAGCGAGGTTTCGCAGCCATCCGAGTTTCCGGAAATAAAATACAAAATACAATATGGCATCCGCACAGAATACAAAGGCAACCGGAAGAAGATATGCAAAATACATACTGCACCGTGCCGCGTCCATCAAAGTCGGCAGTCCCAGATTTCCTGCTGCCAGAAGCAGTGCCATAATTCCCATGAAGATACCGGTTGACCATAGCATACCTCCATAACAGCGTATCCGTAGAATCCAGAAAATACTTCCTTCTATTAATAAGAGCAGAATCGCATTGATTAACAGATAACCGCTTCCCGCATCGGCATTTGCCACCAGCAGTTCTTTCATGACCGGTGCCAGAGTATCGGATATCTCCGATGCTTTCCGCTGCAGCTTATGCAGCTTCCATTTCAGTCCGGATCCGGTAACCTTTGTACTTTTCCTGTCATTTGCGATATTTTCCTCATCCGGATCCATCTGCTTTTCTCCGGTATGATCTAAATCTTCCTGCGTTCCTGCGGATGTATCCGTCAGATTACCTGTACTGCCGTCCTGCCGTTGTTCGTCATCCGTTCCCTGTGCAGTTTCCTGTTCCCCGGTATCCTTCTCCTCATCATCTCCGCCCTGGATAACACTCATGCCCCAGCGGAGTGATCCCTGAAGGGGTGTACCGGTAAGATATGCTGCTCCCATTGGAAGTACAGCCATCATGACACTGATCAGTCCTGCCGCCATAAGCCGGAAGAAATATGCCTTCCGGAATAAAAAGCCGACATATCCGACTGCGATTCCCACACAAAACAGCCCTGCAATAATTGTTCCATAGAAATGAATGGCAAGTGTCAGCGAAAAACTGATGGCGAACCATGCAAGACAGAACAGGGAGCTTCTGCCCTTCTTATCCCCTGCCTGAACCTCCTTCTTCCTTTCCTCAAAAAAAGAAAAGGCATAGTACACCGCCGGCAGAATAAAGATCATTCCGAATTCCTGCGGAAGTGAAGAGAAATATCTGCTGTATGTATGTACGGAAAACCAGTCTGCCAGAACATAAATCAATGTTCCCACATAAGGAAGGTATCTGCTTTTACAGCAGAGTTTTAAAAATGCCAGCAGCACCAGATGAAGATAAATATTCTGAACCAGTGCGAATAATCTTAAGAGAACGTAGGTATCCACACGGAATACGGTGTGCAGGTAATAAATAATACAATGGAATCCAAACGGATACACACCATCAGAAAAGACTTTTCCCCGGCTCATATCGTTGATCCATTCCATATGAACCGGGATATCCGATGCACCATATCCATATTCCAACAGCAGATATCTGCCATAAATCCACAGAACGGCTGTAAGAACGGCCGCAATCCAGAGCCACTGCACCGATCTGGACACGATTACCTTATCTATTTCTCCTGCCAGCCACTTTAATGCCCGGACAAACCGGTCCAGACCACGAAGACACAATGTTTTTAATCCTACTTTGCCTTCACTTAACCTCTTCATCTGCTGAAAAGTGTCCGATACACGTTTTTTCACTCCGATCCCATTGATTCTGTTCCAGACCACAACCGCCGGTACAACCGTACAAAGCGTCAGTGTCCACCAGTTAGAGATATGCAGAAGCTGCAGGACAAGTACAATATTAATCAGGTAAAAATTTCCCGCCAGAAAACTAATCAGAAATTGTTCCGTCAGTTTCTTTCCCCGGAGCCAGGCACGAAAAACAAATGCCGGAAACAATACCGTCATAAGGGAATAGGCTGAAAAGATACCTGCAAATTGTAAGATTGTAAGTATTGTCATCGACATAATCTTCGTCTGCTCCTTACTATAAAAATACCCGAATCATCTCCAATGTTTCATTGTCAATGACAATGTTGGATTTCTTCAGTTCATCCAGCACCTGGAAGAAATTCTCCCTGTCCTCACAGGAAAAGTATAATTTTAACCTGCAGGTATAGGAAGAAAGTACACCCGGATACTGCACTGCCGCCCGTTCGCACCATTTCCGGCATTTTTCATAATCCCGGACATCCAGAAGCCGCATGGACACTGCTTCATAATGGCTGCTCATCATTTTCTCTTTGTCCTCTTTGTATAATATTTCACAAACCTGCTCCATCAAATCTGTCATGGATTTCTGTTCCAGTCCCGTAAATACCTTCTGTTCCAGCACCTGATTCATATAGTCAATCAGCTCCGCCGCCAGAAGCACCCGGTTGTCACTTCCCTGCAGAATTTCCTGATATCTTTTCTGGACATTCGCCCGGAAATCATT
>FR900181.1:25300-28266 GCA_000437755.1 Roseburia sp. CAG:303
GGAAATCATTCAGAATATCCTGTAATACGGATGCCGCATAATGTGCCGTTTCGGAATCTTCACTATTTAATGCCATCGACAGTGATGCAAGGGAATTTCTTACATCTCCCCGCACAACATTCAGCATCAGCTCTCTCAGATTTTCTTTATCCGTAATCGCCAGTGCTTCTTCTACGGACACCAGATTCCTCTCCCGCTCTTCATCGGGATGCAGATAGGTCTTTACCCTGTCCTTGCTGAAAATAACATCGTCCAAATCCATTGCTTGTGCAAAAAACAGCCGGAAGCATAATTCCCCGAGAGCCAGAAAAACGGCACCGACTATCGGACACAGCAACATTACCATTGCTTTCATGGCAATGCTGAATTTTTTCTCTTTCTTTCTCAGATATCCGGCAATCACATAAATCAAAACAACCAGGATATTGACTGCAAGAATAATCAGAACAATCCTTTCTTTTCCTGTCATAATTCCACTCTCTCCACAATCTGGCTCTTATAGCCTTTTTCCTCAAATCTTTCCACAACGATTCCTGCTTCTTCCCGGTTTGTATTTGCAAGCAGGACATACAATCCTCCATCTTTCAGATTTCCCATATAATCTGACTGACGCAGATTTCCTTTCAATACTTTGCCTGCCTCCAGATAATGGGACGGATCGGTTTCTATCTTTAAGAAACTACATTCCGTCAGATTCCGCTTTCTTGCCTTCTGATATGCACCCGCCAGTGAAGTAAATGCTTCCGGTTCCAGGATTCTGGTATCTTCCAGATACCGTTTTTCCTCAAGTGCCATCATATATCGGTTTGCACGCAGCACCGCATTCTGTATGAGATAACTGATGACTTTTAAGAGATTCGCCTGCCCCAGTGTCATTCTCTCCCAGGAAATGCCCCAGATCATGATAATCATCTTCATCTGATCCTCTTCGAAAATAGCATTTGCCATAAGAGGATAATGTTCATCCATTCTCCGGTTAATATAAACTCTCTGTGCGGAAATCTCCTGATACACTTCTCCCATTTCCCGGTAGCGGATGGAATTTCCCATTTCCCTCGCTTTGACAGAACCTGCGGAGAACATTCTTGCATAATCTTTATTGGCAATGCTATAGATCGCCACATCACGGCTTCCCAGCAGCTCCGTGAGCATCTCCACCGCATAGAAGAGAACCTCATCCGGCATATACTGATCCAGTCTTGATGTAATATTATAGATTTTTCCAATGCTGTCCTTTTGGTCAATGACCTGCCGTTCCAGCACATCTTTTACTCTGACATTACTTCCGTTAATATCCCGGATATCGCTCAACTGCCTGGACAAATGGGCTTCCAGCTCTTCACTTTCCTTACGGATTCTCCGGATCTGATCATGCATATAACCAACAACCAGACCAAGAATAAATAGCTGAGCAATCCACACATAGGTATTGTAATCCAGCATGACCTCGAATCCGCTTCTTGTATAGGTCTGTCGGAATAAATAGCCTGCCGTTGCAAGAAGTGCCGAGAATGTTGCCTGTTGTTGTCCGTATACAATGGCAAACAGCAGAACGTATAATAAATAAAAATCCAACTGGGAAAAATACTGGCTCCCCACCACTCTGTTATTCAGCATAAAGAATGGCACAAAACAGAGCAGATTTTCCAGGAAAGGTACGATCGCCCGGAAAAACCAGCCCCATTTCTGAAGCACACGCTTCCAGAGGGATAATCTGGGTTCTTCTTTATCCAGAAATACCGCCTCATTCTTTTTCATGTACTGCACCATCTTTTTCAGTACAACTTCCGTTTCCCGGAACGCAGTAATTCCAAATTCTTCCTCAAACCGCCTTCCAGACAGAATCCTTCTTCCACCCTGCTCCTCATTTTCTACGACACTAACATTTCCGCCCATGTATTCGGCGACCAGTCTTGCCAGTGTTACTTCACGGAATCTCCGGTCGCTCGTCAGATGGTAAAGGACATGCTGATGTGTTTTGCATTTTACCACCCGGTAAATAAATTCCACAGCATCACTCTCGTACAAAAGCGAGCATATATTCTGGTTGTCTGCAATGATATATCCCTTCTCCATTGCAGAAATGCACATTCTTGCGCAGATATTATCCACGTCTGCCGATGTCCGCGGTATATGGTACAGATGATCCAGTCTTAATATAATAATATCCAGTTTCCAGTTTTCCTGATAATTTTCACAGATTTTCTCTCCCTGTGCCAGTGTCATTCCCCGGAAACCGACTGCGGACACCGGTTCATCCTCCCGTATCTCCGCCGGATAACTTCCACTGTAGACTTCCTCGGAAGAAAGATAGATAAACTTTCCTCTCTTTGTCATGGAATATGCCACCAGTATATTCATCAGACTGGAAGAATAACGGACCGCTTCCCTCTCCTGCTGTTTCCACTGGAAATTCGTATCATATGCTCCCATGAAAATGGTCACATCCGGATTCACACTTTCAAATATATCATTCAGATTTTCACTGTCATAAGTGAAATTATATTTTTCAAAAACCTTCTCATAGGTCACTTTCTTATTCTGCACACCTGTCAGCAGATAAATTCTGTGTCCCTCTTTCTTCAGTTTTACAATCATGCTATTAATCAGGCTTCCCTCGCCACCTATCAATAATATATTCATATCGTCACTCCCTGGCTTCGAAGCTTTTGTAAGAAATGCTCCACATCCTGTCTTGTTTCTTCCCTGGATACCCCATACTCTGAGGCAATGACGGATGCTACCTCATCCTCCGGCTTTCCCTGTACCAGAAGCTTCCAAAATGCCGCTCCCGTTTCATTCAGCAACACCGGCTGTCTGTACGGAATACCCGACTGCTCCATGTCCAGCAGCCAGTACATTCCCGCCGCCTGCCTTATCTGATACCTTTCACTTTGTTTTTGTAACATACTTTTCCTCCCTTTCTTTCCGCTATTATACTTAGTTAATTGCGAAACTCATAATTT
>FR900182.1:0-4873 GCA_000437755.1 Roseburia sp. CAG:303
GCAGGAACACAGACAGAGAAGAATTTGCAGGAGGCATTTGCCGGGGAATCACAGGCAAGAAATAAATATACTTATTTTGCATCGGTGGCAAAGAAGGAAGGCTATGAGCAGATGGCAGCAATCTTTCTGAAAACAGCGGACAATGAAAAAGAACATGCAAAAATGTGGTTTAAGGAACTGGCAGGAATCGGAAATACAAAAGAAAATCTGGATGCGGCAGCAAATGGCGAGAACTATGAGTGGACAGATATGTACGAAGATTTTGCAAAGACTGCAGAAGAAGAAGGATTTCCAGAGCTTGCCGCAAAGTTTCGTGCAGTAGGTGAGATAGAGAAACAGCATGAGGAAAGATACCGTAAGCTGCTTAAAAATATCGAAACTGCACAGGTATTTGAAAAATCAGAAGTAAAAGTATGGGAATGCAGAAACTGCGGACATATTGTAGTGGGAACAAAAGCTCCGGAAGTATGTCCGGTATGCAATCATCCGCAGAGTTACTTTGAGGTACATGAGGAGAATTATTAAGAAAGAAAATTTGATTTTTGTGTTATGGCATATTATAATATCGTCAGGCGCAGAACGTGCCAGACAAGGAAAGTAATATTGCATTATAACACAGAAGGAGCATCCAAACCGGTCAGGATATTGGATGCTCCTTTTTTACGATAAGCTTTAGTGGATATTTAATAACATTTTTTACATGGTGTATATCCGCGTGCCTGTGCATCGGAAAGTGAAATCGGGGTTGATTTTTTCATATTTCCACAGGTTGAACGTGCATGATATGCGTAACCATTTCCGCTGGAAGCAATCCACACTGTAGCAGTATTTTCTTGCGCATCATATGCTTCTTCGGCCTGTGTAACTTTGGTTGTGGTAGGAGTCTGAGCCGTGGTCGGTGCTTCCGTGGTGGTAGGAGCCTGAGTTGTGGTCGGTGCTTCCGTGGTGGTAGAAGCCTGAGTTGTGGTCGGTGCTTCTGTGGTGGTAGGAGTTTGTGTGGTGGTTTGAGCTTCCGTGGTAACAGGAAGTTCAGTTGTTTCGGAGATTATATGTTCACTTTGCTCCATATCGGCTAGTTGTTCAATGCCTGTTTCTTGTGTATTTGTCAGGTTCGTGTTTTCTGAATAAATCGATTGAGGCATTAAGCTGCCGGCAATGAAATAAAGAATGAGGATAGAGACAATACGCACAGGTTGTTTCAGTGGTATTTTCGCAGTTATAAAATTCCATATTTTCGGATGACAGAGAAGTGCCATAAACAAGCAACATACAGCAGATAAAATGCATTTAACAACAAGCATGGATAACATGGCTAAAAGAAAAAAGACAAAGAAAAACCAGCTGATAAAGTGATGTTTTTGCTTCTTTTGTTTTAGTTTCATAGTGTAAATCATTCCTTTCGCATCTTTACGTTGATAAAAATAAAATAGCACATGGAATACAGGGTGTCAAGTGGACGTTCTGAAACCTGTCGTCGTTATCAAGACACTTTTTTTCGCTGCTAAAAGCATTTTTTGACGCAGATAATTTTCTTCCTCTGTGGTGTCTGAAATAATACCATTAGCATCAAGGCTCTGGGAAGAAAAAAATACAAGGTCTGCCGCCGCCTGTTGCATAGATGAAATCATTTTACTATAATATCCCCATAAGGTCAATTTATCAGGAGGATTATTTATGATTATTCATGGTACAGATTATAATGGCGTGTGTGCCTGTGGACATACACATATAATGACAACGGAGCTTTCTGTGATAGAAAGCGGTTGTTTGAGAAATATAAAAAAATATATGGAAGAAAGCGGTATTTCAGGTTTTTCGGCAGCGGTTTATGATGAGAATACCTATCAGGCGACCATGGACAGGCATCCGGATGTGGATTGCGAAATTGTATTAAACCCGGAAAATCTGCATGCAAATGAACATGGAATAGAACTGCTGATGGAAAAACTTCCGGAAAATACAGATGTTCTGATTGCCATTGGATCTGGTACGGTTCACGATTTGACGAGATATTGTGCTTCGGTAAAAAATGCAGAGTTTATTTCCTGCCCTACTGCCGCCAGTGTGGATGGATTTTGTTCGTCTGTTGCAGCCCTTACTTTGCACGGCTGTAAAAAGAAAGTGCCTGCCATTGCACCGAAATTAGTTGTCGCAGATATTGATATTATCAAAGAAGCACCGATCTATCTGGCAAAGTCCGGATTTGGTGACATGGT
Source organism: Roseburia sp. CAG:303 (assembly GCA_000437755.1). Classification (GTDB taxonomy): domain Bacteria; phylum Bacillota; class Clostridia; order Lachnospirales; family Lachnospiraceae; genus CAG-303. Next base: position 2,217 of record FR900182.1, read on the forward strand.
TGGAAAATATATTGCACTGGCTGACTGGAAAATAGCGAATATTCTTACCGGCGAATACTATTGTTCCAGGATTGTACAGATGACCAGACAGGCAGTAGAGGAAGTGGTGTGTTCTGTTACAAAGATATTAAACCGTGATGAGGAGGCATTTATCAGACTGACTTATGGACTGATTTTATTCGGGCTTGCCATGCAGATGACAGGAACTTCCAGACCGGCTTCGGGAGCTGAACATCACATTTCACATATGATAGAAATGGCACCAGAGGGATCTGGTATATCTTCGGAAGCCCTGCATGGAGAAAAAGTCGGTGTTGGTACATTATTGGCTGCACAGGAATACCAGAGTATTTTGTGTGCAAAGAATATAGCATTCAGGGATTATATACCGGAAAAACAGCAGAAAATAAAAGAACTTTTTGGGAATGTCATAGCAGAAGAAATGATAAAAGAAAATGTAAAAGATACTGCAGTTTCTATCACAGGACAGGCATTGCAGGAACACTGGTCCGAAATATATGATGTGCTAAAAGAGATAAAAGATGCGGATGAATTAAAGAAATTATATGAAAAAGCAGGAATTAAAAGTTCGCTTTCTGATATTGGTATTGATGAAGGAAAAAAGGATTTGCTGCTTGCATATTCCTATCTGGTAAGAAACCGCCTTACTCTTATGCGGATGAGAAAATGCCTGGTTTTGAAGAAAGGAATTATTTTTGATATGGACGGCACTCTCTGGGATTCTTCTGAAATTGTGGCAAAATCATGGACGGATGCGATAAAGTCCTATGACAATACAGGAAAAGTAATCACACCGGAAGATATGAAACGGGTGATGGGATTGCCGATGGATAAGCTTGCGGCAGTTTTGTTCAGTGAATATGAAACAGGGGAACAGAAAAAACTTCTGGATATTTGCTGCCATCTGGAAAATGAGTATATCCTGAAACAGGGAGGAATATTATATCCAAAGCTCGAAGAGACATGGGGAGCATTAAAAGAGGGTGGGTATCACCTGTATATTGTAAGTAACTGCCAGTCTGGATATATTGAGGCATTTCTGGAACATTATGGTTTTGCGTCTTATTTTGATGATTTCGAATGTTTTGGTAATACCGGATTAAATAAAGCGGAAAATATTAAAAAAGTCATACAGAGAAACCATCTGGAAGAGGCTGTTTATGTGGGAGACACACAGGGAGATTATGAAGCAGCCAGGAGTGCGGGAAGTGCATTTATTCATGCCTCTTATGGGTTTGGCAGGATTTCTGAAAAAACGGAAAAAATTAAATGTTTTGAGGAGTTGAAGGCATTTCAGAATCTGACAGAAATAGAATAACACAAATTCCTTTTTTGCGGTAAACTTTAGTGGATATTTAATAACATTTAATCCATATGGTAGCAGTATTTTCACAGTTATAAAATTTATAGTAAGTTGATTTTCCTGGAAAGATGGGATATAATAGTTATTACCAGCTGTGTGATAGAACAGCACCACAGTGTTCCGGAAAGAAATACAGGCGGGCGGAAACTATAAGCAAAAAAATGAAACATGAGGTAAAGAAATGTTAAAAGCAGAAAACTTAGTACTCTATGTGGATGAGAATGGCAGCAGAAAATGTCTGCTGGATCATATCTCATTCCAGGTGGATGATGGAGAAATGTTAGTCATAACAGGACCAAACGGAGGTGGAAAATCTACACTCGCAAAGACTTTAATGGGAATTGAAACACCGGAAAGCGGAAAAATTATTTTAAATGGTGAGGATATTACAGGATATGATATCAATCATCGTGCCAATGCGGGAATCGGATATGCATTCCAGCAGCCACCGAGATTTAAAGGAATGACGGTTTCCAGACTGCTCACACTTGCAGCTGGGAAAAAGCTGCCGGAGAAAGAGGTCTGTCGATTGCTCACAGATGTCGGATTATGTGCGAGGGATTACATTAACCGTCAGATAGACGGAACACTTTCCGGCGGAGAAATGAAGCGAATAGAGATCGCCTCAGTTCTGGCAAAGGAACACTCCTTATGCATTTTTGACGAACCAGAGGCAGGAATTGACCTTTGGAGTTTTTCCATGCTGATACAGAAATTTGAAGAAATTCACAAACAGAAAAAGCAGAGTCTGATTGTTATTTCCCACCAGGAAAAGATTATCAATATGGCAGATAAAATCATGATTATTGATAATGGAAAAATCAGTAAAACAGGTGACAAAGATGAAATATTGCCATGTCTTGGCGGCATACAGAAATGTCACAAATGTGTGGAAAGGAGATAACAGATGGTAAAACTGGATAATGTTACGGAAGAAGTATTAAGTGTAATCAATGATAATAAATTCAGTCAGAGCGGAGCTTTTAATCTGAGACAGAATGGTACATCCATCTGCCATGGTGACAGTGAGCATATTAAGATAAAGAAAAAAGCAGACAAACCGGGAATTGATATTTATATCGATGGGAAGACAAAAGGTGAAGCCGTGTATATTCCGGTAGTAGTCAGTGTATCCGGTATGACGGATCTTGTATACAATGATTTTTATATTGAAGATGGTGCGGATGTATGCATTATTGCAGGATGTGGAATCCATAACAGTGGATGTAATGAAAGTCGTCATGATGGTGTACATACTTTTCATGTAGGGAAA
>FR900182.1:4883-29665 GCA_000437755.1 Roseburia sp. CAG:303
CATGTAGGGAAAAATGCAAATGTACGCTATGAAGAAAAGCATTATGGCGAAGGAAGCGGAAGCGGGGCAAGAGTCCTGAATCCTGTCACCAATATTTTTGTAGGTGAGAATTCTGTATTTACACTGGATACAGCACAGATAAAAGGTGTTGATTCTACGGTTCGTGAAACAACGGTAGAACTGGAAGAAAATGCAAAATTATACGTTACGGAACGCCTTATGACGGAGGGTGAACAGAACGCTGAATCTAATATGGAGGTCAGGCTGAACGGAAAGGACAGCTCCGCACAGATTGTTTCCAGGTCGGTAGGAAAGGGTCATTCTGTACAGACATTCCATCCAAAGGCAGTGGGAAATAATAAATGTCAGGCACATGTCCAGTGTGATTCTATTATTATGGATGAGGCTGAAGTAGGTTCGATTCCGGAAATCAGGGCAAAAAACCTGGATGCGGCCATTATTCACGAGGCAGCCATTGGAAGAATCAATGATGAACAGCTTTTAAAACTGCGGACACTTGGTCTGACAGAAGAAGAAGCAGAAAAAGTAATTATTCAGAATTTCCTGAATTAATATGCAAAATCAGCAAAACTTGACAGGATTTTATAAAATAGTTATAATTCAAATCGTTTGAATTATAACTATTTTTGCATTGAGGAGAAAAAGGAATGAATAAATTAAAGAGATATCTGTTATTTCTGGTGGGATTATTTATCAAATCATATTTATTCCCGGATGTGTTATACTCAGAAAATAATGAAGGCAGAGGTGGTAGCACATAATGAATATTAAAGAAAAAATTGCAAAATCAAAGAAAAAGATTATTTTGACAGTTTTATTGTGCATTCTGTGTGTGGCAGCCGGCCTGATTATCAGCCGGCCATTGATAAAGAAACATTCGGAGAAAAAGGTCGAGGCCTATCAGGATAGATTAAATGAGGATGGGATTGCCATTGATACCGAAAATAATCCATATTTTATGGAGCAACAGCCGGGGTATGATTACAGGAGTCCAAAGACGATTACCTATGAGTCCAAAGTGACCGGAACAAAGCGGAAAGCTATGGTATTTCTTCCGGCTGATTATGATGAAGAAAAAGAATATCCGGTGTTATATCTTCTGCATGGATACGGCGGAAGCCAGAAAACATGGAGAAATAAAAAGGCTGATATTATTGTCCAGAATGTACATTATTTTAAGGATGCGGCAGAAATGATAGTGGTATGCCCAGACTGCGTGGTTGGAGAAAATGTCGATGATGATATCAGTTTCTGGGATGTAATTCCTTACTTCGATAAGACAGAAGAAGAACTGATTGGCAGTCTGATGCCATATATAGAGGAACATTTTTCTGTAAAAACAGGCAGGGATAATACCGCCATTGCAGGAAACTCCATGGGTGGAAGAAATGCACTTGCCATCGGCTTTAAACATCAGGATATGTTTGGATATGTGGGCGGATTTTCGTCAGTTTCGCCATTGTATACAGAAAAATACCAGAACAGCATACCGGCGCTTACAGACAGTCTTACGATAGATGAAAGTACCGGGCAGTTTAAACTGCTCATGCTATGTGTTGGACGTTCTGATAACGTCTGCGGAGATGTCACCTATGAACTTCACGATTATTTTAATCAGAATGGCGTGGGACATATTTTCTATGACGTGGATGGCGGACATCAGAATACGGTATGGCAGAATGCATTGTATAATTTTGCACAGAGAATTTTTAGGTAATAGGAGATTAGATGATGAAAGAATTTCAGCAGGGAAGATGGCTTTCGAAGGAGCAATATGGTGTGATACACAGGGTTGCCGGGGACGGACAGATAAAAGGTATTTTTGGGGTAATTTATGAAAAAATAAACTGAGAACAATTTTTACATGAATTTGAATTAAGAAAGCAGGATGGATAATTATGAATACACATATTGAAAAAGCAATGGAATTAAGAAGTGAAACACCGATGGTAAATAACTGCACACAGGCGATTATGCGCGTATATGCGGATGAACTGGGAATCGATGAAGATATGGCAGCTGCTATCGGAAGTAATTTTGGCAGAGGAATGAAGTGCGGCGGCACCTGTGGAGCGATTACGGCAGGTCTGATGATTCTCGGAGCAAAAGGAATTGACTCTCCGGATATGGTAGGGCGGTTCCGCCGGGAAATGGCGGCAAAGCATGATGGCATGACGGATTGTGCAGATTTGCTGAGAGCCAATGCACAGAAAGGCGGAATAAATAAGATTCACTGTGATAATATGATAAAAGAGGCAATAGAACTGGTGGACGAACTGTTAGAGGAATGAAACTTCTGATCCGGGAATAAATTAAAAAAAAGAAAAAACAGGTGTCATGCTTTGAAAACAGAAAAACAGTTACCAGAAACAAAACAGAGCGGATGGACGGTGGTACACCGGTATCTTGGACTTTTTTCCCGTGAGGAGGCCGTGGAAAAAATCATAAAAGTACATATGGAAGCGGGGGAAAAGCAGAATGACCGATAGAACAGAACGTTTTGCTCCCCACAATAAGATGAATGATAAAGTGTGGAATACGGCGGCATATGCCAGGCTTTCCGATGAGGACAGGGACAAACTGAGCAGGGAGGATTTGAGCAAGAGCCTGGAAAACCAGATTTGTTTTATCCGGGACAGTGCTGCGTATGCCAACCGGGCGGGAGAGTCCCGGTATCCGATTCAGATTTATAAAGTTTACACAGATGATGATTTTACCGGAATGGACTTTAAACGAAAAGCATTTCAGGAAATGATGCGTGATGTAAAGAACAATGTGATAGACTGTATTATGGTGAAAAATCTGTCAAGGTTTGGCAGATACGACACAGAAATGCAACAGTATCTGGAAAAAGAATTTGAACAGTCTGGCAGGCAGGTCCGGCTGATTGCAATCGGTGATAATTACGACAGCCTTTACCGTGAGATTGGCCTGGACATCAAAATGCTGCTGATGATAAACAGGGAATACTCTGAGATTCAGCATAAAAACGTCAGCATTGCCATGCATTCCATGCAGAAAGCCGGAAAATATGTGGGTGCATTTGCACCGTACGGGTATCAGAAAGACCCGGAAAATAAGCATCATCTTGTTCCGGATTTGTATTCCGCAGGGATTGTAAGGAGAATTTTCAGGCTGTATCTCAGTGGAATTTCCATGAAAGAAATAGCACTTATCCTCACCAGAGAAGGAGTAGTAAACCGGGCGGCATATAAAAAATTGCAGCAGTCAAACTATATCTGTTCCCGTAAGATTTCAGAAAAAGAAATGCACTGGACCGTGGACGCGGTCAAACAGATATTAATGAATGAAGTATATACAGGAACTCTGGTACAGGGGAAAACAAGAAAAGAACGGTTAATAGATGAAAAACCGACGGCGGTGGATAGAAAAGACTGGGTAAGGGTGGAAAATACCCATGAGGCAATTATTTCAAAAGAGGACTGGGAGCTGGCACAGTCCATGATGAAAAATATTTGTCATGATACGACAAAACCCAATGAAATCTCCATATTTAAGGGTCTGTTGAAATGTGGTGACTGTAGCCATGCCATGCGTAAGCGGTGGGATAAGCATACAACAAAAACGGGAGAAACGCACAGATATCTGTACTATAACTGCAGTACTTTCCGGGACTTTGCAAAAGCAGCAAAAGGGCTACCGGATGAGGAAAAAGCACGTCTGCCCATATGTACCAGCCATTATATTTCTGATAAAGTATTGCAAAAGATGATACTGGAAGATATCAACCGGCTCTTTCCGGATGGAAAGACTCTGACACAGCTCATTGCAAAGCAGAGGTCAGAGATAAAAGAGGACAGCAGCCGGGTAATTCTGGAGAAAGATATTTCCAACCGGAAAAAAGCAGTCGAGATATTGCAGAACCGGATGCGGACGGCAAGGGATAAATATCTGGACGGTCTGTTTTCCGATGAGGAGTACAGGGATATAAAGGCAGAATATCAGGAAAGCATCTCCGGGTATGAAAACGAAATCCTGGATTTGCAGAAATCCGCAGAACAACCGGATGGAGCAGAAGAAAACCTGTGGGTAGAAAATCTGTTAAAATATGGGAAAATAACCGAACTGGACAGAGAAACCGTTATCAGACTGGTAGATAAAATATACGTTTATCAGGATAAGCATGTGGAGATTGTGTATAAATTTGCAGGCTTATAAAGAGTTATAAGTATTTTTCCGGTCCGTCCCCGTTCTTTCCACATGGTGGAACAGATCCCGGAAAAATATCCGTGACCGGCACAAATGAGAAGAAAATAAATCTGGAAATTGCCCGGAAAGTCAGAAAAGAGTTGGAAGAACGCGGATATCAGGTTGTGATGACGAGGGAAGATGATAACGGATTGTATACAGATTCTGACAGCAACAAGAAAACGGCAGATATGAAGAAACGCTGCCACATGGCAGAGGAAAACAATGCAGATATCCTGGTCAGCATCCACCAGAACAGCTATCAGTCCGAAGGAGTCAAGGGGGCACAGGTATTCTATTATAAGGCTTCAGAGGATGGAAAGAAGCTGGCGGAGGCAATACAGGCAAGTTTTAAGCAGAATCTGGATCCGGAGAACGGAAGGGAAGCCAAAGCCAATGACAGCTACTATATTCTGCTCAATGTAAAATGTCCGGCAGTCATAGCTGAGTGCGGATTTTTGTCAAATTATGAAGAAGCGGAGCTGCTGGAACAGGAAAAGTATCAGGAAAAAGTTGCAAAAGCCGTAGCAGAGGGAGTCGAAGCATATTTTTCCGGAAAACAGTTAAAAAAATAAAAAAAGACTTGTCTGAAATACAGGATAAGTAGTATAATGTAATCACATAATACATTAAGGAGGATTTTAATAAAATGTTATCAAATAAGACTTATAAGTTCTGGTTCTGTACAGGTTCACAGGATCTTTATGGTGATGAATGTTTAAGAAAGGTTGCTGAACACTCTGCAAAGATGGTAGAAGCATTAAACGCTTCTGACAAGATTGAGTACGAGATCGTGTTAAAGCCGACATTAATCAGCCAGGCATCCATCAGACAGACATTAAATGATGCAAACAATGATCCAGAGTGTGCAGGTGTTATCACATGGTGTCATACTTTCTCACCGGCAAAGATGTGGATCCTTGGTTTAAAGGAATTCAAGAAACCTCTGTGCCACTTACATACACAGTTCAACGAAGAACTTCCTTACGATACCATCGATATGGATTTCATGAACGAAAACCAGTCAGCTCACGGTGACAGAGAATATGGTCACATTGTAAGCCGTATGGGCATCGAGAGAGAAATCATCGTTGGACACTGGGCAAATGAAAAAGTACAGGAAAGAATCGGTTCATGGATGACAACAGCTATCGGTGTTATCGAATCAAGCCACATCAGAGTCTGCCGTTTTGGTGACAACATGAACAACGTTGCCGTTACAGAAGGTGATAAGGTAGAAGCTCAGATCAAATTTGGCTGGGAAATCGATCATTACTGTGTAAATGATGTAGTAGAATATGTAGATGCAGTAGCTCAGGGCGATGTAGATGCATTAGTAGAAGAATACTACAGCAAATATAAGATCATTGATGACGGAAGAGATGCTGCAGAATTCAGAAGACATGTTGCAGTTCAGGCTCAGCAGGAAATCGGTATTGAGAAATTCCTCGTAGACAATAACTATCAGGCAGTTGTAACACACTTCGGTATGTTAGGCGGATTAAAGCAGCTCCCAGGTCTTGCTATCCAGAGATTAATGGAAAAAGGATACGGCTTCGGTGCAGAAGGTGACTGGAAAGTTGCAGCTATGGTTCGTTTAATGAAGTTAATGACAGCAAACAAGAAGGATGCAAAGGGAACTTCATTAATGGAAGACTATACATACAATCTTGTTCCAGGCAAAGAAGGTATTCTTCAGGCTCATATGTTAGAGGTCTGCCCAAGCTGTGCTGACGGCGATGTAGCTATCAGAGTTTGCCCACTTTCCATGGGTAACAGAGAAGATCCTGCACGTCTTGTATTCACATCAAAGACAGGTCCTGCTATTGCAACATCATTAGTAGATCTCGGAAACAGATTCAGACTCATCATCAATGCAGTAGACTGCAAGAAGACAGAGAAGCCGATGCCTAAGTTACCGGTTGGTACAGCATTCTGGACACCACAGCCAAACCTTGAAGTTGGTGCAGAAGCATGGATCCTTGCAGGCGGTGCTCATCATACAGCATTCACATATGACCTGACGGTAGATCAGATGGTTGCATGGGCTGATTACATGGGAATCGAAAGCATCGTTATCGATGAAAACACAAATATCAGAGATTTCAAGAAAGAATTAAAATTAAACTCAGTATACTATAAGTAAAATGAATGGACGGGTCCTAAGGTCTTTTACCCGCTATGAGCAGGCTCATGTGGGCTTAGACCTTTTGCCCCTGGCATTTTATGAATGAAAGGATATTTAAAATGTTAGAAGAATTAAAGAAAGCCGTATATGAAGCTAACATGGACCTTCCAAAATATGGTCTTGTTACCTTTACATGGGGAAATGTCAGCGGAATCGACAGAGAATCAGGTCTTTTTGTTATCAAACCTTCAGGTGTGGATTATGACAAATTAACACCGGATGATATGGTTGTTATGGACTTAAATGGCAACAGAGTAGAAGGAAGATACAAACCATCTTCAGATACTCCTACCCATCTTGAGATCTATAAAGCATTTCCATCCGTAGGTGGTGTGGTTCATACACATTCCTCTTATGCGACAAGCTGGGCTCAGGCAGGAAGAAGCATTCCTTGCTACGGCACAACTCACGCAGATTATATGTATGGTGAAATTCCTTGTGTAAGATGTCTTACAAAGGAAGAAATCGAAGGCGCTTACGAAGAAAACACAGGACATTTAATCGTAAACGAATTCAACAGAATGGGTAAAGATCCTATGGCTGTTCCGGCAGTACTCTGCAAGAACCATGGTCCTTTTGCATGGGGCAAAGATGCTCACGAAGCAGTTCACAATGCAGTAGTTCTGGAAGAAGTTGCAAAGATGGCTTACAGAGCTGAGACAATCAATCCGAGAATCCAGCCTGCTCCACAGGAATTACAGGACAAGCATTATTATAGAAAGCATGGTGCAAATGCTTACTATGGTCAGAACTAGGATTTACCGGTTCAATCACAATAGCACAAAACAAGAGTGCATGAAATAAGAAAGCACTCTCAGGAATTCCCGGAACAAATGAGAAATCACAACGTTTCGGGAATTTTTTTGCTTTGTTTCCAGGATTCTTATGAAAACATTCATAAAAAACATGTAAAAATTGTGAAAAAACTATACAAATTAAATATATAAATAGACAATTTGAAGAAAAAGTGCTATAATGTATTTAACTGGATTGGTCGCAAGACGAACTTGTTAAAATAAGAGTAAGAAATAGGAGGAATTTAAGAAAATGAGATTTTTTGTAGACACAGCAAACGTAGAGGATATTAAGAAGGCAAATGATATGGGAGTTATTTGTGGCGTTACTACAAATCCATCCCTGATTGCAAAGGAAGGAAGAAACTTCAATGAAGTTATTGCAGAAATTGCATCTATCGTAGATGGCCCAATCAGCGGGGAAGTAAAGGCAACAACTGTTGATGCGGAGGGAATGATCGCAGAAGGCAGAGAGATTGCAAAGATTCATCCGAACATGGTAGTAAAGATTCCTATGACTGTAGAAGGACTGAAAGCAGTAAAGGTTCTGAATTCAGAAGGCATCAAGACAAACGTAACACTTGTATTTTCAGCAAATCAGGCACTTCTGGCAGCAAGAGCCGGCGCAACTTATGTATCACCATTCTTAGGCAGACTGGATGACATTTCACAGCCGGGTATCGATTTAATCAGACAGATTGCAGAGATTTTTGAAGTAGCAGGTCTTGATACACAGATCATTGCAGCATCCATCAGAAATCCAATTCATGTTACAGACTGTGCATTAGCAGGTGCTGATATTGCAACTGTACCATACAAGGTAATTGAGCAGATGACAAAGCATCCGCTTACTGATCAGGGAATTGAGAAATTCCAGAAGGATTACAAGGCAGTATTTGGCGAATAAGCCATAGTTTTCAGTAAAATCAGGAAGGAATCAGCATATCATGAATAATTTAGAACTTCAGAAAACAGCCAATGAAGTCAGAAAAGGCATCGTAACGGCTGTTCATAGTGCGAAGGCAGGACATCCGGGTGGTTCGCTTTCCGCAGCAGATATATTTACATACCTCTATTTTGAAGAGATGAACATTGACCCGAAAAACCCGAAGAAAGAAGACCGTGACAGATTTGTTTTATCAAAGGGACATACCGCACCTGGTCTGTATTCCGCACTGGCCCAGAGAGGATATTTCCCGGTAGAAGATTTAAAAACACTTCGTCATCTCGGATCTTATCTGCAGGGTCACCCTGATATGAAACATATTCCGGGTGTGGACATGTCATCAGGTTCTCTCGGACAGGGAATTTCTGCAGCAGCCGGCATGGCACTTTCTGCAAAATTAAGCGGTGACAGCTACAGAGTATATACCCTGCTTGGAGATGGTGAGATTCAGGAAGGTCAGGTATGGGAAGCCTCAATGTTTGCAGGACACAGAAAGTTAGACAATCTGGTTGTTATGGTAGATAACAACGGACTCCAGATTGATGGAAAGATTGAAGATGTATGCTCTCCGTACCCAATCGGCGATAAATTCAAAGCATTTAATTTCCATGTGATTGAAAACGTGGACGCACATGATTTTGATGCCATCAGAGCAGCATTTGAAGAAGCAAAGGCAACAAAAGGTATGCCAACTGCTATTATCTTTAAGAGTGTAAAAGGCAAGGGTGTATCCTTCATGGAGAATAATGCCGGATGGCATGGAAAAGCTCCAAATGATGAAGAATATGAAACCGCAATGGCAGAATTAGAGAAGGCAGGTGAAGCATTATGTCAGAAGTAAAGAAGATTGCAACCAGAGAAAGTTACGGAAACGCACTTGTAGAGATGGGTGCAATATATGATAATTTAGTCGTTCTTGACGCTGACCTTGCTGCAGCTACAAAGACCGGAATCTTTAAGAAAGCATATCCTGAAAGACATATCGACTGCGGTATTGCAGAATGTAATATGGTAGGTGTCGCAGCAGGACTTGCAGCAACGGGCAAGATTCCATTTGTCAGCTCTTTCGCCATGTTTGCGGCAGGACGTGCATTTGAGCAGGTTCGTAACTCTGTAGGATATCCGAAGTTAAATGTAAAGATCGGAGCAACCCATGCCGGAATATCAGTCGGCGAAGATGGAGCAACCCACCAGTGTAATGAAGATATTGCACTGATGAGAACCATTCCTGGAATGGTAGTAATCAATCCTTCCGATGATGTGGAGGCAAGAGCAGCAGTGAAAGCAGCTATTGAACATCAGGGACCAGTATACTTAAGATTCGGAAGACTTGCGACTCCAGTCATCAATGACAGATCGGATTATAAGTTTGAACTTGGCAAAGGTGTTGTATTAAGAGAAGGTAAAGACGTAACCATTATTGCAACCGGACTTTGTGTGGCAGAAAGCCTTGCAGCGGCAGATATGCTTGAAAAGGACGGAATCAGTGCAAAAGTAATTAATATCCACACGATCAAGCCTCTTGATGAAGAACTGGTAATTGCAGCAGCAAAAGAAACAGGAAAGGTCGTTACAGTAGAAGAACATTCTGTAATCGGCGGACTTGGAAGTGCAGTCTGCGATTGCTTAAGCGAAAAATGTCCGACAAAGGTATTAAAGGTCGGTGTCAATGATACATTTGGCGAATCCGGTCCTGCAGTCCAGCTCATCCACAAATATGGTCTGGATGCAGAAGGAATTTATACAAAAGTAAAAGCATTTGTATAGGCAACAGGAAAACAGATGGTCATGAAATAAAGATAGTGTTTTCAGGCATGTAAGGGGTTGGATTTTTCCAGCCCCTTTTGTTCTTCATGATCAGGATTTACCGGGAAGAATATGCCCGGTTTGTGGGAAAGATATTCGGAGAGGAAATCAATATGCAGGATGTAGAGAAAAGGATGTTAAGTGAGATTAGCAGCCAGGTCGGTGATGTTACCATACCGGCAGAATTTTTGGAACAGGCAGAACAGATACAGGGGTTGTTATTGTATTACAGTTATGCGATTAAGGAAGTAAGGACAAAACTTGAGATATTAAACGAGGAGCTGGCATTTAAGACAAAGAGGAATCCGATCGAGTCCATCGAATCCAGGGTAAAAAAGCCGGCAAGCATTATAGAGAAACTGCGAAGAAGAAATTTTCCGGTGTCCGTGGAATCGGTATTTGAGAATCTGCACGACGTTGCCGGAGTAAGGGTAATTTGTTCCTTTATTGATGATATTTATGATGTGGCAGAGATGTTTCTGAGTCAGGACGACATTACGTTAATCGAAAAGAAAGATTACATTCAGAATCCGAAGAGCAACGGTTATCGTTCGCTGCATCTGATTATAGAAGTGCCGGTATTTTTATCGGACAGGACATTGAACATGAAGGTAGAAGTCCAGATCCGGACGATGGCGATGGATTTCTGGGCGGCACTGGAACATCAGGCAAATTATAAAAAAGGCATCGATGGAATTGACAGTCTGGTTGTGGAACTGACGGATTGTGCCAATATTATCAATCAGACGGATCGAAGGATGCAGGAAATATATCACAAAATACAAAAGGTAAAGGGGAGCAGAATAGTTGTAAATGGAAAATAAGAAGAACTGCTTTTTGACCATGTGCGGATGGAATATTAAGCATTGAGGTGGGGACAGATGAGATTATCGACGGATAAGAGAGGACCGGAATGAAACTATTATATGAAGACAAAGAAATAATTGTATGTGAGAAACCGGCAGGAACTGCATCGCAGAATGAACGCGGATTTGCAGCCGATATGGTAAGCCTGCTGATGACACATGAAAAAGAAAGTGGAGTGAAACAGCCGTATATCGGTGTTGTCCACCGACTGGATAAAATGGTCGGTGGAGTGATGGTATATGCAAAAAATAAATCGGCGGCGGCGAATTTATCGAAACAGATTGCACAACATAAAGTTAAGAAAAAATATTATGCTGTAGTCATGGGAATCCCGGAAGCACAGAATGGTGTGATGGAAGATTATCTGGTGCGTGACGGCAGGACAAATACTTCAGGAATAGCCGGTAAAAATGAAAAAGATGCAAAGTCGGCAAAACTGGAATATCGTGTTTTGAAAACAAAAGAAATAACTTCCGGCGGGACAGACATTACCTGTTCCCTGCTGGAGGTGGAACTGTTCACCGGCAGACATCATCAGATCCGGGTGCAGATGGCATCACGGGGACTTCCGTTGTACGGGGACAGAAAGTACAATCCGGACGGAAAAATATTGCCGGCATACCGGAACATCGGGTTGTACTCGCATCTGCTTGGTTTTTCGCATCCGGTCACAGGAAAATGGATGGAATATCAGGCTTCTCCGGAGAGTGGAATCTTTTTGGAAATGATAGAATAATATTTTGCGGATATGCCCATACTTACAATAATAGTTCAGGCAGAGAGGAGTGTAAGTATGGAAGGACATATTGGGCAGCAAAACAGAAAAAAACTGAAATATCTTCTTATTCCGGCAGGAATTATACTGGTTTCCTATCTTTTCTTCCGCTATCTTTTTCCTCTGGTCTGGCCGCTTGTGGTAAGCATGCTGCTGGCACTTATGGTATATCCGCTGGTAAATTTCTTTGAGAAAAAAATACGGATTAACCGCATGATTAGCACGGTTCTGTTATTGCTCCTGTTTGTGTTCCTGATCGGGGCGGGACTGGTCTTTGTCCTGCAGAAACTGCTGCAGCAAGTACAGATGCTGGCGGATAATTATGAATATTATGAGGACTGCATGAGTACGGCAGTAACACAGGTATGCTGCAAGGTAGAAGAAACCTTCGGGATACAGGATGGTTCTGTTGTTACCATGTTAAATGACGGAATCAATGATTTCTTCGGAAAGATAAACCGGACGGTGATGAAGTTCGTGCTTGGAATCTCCATACCTGCAGTAAGAAGTATGATAGATGCCGTGATTGCGGCGGCGGTGATGATTGTTACTTTCTTTCTGTTTGTCAAAGATATGGAAAAAATAAAGAGATGGGCGGCGGAGTCTGTGATTGGAAAAGAACTCCGCTTTTTCTACCGGAGATTCTGTCTGATATGCAGGGCATATATCCGTGCACAGATCATTATTATGGTAGTTGTGGCGGCGGTTAGTGTGGCAGGACTGATGTTAGCCGGGAATAAATATGCGTGGATTGTCGGAATCAGTGTCGGGGTATTGGATGCACTTCCGCTGTTCGGGGCGGGGCTGATCCTGATTCCCTTAACCATTGTAGCAGTCATTCAGGGTAAACTGACCAAAGCTGCGATTCTATTTACGGCATTTATCGCCTGCTATTTTGCAAGGGAGTTTTTAGAACCGAAACTCATGGGAGAAAAGACCGGTGTCGGGGCATTGCCGGCCCTCGCCGGAATCTATGTTGGCTACAGGCTGTTTGGATTTATCGGAATGTTTGCCGGAATTTTTACGGTCATGGTATTGTTCGATATTATGAAAAGGCTGGGGCAGAAAGATTTATAAAAACTTAACTATGCAGAGCTGATTGTATGTGTTAAAATTCAGATAAGACATTATTAACAGGATTTTGGTGGAGAATATGAAATATCATACAAGATTAAAGATTGCATTTGTTATTATTCTGGTTTTTCCTATTATATTGCTCGTTATGAGTTATGGAATGTTTGGAAAATCCCAGTTGGAAACGATTGAGAAAAACTATGGCATCGATATGGACGGTTACAAGAACTGGTTCGATACGACCATGGTTATGGATAAGATATCCAAAAAGACACAGGAAGAGATCCAGCAGGCAATTCAGAATGGAAAATTTGAAGAGGACTATCTGGACTATGTGGATCAACTGAATGAAAAACAGTCGAAGATTTATTCCTATCTGGTGGTATATGACAGGGATAAATTCACTTACATCGGAATACCCGACAGCATGTCGTCCAATATTCTGGTAGGACTGCCCGTCATATCCGAAGAAGACGAACTGTGGAACAACGGTATTCTGTCCGGAGATACGGAGAAATATCTGGTCTATCCGAATTACGTTGCACATAAAGATGGAACGTGGGGAATTGTCTACCTGTTAGCCGAGACGAACCGTATGCTTCCGGAAGTACAGGATTATCTGGTAAGTTTCAGAATCATGAGCCTGGTTATCATTGCACTTATGGTTGTATGTCTGATTATCTGGGCGGATAAATGTTTCTTTGCACCAATGCGGAAGCTGCGTAAAGCCATGAAAACCATCACGGAAGGAAATCTTGCGTGTGAGGTAAAAGAGGACTACGAGGAAGAACTCGGTGGTCTGTGCAGGGATTTTGAAAATATGCGTATCCATCTGAAAGAAGCCATTGATGATAAGATGCGGTATGACAGGGATACGAAAGAGCTGATCAGCAATATTTCCCATGATTTAAAGACGCCGCTGACCACGATCAAAGGATATGTGGAAGGAATTCTGGACGGAGTAGCGGATTCACCGGATAAAATGGACAGATACTTAAAAACTGTCTATAATAAAGCAAACGATATGGAACGTCTGATAGGCGAACTTACCTTGTATTCCAAGATAGATACGAACGAGATTCCGTATAATTTTATTAAAATCAATGTGAAGGCATATTTTGATGACTGTGCGGAAGAGATCCGGACGGAGCTGGAGAGCCGGAACTTCGTACTGACCTATCTGAATTATGTTCCGGATGATGTCTGTCTGATCGCCGATCCGGAGCAGCTTTACCGGGTCATTAATAACATTATCAGTAATTCTATTAAATACAATAACAAAGCACGCGGTGTCATCAATATCCGTGTCCGGGAAGAAAAGGAATATATCCATCTCGAGATAGAGGATAACGGGCAGGGAGTATCACCGGAAGAAGCTGGCCGTATTTTTGAACGTTTTTACCGGACGGACGCATCGAGAAATTCCAGAACCGGAGGAAGCGGAATCGGTCTGTCCATTGTCAAGAAGATTGTCGAGGCACATGGAGGCACGATCTGGGCAGTCAGCAATAAAAATGTGGGACTGACTATGCATATATTATTAAGAAAAGAAGCCCATGCATAAGACTGGAGGATAAGCAAGAATGGAAGCAAAGAAAATATTAATCGTAGAGGACGAAGAAAGCATCGCAGAACTGGAAAAAGATTATCTCGAAATAAACGGCTTCAGCGTTGCCATTGAGACAGATGGAACTGCCGGACTGGAACGGACATTCTCAGAGAATTTTGATCTGTACATTCTCGATCTGATGCTGCCGGGAACGGACGGTTTTGAGATTTGCAAAAGCATCCGGGAACGTTTTGACAAGCCGGTGCTGATGGTGTCAGCCAAAAAAGATGATATCGATAAGATTCGCGGACTGGGACTGGGAGCGGATGACTATATCACAAAGCCGTTCAGTCCGAGTGAACTCGTAGCCAGGGTAAAAGCACATATGGCACGATATGAACGTCTGATTGGAAAGAACCAGGAAGAAAACGACATTATCGAAATCCGTGGAATCCGGATTGATAAGACGGCAAGAAGAGTATATGTAAATGGAGATGAGAAAACTCTTACGACAAAAGAATTTGACCTGCTCACCTTTCTTGCATCACATCCAAATCATGTGTATACAAAGGATGAACTTTTCCGTGAAATCTGGGATATGGAATCTATCGGTGATATCGCCACGGTTACGGTTCATATCAAGAAAATCAGGGAAAAGATAGAATACGACACGTCAAAGCCACAGTATATAGAAACCATCTGGGGCGTGGGATATCGGTTCAGAGTGTAGAAGGCATTGTAGAACAGAACAGGAGGTAACTATGGGAAAACAATATTGGAAACCGGGAAATATGTTATATCCGCTTCCGGCAGTGATGGTAAGCTGCAGGCGGCGGGGAGAACGACCGAATATTATCACCGTAGCATGGAGCGGAACCGTAAACACGGATGTGCCGATGTTATATATATCCGTCCGTAAATCACGCTATTCCTATGATATTCTCAGGGAAACAAGAGAATTCGTGGTCAATCTGGTAAATAAGGACTTAACTTATGCGGCTGATTTCTGCGGAGTCAGATCCGGAAGAGATGTGGATAAATTTGCCGAGATGAAGCTGACTGAGCTTCCGTCAAAGAATATCAAAGCACCTGGAATCGCAGAAAGTCCGGTAAATATCGAGTGCCGGGTCAAAAAGATTATGCCGCTTGGCAGCCATGATATGTTCCTTGCCGAAGTCGTGGGTGTCACCGTGGACGATAAATATATGGACGAAAAAGGAAAATTCAATTTAAACCGTTCCGGACTGATTGCATATTCGCATGGTGAATATTTTGAATTAGGCAAAAAAATCGGAAAATTTGGATATTCTGTGCAGAAGCCTGGCAGGAAAAAGAAGAAGTGGGGGTAATGCATATGAAGATAGATTCCCTGTATATAGAAAATTTTAAATCCATAGAGAGTGCACAGATCAAGGAAATCGACAATGCATTTATCCTTGTGGGAAAGAATAATACCGGTAAAAGTTCCGTTATAGATGCTGTAAGGGCGGTACTCGGGGAATATACGATCCGTCGGGACAATTTCCGTGATAATACCAGAGATGTCGTGATTCGCATGACATTGTCCGAAGAACTTGATGCAAGTGACCATGTCCTGATCCGGCAGGTTACTTATGTAGTTACACCGGATGGCAGATATTATTATGAGGACGAGGACGGAATGAGTGAGAAAATGCCGGAATATCTGCCAAGACTCTATTACATAGATCACAGAAGAAATCTGCGTGAATTCCAGAGTGCATTGCTCGATTTGCAGGGGGATGCATCCATTACCATGTTAAAAGAAAAGAAATGTCCGTATCAGAACGACAAGATCTGTGATGAATGTTTCCAGTGTATTCCTGAGATAGAGAAAAAAACAGGTGCGGAGCTGACCATATTTGAGACTGCAAAGTTGATGGAATACCGGATGTATAAGATGAATCTCGATAAATTCTCCGACAGTGTCAACAAATATCTGAAGAAAAACGGCATGGTAGGATATCAGATCCGGTACGAGGTGGATTTGGATATCGACAGTATGTTGAATTTTGATACGGTTGTCTATCAGAGAGACCGGGAAGTGAAAGGGACGCTGTCCATGATGGGAGCCGGAAGCAAGAGCATATACCTGCTGTCCCTGCTGGAAGCCTATGTGGAAGAAAACAGCCAGGACGGAGGAATCATCATGATCGAAGATCCTGAGATCTTCCTGCATCCGCAGCTTCAGAAAACCGCGAGTGAGATTCTTTACCGTCTGTCAAAGAAGAACCAGATCATATTCTCAACCTACTCTCCGAACATGATATTTAATTTTTCTTCAAAGCAGATCAAGCAGGTCGTATTAGATGAGAACTGCAGTACTTTCATTCAGGAAAATATCGACATAGACATCATTCTGGACGATCTGGGATATTCTGCAAATGATCTGATGAATGTCAGTTTTGTCTTTATTGTCGAAGGAAAACAGGACAGAAACAGGCTGCCGCTCTTACTGGAGAAATACTATTCTGAGATCAGGGATAATGATGGAAAACTTAAAAGAATTACCATCGTTACGACAAACAGCTGTACGAATATCAAGACTTATGCGAATCTGAAATACATCAACAAGCTGTATCTGAAAGATCAGTTTCTCATGATTCGTGATAGCGACGGAAAGAATCCAAACTACCTTATCCGCCAGCTGTGCAGTTACTACAAGGCGAGATCCAATGAAGAAGGTGCGGATCTGCCGAATGTAACACCGAAAAATATTCTCATTTTAAAATATTACTCATTTGAAAATTATTTTCTCGATCCCGCAACCATGGTAAAAATCGGAGTCATTAAATCTGAAGATCAGTTTTATGACATATTGTACAAAAAATACAAGGAATATCTGTATAAACTGCCATCCATGAAGCGGCTGATCCGCACGAAAAATGTCCGGATCAACAGCAAAGAAGATGTAAAGAAGAATATAGAGATGATAAAGATCTATGTCCGTGGCCATAATCTGTACGATATTTTCTATGGAAAATACCGCAGCGAGGAAGAGGAAATTCTTCGTAAATATGTGGATGCCGCACCGAAAGAAGTCTTTGCGGATATTTTAAATGCCATAGACCGGTTTGTGTATTTTGAAAACCGGAAGAAGGAAGATATATAAAATGAAGACAAACAAGGGGCTGTCACACTAACCAGTTTAGTGTGACAGCCCCATACATTCTATGTATAAATCTTATTTATTCGCCAGTTCGCAAAGTTCTTCCAGCATCTTAGGAAGCTCTGTCTCCATGTTCTCATCGGAGAACTGGCAGGTACCTACGGCTTTGTGACCGCCGCCGTTGTATTTTAACATCAGGCTTCCGACGTTAATATCACAGGTTCTGTTTAAGATACTGTAACCAACTGCTGCGGAACAGCCCATACCGCCACGGCCGCTGACAATCCATGCAGAAATATTCTGTTCCGGATACATGCTGTAAATCATGAAACGATTGCCGGTATAGATCGGGTTTACACCTCTTAAATCGGTGATAATAACATTGCCTTCTGTTCTGGTATACTGGGATACCATCTGCTTGAACTTCTCGGTCTGCTCGTTGTACACTTCGATTCTTTCCTTCACGTCAGGAAGTGCGAGAATCTCAGCGGTAGTCATGG
This sequence comes from Roseburia sp. CAG:303, assembly GCA_000437755.1. Classification (GTDB taxonomy): domain Bacteria; phylum Bacillota; class Clostridia; order Lachnospirales; family Lachnospiraceae; genus CAG-303. The sequence goes on from FR900182.1 coordinate 22,740, forward strand.
TACGGCAGGCATCGATCAGCTTCTCCATGAGCTGATAGTTGGAAATGGTGAATTCTCTCCATCTTCCAAGACCGGTTCTCGGATCCATCAGGAAACCGATCAGAATCCAGCCCTTCGGATTCATTACTTCGTCAATGGTCAGATGACCGGAGTCAACCTTGTCAACTGCTTCCATCATATCATCAAACTGAGGGAATCTTTCTTTTCCGCCATAATATTCATAGATAATTCTGGCACAAGAAGGAGCGGTACGGCTTTCCCCCTTATATTTTCCAGCAAGTTCTAATCGCTCATGCTCGCTGGAGTGGTGGTCGAACCATAGTCCGCAGCCTTCCACATAAGGAACATTGGCTAAACAGTCATCTTCATTTACTTCTACAAGCCCATCCTGCAAATCCTTTGGGTGGGCGAATTTCCAATGGTCAATTACACCGGCCTCTTTCAAAAGAGCACCACATGCAAGTCCGTCAAAATCAGAACGTGTTACTAATCTCATTCGTCTTCTCCCTTTCATTCTTACTCGTCAATAGCTCCATAGCAGAGCAATAACTTATAGCATTTGTCATATTATACTACGAAACTGCGGGTGTGTCCAGTAAAAACTGACTTGTCACAGAGCAATATAATCAGATGGAAGATACCTCAGAGTGAATCGAGGCATAGTATTCCAGTGCATTTTTCAGTACCATCTCCGTGTGTTCTGCCGAATAGGTAAACGGCGAATGGACGAGAAAAATGCTGAAATTTGCAAAATGCTTATGAATCACAGGATTCATGGTAGCGGCAATGGACACGTTCAGTTCTCTGGTATCCGGATGATATGTCTTGAAGTTAAATCCAAGTGTCATGCCGTTTGGCAGTGCATTGATGTGGAAATACTTCGGCAGACGTATCTTTGAAGTGTTCAGCAGATGAGCCTCTCCGCGGTTGGATGTAACAAAATCGTAATATGACTGAAGAATCTTCAGCTTGTGTTTCGGCTTCAGGGCAAGCCCGTCAAATGTAACATGATGGTAATCACTGATGGGAGGTTCATTGTTAATGAAGTCCAGAAGTGAATTATGTTCAAATGTAAATACCAGATATTTTTCCCGCATGGCTTCATAGAAGCGGCTGATGCCGCTCGTGAAATAAGCCTTGTATGGAAGGGTATCCGGAAGCAGCTCATTCAGTGTGTCATTCGTGAGAAACGCAGCTGCACAGATGTTGTTTGATGTATCAAACAGGCAGTTTTCCGTCCGGTCGGCTGCCTGTTCGTTCGGAATAAGCAATCCTTCAAATTTTACAAAATCTGCGGGTGCATCAATATGCTTAGCAAAGGAAGAGCAGACATTGTAAATATCATGGAAGTAATTATGCATCGAATTAACTGTATCAGCATTCATATTTGAAATATAAAAATTCATATCCTCCGAGAAGAACAGAACCACCCGGCTGGTCAGAACAAAGTATGGCAGCGGTGACAGCAGGGCCATAGGCAGATTGCTGTTCATCGTGTAATGCCATGTGTTATATCCGCTTCCGGCAAATTCAAACGCATCCAGGAAATTATTGATCTGGATAAGGCTGTTGACATCCATTGGCGTCAGATGAATATGACGGAAATCGATGTAGCACTTTCGGTTCTGGATGATATTCAGAAAATATGACTTCATAGCTTTCTGACGGAACGAAAAATTCGTGTAAACCAGAGGAACTTTTTCCTCCAGTTCCAGGTTGATAATTGCCGTAAGCTCATCCATCAGCATATGCTGTTTCCGGTTCAGGGGAATGAGGCTTTCGGTCGGGGAAAACCCGCTAATGCCCAGATCTCTAGGGGGGGGCAGAACTTATTTTCAGCCTTTGCCATTTTGCAGAGGCGGTCGATAATGTGCTGTATCACATCATAATTATCTTTCCCAAAATGTTCTACAGCATATGCCACACGCAAATCTTCGTTTAACTTTTCGGGGACTGTAAGACGGGAGCAGATAGATTCAAATGTATCATAGTCCATATGCCGCTCGCCGGACAGAATCTTCTGGAAACGGCTGCGGTCAATATTAAGAGTCTGTGACAGGCTCCGGTTACTCACATCATTCATAGATAAAGCAGATTTTAATAGTGTACTAAATTCTGACATAACATACTCTCCTCTTGTACTTGTAGCGTAAATTTTTGTTCTTTTGTGAAAATCATCTAAAATATTCCTGATAACAAATTTCCATCATTTTACAATCTTTTGCCATTTCATGCAATATGTGACAGACATGATTCATTTCCGGAACGTGCTGTCACATATGAAAATCCGGCAAAAAGTAACGAAAGATTTTCGTGAATAATATATGAATATTTGAACATTACAGATTGTATTATTTAATTTCAAATTATGCAATATGTGACAGGGTGGCTGAAATAAAAAAACACCCCTGTCACAAATTGCCGAAAAGGTGAAAATGTGATAATTTAGTGAATAAGATAAGTTGTTTATAAAAATTATAAAATTGGAGTGAATTCTATGAAGATAAAGATAGCAATCCTGGAGCAGGATAAGAATTATTTGCAGAGATTGATTTCCGCATTTGAGACAAAATATGAAGACAAAGTGGAGATGTATTCCTTTACAGATGAGAGGCTTGCACTGGAAGCAGTCCGTAACAATAAGATTAATATCCTGCTTGTCAGTGATGATTTTGTGGTTAATCGGAAAGCAATTCCGGAAAGATGTGGATTTGCCTATCTGGTCAATACACCGGATGCGGAAGTAGAGAGCGGGGCAAAGGCAATTTGCAAGTTCCAGAAGATAGACCTCATCTATAAAGAGATTGTCAGCCTGTATTCGGAAAATGCTCTGGATCAGGTGAAAAATTATGATGAAGGAAGTGCAAGGATTCTCGCATTTACATCTCCGGCAGGAGGTACCGGTGCAAGCAGTATGGCTGTAGCCTGTGCAAAATATTTTGCAAAATGTGGAAAGAAGACATTGTATTTTTCAACCGAGGAGCTGGGTGTCAGCGATTTGTTCTTTATGGGGGAAGGTCAGTTCACTTTTGATGATGTTATCTATGCAGTGAAAAGCAAAAAGACCAATATGACACTAAAGTTTGAGAGTACGGTAAAACAGGATATTAGTGGGGTATATTTCTTTTCCGCAGAAAGTAAGGCGTTGGATGTCATAGATTTATCAAAAGATGAGATCAGACAGATGATTGTGGATCTGAAAATGTCAGGAATATTTGATGTGATTATCTGGGATATGGACTTCCGCTTCAATTCATTGCAGAGTGATTTGATGCAGCTGGTATCAGACATCATCATAGTCAGTGACGGATCTGAAACGGGTAATCTCAAATTTAAAAGAATGTACGAATCGGTAGAAGTATTGGAAAAACAGGGGAAAATCGATATTTCTGCAAAGATGTGGGTATTATATAACAAATTCAGCAATAAGACTGGAAAGGGAGTATCTATCGGGGAAATAAAGGAATTAGGCGGAGCACCACGTTACGATCATGCATCCGTCAATCAGATTATAGAACAGTTATTGAAATTAAACATTTTTGAAAAGCTGTTAGTTTAATTAAAAGGAAAGAGTATTTATGGATGCGATAGAAGAACAGGAATTAGTAAAAGAAGTACGAAACTATGTTACGGAAAATCTTCCGCTCAGTAAAATGTCCGATGAAGATCTGGAAGACAAAGTCGAGGAAATTGTTACAGAAAAATTAAGAAACAGATATTGCCCGGTGGAACAGAAAGTATCAATTGTGAAACAGGTATACAGCTCCATCCGTGGTTTTGGACTGCTGGACAGTATTCTCAGCGATGACAGTATTACGGAAGTCATGATTAATGGTGCGGACAATATTTTTATCGAAAAAAGCGGTAAATTACAGAAACTGGATAAGCAGTTTGAAAGTCAAAGGCGGCTGGAGGACATCATTCAGAGAATCGTCGGTCTGGCAGGACGAGAAGTAAATCAGGCAAATCCGATTGTAGATACCAGACTGCCGGACGGTTCGCGTGTGAATGTGGTTCTGCCGCCTATTGCTCTATGCGGACCGACGATGACGATTCGTAAGTTTTCGAAAACTCCTATGACCATAGAACGTCTGATACAATATGGTTCCCTGACGCAGGAAATAGCGGACAAGCTGGAACTGCTGGTACGGGCCAAATACAATATATTCATCTGTGGAGGAACGGGTTCTGGAAAGACAACTTTCCTGAATGCATTATCAAACTATATTCCAAAGGATGAACGTGTCATCACAATAGAAGATTCGGCGGAGCTGCAGATTACGGGAGTAGAAAATCTGGTCAGTCTGGAAACGAGAAATGCAAATGCCAGCGGTGCCGGTCAGATAACCATCCGTGACCTGATCAAATCCTCTCTCCGAATGAGACCGGAACGTATCGTAGTCGGCGAGGTCAGAGGCGGAGAAGCACTGGATATGCTGCAGGCGATGAATACAGGACATGACGGATCTCTGTCAACCGGTCATGCAAACTCCACAAGAGATATGCTCAGCCGTCTGGAAACCATGGTACTTCAGGGAGCGGCAGGACTGCCATTAGAGGCAATTCGTCAGCAGATCGCATCGGCAGTGGATATTATCATCCATTTGTCAAGATTGAGAGACCATTCCAGAAAAACCATGGAAATCACAGAAGTTGTGGGATACGAAAATGGTCAGATTATACTGAATCCGCTCTATGTATTTGAGGAGGATGAGAAAAGTACATTGGAAAAAGTGCATGGAAGTCTGAAAAGAACGAAGAATCCGATGGTGCATACATTCAAATTACAGCTTACAGGAATTAAGGAGACAATATAGGAGGAGAATATGGCGAAACAGAAAAAGGTGAAACTGCAGGAATATCAGTATGTTAATTCGTTGATAAACAATGCTGTTATGGATTACCGGGTGTATGTCATGAATCCGATGGAAAAAATTATAGTTAGTATAGCGTTAATTATCATTGGGGGACTGGTGGGATTGGTTTTTTATGGAGGATTATTTAAAAGTGACGGCGAAGCAACATTGGCAACCTATATTTCAAATCTCATATTCTTTATGATAGTTGGTTTATATGCAAGAAAGATGTTCCTACCTATATACAAGAACAGTAGATTAAAAAAAAGACAGGATAAGCTAAGAAAGCAGTTTAGAGATATGATGGAATCTTTATCAGCTTCATTATCTTCGGGAAGTAATGTTCTGAATGCCTTTAATTCAGCACTTATTGATTTGAAAATGCAATATACAGAGTCTGATTATATCATTATAGAATTACAGGAGATTATTGACTGTATGGGCTCTAATGTAAATGCAGAGGAAGCAATGCATTTTTTTGGAGAAAGAAGTGGAATTGAAGATATACAGACTTTTGCAGATGTATTTGAGATTTGTTATCGAAGAGGTGGCGATATGAAGAGAATTGTCAGGAGAACCTACGATGTTATAAGTGATAAAATGGCAATTAACGATGAAATAGAAACAAAATTGACATCAAATAAAATGCAGCATAATGCGATGAGTGTTATGCCGATAGCAGTAGTAGCTCTTTTGCGTGTTACAAATGCGTCTTTTGCTGAAAGTTTTGCAACAGTGCAGGGAGTGCTTGTAAATACGGTTGCTATAGTAATTTTTGTCTCAGCATATAAGTATGGAAAAAAAATAATAGATATAAAGGAGTAAGCTATGGTTATAAAATTAATTGCATTAATTTTGGCAACACTTTGTATCGGATTGTATACATATGGTGTATCAAAAAGTAAAAATTATGAATATTTGTCAGAAGGATTGGATAATAAGGAATATCCTTTGAACGAGATTTATAGCATAGGCTATGCAATAAGTGCGATAGAAATGTTCCGGTTAAGAGGAAAACTTAGAGAAAAACTTGTAAAAAATGCAAAGTTATTACATCAAAACGTTTACGTTGAGTATTATGTGGAGTTGGCATGGGCACAATTCTTGTCTTGTTCATTATTTTTCTCGTGTATCTTTTTACTGTTTGCCGGACTTATGCCACGGGAGATGGTGTCAATATGTTTCATTTTGATAATTCTGATTATTGCAGTATTTTGGAATATGTTTTTATCAAAAATGGGAGAACAGATACAAAAGAGAAAAGAAGCATGTATGATAGAGTTTCCTGATATGGTATTAAAATTGTCATTGTTAATTGGTTCTGGAATGGTACTAAGAGAAGCGTGGAAGCTGATTGCATATGGAAAAGATGGAGAATTATATCAACTTATGAGAGTCTGTTGTGATGATATGGAAAATGGTGCATCAGATGCGGATGCGGTGTACCAGTTTGGTGTACTGACAGATGCGGATGTCATAAAAAAGTTTACTGGAATTATTGTACAGGAACTGGAAAAAGGAAGCGGTGAACTTGAAAATATTCTATCAAGTCAGTCCAGTGAGTTATGGGCACATAAGAGACAGATGTTATTACAGAAAGGTGAAAAAGCGGCAGGAAAATTGATTATACCAGTCGGCATAACATTTGGTGGAATTATATTGGTAATAATGGTAGCAGCTATGAGTGGATTATCTTTTTAATCCATTTATATACAATAATAAAACAAAGGAGGACTAAAGAAATGAGAAAAGCTTTAGACAAAATGGCACTGTCGGTGATGAGTAAATGGAACAGATTTGTTCAGGAAGAAGAGGGGGATACAAACTTTATATCTATCATAGTAATTCTTGGAATTGTTTTAGTAGTAGGAGCATTATTTGTTGGATTTAAAGATCAAATAATTGATGCTGCAACTGGGATGATTAATAATGGTTTGGCTGGAATTCATTAATGAATAACAAAGAGTTGCTGCAGAAGGATATTATAATCCTTCGCAGTAACTGCCTGTAAAGAAAGAGAATAATATGCATGAATATTTGATAATTATGTTGTTTATAGTGTCAACAGCA
>FR900182.1:29743-37914 GCA_000437755.1 Roseburia sp. CAG:303
ATATAAGTATGGATTAAATAAAAAGCAAATTATTATAGTTGTAAGTATTATGTTGCTATCTGCAATTATAGTAGTGGTCAGCAAAGACTGGATTCGTACTAATATGTGGAATTGGTTTGTTTTGTGGAGTATTTATCTGGCAGTGGTGGCTGCGATGGTATATGACAGTCAGTTGAAAATTATTCCTAATTATATAATTATATTGCTGGTTTTAGCAAAATTAGGAATCAGTCTGGCACAATATATATATGCTAAAAGTTCATTGGTAGAAATAGGAATCAGTTGCATAATTGCAATAGTATGTATTCTGGTATTAGCAATAGTATCAGTAATCACACATCATGGAATTGGAATGGGAGATATCAAGCTTTTGGCAGCAATTGGATTTACTGGTGGAGTAACTGTGATATGGAGTACATTATTGTTTGCGTTAGTTATTTGTACAATAGTAACTGTGATATGTTTGATAGGAAGGAAAAAAACAATGCAGGATTCGTTGCCGTTTGCTCCGTTTATTATGGGTGGCTATGTGGTTGCATTTATAATATATATAATATAAAAATCAGGAGAAAAGAATGAAAGTAAAAAAAGGACTTAGTTCGGCTGTTTTTATCATACTGTTAATTTTAGCATGGGGTATTACAGTAATGGGAAGTTTGTCAGAAAGTGCTAAATATAAAAATTATATAAAACAAGCAGAGGACAGTGTTGATAAAAAATTGTATTTACAATCAGTCGAATATTACGAGAAAGCATATGAAATAAAAAATAAGAAAGCGGTTTATAAGGAAATATTGACTTCGTATAACAAATATTTAGAGGAACTCCAAACAGAGGACGGAGAAATACTAGATCCGGCTGGAGCAGAAACTAAGTGTCTTGAGTTTTTGGAAAAAGCGGTAAGTATATATCCGCAGGACAGTGAGTTCTGGACAAGGTTAGTCGAGTTAAATATAGAAGAGGAAGACTATAATAATGCTTATTTGTATGCAAAAAAAGGGAAAAACAAAGGAATAAGCACGGATGAATTTGATAAATTGTATAAGCAATTATATTATATGACGGAAGATGAATTTGAAAATAATGATGGATATCAGTTTACTGGTAATTATTATGTGCTTTTAACCGGAACGACCTATGCAGTTCAGGATTTAACTGGAACAGAACTACTAAGTGGGTATAGTTATATAGCAGCTGTTTCGGATAATGGATATACTTTGGTACAAAATAATGAAGAAGCATATATTATTGATATGAAAGGGATTATTCGTGGCAGATTCGGATATCTTGTTGAGGAAGCGGGATGTTATTCAGAAGAAAGTGAATTAATACCAGTAAAATTAGAAGATAAATGGTATTATGCAGACTTGAATGGAGAAAAAAAATTTGGAGATTTTGATGAGGCTGGAACATTTATAAATCATAAAGCTGCGGTAAAAGATGACGACAGTTGGTATTTTATAGATGAGGAGGGGGAAAAGATTTCAGATAAAGAATATGAAGATATTAAATTAAATCAGAAGAAAGAATATATTACAGATAAAATTGTTCTTTTAAAATCAGATGAAAAATATAAGATTTATAATGAAAAGCTGGAAGAAGTTTCGGATTTTGAATGTGATGATATTGATATATATATGGGAAACGAATACATTGCCTATTGTGAAGATAAAAAATGGGGATTTGTAGATACAAAAGGGAAAATTGTAAAAAAAGCTGAATATAAGAAGGCAAAAAGTTTTTCCAATGGATTTGCAGCAGTATCTGATGACGATGGGAAATGGGGATTTGTTAATAAAAAATTTGAGGAAGCTATAGACTATATTTATCTAGATGCCAGTTACTTTGATTCAGCATACAGATGCATAGTCAGTAAGGAAGAAAACAGATATTATTTTATAAAGTTTCGGAATGCATAGGTGGGTGAATTAATGGAGAATTCAATCATAGTATTTTGTGGGATAGCTGCTTTTATGGCAACAAATATTGGAATAAGAAATTTCGACAAAAAAAGAAAAAATAAATTTTATCAAAACGCAAAAAAAAACAGATGTGTTATTCAAGCAACCAAAATAAAGGAACGTTCGGTTATAGAGGATCGCTCAGAAACGGTTGATACATATAGAACTGCAAAAAATATAGCAGTATATGAATATTATGTGAAAGGATGCAGATACAGAAAGAAAGTTACTTTTTATGATACGACAAGTTCTGTATGTACATCGCCGAATATGCTTCAGGTATATTATGATCAAAAGAGACCACGACATGCACTAACAGATGAGGAGATTCGAATGGCAGGAAAAAGTCCCGAATTTATGATTTTAATTCCTTTATTGGCAATGGGAGTAACCATATATCTTCTTTCACATATATAGAAAGCGCAGGTGACAAATGGTATGAAAAAAAGAGAAAATACAGAACGGGGAATGATTATGATTGAAACATTATGGGTCTTATGGGTAACATCCATATTATTCTTTTTGATTTTTTGTATTACATTTATTTATTATCAGCAATGGACCATAAAAGTAATAGCAGATGAAACTGCTGCAAAAATTGCACAAACATATAAGTATCCGGATGCAGAAATGGATGGATTGTTGAATAAATCCGATTTTGTAAAAGTTAATCCATACAGATATGCTTTTCATAAAAGTGAAATCGAAAATAGAAATAAGACAAGAGCAGAAAATTATATAAAAGAAAGTTATCAAAAGGCTACAATTTTAAAACATTCGGATTCGCCGAAGGTTCAGCTGGAGTTAAAACATGATTCAATCGCACGAAATCATATTGCAATTACCTTACAAGGCAATTATCAGGTACCTCTTCAAAAATTGTTTGAGTATACTGGGTTAGGAAACAAAATTACATATGAAGTACAAGGCAATGCCGAATGTATAGATATTATAGATTATATGAATATGATAGATTATGTAGATCAGGTAACAACACTTAATACATTAAATAGTGCCATTTTAAAAGAAATGAATAGTGTATTCAAGTTATTAAATCATGTAGTGACCAGTTTAGGAAGCTAAAACAGAAAAGAGGTGAAAAAATTGAGAAAAAAAAGAAAAAAGTGGAAATATATAAATGGAACAAAAGGAGTTATTTCGTTGTTTTTGGTAATAATTATGATGCCGTTTTTTTCTATTATTACAGTATTTACTGATATGGCAAGGTATAACAGTAGTGTAAATATCATGAGAGAAGTTATGGGTGTAGCGGCAAACTCTACACTTGCAAATTATGATACTTATCTTCAAGACAGATTTGGATTGTACGCAGTAGATCAGAAAACAGATATAAATAGCACCTATAATTCTTATCTTGAAAATAACGGAACTTTATTAAATAATACATTAAATATTGACAGTTCTTCTATTGATGGTAATTATGCACTGTCGGATGTGGAAGTATTATATAATCAGATTATGGAATATAGTAAATTAAATGCACCAACAACAGTTGCAACAGATTTATTAAATGTATTTGATTTTATTAGTCAGCTCGAAAAGAAAGTAGCAGGATTAAAAGAAATAACAAATTTAATTTCTTCAGCTTTTGATACTGTAGATAAAACAATTACACTTTTGGAGAAAGCAGAGGAACTAAAGGGAGCTATTAACGAATTTCAAACTACAAAAAGTAATTGCGATACCGCTTATAATAATATGAATATTGCTGTAAAAGCCGTAGCAGCATATCTGGAAACAGAACGGCCAGAAGTAGATCCTGATAATGACAGTGATGAGGATGAAAAAGCTGCAAAAAAGTGGGATGACGATCTTGCAGTAAAAAGATATGATTATACAGCAAAAAGGACAGCATATGTTACTGCCATGGGAAATGTAAAAAGCGAATTGACCAATATTGAGAATTTAATGAATGAATGTAATGCTACAATAACAGGAATCGCGGGAAGTGTGGCTTCTGTGGGTATTGATTCGATAAGGTATAATCTTGCTATAGAAGAGTCGAATTTGTCAGATATAGAAAAAAAATTGAAGGAGATGAGTGATGCAGGAGTAGATAAAGAAAGCGATGCGTATAAGGATGAATTAAATAATAGAGCAAAGAAAGAAATAGAAGTAGCAGAATTACAGTCACAGAAGTCTGCCTATGATGCAGAGAAAAAGGCGACGGAGTCTTTAACAACAGATTGGGATAATGCCACAAAAAACTATTCAGATGTAAAATTACAGTTACAAAAATCAGCATTAGATACAATTATTACCAATATTAATAATCTTGCTCCGACTGATATTGATAAAGATATACATAAATATGGTCTTGATGATGCTACATATAAGTGCAATTTGGAATCACTTGTAACTGCGAATGATATTCAGGCATATTTGGATAAACAAAATTCTGAGGGAAAAAATGAAAGTGGATTTTATAGTTTGGTAAAAGGTCTAACGGAGACTATGGATAGTTTGTTTAAGGCAGAGTTGTTTTATGATACAGATTTATCTGCCTGCATTAATACACAATTTTATACAGATAAATTTGGAGGATTACCAGCTGCAAATTCAGCTGAGGGAGGAGTCTATAGTATTGTTAGAGATCTTGGAGCAATAAATACAGGTGTAAAGAATATAATTGATAATTTTTCAAGTTTTAAATTATTGAGTCTGTTAAATGAAATCAAAAACTTATTAGTTAGTATCAATAAGTTTTACACAGATATTATAAACTTTATGATGGATATTATAAATAATATAAGAAATTTGTTTACAGGATATGGGCAGATATATACAAGTATGTATATGGCATATAATCTTCCTTGCAGAACGACACTATCGGGAAAAACAATGACAGGATATTCTTATGGAAGTATTGGTTTGCCGGATCAGGGGCCTTTGGTAAATGCACCGATTATAGGTAATATAGTTGCATTGGCAAATCAGATTGATGCAATAAGGAATGGGACAGGAGATGATTATACATTTAGCGGTGCAGAACTGGAATATATACTGTTTGGTAGTACAAATGAAATAGCAAATCAGTTATATGTATTTACGGCAATTTATTTGTTAAGAATGGTTTTGGATCTTGGCCCTATATGTACAAGTGTAGATGTGCAGGCAATGGCGGCAGCAGCAACGATTGGTTATGGTGTTGTAATGGCACTGGTAATTATAGTGGAGCCTTTTTTAGATACTGTAGTTTTGGTAAATGGAGGAACAATTCCAGTATATAAAACAAGTATATTTTTAACTCCATCAGGATTGCCAGGATTTATAGAAAAAGTATTGACGTTTGAAAAATTTACTACGGTAGAAAAAGAAAATATCAAAGGAAAATTAATAAATTCTGTTGGTGCTACACAGACGGGGTATGATTATGAAAAAGAGAAACTAGAAGCGGAGGGAAAAAAAGGGCTGACGGAAATTAAGAGCAAATATTTAAAAGGTTTGATAGATTTGAATTATCAGCAATATTCACTGTTGCTACTAGCGGTAACTGTGACCAAGGAAAGACAGACGGCAAGATTGTGTAATCTTATACAGATGGAAACATATCAGCATTATAAGGATTCATATGAATATGATATAAGAAAGAGTTATACATATTTAGCGGCAAAGACACAGGTAACGATGAAACAGACAATGACAGGGCTGCTTGCCCAGTCACTATTTACAAAAGATTTGACAGCATATAGAGGATATTAGCAGACAGTCAGAGAAGAAAGTTGTGTGATTAATTTATGAAGATAAGTGAAAAAGAAGGCTCTATTACTTTAGAAGCATGTATTTCATTATTTATGTTTACTTTTTTAATGCTTTTTGTTGCAGGACTTATGGTGCTGTATATGGCACAGGCAGGTATGTCACATGCATTGTTGCAGACATCGGAGAGTATGTCATTAGATCCGTATGCTATTGAGCAATTAAATTTAACTGGTGCCGGAGTAGAAGCTTCCATAGGAGTTTATGTAAGTGATCTGGTAACAAAATTGTTTGGAAATAATAATTCAAATCCGTATTTTACAACAAGCCAGCGTTGGTACAGACCGGAAAATAAGTCAATGATTCAAAGTGTAGCAAAGAAACGGTTTGTAGGATATCTGGCAAATGGAGATGAATCACGAGCGGAGGATTTGTTAAAAAAATACAATATAGTCAACGGATTAAGTGGATTGGATTTTTCAGAATCGGAAGTAAAAAATGGTGATTTGTACCTTGTTGTTAAATATAAAATGGAATATGAATTTAACACATTTGGCATAGGACAGATAAATGTAAAACAGAAGGCAAAAGTACGATTGTTTGGATATAAATAGCAAAACTTAAACTTATAATATACATAAAGAAAGGATATACGCATATGAATAAGGTCACATATGAAAATCAGGGAAATAATACCTATCTCGTTTATGAGATAACAGAAAATGATATTATTGACAATTTAAGCCTAGGAATGATTAATAATAACCGGATTCCGGGGCTTGCATCCGTAATCTATACTCAATTAGATAACCGGAAATTCTTAAAGTACAATATCACTGCAAAGGTGTCAGCAACTACGTTTCTGGCAGGAGCAGTAAGTAAAAACCGTATGCTCGGTGTATTTTCCGGAGTATCAAAAGCACTGCTGTCCGCAGAAGAATATATGCTGGATGCAAATACTATATTGCTTGATTTGGATTATATTTTTGTGGATGTCAGCACCTGTGAAGCAGAACTGATTTGTCTGCCGATTCAGATGGAGGAAAAGAATAATGATGTAGTATCATTTTTCAAAAATATCGTATTCTCAGTTACATACGATCAGACAGAAAATTGTGATTATGTAGCAAAGATTATCAGTTGTCTGAATAATCATTCTAGCTTTTCATTGTCTAATTTCATGCAGACGATAGATGAACTGAATGGAAAACGTATTAATCTTCAGGAACTTCAGAATTCCCAGCAGCTACATCCGGTGCAGAAGCAGGTTGTTAATACGGAGATATTGCCTAATACAGGTGTAAGATCTGGAATGGAACAGACGCAGCAGGTAAACGTCGTAGACAATCAGAGTAGGAATCAGAATGTAACCCCTGATATAGTGATACCACGGCGCATAGATGATTCAAATTTGTTTAAAGAGTATGATAGATCGGTAAATGCATCGGTAGAAAAAAAAGTAAAACTAGATAACACTAGGAAAGCAAGAGATAAAAATCAGAGACAGGAAATTAAGCCGGATTGGAGTGTGCCTGGAGCACCGTTAGATAAGGGAATACGTTCGGCAGTGGATGGAAATCAGCAGCAAATAAAATCAACAACAATAGAACCAAACAATCAGGTAACCAAAACGTATTCGGTACATCCGCCGATTTCACCATATCCACCACAACCAGTAAAGAAACAGGGATTTTTCAGTAAAATATTTGGAAAAAAGCAGTCACAGCAGCCGCCATATCCACCGCAGCCGGTAACACCACCAGGAGGAAAAGGCCAATGGCCACCGCGACCGGTAACACCACCAGGAGGAGGAAATGGCCAGCAGCCACAGAAGATGGTAACACCACCAGGAGGAGGAAATGGTCAGCAGTCACAGAAGCCGGTAACACCACCAGGAGGAGGAAATGGCCAGTGGCCACCGCAAGCGGTAAACCCGTCACAACCGGCTCGATATATGGATTTTGGAGAAACGACGGTATTAAGTAGTGAAATGACAAATGGGGAAACATCCGTATTAAGCAGCTTACAGGAAGTGAAGCCATATCTTGTGCGTAAAAAGACAGGTCAGAAGGTTACGATAGAAGGACCGGTATTTAAAATCGGAAAAGAGCATAATTATGTAGATTATTTCATTGCGGATAATTCAGCAATCAGCCGCAGTCATGCCAATATTGTGGTAAAAGGAAATGATTACTTTATTGTAGATACAAATTCAAAAAATCATACCTATGTAAATGGACGGATGATACAAAGCAATGTGGAAACACCATTAACACATGGAAGTATGGTAAAACTGGCAAATGAAGAATTTGAATTCAGGATGTATTAAGATACCAGGGACGGATTGTGGGAGTGCATAGCACGGAACAATCCGTAGGTATCATATTATTAAGCAAGGGAGAATGGCTTATGGAATTTAAGATAGCAGCGGCTACAGACGTAGGAATAAAAAAGAAGACAAATCAGGACAGCCTGATGGTCCGGCATTTT
>FR900182.1:37967-46799 GCA_000437755.1 Roseburia sp. CAG:303
TTATGCGACGGCATGGGAGGATTTGATAAAGGCGAAGTAGCCAGTGCTACCGTAGTAAAAACGTTTGAAAAATGGGCAGATGAGCAGCTGGCATATTATAACGAGAGTGAAGAATATTTTTATGTGCTTCAGAAACAGTGGTTTGACCTGATCTCAGAGTTAAATGAACGGATTATGCGGTACGGAAAATCACAGGGAATCAAGCTGGGAACAACGGCAGTGGTTATGCTGCTTACACAGAAGAAATATTACCTGATGAATGTAGGGGACTCCAGAGCATATGAACTGGGAAATCAGATGGTGACACAGCTGACAAAGGATCAGACCTTTGTGGCAAGGGAAGTGGAAGCCGGACGTATGACACCGGAGCAGGCACTGACAGATCCGAGAAAGAATGTATTGCTGCAGTGCGTGGGAGCATCGGACAGGGTATATCCGGATATGTTCTCCGGAGATGTACGGAAAGATGCAGTATATATGTTCTGTTCTGACGGGTTCCGGCATGAAATCACACAGGAAGAGATTTACCGGATGCTTGCACCGGAAGTAATGACGGAAGAATCTGTTATGCAGGCGAATATCCAGTATCTGATTCAGCTGAATATGCGAAGAAATGAAACTGATAATATTACGGCAGCAGTGGTAAGAACTGCGTAGAAGGGAACAGGAGGTGAAGATATGCTGCAAATAGGTTCGCTGGTAGATGGAAAATATAAGATATTAAGTGAAATAGGGCGCGGCGGAATGAGTATTGTATACATGGCGATCAACGAAAAGGCGAATAAGACATGGGCAATCAAAGAGGTCCGTAAGGAAGGTGTCAATGACTTCAAAGCGGTTAAGCAGGGATTGATCGTGGAAACAGAAATGCTGAAACGACTGAAACATAAATTTCTGTCGAGTATCGTAGATGTTATAGACATGGAAGATACTTTCATTATCGTTATGGATTATATCGAGGGTAAATCCCTGAGAAACAGACTGGAGCAGTATGGTGCACAGCCGCAGGAGAATGTAATCCGGTGGGCGAAGGAATTATGTGATGTACTGGGATATCTTCATTCCCAGAATCCGCCGATTATCTATCGTGATATGAAACCAGCCAATGTAATGCTTCGACCGGATGGACATATCGCATTGATTGACTTTGGTACGGCGAAAGAATTCAAAGAGTTTAATGTCAAGGATACCATTAGTTTTGGTACGATTGGATATGCCGCACCGGAGCAGTTCGGCGGAAAGACCGACGCAAGAACGGATATTTACTGTCTGGGAGCTACCATGTACCATCTGGTAACGGGAATGGATCCATCTGCACCACCGTATGAGATTCGTCCGATTAAGCAGATTAATCCGGCATTATCAAGTGGTCTGGAAAAAATCATATTGAAATGTACGCAGAAAGAACCGGCGAATCGTTACCAGTCGTGTGCGGAACTTCTGTATGCACTGGAGCATTATACGGAGATAGATGATATTTACCGTAAAAAACAGAAGAGAAAAATGGTTGTATTCGGATTATCCGCAGTACTGACCATTGCCTCGGCGATTACGACAGTGGCGGCTTCGCAGGGTGCAAAGAAGGTATTAAGTGAAAACTATGATTATCTGATTCAGCAGGCCGATGATGCGACATTGACGCAGGATAAGAAGCAGGAGTTATATATAGAGGCGATTCAGACCGATGCTACCAGAACAGAAGCATATCTGAATCTTGTGGAGATGTATCTGGATTCGGATAAAGACGAGGAAACCGGAAGTTTTACAAGGGAAGAATCTTCGCAGATTACACAGTTAAAGGCGGGAATCGACAGTAAAAGTAATAAGGGCTATTCCAGTACCCAGAAGCCGCTGCAGGAGTTACAGACGAGGAATCCGGATGGATATGCAAGGGTGTGCTATGAGATAGGAATGGCATACTGGTATGATTACCAGGTAGAAAGTGACCGTTATAAGAATGCTGTGGAATGGTTCCAGAATGCGACCGGATATTCCGATACAGCAGCCATCTTTGTAGAGATTGGTCAGTGCAGGCAGAATATCAGCAAGTATGAAGGCCAGTCCAGAACAACGGATGTTACGAAAGAATATTCTAATATGTGGCCAAGCCTTGTATCACTGGTAGAAAAGATTAATGACAGTAAGGATGAGGATACAAAGCGGCTGGTATGGAAAGAGATTGTAAATACCATTACCAATCAGGCGGCATATTTCATAGAAGTAGACAAAGATGAAATGCAGAATCTTTTACAGAAAATCAGTGATTCTGCGGAAGCAGAACTGACGGATGCATATGACTCTGTAAAGGGAGAATTACAGGATTTGATCTGTACGGAAGCAGATTATCAGGATGAGTCGTTTGAAAACAGCATGAAAAAGGCTATGAAGAGAGTGGAGGCAATCCGGAGCAGCGATGAGAAGAAAGCAGAAGCGGGAGGAAAAGAGAATGACATATAGCAATTATATGCTGATGTATTATATTGCATTGGCAGCAACCATAGTATTACTTCTGGTTACCGTACTGCTGTTCTTCGTGCTGAGGATTCCAAAGGCATTTAACGATTTGACCGGACGTACAGAAAGAAAGGCAATTAAGAGTATTAACGAACAGCGGGAGGCAGGAAAATTATCCCATGATACCGCAGGTGCGGAAACGGATCGTATGGGTATGCCGGCAACGGATAAAATATCGGAATCAGGAAGAATCCTGGACGAGAATCCTGCCAATACGGTAGTAACAGAGAAAATACAGACAGATACCCTGGCAGGAAGTGCAGAAACCACTGTATTACAGGATGGAAGCGGAGAAACTACGCTGTTGTCTGATAATACACAGGCAGGAGAAACAACACTTCTTCAGCCACAGATGACAGCCGGGGAAACAACACTTCTCCAGCCGCAGATGGTAGCCAGCAATCGCATTTATGATCGGGGCATCCGGAAAGATAGCGGAGAAACAACACTGCTTGATGAGAGCCAGAGACAGGAAGTATTTGGAAATGAAACAGCTCCACTGACCGGAGCAAAAGCAGATACAGCAGTACCGGCAGAAGGATTTGTAAGGGAAATAAAAAATATTACATTTATTCATACTGCTGAAATTGTACTGTAAAGGGCAGAAAAAATAAAAGGAAAGGAAACAGACGAAATGGAAATAAGTAAGAAGCTAAAACGGATTATTTCACTGGTGCTTGTATGGGTGATGTTTACCACCTGCATACCGGATAGTTTTATATCGGTAGTGCGTGCATATGCGGAAGAAGCATTAATGAAAAAGACTGCGGACGTAACATTGAAGTTCCAATGGAAAAACGCTGAAACAGATGCATATGCACAGGATCTGCGTTTCTATTTGTATGAGAAAACAGATGGTGGATATGTAGAAGCATCAAAGACGGATGCCGATAGAGAGATAATATATGAATATGAGGAAACTGGAACAGATGCACCGGAATCCACAAAGACGGATGGCACAGACAAAGACGGTGACAGTGAAGAAAATGAATTGGCTGTACAGGCAGAAAATGCCGGTCAGATAGCGATTCGCATTACAAAAAATCCGAATGAATGTACAGTAAAAATAACAGGTCTGGATTCAGACAAAGAGTATGCTTATGAAGTAAAAGATGAGACAGTGGGTACGGATAAAAAATTAAGATCTGTGTTCGCAAAGCTGAATACATCAGAAAATGAGCAGGAAATTCGACTGACAGAGGATTACAGCAGTAAGGCAAAAGTAACTATTCAGGCATATATAGCATTGCCGGATGAATATAAGAAAGCAGAAGAAGCTATTACATGGAATATATATTCTGTAGTCGGAGAAAGAGAAAACAGAACTCGAGGGAAATTATTATTATCTTCCAGTGAAGATAATAAGGTTACGGTAGTTAAAAGTAATGTTAAAGATATTAAGATTGAAGATATTACGGAAATATATTCAGAATATGCTGTAGAATTTGAAGGAGAAAATATAAACTCCGTATTTTATGTAGATTCATCTGATTTGAATGAGGAACAATATATATACACACTGGGAACGGAGAGTGAACCGAGAGAGTTAGATGCGATTGATTTAGAGGCTCCTGTTATTACTGCTTCACCAACAGAAGTAGAGAATGGAAATAAATTACTTACAGTTGATAATGATAACAGAATATACACTTATGCAAATCCAGGTGATGGAAATAAGATAACACTAACTTATACAATAACAGATGCAAACATAACACAGGATAATCTTTCTAAGAGTTCTTTTTTGGTCAATGGTGAGGAGACTACGGTAAGCTGGTCAAAAAATAATGACAATAATAGTTTCAGTTGTGCTTATGACTTTACCGGGGAAGAAAATACAGTAAAAATTACATGTACAGATAGTTATGGAAATGAGACAACGTATACAGAAACAGTGAGAATTATAACAACAGCACCGGTTGTTAATATAAGTTTCAGTGATTCAGGTTTGTACAGTAAAGATACAGGCGAGTATTACTATAACTCACGAACTGTTGCTATTACATTAGAATCCGGCTATGCAGAAGATGACCTGAGCGATTTAAAAACCGCCATTATAAAAGGTATAAAGGTAAAGGATTATAATGGAAAGGATATTAGCTTAAGTTACGATAGTGATAAGAGTAAAGAAGAGACATTTTATGAAAACTATTTTACAATCACTGATATAAAAGAAAATAATAAGATTATCGGTTTTGAAGTAAGTTTTAATAAAGATTGTTTTTATGAAATGACTTTGGAATATACAGATAGAAGTAATAATACCTGTACGGCTTATAAGACGGCTCCTGATGAAAAACTTGCTTTTTACATAGATAAGACGGCACCAGAGGTAACGGCAAAATTGACACTCAGAAACTATAAAGGTGAAAATAAGGTGTACAATTCACTGTACGATTCACTGGGAGAAAATCCATATTATTCTACCGGATTACCTTTAGTGGAATCACAGCTTCAGCCTGCTAAAATCATGTTAGAAGCGAAGGATAACGGTTCTGGGGTAAACGCGGGATATTATTATGATTCAGAAACAATAATGACACCGAACGATCTACAAAAGATAAATATATCTGAATGGGTAGAATATACGAAAGAAGCAGATATTACGAAAGACGGAAATCATTATATTTATTACAAAGTAGTAGATAATACAGGTAATGTGGGATATTATAATGGACTTGGATTTGTAATGGATAATACTGCACCGGTTATATCTATGTCTGTAAAAGATAAAACAGATAAAAATGCTTTTTGGAATGGAACTGAGGATGTATACACATCTGGAAAGGACGTAACTCTTGAAGTAGATATATCAGATGCAAATCTGGATACAAAAACAAAACAGGTTATAATTACAAAAGATGGAAATATAGTTACAGATTACACAGTTGGCTGGCAATCGGATAAAAATGAAGAAACCGCTTCTATAGGATTAGCAGGAGCAGACAAACAAACTCATAAATATGTGGTAACAGTCGAATGTGCCGATGAGGCAGGAAATCCGGCAAGTTTAACGAAAACGATAATCATAGATAAGACTGCACCATGCGTTACCATTGAATTTAATGCGGAAAATAAAAATGGATTAGATGTATCAGAAACAATAAATTATACATCAGTTGGCATTACCTTTACTTTGTCAGAAGAAGACTCCTATAGTGAGGACGGTTTTAAAACCGCAGTAGAAGCAGTATTTAAAAATGTTGAGAATCTAAAATTTCCAGAAGTTGCTAATAATGCTGATGGAACACACAGTATTTTTGTAAAATTAGAAAATGATGGAATTTATAAGTTAAATGGTTTCGAATATGAGGATAAATGTGGCAATAAAGTTGTTGTTGATAATTCAGACCAATTAAAAACATCATTTACGATCGATAATACTGCACCAAAAGGTGAGATAGGCATCTGGTTAAATAAAAACGAAAAAGCATCAGAAGCAGCTAAGAAAGATGCGTTGGTAGGAACCGAAGGAAGATTTAAATTAAGCAATATCACGGATAAAACTGCAGGAATTGTTTCAAATGAATTAGGTGCGTATATTGAATACAAATTAACCAATAGCAGTATAGAGCAGAAAAGTCTAGAAAATGTAACAGATTGGGATGTGGAGAATATTGAATCAGATAATTCAGTAAAAATTCAAGTACCTGATAAAGATGGACAGTATTATATTTATTTCAAAATAACAGATAAGGCAGGAAACTATTGTTATAAAGATGCTACCCTTGTAATAGATAGAACTGCTCCGGAAATAACGATGAATATCCCAGAGGCAATCCTTACCAAAGGAAATAACGAATTGGTTTATAATGATACTGTAGAAGTAAAAACTAACATTAGTGAAAGTAACATTAGCAGTAAAACAATTAAAATATTTAAAAATGGTGAGATTTGGGAAAAAGATACAGATATAAATGAATTATCAAAAACAATTACGTTAGAAGCTGTGAAGGATGAAAGCACAAAGTATGAGATTGTAATCGAATGTGAGGATAAAGCTGGAAATTCTTCGAGCCAAAGTAAAGTAATTATTATAGATAAAAAAGCTCCTGTTATTACAGAGAATTTTACAGGAAAACAAAAGAAGCAAGATAACACATATTATTATGAAGAAGCTGCATTGACAATAAGTATAAATGAAGCTAATTCTTTAAATAAGGATAAATTTTTAGAAGCAGTGACATCAAGTATTGCGAGTAGTAGCAAAAATGCAATGGAAATAGGAGAGTTATCAGAGAATGATAATAAAATAACAATTAATTTTAAAGGAGATGCAAAATATACTTTAAAAGTTATAGACTATACTGACGATTGTGGAAATAAAGCAACAGTAACAGTAACTCCTGAGATAACCGAGTTTACCATTGATAACACCTTACCAACAGCTTCATCATTCAGTGTAAGTACATTTAAAAATGGAAAAGGAGAAGAATCAGAAACAATTAAAGAATGGTCTCCTGAGAAGATACTGAGTGAGAGTATTATTGAAAATCCATATTATTCTTACACAGATCAGGATGGTAAATATGCAAGTTATACATTAGGCGGTATTTCGGATAACCTGAGTGGTATTCAGAAAGTAGAATATAATATAATCAGTACCATTTACAAAGATGAGGAAATTGGAAAGCTTAAAGATTGGAAAGATGCAACAACCGATGTAAAAGATAATAGTTTGAATATTAAGCTTGAAAAAGAAGGCACAAACTATATCTACTACAGATTAACCGATAATGCTGGAAATGTAAGATATTACAGTGGTGTGGGAATTGTTATTGATGTAACAGCTCCAGTGATAACATATACATATGTTAATGAAAACGGAAAAGACGAGGAAAAAAAGCCAAAAATTTCTGCTTCAAAAACTTTTGAAACAAAAACTTTTGAGACAAACGTCGCAGTAAAAATACAGGTAAAAGAGGTTAATTTAGAAAACACGACAGTCAAAGTTAAAAAAGATGATGATAATGCGGAAGTAAATTATGATAATTTGACTTGGACGGTCGATGGCGATACGAGAACTGCTTACTTAAACTTTGCAAGTAGAGATAAAGGAGAGCGTAACCAGTACACAATTACAACCAGTGTTACGGATAAGGCTGGTAATCAACAAAAACATACGGAAATTGTGATTATCGACAGAAAGTCACCAGAGATTACCCTGACAGCGGATAATAATGATAATAAAAAAGCCCCACATTACTATGATGGAGAAAGAAGCATTTTTGTTAAAATTGTAGAACAGGATTCGCTGGACAAAAGAGCATTTCGTGAAGCAATCGTTAAGGGAATTTCTGTAAAAGACATTACAGATAGTGGTATTACTGGTACAAAGCAGACAGATGCCAAGGTTACACAAGCTGTATCTATAGTGGATAAGAATAACAAGGTCCTTTATACTATCAGTGAATGGAAAGAAGTTGATGAAAAAACTGGTGGTTATACAGTTACTTTTAAAGCGGATGCCATGTATACAGTTGATCTTTCCTATTCGGATTTATGCGGAAATACGGCAAATGTAACGGCTGCAGATGATACAAGATCATTTGTTATAGACAGTCAGGCACCGGTTATAGAAGTCACATATAACGATAATAGTGAGAATAAAGAAAAAGACCATTATTATAAGGGCGACAGAAAAGCAACCGTAACCGTAAAAGATTTAAGCTGCATCTATGAAAATACGATTCAGAATGTTGCAGTTGGTGCAGATAACACAGGTATTACCGGGATTGGTTACAGCATAACTGCAAAAGATGAAAAAGACGCGGCAGTATCAGATAATAAATCAGGCTGGGTTAGCGATGGTAACTGGTCATATGACAGCGATAAACGCCAGTACACCAGAGATATTATATTTACAGGTGATGCGATTTACACATTTTCTGTAAATGGCACCGATATCTGCGGAAATAAATCAGAATTAAAAGATGAAAAATCAGATATTGTGTACCAGGCAGCAGATGGAACATCCTTCGTGATTGACACACAGGCACCGGTCGTAACTGTTGAATATAATGACAGCAGTAAATTACAGGATCATTATTATAGTGATACCAGAACAGCGACCATAAGCGTAAAGGATTTAAGTTATGTTTATGAGAACTGGATGGAAAAGCAGAATGATGCGGCAAAATCAGATGTAGAAACCGTATCAAAGCGCATGAATATCACTCTGACAGCAAAAGATGCAGCTGGAAATGATATCAATGCCATGACACAGAGCGGATGGAGCTTTGCAGATGGAACATACAGATATGTCATCACTTATGGCGAAGCAGCCGGAAGTAAAGTAGATGCAATCTTTACAAGTGC
>FR900183.1:0-611 GCA_000437755.1 Roseburia sp. CAG:303
AGTTATTTATTTTTTGTTGTACTAGAAGACGTAAGTGAAGAATTTCTGCCATATTTATTTGCGGCAGAACTATTACATATCGGCAAAAATACCAGTATGGGATTTGGAAAATATACAGTAAAGGCTATCGATGAATAATGGCCGGCAAGGAGGATTATAGTGAAGAAATTATTATTGATTATGGAAGTGTCACAGAAGCAGGCATACATTTTTAAGAACAAAGAACTGAAAAAGAACATCGATGCATCTTATACGATTGATGAAATTACCAGTTCCGGATATTTTAACAAATATTTTCCGGAGTATTATAACGAAGAAAAGAATCTTGTATACAGCGGAGGCGGACACACCATTCTTGTATTTGATAATGATGTGGAAGAAAATGACAACACAGGAAAAGAAAATCAGGCAGTCAGATTTGCAAAGAAGCTGAGCAAACAGATATTCTGCGACTATGACGGACTCGAAGTCTTTATTAAAATAATGGATTATAACGAAAATGATGACCCGTCAAAAAATATACAGAATTTAATGCAAAAACTTGAGGAAAAGAAAGCAATCAGACGTGCTTCCTTCCGTCAGGGAACATTTGGTATGGAAGTTTCAAAAGG
>FR900183.1:625-2579 GCA_000437755.1 Roseburia sp. CAG:303
AAGTTTCAAAAGGAGAAGCTGAGAGAGTATTTGATTCGGAAAAGAAAGAAAAAGAAGCTGAACAGAGAAAGAAAGATGCAGAAAACAGAAGAGAAAAAAGAATACGGGAAGAAAAGAAAAAAATACAGGAGGAGGAAACTACTCATTATGAGTTGGTAACACAGCTGGAAAAACTGGGCGGCAATAAGGATGATAATAACTTCATTGCGGTTGTGCATATTGATGGAAATCTGATGGGAAAGAAAGTACAGGAGAATGATGAAGTTATTGATGGAATACTTAAGCCACAGGGCAATAAATTGACATCGGGAGAGAAACTGGATATTTACAGAGCGGAGAAGCAGAAGTTCAGTAAAGATATTGATGATTTATTTCAAGATGCATATAACGATATGCAGAATGTAGTAAAGAAACAGATAGAAAACGGAAACTTAAAGGATTTGTCACTGGAAGAAACGAAAGAAAACGGGGAAAAACAGATTAATTTTCCTATACGGCGTATTATCAGGGCCGGAGATGATATCTGCTTTGTATCAGAAGGAAAAATCGGAATTGAATGTGCGGTGGAATATATGAAAGCACTGTGGAAGCGGAGTGAAGGAGAAAATTCTGCCTGTGCGGGAGTTGCGATTGTCCACCAGAGTTATCCGTTTTATAAAGCATATGAGATAGCAGAAAGCCTGTGTTCCAGTGCAAAGAAATACAATGCTTCACTGGATAAGGAAGGATGTGCCAATGCGTGTGCAATCGACTGGCATATCGAGTATGGGGAAATGTATGGAGGACTGGATGAAATCCGGAAGCATTATGTGGATGCAGATGGAAAATCAATCCTTGCAAGACCATACTTTGTGTGTGGAAAACCAGAATATGAAGAAAAAGCAGGTAACAGAACCTATGCTAATTTTAAGCAGACAATGGAAGAAATGGAATATGCGCTTCACAATAAATGCGAAGATGAAGAAGATAGAATGATTGCCAGAAGAAAGCTGAAAGAGTTAAGAACGTATCTGAAAGAGAGCGAGGAAGCAGTGGATGCATATTTTAAGAAGAGCAGACTGGATCAGTATCTTACAAAAAATGACAAGAACTTTGATGTGATAGAAGTAATGGATACATACATTGGATTTCAGACGGAGGAGGACAAATAATGCAGGTAAGAATTGAATTATTAGAAGATGCATTCTGGGGTTCCGGGGAAAGTATTCCGGGAGCGGAAGACAGCAGTATACTGATGGATGAACATGGATTCCCATACCTTAGGGGAACAACATTCCGTGGTGTGCTGAGAGAAGAAATGGAGAATTATTTTGCATGGACGGGTCAGGAAAACGCGGATTCTGAGACCGAGGCCCTGTTTGGCAGTGGCGGAATGCGTACGGAAGATGGAAGAAAACTCTATGTCGGTAATTTCAACCTGTCAGAGGCAGTGCGGGAAAGGATTCAGGGAACACAGGACGAAATTCGTGATGCCCTGACATATATGCGGTACTTTACGGCATTGCAGGATGGTGTGGCAAAAGAAGGAAGTCTGCGTTCCATCCGTGTCATCCGGAAAGGATTAATCTTTTATGGGGAAATAAAATGTGCCAAAGAAGATGAGGATACCCTGGAAGAAATACTTGGTTATGTGAAATGGCTGGGCGGAATGAGAACCCGTGGACTCGGCAAAGTAAAAATCAGTAAAATGGGAGGGAAATAAGTATGTTTATAGAATATGAATTTGTCAATGAAGAACCGGTTAAGATAGCGGATATTTATCTAAGCAAAGAGGGACAGACAGCGATTTGTAATTATGTGCCGGGAAGCAGT
This sequence comes from Roseburia sp. CAG:303, assembly GCA_000437755.1. Classification (GTDB taxonomy): domain Bacteria; phylum Bacillota; class Clostridia; order Lachnospirales; family Lachnospiraceae; genus CAG-303. Next base: position 2,438 of record FR900183.1, read on the forward strand.
ATCCGCGGTAGTATCGTGTCATTGCTGGCGGCAGGGGAAAGCTTTGAAGAACAGAAGAAAATACTTTTATCAGAAAAGACCTGTTTTTATAATGCCTATCCAATGATTTGGCAGGAAAAAGAATATCTAACCGCCATTCCGA
>FR900183.1:2597-15348 GCA_000437755.1 Roseburia sp. CAG:303
TCTAACCGCCATTCCGACTCCAAAAGGCTTTTATGAAAATAAAAAACAGGATGGAAATCTGGAAAACAGAGTAGCAAAAAAGGAAGAAAATGAAATAATTTCCGGAAATAAAAGGGCTGCGGTCGGAATGTTTGCAAGAATCAGCGGAGAAACATTGCAATACATGAGCGTGGAAAAAGGTGAGGCTCTGAATGTAAATATAGAAGAGCAGAATGTGTTCCGCAGTGACAGTATCTGCAGTGGATATCATTTTAAGGGATATATCCGGGTAAGCGATAAAAAGACAGCAGATTTGCTGATTGATTTATTAAATACCGGAGATTTCAGATTTGGAAGCAATCGTTCTGCCGGATATGGAAAAGTGAAAATGATTTCTGCAAAATATATGAAAGATGGAAAACGTCCTTATGAAGAATTTTCTGTCAACGGACAAACGGGCAGTCCGATTTATCTTGTGGCAGTATCACCATTTGCAATGCGTGGGGAAAATGGAGAATTATGCGGAATCAATGAAAAAATTCTGGAAGAAAAACTCGGTGTAACAGGCTTAACCATTGAACAGGCCAGTACGTCTGTCGTAAAAAAGAGTGGATTTAACCGCACCTGGGGAATGAGGACACCGCAGCAGAGTATGTATGAAGCAGGCAGTGTGTTCAAAATTAAATTCGATGGAGAAATCAGTGCGGAAAAAGTCCGTGAAATAGAGGAAAACGGACTGGGAATCAACAAGAATGAAGGATGTGGAAGAGTACTGATTCTTAAGGATTATGATAAAATCAGTAAAAAAGAAAAAGTTGAGAGCAGACTTGCAGGAACACAGGAAGCAAAAAAGAAAGAACTGACAGAAGATGATAAAAAAGTATTGGAAATTGCCGCACAGGGAATGTTAATTCATAAAATTGCTCGGGCAATGAATCATTATGTCGTAGAACATCCATTAAAACTGGGAAGTGCATCCAGAAGTCAGGCAGGAATGGTGTTGGCGATGTGTAAAGCATACCGGTATCAGCCACAGGAAGATAAGTTTAAATCTTACTTCGAACATATTCTCAAAAAAGAAGAAAACAGAAAGACACATGATGGTGCAGGAAGTCAGAAGCAAATTATAGAAAAATTTCAGACGATTTTGGATAATAACTTATTTGATACCCTGGGAATTATGGAAACGGAATGCTGCGGTGTGCCAATCGAAGAAATTCTGTCAGTGAAGCAGAAATATATTTATAAGATAAAATTAATCGAAGAAATGATACAGTACAGAAACAGACTGGATAAAAATGAAAATAATCCGGAACGTTCAGGAGAGGAGGAAGAGTAATGGAAGAAAAATCGATCAAAGCGAAGTATACAAAAATATTAAAATATGAAATAGAAGCAGAAGCGGAGTCAGCACTGCATATCGGAAATGGAATGAGCGATGAAGGCGAAGTGCTGGTTGATGACCGTACAGGAGAACCATTTATTCAGGGAACAAGCGTTGCCGGAGCATTTTTGGAAGCAGCGGATGAGGAGCAGAAAAAATATTTTGGAAATCGAAATGAGCAGAAGGGTGCTTCTGACAATAAAAGCAGAATTGCGTTTTCTGATGTACATTTTAAGGTTAATGAGGGTTTAAGGCTGGAATATCGTACAAGAGTCAGACTGGATGCAAAGAGTGGGACAACGGATCAGGCAAATAATTCCGGACAGCTGCACAATATAGAACTCATCAGTGCAGGAGCGGAGATGACATTTGATATTTACCGGTTTTTAAAACCGGAAGAAAATGAAGATGGACTGGTGGAAGAACTTCTGGCAGCACTGGACAGACAGGAAATTCTGTTGGGCGGAAATGTGACGAATGGATGCGGAAAGGTAAAACTGACCAGTGTCAGGAGAAGCGAATATGATCTGACAACACCGGAAGGACGAAAGGACTGGAGCGATGAAGGGAAAAACAAAGGTCAGGAATGTCTGGGAGAAATCCGGAAGATAAAAAGAAAGTCCAACAAAAAGCAGCCACTCAAATTCCGGCTGGAAGTTTCCTATCCAAACACAATACTGGTCAAAGGAAATTATGTCAATGAAGAATTGCTGGAAAAACAGCTGGACACGGAATTTGAAGAAGACGAGAGCAGAGTGCCGGATGCCATGAATATCGTAAATGGCAGGGAAGAATATATCATACCGGCTACCTCGATAAAAGGTGTATTCCGTCAGAGAATGGAAGCAATAGAGGAACATCTTGCACAACCCTGCAATAAGGAGGATAGGGAAAAAACAACAATATGTGAACATATATTCGAGGGTAGGCCGGAGATATTCTTTGCGGATTCTGTCATAAAGGGAAAAGTGGTGCGGCAACAGATGCGTACCGCAATCAATAAGTTCACCGGAGCAGTAAAAAATAATGCATTATTTTCAGAAGCTATTGTAAATGGAGAGGGTGTAATAGAGATAGCACTTTCAGCCGGAGGGGATGGTAATGAAAACAATAAAATAGATGAACGAAAAGAAAAGGCGGCAGCTGCATTGCTCCTGTTCACCTGCAGGGATTTGGCAATCGGAGCAATATCACTCGGAAGTACTTCCTCCGTGGGAAGAGGATTCGTCAAGGTATCAAAGCTTAAAATCACACATGGAGAAGAAATCTCAGTTATTGATTTTGAAACACAGGAGCAGACAGCGGAAAATAGTTTTATCACGGAATGTATGGAGAGCTTAAAGGAGGAACTGGAATATGCGTAAAAAATATGATTCAGCCAAAGAAGCCATAGAAGCCAAAGAAACAGAAAAGGAATATACATATAAATATGCACTTATCTATCTGATGAGCGAAGTTTATCTGGGAGAAAATAACCGGAGTGACCTGCCGTTTGATGAAATTCTGGAAGCAAGATTCTTTGATGAAAGTGGAGAATTACATATTTATAATGAAGAGGACTGTTGGTATAGAAGTGAAATCAGGGATGATGAAGAAGAAAATACCGAAATTTATAAAGAGATTTATCCTGTAAGCGGAGAGATATTTCATGAGGGGAAAGAAAACGGGCCAATAAGACTGGAAGTCTGGAAATATCTGAACTATGATGAGGATGGACAGATTTATGTAGAGCGGACAAGATGTGCAGGAATTTTGACGGAGGGAGGAAAAAAGGATGAATAATAATGGAAGTAAGTCGAATCAGAAAGGTAATAATGGAAATTACCAAAAATATGTAGGAGCACCATATAATTTTGTGTCATTACCAAAGAGTATAGTAACAAGAAGAAATAAAGAAAGTGAATTGCCGGATCATCAGAAAATTTTAGAAGTGTCTGGAGAGGATAAAATGTATTCGGGAGAAATCGAATACTCTATTGTTCCACAGACAGATATTTTTGTTGGAGGAGTATCTGAAAAAAATAAAGATGGAAAAGAGATACAGAAATTTTATCAGGTAGCAGATGGAACTTATGCGATACCTGGAAGTACGGTCAGAGGATTGTTAAGAACTAACACACAGATACTGGGACTGGGAAGTATTGATGATGATGTAGAAGACTGCCGTTTGATGTACCGAAAAGTTGCAGTATCAAATGGGAGATTAGCTACTACATATAAAGATGTAATAGATGGAAATGCAGAGGGCGATCAGAAATCTAATGGAGTCAGGGCTGGATATATAGAATGTAGAAATGGACACTACTATATTTATCACCCGAGGATGGATGAAGATAAAGAACTTCCGAAAGGAAACTATTATACATTAAATGAGAAATATATATTTGAAAAAGTAGAAGAAGCATATAAGAAAAGAAAAACCAATCCATTTGTACTATTGAAAAACTATGATGATAATATTTCCATACTTCAATATAAAGGAAAGTCAGTAAAAGAGATGGAAAAAAATGAGGAATATGTTCCTTTTTATATGAAAGTATCATACAAAATAGAAATAAATGAGAAGAAAGAACCAATGGTTACTGCGGTTGGAAAGCCAGATGAATACGAACGAAATGGATATTTGATGGGAACCGGAAAAATGAACAATAAAAAGGTATTGTATGTTATTCCAGAGGCAGATAGAGAGACTGGGAATGAGTTAGAACAAGACGCAATAAATGCATTTAAGATTGATTACAATGCAAAAGCGAATTTGCTGGGAACAACGGCATATCTGAAAGTTACAGATAAAGGAAGCAGAAAGAAATGTATAGAGAAAACAAAGGAATTTTTTAAGCTTCCGAAAGAAGGAGAGATACGACCAGTATTTTATGTTGAACAAAAGAAAGCTGGAAACGAAGATGAGACAGAGATAGCTTTTGGATATGCACGAAACTTGAGAATATTGTATAAGCATGGGATTAAGGAAGGAATTCGAAAGGAACACAAGAAAGAAGAAAGAATATTTGATTATGCCCATAGTATGTATGGTTATACCGTGGACAATAATGAAAAGCGAGGTTATAAGGGAAGAATATATGTAGAGGATGCAAAGTTGCGGCCGTTAGATGGAGAAAGTACTATAGAAAAAGAAAAGGTAAAGATAGTATTGGGAAGTCCTAAACCGAGCAGTTATATGGATTATCTTTGTCAGGACAAAAATTATAATGATGATGATTTTGAAATCAGAGGCTATAAACAATATTGGCTAAGAGAACATGTGGACGAACTGCCTCATACAAAAAATGATAATATTACTTCGGATTTTTATCCATTAAGCAAAGACTGTGGAAAATTTACAGGAAAAATCAGATTTAAAAATCTTACCAAAGATGAATTGGGATTATTATTGTGGACGATACGTCTGGAAAAAGGAAAACAGCAAAATATAGGAAAAGCAAAGGCTTATGGGTATGGAAGAATAGTAATGGAGATAGAAAAGTTACAAATTTATGATTATGAAAAAATGTATAATCTTAATCAGTTTTGTTTAAATCCATTTGATGATTATTCAGATCAGGTAGAAATGTTTATTGAATATTATAAAAAATATCAGTCAATTTCGAAAGATAATTCAAATCACCGGTCTATAAATGAATTCTTTATGATGAAAGATGCAGACAAGATGCCAGATACAGACAAGATTAAATATATGGAAACTAATGATTATAGGAATAGAAGATATGAATTGCAAAAAGTAGATAAAATATATAAGAGCAAAAAGTCATGATTTGATGGCATATTAAAAACTCTAAAGAGAATTAATTGAGGGATAATGAAAGAAAGCCTGTGATTCAATAGAATGGGCTTTCTTCTATTTTCTGTGATAGTGTATGGAAAAATTTTAGAACTTTGCATTATTAATTGTTGAATAAAATTGAAAATGGACTATTGAAAAATAGTTGGAAAGATGTTATTATAAGTATGTAAAAAGTCGAACAGAACAAAACATAATGTGTCTAAAATATGAATGGGAAAAAATCTCTGCTCAAAATAGTAGAAAATAGAATTGTCTGATAATTACTTACAAAATGGAGACTGGAAAGCCAGTAAAATCAATGGCTGCAGAAGCATAGCGTAGAAAAGGAAGAAGCCCGAAGTAGGGCATTGAAACAATTCGTGATCGATCGCCTGCATGAACTCAGTCTTGAGTAGAAAAGGAAGAAGCCCGAAGTAGGGCATTGAAACATACACTGTGCGAATGCCTTATCCTTTTCTGTTACAGGGTAGAAAAGGAAGAAGCCCGAAGTAGGGCATTGAAACTGCTAGATATCCACATTCCAATATACGGTTTTATTTTGGTAGAAAAGGAAGAAGCCCGAAGTAGGGCATTGAAACCCTTTTAAGATCATCAATACAATCGTCCTCTGTAGCGTAGAAAAGGAAGAAGCCCGAAGTAGGGCATTGAAACTATACACATAGACAGATACCACAAAGCACTATAGTTCGTAGAAAAGGAAGAAGCCCGAAGTAGGGCATTGAAACGCTAAAGTTCCTTCTGCCGCATAACCTGGTATATATGTAGAAAAGGAAGAAGCCCGAAGTAGGGCATTGAAACAAGGTTGTCTTGATAATGTTTTCCAACTGCGTAGATGCGTAGAAAAGGAAGAAGTCCGAAGTAGGGCATTGAAACAGAATAGCGTTAGTCTTTGTATCCTGAGCGATATCTGTAGAAAAGGAAGAAGCCCGAAGTAGGGCATTGAAACTAGTTGAATATTCATATTGCTATATTCATAATCAATAAGTAGAAAAGAACCAAGACCGCCATAGGGCATTACCCGAGGAAATTTCACATTCAGGAGAGGGGCGATATATCAAAAATACGGGAAGAAACTTGTGGAGTGATATGAAACGAATGAGGTTCGTGGAAAGGAGAATTTATGGCAGATGAAACGAAGAGAAAAACTGCGGATGAGACAGAGAATCCGTTACAGATGATGACGGAGCAGTGGATGCAGTTGGAGAGAAAGACGACAAAGCAAAGAGAAGCAGCGGATTTATTTTATGAAAAGAAATTAATGAATTTGATTGAGGATAATTTTATAGCCAGAAACAGGGAACGTGTGGAAGAAGAAGTGGAATATCTGATTATGTCAGTAGGAACTTCTTATGAACCGCTCGTGCTGAGCATAAAATTGTTAAATCCACAGAAGATTCTTTTTCTTTGTACTGCTATCACGGAGAAATATCTGGATAAAATAGTAAAACATTGTAACCTGCCGGTGTCCGCTTTTCAGAAATGTATAGTTAGTGAAACCGAACCGATGGATATTTATCGGGAAATAAAGAAAGCATATATTGAGTGGGGAAAGCCTGAGAAACTGCATATTGATATCACGGGTGGAACAAAAGCAATGTCAGCGGCAGCTGCTATGGCGGGAGCAGTCATAGATATCCAGCTGATTTATGTTGGAAGCAATCATTATCTTCCTGATTTCCGGAAACCATGTCCGGGTTCAGAGACGTTATTTTATATTGCTAATCCATTGTCTGTTTTTGGTGATTTGGAAATTGAGAAAGCATTTACTTTATTCCGGAAGAAAAATTATTCGGGTGCGAGAGAAAAACTGGAATATTTAAAGGAAGTAGTGCCGGAGCCGAATATCAGGCAGCAGTTGAATTTTGCATATTTACTGGCAAAGACTTACGAAGAGTGGGATAGTTTGGAATTAAGCGGCGCATATCAGACTATTTTGAAATTAAATAAAGAATTAAAGAGAGATAAACGGATAAACAGCAGATTTTTACTGATGGACAAAATCGATATATTAAAACAGCAGGAAGAAATCCTGGCAGCATTAAGCGAGATTCCACAGTACATTGCAGAAAAGAGAAATGCAGAATTATTGCAGAAAGAAAAGTACATTGTTCCATTGATGTTCACCATGTGTCAGAATGCCATGATTCGTGAAGAACAGGAAAAACTGGATATGGCAACATTGCTTTTGTACCGGTTGTTAGAAATGATAGAGCAGAAAAGGTTAGCCGGATATAATTTATATGTTTCAAAGATGAATTATAAAGAAATAAAAGTAAATATACAGATACATCCGGAATGGGATGGTATCGATGCGAAAGAACTCTTCAGACAGATAAAAGAAAGATATCTGGATATGAAAATCCAATTGTTTGGAAAAACCGGAAATACCTATATGCCGGAACAGATATCATTGTTGGAAGGGTTCATTTTATTGGCAGCTCTTGACGATGAGATGTTAGTCAGGGGAAATAGCAGTGTAATAGACAAATTAAAGAGAATCCGGGCAATGGTGTATTTGAGAAATAACAGTATTTTTGCACATGGACTCGGACCGGTAAGCCAGACAGATTATTTAAAATTCAAATCATTTGTATTGGAGTTATTCAGAGAATTTTGTGATATTGAGCAGATAAGTTTCGCTCAGTATAATAGCAAGATGACCTGGATAACTCCTTTTGATTCTGTTTATTATTCCGGATTGGAGGGAAATTAAATGTCGGTTCTGTATGTAAAGGAGCAGGGAAGCTGTATACAAAAAAGAAGTGAGAGAATCGTTGTTACCAAAGGACAGATGACTTTATTGGAAATACCGCTGGCAAATGTTGAAAACATAGCAATTATAGGAAATGTACAGATTACGACGCAGGCATTGCATATGCTTTTACTGCAGGGAATCGATGTGAATTTTTTTACTTTTTCGGGAAAATACATCGGGCAGACAGCTTCTGATGTTTCAAAGAATATTTTTCTGCGTTTTTCGCAATATGAATTATACAATCAGCTGGAAAGGAGGATTCTGATTGCAAAAAAAATTGTGGAAAATAAAGTGAAGAATCAAATTTATGTAATAAAAAAGCACAGGTACAGGGATGATTATGATTGGCACAGAGATGTGAAATCCATGGAAATCATGTTAGAAGAATTGCATGAAAAGCAGACTCCGAATGAAGTGCTTGGTGTGGAAGGCTATTGCAGCAATATTTATTTTTCAGCATTTGCACATATGTTTCAGTGTGAATTTGAATTTAACGGAAGAAACAGAAGACCGCCCAAAGATCCTATTAATGTATTGATAAGTCTTGGTTATACATTTCTGACAAAAGAGGTATCATCGGCACTTGATGCGGAATCATTCGAGATGTATCTTGGATTTCTGCATGGAATCCGTTATGGAAGAAAGTCGCTGCCTCTTGATATTGTGGAAGAATTCAGACAGCCGGTAATAGACCGGTTTGTAATTACCCTGTGTAATAAATCCATGATTAATAAATATGATTTTGAGCAGGAAGAGGAAAGAATTATTCTGAATGAATCCGGATTTCAAAAGTTTTGCAGGGAATATGAAAAGTATATTTCCGGAGCAGGAGGAATAAATTACCGGAGTCTGATACGAAAGCAGGTTCAGAATTTAAAGGCGGCAGTTATGGAAAAAAGAGAATATGTTCCCTACAGAATGGAGGAAAACCATGTATCTGGTGAGCTATGATATAGAATCGGACAGATTAAGAAAAAAGATATCAGACACGCTGGAAAATTATGGAATTCGTATTCAGTACAGTGTGTTTGAATGTGAAATAAGCGAGCAGCGATATAAGAAAATGTACCGGGAATTAATGCTTCTGATGGAACAATCTGAGGATAATGGAAATATCCGCTTCTATTATATCTGCAAAAACTGTGAGCCAAAAAGCAGAGTGATTGGAGATTCCGGAAAGAAAGATACAAGATTTCAAAGAGATGATGTAATTATTATCTGAAAGGAAGTGGGGCAATGAGTTTGTATTCAAAAATAATTGATATACAAAAATTACAGGCAGCATGGAGAAATGTAAAGAAAAATAAACCTGCAAGAGGAGTGGATGATGTTACCTGGGAAATGTTTGATAATAATATCCGTGAAGAATTAAAACAGCTGAATATTGAATTAAAAAATCATGAATATCATCCATTTCCGGTAAGAATGGTAAATATGTATAAAGAAGAGAAAATACGGAAAATAGCATTGTTTTCTATGCGTGATAAGGTGGTTCAGCAAGCCACGGCACAGGAACTTACGCGGATATATGATGCAGATTTTTCTGAAAATACCTATGCCTACCGACCAGGAAAATCGGCATTGTCAGCGGTAAAAATAATAGAGGATATAGTAGAAAGCGGCGAATATCCATGGGTTGTAAAACTCGATGTCCAACATTATTTTGATGAAATTCCGCATAAATTACTGGAAAAGAAGCTGAAACAGAAAATAAAAGAGGAAGATTCACTGGAATTAATTATGTACTCTGCAACGACACCATCGCTGCAGGAAGGTGGGGAAGTAAAAGAAAAAACTGTAGGAATTTATCAGGGTTCGATTGTTTCGCCAATTCTCTCTAATATTTATCTGAATGACCTGGATCACAGTTTTGATGGCAGGGAAATATTCTATATGCGGTATGCAGATGATATATTGATTGCGGCGAAATCAAAAGAAAGTGCAATGCAGGGTGGAAAAGAACCGAAGTGTACCTGGAAAGTCTTGGTTTATCGCTGAATCAGACAAAATCAAAACTCGTAGAGTATCCGGGTACATTTGAATATCTTGGTTATGCATTTTCGCCAAAAGGAAAAGTAATTCCGAAAAAAGCAGAGGAAAATCTGAATGACAGGCTGGAAATGATGTGGCTTTCGCAGACAAAACTTACTTTTTCAGAAAAATTGAAAAAAGGCGCAGAGATTCTGGAAGGCTGGGAACAGTATTTTAAAAATAAGAAAAATATTGGGAGCATATACGAATATATGATTATTTTGTATATGACACAGCAGAAGAATGTTGATATAAAATATCTGTTATCTGAGCGCAAAAAACTGCATAATGTAAATCTGGAAAATATGAAATTTCTTATTGAATACTGGAAGAAAAAAGAACTGCCGGATATGGTATTGTATGAATACGAGGATTATTACAATGTGGCAGAGATGGATACTGATGTAAAAATAGAGGATATTTATAAAAAAGAATTGCTGGATGAATATGAAAAAATGTTTCAGAATCAGCAGGAGGAATCCTTACAGAATATTATGCAGATTTATTCCGATGTTACCTGCTACCATAAGGCGGCAGTATTTATGAAACTGGCTTCTGAGCAGAAAAATCATAAAAGAGATATGGTAATCATTCAGCCACAGACAAAACTGGATCGGAATCCGTTGAGCCTTTCGGATGAAATGATTCATGAATATATGGACAAATTCGTTGGGCGGGAAGATACTTATGTTTCAGAGAGTATGGGAGAAAATGGAAGACGGTGCTGTGAGCAGATGGCAGAACCATTGACGGAAAATGTATTAAAAAGACATTTTAAAGGAGATGATACGGTAGGTACTTTTGTACAGAGAAATAATGGAACATGCAAGTTTCTGGTAATAGACATTGATATTTCCAAAAAAGTATTGTTGTCCATAAGAAATACACCGGAAAAAATGCAGGAATATTTGCAGGATGCGGCAGCTGTGGCGGTGGAGTACAGGAAAGAATTAAAGCATATGGGAATACAGGCATATATCGAAGACAGTGGATACAGGGGATATCATGTGTGGGTATTTTTTCAGGATTGGGCACAGGTCCGCTATGTAAATCTGTTTGAGGATATTTTGGAACAGAACGTAAAAAAGACGGATGACAGTGTGACCGTAGAATACTTTCCAAATAAAACACATTCAAAAGCAGCAGCCGCAAAACAGGCAATAAAACTGCCTTATGGATATCATGTAAAAACGATGAAGCAGAGTTATTTTCTGGATGAAGAGTTGCAGCCGGTGCAGGATGTAGGAAAATTTATCCGTCAGATAGCCTTGTATACACCGGCTGCCCTGAAAAGTATAATTGCAAAATACAGTTCTGCACAGGAATTAAATCAGGAAGCTGCATCTGTAAATGTGGATGAAAATCTGGATGACTTTGGAGAGATGAGCGAAAATATCCGGATTGTTTTACAGAAATGTAATCTGATGAGGTATCTGTGCCAGAAAGCAAGAAAAACAGGGTATCTTACCCACTGTGAGAGGCAGTCACTGCTCTATGTATTTGGCCATATGGGCGAAGAAGGAGCAGACTTCTTACATCAGGTTATGAGTTTTACTATGAATTATCAGTATCAGGTTACGCAGAAATTCCTGAATAAAATACCGGCAAAGCCAATCAGCTGTATTAAACTCAGGGATCAATACCAGAAAATTACTGCGGAATGTGGATGCAACTGTAATTTCAGCAGAGTGAAAAATTGCTATCCATCGCCTGTTCTGCATGCAATCAAATCGGGAAATGAAGAAAGCAGGGAAATCACACTTCCTACAAGCAGAACAATCACAAAGGAAAAAGAAAGCAAAGTATGCGAAGAGCTTAATATCAATAAAAAAGTACAGGATATAGCCGGTAAAATTCTGGAAATGAAAAAGCAGAAAAGAGGAATCGACAAAGAAATAACAAAACAGGAACGGGAATTAGAAAGAATATTTAATGAAGCAGGTGTTGACTGCATGGAAGTATCATTTGGTATGTTAGTAAGAAGAAAAACAGCGGACGGATACGAGTGGGTAGTAGAATTGTAAGTGTAAATAAGAAATTACTTCGGTTTGGGGCAAAAAATTTTTGCCCCAGACTGATGTTCACGAAGTGTTTTACAAAAAGCGATTTTTGTAATTTTGCAATAGGACATATTTTAGAACTGAAAGTTTTGTAAGGAATAATTTTCTATTGCAAAATGGCAGGTATCATGTTAAGATAAATATGTCAGGGAAAACGAACAAAACAGAACAAAATATGGCCAAAATATGAATAGGGAAAATAGCATGAGAAAAATGGTTGAAAATGAAATTGTCAGATAATTATACGCAAAAATGGATTTGCAAAGCCAGTAAATTCAAGGGATGCAGAGACATAGCGTAGAAAAGAAGAAAGCCCGTGGTAGGGCATTGAAACGACTCTTTTTTCGCTGCCTTCGTTTCTCCATAGACACAATCTCTTAATGTAACATCTACGCTGTATTCATCTGTATGTAGAAAAGAAGAAAGCCCGAGGTAGGGCATTGAAACTTTATTTTCGTGAAAATAATCCTATAAGTTACTATAAGGTAGAAAAGAAGAAAGCCCGAGGTAGGGCATTGAAACATCCTCCTCTTAATATCCAAAACATAATATTAAATTGGTAGAAAAGAAGAAAGCCCGAGGTAGGGCATTGAATAAGGAGGCCCAATAATTATGATGAGATCTAAAGAATTGTGTTTCAATGCCCTACCTCGGGCTTTCTTCTTTTCTACGTAGTGTCTATGGAGAAACGAAGGCAGCGAAAAAAGAGTCGTTTCAATGCCCTACCACGGGCTTTCTTC
>FR900183.1:15355-19971 GCA_000437755.1 Roseburia sp. CAG:303
AGCTAACACTGATCATATGATCCTCCATTTCTCTGCGTGTAGAAAAGAAGAAAGCCCGAAATAGGGCATTGAAACAGTTATCCCATGTCGCAAGTACTCGTAAAACTGTCCGGTAGAAAGGAAGAAAGCCCGTGGTAGGGCATTGAAACACATTGATCTTGGAATCATGAAGTGCGATTACTCTATCGTAGAAAAGAAGAAGCCCGAAGTAGGGCATTGAAACACGAATTCTCTTTGTTCTTACATCTACATTTTCTTTTTATGGAAAAAAGAAAGCCCGAGATAGGGCATTGAAACCAATTTCTTCCGGTGTTTTGCTTTGCAACAAATAACGTAGAAAAGAAGAAAGCCCGAGATAGGGTATTGAAATACACTATATACATACGCAACTTCCTTAACAATTTCAACCTAGAAAAGAAAGCCCGAGATAGGCTATAGACATAAATTAGATATTTATAAACAATGGAGAAAGTTTTTTTGATTGAGTCGTTAAGATAAGGAGAAAAAATATGTTAAGACCAACTGCAATAAAAGTCTTTTCGCAAGAAGATTATACATTGCGTATAATTTTCGATAACGGTGAAGAAAAAATCTTTGATGTAAAACCATATATTAAAGGAAATTGGTATGGAGAATTATTATTTAAGTATCAAAATATAGAAAAAGAGATGGTACAGTAGATATAGAAGAAAACTGACAGATACAAAAAACGCGGGGAAAATGACCTGGTTAGTCATTTTCCCACGCGTTTTTTCTGGCCTGGAGGGACTGGATGATTTGCTGGCGAAGCCATTTTGGTTCGATAACGATGGCAGAACTGCCATATCCATAGATCCAGTTAGAGAATTTACTGAATCCGTATACGATGTCTTCGTAATAAAGAAAGCCATTTTTTTCATAAAGATTTCCATTTGTTCGACATTCAAGATCTCGCCTGACTTTTTCCCATACACGCCCTTCCTTGTAGAATTTAACTTTTACAGATTTTGGAGCGTCGTGAAAAAGATTTCCCCATACATTAGGAGCTATTTCGCATAATTTGTGTTCCATTTCTGCATTGTCAGGAGCATGGTGTCTTGTATCCAGATTAAGACGGGCAATAAAATCAAGCCGGAGGCTTTTTATCTGGTTATTTTCAAAATAAAGAATGGAGTACAGATTTTCATCGGTGTCATAAGTGATTCTGACTGGGTGAATATGATATTGATTAAGGTTTCCTTGCTGGGAAATATAGTTAATATTTACATAATATCCATTTTCAATAGCTGCGTGAATATCACTAAGTGTTTCATTTAAGCGTAGGTGTTTATAATGATGGATGGAAAGATAACTGTCTTTGATAGCATAAGGGTAGGTTGAAGTTTGTATAAACTGCCGGAACTGACCAAAGTTTTCATCTGAACTCAGGTCATCAATGTTCTGAAGTGCAGAAAATACGTCCGGAGAAAGTGAGATTTCATAAGTATCAATTGATGTATTAATGTAAAGTGGAATATCATCAAGAGTACCTTTCATTAAGAGTTCTTCAAATTTATCCGGAAAATGTCCTGACAGTATATGTTCATAGAGCCCATCAATATCATATTGTTCATTTATTTTTTCGTATTCCGCAGATATATCATTAAAATGTATTTCGTGTTCCAGATTAAGTGATTCTTTTTTGGACAGACTGCTGTACCATTGAAAGATACACAGAAAATCCTGCCGTATGATTTTGAGTGGAATATTTGTCAGTGTATGGATTTTGGACATACTGATACCGAAGGTTTCGATGTTGTCGTCAAAATCATCCTCCGGGAGTGAGAGAAGTGAGTAGTATGTCTGTATGCGAGTATAAGGATTGTAATTATTCATTGTTTGTCTCCTCTTCATATCGTGATAATGCCTTTTCTACAGACTCTTCCATTTCCTTTTTTAAAGAATCCGGTTCTAATACATGGGCATTTTTACCAAATGTTCTTAGATATCGCTTGAAATCCGGCAGACCGCTGATTGAGTCGGTATAAATAATAGATTCATTTTCTTGTGTCATGGTTGAATTGCTGCGTTGCTTTATGAGATATTCTAATTTCTTTTTTATATTGGCAACATCATCGAAACGGACACAGACATTGACCGGTACTTCTGTGGAAATGCCAAACATATCGCGGAATAGTTCTTTAAAATATGCAGAATCATAATAATCATGAATCATATCGGTTTCTGCGGCTTCTAAAATAGAGGATACATTAATTGTAGTATTTTTTTGTTCTCCACGCATGGATTTTCCCAGAATATAGAAATTATCTTTTTCCATACTGTAAATAATTTTTCCGACAGCCAGTTGCTCGGGGATGATTTTTCCGCTTTTGGTTTTGTATTTAATAAGTAATATTTTATGCATATAGTCCAATGTGGTTATTTTTCTCAAATTTTCTGTGGAAAGGGAGCGGCCGTTCATTTTCTTTCCGTAAATCAGATAATGGTCATAGTAAGGTGTGTTGTGATCGAAATAGCCAAGCATGAGACAGGTGTCCTGGTAAAGCTCATGTAATTCCTCAAAATAAGGATTTCCTGTTGAAATATTGGATAAGATATCATTAAAAATCTCCAGATTTGCCCGGTTTAGTTTCCTGTTTAACGGAATATTTTTTGTGGTAAGTGAGAAAATGGAAGTACCTTTTTCGTTCTTTTTTGACTCTTCAATATCCCCATTTTCTATAAGTTCCTTTATTAATTTGTTAAACTGCGTCAGGGCAATATCCATGGACTGCCTGTCAGCGGGAGAATCTGAAGTTGCCAGGGGAAATGAGTCATACAGTGCATTGCGGCTCATAGGTCCATTTTGTAATTGTGTCATAATCAGGTTTTTCCGTAATATGGTCAGTGTTAATGGAAGGTAGCGGATAAGGTCGGCAGCTTCATTTTGTTCTAAAGAATAAATAGTATGGTTGTGTTCTGTATATTTATTAAGGATACAGCCTTTTTCATGTAAAAGCTTCAGATAATTGTAGGCACTCTGACGGTTACAGGAAATCGCGGACTGGATGTCGCTTATGGACATAGTGCCTTTTTCCATGAATGCATTAACCAGAAGAGCCAGGTTTTTACCTGTTTTTTCAAATTTTGATTTCATAAATTTCTCTCTATCCTCCTATATGTATATATTTTGCAGGTAATTCTAATATGGGTTGTATAAAAATTATGAAAATATCTGTATTATAGTATATATATCGGCAGGAAAACCGGTAAAATAAAGTAACTACGATGAGTTGTACAAAAGTTATGAAAAGCTTATGCTATAGTATGTATATCGGATGAAGGACCGATGAACTAAAGCAGTTGATATTAATGTTCAGAAAAAGAAAGAGAGGAAAAAGCAATGGAAAAAATGCCTAATTCAGTATGTTGGAATATTACAAGCAGATGTAATGATAAATGTCAGTTTTGTTATCGGGAAAAGAATTCAAAAGAATTAAGTTTTATGGAACAGAAAAAAGTGATTGACAGGATTGCGGCAAGTGGGATTCAGAAACTTACTTTTGCAGGTGGAGAA
Source organism: Roseburia sp. CAG:303 (assembly GCA_000437755.1). Classification (GTDB taxonomy): domain Bacteria; phylum Bacillota; class Clostridia; order Lachnospirales; family Lachnospiraceae; genus CAG-303. The sequence continues at coordinate 18,891 of FR900183.1, forward strand.
CCATTGCTGATTTCCGGTCTTGAGGAACTCGTGTTATATGCAAAGAGAAAAGGACTGATTGTGTCTATGACATCAAATTGCATTTTAATGACACCGGAAAGATTACAGTTTTATTTTGAAAACCTCGACTGGCTTACGTTATCACTGGATGGTGCAGATGCCGGGGTACAGACAAAGATGACAAGAAACAGCGGACATGCAGATCGCATGATAAACATTTTAAGGGAGGCATCCAGGAAAGCAGACAGAAAATGCAGGATAAAAATTAATACGGTAGTAAGTCAGATAAACAAAGAAAATATAGAAGAGATAGCTGATATTGTCATGAAATATCCGGTAGCCCGCTGGAAATTATTTCAGTTTACACCTATCAGAGGAAATGCGAAGGAGACAAAAGAAAAATTTGAAATATCGGAAAATGATTTTATGGAAATTGCAGAATGTATGAGGGCAAAGCTTGAAGGTGGAAAAACAATATTCAGTATCAGTGACAGCAACAATATCGAAAATGCGTATTTTGTAATATTCCCAAATGGAGACATAAGAATTTCAAGCGATGGAGAGGACCATTTCCTGGGAAACGTATTGAGCAGAAATATTCAGGAAATCTGGGCAACCGGAGGTTACAGAAAAGAGTTACATGAAATGAGAACCGGATTTATATTAGAAAATAAGGAGATGGCAGGATGAAAGAAAAAGTAAAAGAGAGTTATCTGAAAATGTTGAAAGAAAAGCTGGAGGAGGAGATAAAAAGTTATGAAATTGCAAAAAAAGATACGATAGAAGCGGAGGGACGCATGGTTACACGATATGATTCCACAAAGACAGAAACCGGATGGCTTGCAGCCGGATATCTGGAATTAGTAAATATGCTGAAGAAGTCGATCGAAAATTTTGAACAGGAAAGGCGCTATATTAACATAGGCGATTTGGTTACCATTGATTTATTTCAGAATAACAGATGCGAGGCACAGGAAAAGATTGTCATATCGAAGAAAGAAAAGGAGTGGGATGAACTTGCCTATGATTTATTGGGAAAAAACAGTGATAATATATTGCAGATAAGAAGGGAGAACAGAAA
>FR900183.1:20010-36600 GCA_000437755.1 Roseburia sp. CAG:303
TTCAGATTAGAGAATTCAGACCGGTATATCCGGAAGAAAATATAGTAAAAATTGGAAATCTGGTAACACTGGAACTCTCAAATGGAGAAAGGGAAAGGTATTATCTCGTGCCGGAAACAGGAGGTGTGGAACTGGATATAGATGGGGAAGAAATATTCTGTATTTCAAGCCAGACATTAATGACACAGAAACTGATTGAATGTAAATGTGGGGAGGTGATTGAAATGAATGACGAAAAAATGAAGATACTGGCAATAGAGTAAGCAGCAGTGTGCAAAGGAGAAAAACATGACAGATTATAGAATAAACAAGAAAAACAATGATACAAACAACACAATGGAGGAAAAAACTATGAAGAGAGAAAACATTTATGAAGTATTGGAAAATGACATTATGAACGCAGGACTTAAAGATGAAGAAAAGAACAGGATGTTAAAGAATGTGATGCGGTTAAAAGAAAGAAAAGTAAATATTATGATTACCGGGGCGACCGGCTGTGGAAAGAGCTCAACCATAAATGCATTATTTGATACGGAAGTGGCGAAAGTAGGAGTTGGTGCAGATCCGGAAACAATGGATATACAGAAATACGAACTTGATAACCTCATTTTATGGGATACTCCGGGGCTGGGAGATGGAAAAGAAGCCGATAACAGACATGCCAGAAATATTATTGACAAATTAGCTGAAGTAGATAAAGACGGAAATGCGGTCATAGATTTGGTGCTGGTTATTCTGGACGGGGGAACGAGAGATCTTGGAACATCCTATGAACTTATTAACGAAGTAATTATACCGAATTTAGGAGAGAATAAGAGTGAGAGAATTTTAGTGGCAATCAATCAGGCAGACATGGCGATGAAAGGACGTTACTGGGATTATGGGAAGAATGAGCCAATGTCGGAACTGAAAGAATTTTTGGATAAGAAAGTGGTATCTGTGAGAAGCAGAATAAAAGAAACAACTGGTGTTGAGGTAAATCCGATTTATTATAGTGCCGGTTACAAGGAAGAAGGAATGATACAGAGCGCCCCATATAACCTGTCCAAATTATTGTACTACATAGTAAAAGCAACACCAAAGGAAAAGAGGATAGTATTCTGCAACAATATTAACAGGGATCAGGAAGTATGGAAGTCAGATGATAAATTAATGGATTATAACAGGGAAACAAAGAAATCAATCATAGAATCCGTCAGAGACGGTATGGAGACAGGCGGTGATATTGGGGAAATGATAGCAGGAAAACCTGGAAAAGTGGTAGGAACGATTATTGGGGCAGTAGGAGGATTTATTGGCGGAATTATTGGCGGAATATTTGGATAAAAAAGCAGACAGTAATTAAAGAAAAACGGGAGGCTGTGTTTTCACAGCTCTCCCGGATGAAAAAACATTGACTAAGAATGGAGGAGTACCAGATGAGAAGTGTATACAGATTGAATGATATTGAAAATAATTTAAGAATTATGAGGTGCAGACCGCTGGATATACTGGTTGTGGGCGGCACCGGAACTGGAAAATCATCTACTTTAAATGCAATATTTGAAGATGAAATCTCGCGGGTAGGAAGGGGCTGTGATCCTGAAACAATGCAGATAAGTTCTAATAAGTTAAATGATAAAATGCGCTTCTGGGACACTCCGGGATTTGGTGATGGAAAGGAGCAGGACGCAGGATATGCAGAACAGCTGAAACAGACATTGTATCGGGAATATGAACTGGATAATACAAAATATGGAATAATTGATGTAGTACTGGTAATTGTGGATGGATCAGGAAGAGATATGGGAACTGCTTACCGGATATTAAATGAAGTGATTCTTCCTGATTTTCCGCCCAATAGAATTATTACAGCAATCAATCAGGCAGATATGGCAATGAAAGGCAGACACTGGAATTATGAAGAAAACAGACCGGACAGAATATTAGCAGAATTTTTGGAAGAAAAAGCAGGCTCAATTAAAAAAAGGGTCATGGAAAGCACAGGGGTGAGGATCGCAGATCCTGTCTGCTATTCAGCTGAAAAAAATTATAACATAGAGAAACTTCTGGATTTAATTATTGATAATATGCCGACAGAGCGGAGGAGGATAACACGATGAAGAAAATAAGTATTAAAAACAATATTTTTATGATTGCAAAGAAGAACGGACAGCGGAAACTTGACTATTATCTGAAGATGCGGGATGGAAGGGAATATTATATGTTTACGAGGGATCATTCGGCATCCTGTTATGAAATTTGTAAATCGGCGATTCCTGTCAATAAAGTTCTGCAGATAAGAAACAGGAATACAGCCATAATGGGACTGGTAAAATATTTAAACTTTATGATGCCGTATTTTGTGGAATATTATGGTTTGAAAAAATGTAGTTAAAAATATGAGTTTTGATTTTCTGATAAGTGTGGTATACTTGATGTTAAAGAAAGAAGGGATATAGAATGAAGATAATTATGAATCATGACAAGGCATTTACACATGGGGGGATTTTCCATGCGGATGATGTATTTTCAGCAGCTTTATTGAGAATGATGAATCCGGATATTTTTATAGAACGTGGAAATCAGGTTCCGGACGGATATGACGGACTGGTATTTGATATCGGCGGCGGGGCATTTGACCATCACCAGGAGGATCGCAGAGTCAGGAAAAATGGTATTCCGTTTGCGGCATTCGGATTGTTATGGGAAAAATATGGAAAAAATTTTCTGGAGAGTGAAGAGGACAGGACAGACTTTGATGAAAAATTCGTCCAGAAATTAGATGAAAGTGATAATACGGGTGAACCAAATATGATTGCCGAGTGTGTTGCGGAATTTAATCCGGACTGGCTGGAGCCGGACTGCAACAGGGATGAACGATTCTTTGAAGCAGTAGAATTTGCACAGGCAATTCTGGAAAGAAAATTCAAACAGATTCAGGCAAAACGGCAGGCGTATACGGTTGTACAGGGATATCTGGAAAAAAGCAGGGATGGTATCATGATTATGGACAGGGCTGTTCCGTGGAAAAAAGCACTGAAAAATACGGATATTTATTATGTGATTTTTCCATCCATCCGTGGTGGTTACATGGTGCAGGCAGTTCCGCAGGATGAAAGTGAAAGCGGAAGGGAATTAAAGAAGCCACTTCCGGAAAAGTGGAGAGGAAAAACAGCAGAGGAACTTGCCGAACTTACAGGAATTGCAGGATTTACCTTTTGCCATTTATCAGGATTTATCTGTGCGGTAAAGGAACTGGATGAAGCAGTCAGGGTAGCAGAACTGGCGATGAAAATGGAGGAAAACGAATGATGGATTATGAAAATGTGCTGCTGTTGTTTTTGAGTTTTTATGGTCAGAAAAAGGGAGCAGATGGAAAGCTTGTAACAACGGAACAGGAATATAAATATAAGTATGATAACAAAGGAAACGGTCAGGAAGAAATATTTGCCGGAAGACAGACGAATGAAGCTCCGGTAAATTGCCTGATATCCCTTGCGGAAGCAGATGCTAAAATTCATAACAGGAAAAAGGCATTTGATAAAATTTTGTGTATTGGAACAAAAGAAGTTTTTGAAAACAAGACCTGGGAGGATAAGACAACCTATCAGTTATTTGAAGAAAGATTGAAAGCATATTGTAAAAAACAAAATATAAATTCTGATTTTGAAATATGCAGGATTGAGTATAATATGAAAGATGAAGAGAAAAATGACCCTACAACAGAGGCCAGGGCGATGTATATATACAGCCAGATTAGTGATGTATTGAATATCAAGAGTCCTGAGAAGAAAAAGACGTATGTGTATGTAGACTATACTGGTGGATTCCGGGATATCAGTTTTTTGATGACAAGCATTATCCGATATCTGGAATTTGCCGATATCGAATGTAAAAAAATTCTGTATGCGAATTTTTTTGCAAAAGAAAAACGTATTTATGAATTAAACTGTATCTATGATATGTACCAGATGATCAATGGAGTCAGTGAATTCGTCAGTACCGGAAATGCAGTCCAGCTGAGAAATTTGTTTAAAAAAGTGGACGAAGAAAATACACCGGATTTAATTAAGACCATTATTGAGTTTTCAAATTCTATGGCAGTCTGTGATATGAGTAAAATTGACCAGATGGTAAGGAAAATGGCAAAACTGACAGAAAAAGAGAAGGAAGAACATAGTTCGGTATATTATGAAATGTTTCAGAGTATGACTCCAATGATCCGGGAAAAGATGAGATTAGACGAACTGGTAACACAAGAAAAAAAGGGAGAGATTAATTATCCTGTGTTAATTGACTGGTGTACGGATAATGGGCTGATTCAGCAGGCAACGACATTATATGTAGAGAAAATGCCGTTTTATTATATAGAAAAAGGACTGCTTAAAGATTATGTCTGTGTAGAAAAAGTTGTTCCAACGCAAAGTGCTACAAAAGAAAGTACGGCTTTTTATACAGAATTGTATGCAGTATTTAAGGATAAAACAGAAGAAATTATAACGGCAGAAGATAGTTATGAAAGAGAAGAAGAAGACTTTTTGTCATATATACGAGAAATATGGGATGAAATAAAAAAATCAGGAACGGATGCAGACAAGCTACAGAAATTACATAAAAAAATTAATATGTCAGACAAGTTTGAAGCTGCAGGTAAAAGATTATTAGATATTTTAAAGGATAGATACGACCTCGCAGGAAAAGGTAAAAATAGCAGAAAATATGAAGAAATTGGAGTGAAACAGAAAAATGTAACTGCATTTATGAATACAGTGACTGGACAGGGAAAAGGAATCAGATATTATTGTCTTACAGGAGATAAAGATGTAGAGAAGCATGCTGAAAATGAAAAACAAGATAAGAGTAGCAGTGTGGAAAAAGGAATCAGAAATAAAGTTAAGGCATTAAAAAATCTGGAAGATAGGGAATTAAGTTCGGAAGAAGATTATAATAAATTGTATCATCCTATGTTATATTATTTTGCACTCAAGATGCTCCGAAACCGAATGAATCATGCCAGTAATAGAATGACAGATGCGGACAGAGATGCTGTAGAATATCTGGCATCAAAAGGAATCCACTTCATGAAAGAAGGAACGGATATCAATGCAGAAGACGCACAGTTTGAACTGGATATTGATACAATCAAAGAAATAATTAGAGAAGGAATCGCACCGGAACTGAAAGAAAATAAAAAAATTAAATAGTAAGAGAGATAAAAAAATCCCCCGGGCAGTAATGGTCTGCTTCGTGGGATTTTTTTGCAATTCTGGTCAAAATAAATTATATTTGACAAATTGTATTCTTTGTATTAATATAAATAATACAAAGAGGACACACACTTACCTATACATCATCGGCAGGAAAGGAGCATACAATGATTATTAAGTTAAATATGATCAGTGAAATTCCGATTTATGTGCAGCTTCGCAATGAGATTGTGCTGGGAATCGGCAGGGGGGAATTGAAAGCTGGGGAGCAGCTTCCGACGGTACGCCAGATGGCGGCGGATATCGGAGTAAATACGATGACGGTAAATAAGAGTTACCAGATTCTGAAAGCAGAAGGATTTATAGAGACGGACAGGCGGAGAGGGGCGAGAGTGAGTGAAACGATACCGGTCAATCAGGTATTTAAGGAGAAACTGGAGGCAGAACTGGAACTGCTGACGGCGGAAGCAGTGGTACGCGGCATGGAAGAGGAGGAGTTTTATCAGATGTGCAGAAACCTGTTTGTAAAGTGGCAGAGCAGTGGAGAAGAAATGGCATGATAGAAGGGAGATGGAGTTATGTTTTTTTATATTGTTATAGGAATTACGAATGTGATTATTCTGGCATCTATGATGTATGTGTATGGCAGGGCTGCCACGGTGCAGGAACACAGAATTCTGGATGTGACATTTACGGATGAGCAGCTGGAAGATGAGGATATTGGACTGATTGCAGAGCATTTTAAAAAGATACACGGGGGAATCCTGCTTGCGGGTTTTGTCAGTCAGTTCCTGTTAATTTTCCTGCATAAGTATATGTCTTTGTTTCTGCTGTTTTACATTATCTGGATGGTTGGGATTATGGCAGCGGATATGGGCTGGTTCATCCGGATGCACAGGGAGATGTACGCATTAAAGGTTCGGAAAGGCTATACCTGCGGTTCCGGGCAGATTATCCGTGTGGATACAAGGGTAAGTACACAGGAAAATAAAATGGCGGTTTCTGGATGGTGGTTTGTACCGGTATTTTTATCCGGGTTTCTGATTTTGAATGTTCCGCAGGCGAGAACTATGTTTAATGACCTTGTGGCAGTTATACTGTTTCTGATGCCATTTGGTACAAAGATAATGTTCTGGCTGATTTACCGGTATTTTGTAAAAAAGAAAAACAAGGTGTACTGTGAAAATGAAGTGGCAAATTATGAGTGCAGCAGAATTACGAAGTATTATTATTCACTGGCTCTTGTGGCGGCTGCATATATNGGCTCTTGTGGCGGCTGCATATATCGATTCCGCCGCCATGTTGATGCTGCAGTACAGCTACATGAAAGAATGCAATGCGTGGACTTTTGTCATGACTATATTTTTTATCTTGGAGCTGTCTGTATGTGCATTGATTCTGATTGCGGGTATGATGGTCAGAAAGAAACGCAGGGATGTTCTGAGGGAATCCGATGAAAAAGAAATTCTTGCAGATGACGATTATTACTGGGCAAAAGGCTGGTATGAGAATCCGTGGGACAATAATCTCTTTGTACAGGATCGTATGAATACCATGCACTTTACGCTGAATTTTGCAAAGCCGGCGGCGAAAATCATTGTGGCGGCTGTGGCAGCAGTATTTACAGCAGCAAGTATCTGGCTGGTAGCAATGTTTTTTCTGTTCGATTTTCAGGAAATGCATATTGAGATGACGCAGGACAGCATTGTCCTGGAAGCACCAATGTATGACAGAACCATTCCTGTGGATGAGATCGAAGAGGTGGAACTCTTATCTGACCTTCCGGAGGACGAGTATATCAGGATAAATGGTACGGCTACGGACAGTTATCTGCTTGGACATTTTAAAGATGGTCAGGGACAGAAATGCATGATTTATTACTACCGGGGGTATCAGCCGGTGTTAAAAATAGTTACCGGGAAGGCGATTTATTATTGCAGCAGCAAGGATGACGGAACTATAGAAGAAATCTATAACGAATTGTGTCGAAAAGATGATTGAAAACGGTCAGATATAGTGTATAATGAGTAGGAAGAAAGGTGGTAGAAATGGCATATTTTCCAATGTTTGTTGAATTAGAGGGGAAACACTGCCTGATTATCGGGGGTGGAAAAGTTGCATACAGAAAAGTAGAAGTGCTGGCGGATTTCGGAGCAGAACTTCTGGTCATTGCACCGGAGATCTGCGAGGAGATAAAGAACTTTGCAGCCGGAAATATTGCATATGAGGAAAGGGTATATATGCCGCAGGATATCGGGAACTGCTTTCTTGTGGTGGCTGCGACGGACGATGAGGAGCGGAATCATGAGATTGCACAGATATGCCGACAGAAGAAGATCCTGGTCAATGCCGTGGATCAGATCGGGGACTGCGACTTTATTTTTCCGTCCTATGTCAAAGAGGGTGCCGTGGTTGGTGCATTTTCCAGTGGCGGCAACAGTCCGGTCATTACACAGTATTTGAAATCCTGCATGAAGCGGACGATAACACCTTTCCTTGGCAGAATGGCAGATTTCTTAGGAAGTATCCGGCCCGAGGTAAAAGAGAAAGTAAAGACAGAAAAAGAAAGAAAAGCCGTATATCAGTCCCTTCTGGTACAGGGGCTTTCGGAAGAAAAGCTTCCGGTGCGGGAGGATGTACAGCGGGAAATACAGAAAAGAGGAAATGAACATGGACAGAATGAGAAGACTCAGACAGAATGAAGCAATCAGAAGCATGGTAAGGGAGAATCATATCCGGACGGACGAACTGATTTATCCGCTCTTTGTAATCGAAGGAGAGAATCTCTGTAATCCGATTCCATCCATGCCGGGTATCTGTCAGTATTCCATTGACCGGTTAGCGGAAGAAATGGATCGGGTTATGCAGGCAGGGATAAAGAGTGTGCTTTTATTCGGTGTGCCGGCACATAAGGATGAAGTGGGCAGCGGTGCTTATGATGAACAGGGGATTACACAGCAGGCAATCCGCTTTATCAGAAAACATTATCCGGATATGGTTATTATCGCTGATGTCTGCCTGTGTGAATACACCTCGCATGGTCACTGTGGTCTGGTAAAAGATGGAAAGATTTTAAACGATGAGACACTTCCGCTTCTGGCAAAAGCAGCGGTAAGTTACGCAAGGGCGGGTGCGGATATCGTAGCACCGAGCGATATGATGGATAAGCGTGTCAGTGCAATCAGACAGGCATTGGATGCGGAAGGATTTACCGAAGTTCCGGTTATGTCGTACAGTGCCAAATTTGCGTCCTGCTATTATTCGCCGTTCCGTGATGCGGCACATTCCGCACCGGGATTCGGCGACAGGAAGACCTATCAGATGGATCCGGCGAACGGAAGGGAAGCATTGCGTGAAGTGGAAGAAGATATTATTGAGGGGGCAGATCTGATTATTGCAAAACCGGCACTGGGTTATATGGATGTAATCAAAGATATTACAACACATTACAATATACCGGTTGTTGCATACAATGTCAGCGGGGAATATTCCATGGTAAAAGCGGCGGCATTAAACGGCTGGATCGATGAGAAACGCATGGTAATGGAAAATATGGTTGGATTAAAACGTGCAGGTGCAAAGATGATTATTACCTATCATGCATTGGACGTGGCACGATGGATCAAAGAAATGGAGTAAGACAATGAGAGAAGAGATTTCGCAGGAATTATTTGAGAGAGCAAAGAAGAAGATACCGGGCGGTGTAAACAGCCCGGTACGTGCATTTCAGTCCGTGGGCATGATACCGAGATTTATCCGTTCGGCAAAGGGAGACAGGATTACGGATGTGGATGGCAATGAATATATTGATTATGTATGTTCCTGGGGACCGGGAATCCTCGGACACGCACATCCGCAGGTAATACAGAAAGTACAGGAGGCATGTGAGAAGGGGCTGACCTATGGCGCACCGACAGAAAATGAAGTTGTGCTGGCGGAAATGATATCGGAGCTGATGCCGTCCATAGAGGTAAGCCGTCTGGTATGCTCAGGTACGGAAGCTGTAATGAGTGCCATAAGAGCGGCAAGAGGATTTACAGGAAGAACAAAGATTGTGAAATTCAAGGGCTGTTATCATGGACATTCCGACGGGCTGCTGGTCAAGGCAGGTTCGGCGGCTCTGACCACATCCGTGCCGGACAGTGCAGGTGTGCCGGCGGATTTTACCAGACATACGCTTGTTGCGTTATATAATGACAGGGATTCCGTGGAGCAGTTATTCCAGGCACAGGGCAGCGAGATTGCTGCAGTTATTGTCGAACCGGTTGCAGCAAATATGGGAGTGGTTCTTCCGGAAGAAGGGTTTTTGCAATTTTTAAGGGACATTACCCGTCAATATGGTGCATTATTGATTTTTGATGAGGTCATTACAGGATTTCGTCTGGGATTGGGCGGAGCACAGGAATATTATCATATTACACCGGATCTGACCACACTGGGCAAAATCGTCGGCGGCGGTATGCCGGTGGGGGCATACGGCGGCAGAAGAGAAATCATGGAGATGGTATCCCCGGCAGGACCGGTTTATCAGGCAGGTACATTATCCGGAAATCCGATTGCGACCACAGCGGGAATTGAAACATTAAAACTCTTAAAAGAAGATCCGGATATTTATAAGAGACTGGAAGCAAAAGCATTCAAACTGGAGCAGGCAGTAAAAAATGCAGCCAGCGGAAGGGTATGCGTCAACCGCATCGGATCTTTAATGAGTATTTTCTTTACAAAGGAACAGGTAAAAGACTACGAAAGTGCCGTATCTTCCGATACTTCCAGATATGCGGAATATTTTGCATATCTTTTGAAATCGGGAATTTATGCAGCACCATCACAGTTTGAAGCAATGTTTCTGTCAGACGCACATACACAGGAAGACATTGGCCGTACCTGTGATGTGATGGACAGTTATTTTTCAGAAATTGCCGGAAAGAGGTGACAAGATGGAATTCGGAGTGTGTGGAATTAATTATAAACATGCGGGCCTGGACATCCGTGATAAGACAGCATTTACGGACAGCAGAAAGATTACCCTGTCAGAGGAAATGGAGAAAAAAGGAATTGGACAGATCCTGATACTGGGAACGTGCAACCGGAGTGAAGTCTATTATTTTTATGAAACAGAGGAGCAGGCGGCACAGGTGGAAAGTCTGTTCCGGGGCATTTTTCCGGGAGTAGGCTTACAGGAATATATGCATTCTGCCTATGGGGAAGAGGCGGTAAACTATCTCTTTCGCGTGGCATCAGGTCTGGAATCACAGGTGCTTGGCGAAGATCAGATTCTGGGGCAGTTAAAAGATGCCTATGAATTTTCCAAAACCATGGGTTACAGTGGAAAAGAATTAAACCGTGTGGTGCAGGATGCACTCGCCTGTGCCAAAAATATGAAAACGGAATTGAAAATCAGTGAGATTCCGCTTTCCATCAGCTATGTCGGAATCAAAAAACTGGAAGAGGTATGTCCGATACATGGGAAGAATGTGTTAATCGTGGGAAGTGGACAGACGGCGGCACTGGCACTGCGCTATGTTTATGCCTACGGTGCGGAAAAGATTACCATATGTAACCGTACTGCGGAAAATGCAAAGAAGTTAAAAGGAGAATTTCCGGATATTTTCATCGGAGCATTTGAGAACCGGTATCAGATTATGAAGAACTGCGACATTGTCATTTCTGCGACTTCCTCCCCGCATATTGTCATTAAGGAAGACCGGTGCGTATTAAACGGAGAAACCTATTTTCTCGATCTGGCTGCACCCCGTGACATAGATAGGGCATTGCAGCATCATATGGGCTGCCATCTGATTAATCTCGATATGCTGGAAGAAGTTGTGCAGGAAAATCACAGGGAAAGGGAAAAACTGACCGAAGAGGGAAAGAAGATGATCGATAAGGCAGTGCAGGAAACCATGAACTGGCTGTTTGCTGCCGGGGTAGATCCGACGATTCAGTCCATACGGATGAAATGCGATGAGATCGTGGAGGACAGTTTTGCCTATCTGAACCGGAAAATAGAACTAAGCAAAAGGGAACAGCTTCTGGTGAGAAGAACACTGGAGGCATCTTTCAAACGGCTGTTCCGCGAGCCGGTCGCAGAATTAAAAAAGCTGGAAACAAAAGAAGAGCAGAACCAGATCCGGGATACACTGGAGAAACTGTTCCAGATACAGTAATTATCTGGAAAACTGTAATGCAGCAAGGAAAGGATGTTTATTTATGAAAGTAAGAATCGGTACAAGGGGATCGAAGCTTGCCCTGGTGCAGACCGAATATGTGAAACAGAGACTTGAGAAGGCATATCCGGAGGATGAATACGAGATAGTGATTATAAAGACAAAGGGTGATAAGATTCAGGATAAGCCTTTAAACCAGATTGGTGCTAAGGGACTTTTTGTAAAGGAGATCGAGGAACAGATACTTTCAGGGGAAATATCCATGGGAGTGCATAGTATGAAGGATATGCCGGCGAAGCCTGCACCGGCACTGGGATTTTCTAAAATGTGGAAGCGGGAAGCTCCTTTTGANGGAAGCGGGAAGCTCCTTTTGATGTACTGGTTTTGCGGGAAGCAGAAAGTCTGGATGAATTAAAGTCCGGTGCCGTGATTGGAACGGGCAGTGAGAGAAGAAGAAAACAGCTGCACCGACTGCGTCCGGACCTTGTATTTACGGATATCCGGGGAAATATTGATACCCGGTTAAAGAAGATGGAAGAGCAGAAACTGGACGGAATCGTTCTGGCGGCAGCGGGATTGAACAGGCTTGGAATAAAACCGGAACATTGTTACTGTTTTAACGGGGATGAGATGATACCTGCACCGGCACAGGGAATCCTGGCACTGGAACTGCGGGAAGATAATGAGGAACTGCACAGAAGGCTCGATGCATTGTATGATGAAGATACCGAGCTTGCAGGAAGGGCGGAGCGGACATTTCTGGAAGAAATCGGCGGAGACTGTCATGTGCCGGTCGGAGCATACTGTGAGGTTTTTGATGCAGGAAAGAAACTCGTGTTGCATGCCGTCTACGGAAAAGACGGCGGGGAAGAGATTTATCCGGTGTGTGTGGAAGGCAGAGAGCCGGAAACACTGGCAAAACAGGCGGCAGCAGAAATCCGCCGGCAGATGGCAGGAAAAGTACTGCTGACCGGAGCCGGACCGGGAGATGTGAGACTGATTACCGTCCGCGGACTTGATGCGGTAAAGCAGGCGGACTGTATTATATATGACCGGCTTGCCGCACCGGAACTTCTGATGTATGCCAAAGAAAACTGTGAGAAAATCTATGTCGGAAAAGAGAATCACAACCATACCATGCCCCAGGAGAAAATCAATGAACTGCTGGTGGAAAAAGCCATGCAATATCCGTTGGTGGTGCGTTTAAAAGGTGGAGATCCCTATGTATTCGGAAGAGGCGGAGAGGAAGCCTTGGGGCTGGAAGAAAAAGGAGTGCCTTTTGAAGTGATTCCCGGTATCTCGTCAGCCATTGCAGGGCCTGCCTGTGCAGGGATTCCAGTTACCCACAGGGGAATTGCCGATGGATTCCATGTAGTGACGGCACATAATAGGAAGGATGAACTGGCGGATATTGATTTTGCGGCTATGGCAGGGCAGGATGACACCTGTATTTTTCTTATGGGACTGGGAAAATTAAACGAGATAGCAGAGCAACTGATCGAAGCCGGAAAACCGGAAGAAACACCAGCAGCAGTGATCTCCCATGCAACCTGCAGAAATCAGGAAACCGTGGTTTCGGATCTTGGGCATATCACAGAGGAAGTGAAACAGAAAGGTCTGACACCACCGGCATTGATCGTGGTGGGAGATACTGTTAAATTGCATAAAAAATTGAAATTTTCCAGACAAAATCCACTATATGGAAAGAATTTTCTACTGCCAAAGATTGGAAAAGAACCATCCTTGCTTGCGGAAATGTTGCGGACAGAGGGGGCATGTGTAAAAGAGGTTCAGATTGGGGAAATCCGGCTGCTTGATGTGGAAGAAGAAATTTTTGCAGAGAATTTTGTGGAAAACAGACCGGACTGGATTATTTTTACCGGGAAAAACGGGGTAAAAGGATTTTTCCGGCAGTTATATCATGCACATATGGATGCAAGAAATCTCTGCGGGTGCCGGATTGCCGTGATGGGAAAGAAAACAGAAGAAACATTGAAATCATATGGAATCCATGCGGACTGGATGCCACAGAGAGCCGACAGCATTGCATTCTGTGAAGAGTTTGGAGAAGTACTGCAGCAGTCAGAAGAAAAGCAGAACATTCTCTGTGTTATGCCAAAAGAGGGAAACGAAGAAATTCCGGAGAAATTAGAAAAGCTCTGCAGAATCCATAAGATTCGGGTATATGAAAACCGGGAAATTGAAATAGAAAAACAGGAATTTCTGATGAAAGATGGGGATGCTGTTATATTTACCTGTGCGTCATTGGCAGAGCGAAGCTGTAAGACCGCAGGAAAAGAAGAAATGGGGAGAATGCAGATATTCAGTATTGGACGAAGCTGTACGAAAAAACTGCAGGAATTGGGACTTTTGGAAATTATACAGTCAGAAAAATCATCTTATGAAGGAATTTTGCGTACAATATTAGAATATTATCGTTGAACTGACAGAGAAAAGGTGTTATTATGGTAATACCACAGATAAAGGAGAAAGAGGAGGCGGGGAGTTATGGCAGCAGAAGAGAAGAAAATAAGGTACGACAGAGAAACAGAGATTGCATACAGTAAGCCGCAGGATGCACTGGATATGGCGGAAATCATATTTTGTGAATACGATATTAAAAACAATGTTTTTGTGCACAGATCCAGATTTCATGAGAATATAGGAATTGACCATAATGTACAGACCATGGGTGAAGTAGAAAATGATGATGTTACAATTTTGCTGGAAGATAAGCATAAAATTATGGAAGCGATCGAAGCAGTGAAGAACGGAATACCAAGAGTCGAGATAGAGTGCCGGGTGCTGACGGCGGAGGGCTACCGGTGGCACAGAGGACTGTATAAATGTGTATATGACAAAGAGGGTAATCCGGAATCTGCATATATCTGTTTTGTTGATATTCATGAGAAGAAAATACATGAGATGGAACTGGAGCATAGGATAGAAAGAGAACCGCTGACCGGGTTGCTGAACCGGCGTACCATGGAAGAAAAGGTAAATGCCCTGAGCGATACAGAAAACGGAGAAACAGCATTCCTTCTTACGGATATTGATGACTTTAAAAACGTAAATAATTTATACGGACACGGCTATGGGGACAAGGTCATTATCGGAATTGGCAAAATACTGCAGCAGGTATTTAAGGAGAATTCCTATATCTCAAGAATGGGTGGGGATGAACTCGCAGTCTTTGTAAAAAATGTGCCGGATCGGGCAACATTTCTGGAGCAGGTGGAAACTTACCTGAATCTGGTCAGGGAATATGGCAGGGAAGAGGGCAGGGAGATTTCCTGCTCTGCGGGAATCAGTTTTTCAGCTCAGATCTGTTTTGATACGATGTACAAACAGGCGGATGAAGCATTATATATGGCAAAATATCTGGGAAAGGACAGAAGCTTTGTCTATGGTGCACCTGTGCTGGCAGCGGACGGGGAAGAAGAACCTGTGCTTGTGAAGTCTGATATCAAGAAAGTAACAAATGACATGATGGATATTTTCTTAAGATGTGCACCGAACAGCATGATTTTTATGGAAGATCTGAATACAAATATTACCAGGTGGACGGCTGCAGCGGTGGATTATTTTGGATTTCCGGGAGAATATATCAGGGGATTTGACCGTGTCTGGATTCCGAAAATACACCCCGATGATATCGATGGATATCTGGATGATATCATGGATACCCGGGAAGGCAGGAAGAAAGTTCACTGCTATGAATATCGTGTGAAAAATAAATATGGTGAGTATGTGTGGATTCACTGTGAAGGAAGAATTTTCCACGATGATGAGAAAAATATCCATATTTTTATGGGGATGTTAAATAATTATGGCTCTTATATTAATTTTGATGCAGGGGCAGAGGAACACTGATAAATGAATCTGTAAAAGGAGGGCAAATAAGGTTGTTTTTTGCAGGATTTTATGTTATGATAAAAGAAATGTCGCTTGGGGAGCTTGTCAGACAGGCTGAGAGGAAATTAAAAATTTCGACCCTTATACCTGATGCGGATAATGCCGCCGTAGGGAATCTTTTTATTGCCGTTCGGCAGATCTGGTCTGACATTCGATTTCCCCGAAACCAGTTTTATTATGGAAAGGATTAAAAATATGACAAGAGAATATGCAACACAGATGGAAGCTGCCAGAAAAGGTATTGTGACAAAGGAAATGGAAATTGTTGCAAAGAAAGAACGTATGACAACAGAGGAATTGCTTCCACTTGTAGCTTCCGGTAAGGTAGCAATCTGTGCAAATAAGAACCATAAATGTATTGATCCGGAAGGTGTCGGTTCCATGCTGAAAACCAAGATTAATGTAAATCTCGGTGTATCAAGGGACTGCAAGGATTATGATGTGGAGATGAAGAAGGTTATGGCTGCCGTGGATATGGGAGCACATGCGATTATGGATCTGTCTTCCCACGGAAATACGATTCCATTCAGAAGAAAGCTGACTTCCGAGTGCCCGGCAATGATCGGAACAGTTCCGGTATATGATTCCGTCATTCATTATCAGAGAGATCTTGATACACTGACAGCAAAAGATTTCATTGATGTAGTAAGACTTCATGCGGAAGATGGTGTGGATTTCGTTACCCTGCATTGTGGTATTACCAGAAAGACCATCGATCAGATTAAAAATCATAAGAGAAAGATGAATATCGTATCAAGAGGTGGTTCTCTTGTGTTTGCATGGATGTGCATGACAGGAAATGAGAATCCGTTTTATGAATATTATGACGAAATTCTCGATATTTGCCGGGAATATGATGTGACTATTTCACTCGGAGATGCCTGCAGACCGGGTTGTCTTGCCGATGCATCCGATGTGTGTCAGATCGAGGAACTGGTTCGTCTCGGCGAACTGACAAAACGTGCCTGGGAGAAGGATGTACAGGTAATGGTAGAAGGACCGGGACATATGCCGATGGATCAGATTGCTGCAAACATGAAGATTCAGCAGACCATCTGTGGCGGCGCACCATTCTATGTATTAGGACCGCTGGTAACAGATATTGCACCTGGATACGATCATATCACTTCAGCGATCGGCGGAGCGATTGCAGCAGCATCCGGTGCGGCATTCCTGTGCTATGTAACACCGGCAGAACATCTTGCACTTCCAAATGTGGATGATGTAAAACAGGGAATTATTGCCTCCAAAATCGCAGCACATGCGGCTGATATTGCAAAGAATATCAGAGGTGCAAGAGAAATGGATGATAAGATGGC
>FR900183.1:36688-41321 GCA_000437755.1 Roseburia sp. CAG:303
CAAAGAGAATCTGGAACGACCGTAAGCCGGAGCATGAAGATACCTGTTCCATGTGTGGAAAATTCTGTGCGGTACGCAGCATGAATAAGGCACTGGCAGGCGAACATATTGACATACTGTAATGCCGTGGGCATGGTAAATATAAACAAAATTCAGAAAGAATCAATCTGTTATATCGGCAGATTGGTTCTTTTTTTACATTTGACTTGTAGTAAAATGTAAAAAATGATAAAATACAAGTGATATTTTTATAAAAATTGTAAAAAACAACTAATTAACTATATAATTAACAAAAAGGAAAGGAGATAACAGGTGATTGAGTTAAAGGATGTCACAAAATACTACAGCAGTGACACAAGTGTCGCTATGGCACTGCGAAACATTAACCTGGAGTTTCACAAGGGCGAGTTTGTAGTAATTACAGGGAAGAGTGGAAGTGGAAAATCAACACTTCTGAATGTAATAAGTGGAATGGACACTTATGAAGAGGGGGAGATGTATTTTAACGGAATGGAGACTTCTTATTATGATAAGAAGGATTGGGAAGATTACCGCAGGGAGAATATCAGCTTCATTTACCAGTCTTATAATCTGATTGACAGTTATACTGCTCTGGAGAATGTGGAGACGGTTATGCGGATTGAGAACGGAAAGGAACGCAGGAGAGAACGGAAAAAACGGGCTCTGGAGATTCTGGATCAGGTCGGATTGAAGAAACGTGCAAGGCATAAGGCAGTGCATCTGTCGAGCGGACAGAAGCAGAGACTGGGCATTGCAAGGGCATTGGCGAAAGATACGGATATCATTATTGCGGACGAGCCAACCGGAAATCTGGATGTGGAAAATGGTGTGGCAGTTATGAAGATGCTGTATGAATTATCCAGGGATAAACTGGTAATTGTTGTAACGCATAATTTTGAGCAGGTGCAGGATTTTGCCACCAGAAAGATCCGTCTGTTTGATGGTGAAGTTGCCGAGGATATTCTTTTAAATCCACAGCAGGAGAGAAAAGAGGAGACAGGACAGAAAACCACGGAGAAGAAAAAAATGGAAAAAAAGCATGGGGAATGGTTCCAGGCGGTTGGATTTGTACATAAAAACAGAATGGCACAGCCGCACAGAACTATTTTTCTGTTCCTGCTGATGCTTGTGATTACGTCAGCGCTGATGATTATGTATGGTTATCTGCTTGCCAATATGGATGACAGTGTAACACGGGATACCAGCCAGGGAGCATTTAATAACACGCAGAAGGAACGTCTGGTTGTGCGCAAACCCGATGGAAGTACATTTTCCGACAGTGATATTGAAGTGCTGCAGAAAATTGCCCATGTAAAATATGTGAGCCGCTATGATTTTGCGGGGGAAATCAGCTGTCTGTATAAAAGTGGAGAGGATTATAAGATTGAGTATAAGAAATCAGAAACATCCGACCGCAAGAGCCTGACAGTGGATGCACTGGATTACAGCGAATTTACGGAAGAAGCCGCGGGGCTGGACGAGAGCAGGATAGAAGGAAAGCTTCCGGAAAATATGTATGAGGCAGTAATCACTTCAAAGGACTCTTCTTTGATCGGAACACAGATGGATATTTATTTTAAAAGCAAAAAATGGTCCGATGCAACATGGCTTGGCGGAACATTTACCATTACGGGCATTGTAAAGGAAGACGGAAATAAGCCATATTTTTCCGGAGAATTTTTGAAATCCATGAATATTAATTATGGGGATTCCAGAACAGAACTGCATTATGATATTACAAGAACTACGATGTATTCGGGGGAAGAAGAAAACTCGTATGAACAGACCATGAGCAAAAAAGGAAAAGTTATTTTTATCCAGGGGGAAGGACTTACCGGTAATCAGATCCGCCTGTCGGAATCCATACTTATGAATATCAGAACGGATGGTGTTGTTTCTGGTGATCAGACGATCCGCGAGTCTTTAAATAAGGATGCGGTGCTGAAATATTCGGATGGCACGGGCGAAGATACGGAATATTCTCTGGAAATCGTGGAAGGAAGCCATAGCGGAAGTGCCAGTGTTGTGGAAACCAGCCATGAATTTTTAGAACAACTCTATGGTTCAACAGAGATAACACAGGTGTCCGTGTATATGAATGATTATGCATATACGGATCGTGTGATAAAAGAAATCAATCAGTCCGGATATCAGGCAGTCAGCCCATACCGGATTAGTGCAGGTGATTATAATACGGAATTAGTACAGGAAAGACTGACGGCACTGGGATTATCGGCAGCTGTATTAATTGCTGTATTTTTCCTGTCAATCATGGTTTTATATGCAATTATGAAATTAAAGACAAAAGACTTTAAGATATTAAAATCATTGGGGTTAAAACAAAGTGTCATTAACAGAATGAATCTATATGAACTGGCAACGGCCGGTCTGGCAGCAGTCCTGGTATTAATCCTTGCAGGGGTTACGGCAGACCGGATGAATGTCCGTGTTATCTCTGATATTATCCGGTATTATACGACGAGGGATTATGTTCTTGCCATGGTGGCAGTGCTTATTCTGGCTATAATAACGGCGGCCTGGTTTAACAGATATCTGGGAAAGATTCTGGGAGGTAAAAGATAATGATTAAAGTAACAAATCTGAATAAATATTATAACAGGAGAAAATCGAATGAACTCCATGTTATTAATAATACAAGTCTGGAATTGCCGGAAACGGGACTTGTGTGCATTCTGGGGGAAAGCGGATCCGGAAAGACAACACTGATGAATACCATCAGCGGACTGGATAATTTCTCGGATGGAATCATTGAGGTGGATGGAAAGAAGATTACAAAATTCGGCAGTAAAATTCAGGAGCAGGTTAGAAATGAAAAATTCGGCTATATTTTCCAGAATTATTATCTGCTGATGGACCGGACCGTGGAGTATAATCTACAGTTGGGACTTTCCCTCTACAATCTGAGCGATCAGGAAAAAGAGGAGAGGATTGACTATGTCTTAAAAGCTGTGGATATGTGGAGATATAAGAAACGGCAGGTTACACATCTGAGCGGCGGACAGCAGCAGAGAGTTGCGATTGCAAGGGCATTGTCGAAAGCACCGGAGGTTATATTTGCAGATGAACCGACCGGAAATCTGGACGAGGCAAATACCCTGCATATTATGGGAATCTTAAAGAAGATATCCCGGAAATGTCTGGTAATTGTGGTTACGCATGAAAATGCGATTGCCGACTTTTTCGCTGACCGGATCATCCGGATTTCCGACGGAAAAATCGAGGAAGATATCCGGAAAGAGGGACAGGGCATCTATGAATATGTGGATGATGGCAACCTGTATCTAAAAGAATATCCGGAGCGGATCCTGAAAAAAGATCAGGTGGAGCTTGCCGTGTATGAGCGGGGCGATGAACAGAAGATAAAACTGCAGCTGGTATATGAACAGGGAAAACTGTATCTGAGCGGCGGCAACAACCGGAACATTGAATTTCTGACAAATGAGAGTGAGAAAAAGGTGATAGATTCCACACGGCCAATTGCACAGAAGAAAGATGTGGAAAATATTGCTTTTGAATTGGAATCACTCGAGGGTACAAAGAAAGCGAAAATGAAATTTTCGGAAATTATGGAAAATGCGGCAGGAAATCTAAAAAACCTTGGAAAAAAGAGAATTTTCCCATCCGTGGCATTGTTTGTCATAGCAGTGCTGATAACATTATCCGTCCAGCAGATCCTGTCCGGATTTTATGTAGATAAGCAGGAAGCTGCAACAGCGGACAGCCATTATTATAAGATATCTGCAACAACGAATAAAATCCTGTCATCGAATGATTACCGGAAATACTTCGGAATTGCCACGGAGGAACTGCAGAAAGCAGGGTATAAGCCGGAAGTAATACCTGCAACGAAGTTATCCTATAAATACGAAGGATTTGCACAGCTGGAAAACACCAGCTATGCATTGGAAAATTACAGTTTCGTATCGCTGGACCGGCTGTCGGAAAAGGATCTGGTTTATGGTGAGATGCCGAAAGAAGAAACGGAGATCGTGCTTGATGAATGGCTGGTAGAGAATTTCCGGAACAGTTCCATGGAACTTGCAAGTATTATTACAGATGTCAGTCAGGTCATCGGAAGTAAGATAAATACGGATCAGGGAATCGAGCTGACCGTGACCGGTGTATCCAGGACAAACCAGCCGGATATCTATGCGGATTCCAATCTGATGCTCATGCTGACCCGTGAATATTATACATTCAAGACAGAAGAAGCTGTGCAGAAGGAATATCCGGATTATCAGCCGAAGAACCTGTCCGTAACGGAAAATGGCATGGTGGAGGTATTGGTCAGCCAGAATACCCTGAAAGAACGTTATAGCAATGATTTAGGGGACAAATACGGACAGCTTGCACATTTAAAATCGATGATCAGGGATAGGCAGGGCAGAATCGAAGAAGCAAAGGGATACGGAGCATCGGATGAAGATCTGAAATGGTTCTATCAGGATTTGGAAGATATGGAAGATGCCCTGGAAGAGGAAGAAGAAAGACTGGGAATGACATTTGAGCGGTATTCGGAATTAATGAATTCAGATACGGAGTGGTGCAGTTACAGCTACAGCGATGTACTTACGGGAAATACACTGTATAC
>FR900183.1:41335-53052 GCA_000437755.1 Roseburia sp. CAG:303
AATACACTGTATACCGTAAAGGGATATTATACCGAGGATCTGGGTGTGGATTTCGTTGTATCCGAAGAAGCGGTGGCATATTTTGAGAAGGCATTGCTTGATAACAATAAGAAGTGCTATATTTATACAGATTTTACAGATGCACAGGAGGGGAAGAAAAAGATTGAGAGTATTTTTTCCGATGAGGTAAAAGAAAATCTCAGCATTACAGTTGAAAATGAGGCGGAAGATGCATTTTTTAAGGTCAGGGAAGCAAATAAAGCGGAACTGGAACAGAGGATTCTTCTGATTCTTGCAATATTTCTGATTTCACTGATTATTTTATATTTTATTATGAAATCAAAGACGATCGCAAGAATTCAGGATATGGGAGTATATCGTATGCTTGGTATTTCAAAGGGGAATATTTATGCGATGTTTGCATGGGAAAATATTTTGTTGAGCAGTGAGACATCGCTGATTGCGGTTCTGATTACCGTACTGGTGATAAAACAGATCTCCGGAATAAAATCTCTGGGATTAACACTCATATTTCCATGGTATGCCGTGGCAGGAACAATTCTGCTGCTGTATGCATTAAATATTCTGATTGGACTGCTTCCGGTACGGAGACTGTTAAAGCTTCCACCGGCACAGCTGGCTGCGAAGTATGATATTTAAGTGACAACATGATTGGAATAGGTAATTGCGAAACACTTAAATTTTTGTAAATGCATATGCAAATGAAACATTACACGAAGGCACGCTCCCGCTACATTCGGCTGGTAGCGGTACTAAGATGCTAAAATACAGCATCTAAGTGCCGACCGCCTCATAGTACCTTCTTAGTAATTGTTTGATTTACATATACAATAAAGACAAATTATAAGTTTCGCAATTAACTAAATGATTGGAAGGATAAAGGGATATGATAAGATTAACCGATGTATCAAAATATTACCGGAGTAACCAGAATGTAACCCTGGGACTGCATAAGATAAATCTTGAATTTCATCCAGGGGAGTTTGCCGTTATTACTGGAGAGAGCGGAAGTGGAAAATCCACACTGCTGAATGTCATCAGTGGAAGTGATTCCTATGATGAGGGGGAGATGTACATAGAGGGGCAGGAAACGTCCTGTTACGACAAGGCAGACTGGGAACAGTACCGCCGGGAAAAGATAAGTTTCATTTATCAGAATTATAATCTGATAGATTCTTTTACCGTTTTACAAAATGTAAAATCAGCCCTCTTAATACGAATTCCGCAGATGGATGAAAAGGAAGCGGACAGGAAAGCACTGGAATATATCCGGAAAGTAGGACTGGAGAAACAGGCGAAGAAGAAAGCAAGCCACCTTTCCAGCGGACAGAAGCAGAGATTATCCATTGCACGGGCATTGGCAAAGGAGACGGAGATCATTGTGGCAGATGAACCGACCGGAAATCTGGATGCCCAGAACAGTAAGGAAGTGGTTCGGCTTTTAAGTGAACTGTCAAAAGATCGTCTGGTCATCATGGTTACACATAATTATGACGAAGTCGGGCAGTTTGCGACAAGAAAGATCCGGATGTATGACGGGGAAGTTGCAGAAGATATCCGTCTGCGGGAAGCCGCACCCGTGGAGAAGAAAGAGGTGAAAGAGGAGAAACATGGGCGACAGGATGCACGCAGGATAAAAAAAGAACAGAAGGTGCTGGCAAAGCGCATGATTCATATGATCCGGGGAGCAAAACCACATAATCTGATGGTATTAATTGTGCTGTTTTTATTCCTTTCCGTGTCCATCTACATTTTCTTTGGGGCATTTAAACAGTCGCTGGATTTTTCAACGGCAAAGAATTATTCCGATAAAACCTATGTGAAAGAGGAACGGACAAGAATCAGTGTAAGGAAAAGCGACGGTTCTTCTGTGACCGGTGAAGATGCAGAGAAGCTTAAGAAATTAAACTATGTAACTTCCGTGGATTTGTATGATGTGGTGAATGATATTATTTATGCGGAAAACATGGGAGAGGATTATACCTGTTCCGAGCGGGCTGCCGGCGGAGTAGGGGAACAGCTTCCAAAAACGCAGGTAGTTATACAGAACGAGGGTAAGATGCTGCGAACTGTGACTGCCCTTGGGTCTGGCGTGAAAGAAGGAGATATGCCGCAGGCATGGAATGAGATTGTTGTAAATTCGGATGATGCTGCCCTGATTGGAACGGAGAAGAAATTCTATGTGTGGAGAAAATATAACTGGCAGAAGAACAGTATCTGTGTCAATGCTGTCATTACAGGAATTACAGATCAGGGAGAAAGCGGACAGATCTATATATCGGAAACGATGGCAAAGGTTCTGAACGTGACGGCAAAAAGGCTGGATAATTATATGTTCTATGGCATTTACGGTGCTGAACAGGATGTAAAAGGATTGTGTGAAACCAGTGTTACACCGGAGATGATTACTTCAGAGAACAAGCTGCAGCAGTATTCCCGAGAAGAACAGGAGAATCCGATATTTATACCAAACAATGAACTCTCCGGAAATGAAATTCTGTTATCCGATAATTTTTACTGTGATGCCTATATCACAGTTTCGCAGCAGGGCGTGTTCCAGAAGCCGGTGCAGGATACCGCATATCTGTTCTGGGGAGCGGCAAGTGCCAGACAGCAGAAGGTGCTTCAGGTTCTTGAAGGTATGACGGAACATGGTTCTTCCGTGATCGAAATAAGTCAGGAACTGTTTGATGAAATCTATCCGGATCAGGATTCTCATCAGCTCTCCGTGTATATCAGGGATTATGCCTATATGGACAGAGTGCTGAAGAAAATCGAAGGAGCCGGATATCAGGCGGTAAGTACCTTCCGGGCAGGAAGTACGGACTATAACGAGGATAAGATGCAGCAGCAGACGGGACGGATGCTGTTCTCCTTTGGGGCACTGGTAACGATCTTCGTGGTCGGATTGCTGCTCATTGCACTGATTATGAATTTCAGAAAAAAAGATTACCAGATTCTGATGTTAATGGGACTTGGCAGAAGGGAAGCGGATCTGATGAATCGTACCGATATCATTGAAAATGGCATAACAGCACTTGCAGGAACATTGCTGTTTGTTTTTGTGGCAGACAGGACGAACCTTCCGTTTGTCGCCGGAGCAGTCAGGTACTATGATGTTCCGGGATATCTTCTGTATCTGCTTATTATGGGAGCGATGTTTATTCTTTTGACGAGAAAAGTGCGTCTGGAGAAGCGAAGAAAGAAGGGCAGAGGAAAGGAGAAAACAGATGATTAAGATTAGAAATCTGAATAAATATTATCATAAAGGAAAATCAAATGAAATTCATGTCATTGACAATACAAGCTTAACGCTGGAGAATACAGGACTTGTGTGTATTCTTGGAGAAAGCGGTTCGGGAAAAACAACACTGATGAATACCATAAGCGGTCTGGATAATTTTCATGACGGAGAGATTGAAATTGATGGAACCGTGGTAAAAAAATATGGGGATAAAAATCAGGAAATGGTAAGAAATGAAAAATTTGGCTATATTTTTCAGAATTATTACCTTCTTCAGGATCGTACCGTGGAATATAATCTTATGCTGGGTTTAAGCCTGTATGATATACCGGATGAGGAGAAGCAGGAAAGAATCGACTATGTGCTGAAAGCCGTGGATATGTGGAAATATAAAAAACGGAAAGTATCCAACCTGAGTGGCGGACAGCAGCAGAGAATCGCTATCGCCAGGGCATTGAGCAAATCACCGAAAATTATATTTGCGGATGAACCGACCGGGAATCTGGATGAAGCAAATACCATGAGAATTATGAGTATTTTAAAGAAGATATCCGAGAAATGTCTGGTTGTGCTGGTCACGCATGAGAAAGCCATTGCAGATTTCTTTGCGGACCGGATTCTGTGGATCAGCGATGGAAAGATTCAGAAGGAAGTGGACAGATCTCAGTCGGATTCCTATGAATATGTGGAAGATGTGAATCTTTATCTGGGAGAATATGAGAAGCAGGAAGTGGAAGATGGCAATATTTCATTGGAAATATACGCAAATGAGCCGGTACCGCAGACGGATATACAGCTGATCTGTGAAAATGGAAAAGTCTATCTGAAAGCGGCAGAGGATCAGGAAATTATTTTTCTGGACAGTACGGACGAAAAGAAAATGTTAGAGGGAAAGAAGCCGGTTGTCGATATGGAAGATTTAAAATCATTTGAATTTTCCTTAGAGCATATCCGGGGAGCAAAGCGTCCGAAGATGAGTGCCGCAGAAATACGGGAACTGGCGATGGATAATATCCGTGCATTTGGAAAAAAACAGCTCTTTCTTATCATTACGCTGTTGTTAATGTCGGTATTAACTGTTCTGACTCAGCAGAATTTTCTTGCGGTGCAGCGGGTGGATGAGAAAAGCATTCTAACAGAAGATTCCCATTATTATCATCTGACCGCACAGAAAAATGCCATGATTACGGACAGTGAATACAGGGAAGAATTTTCACAGATGATAGACAAATTGTCAGAAGCGGGAATTGAAAATGCAGTGGTTCCGGTGGTACAGCTCAGTTACCGTTATCAGGGATTTGAACAGATGGAGGAGATAACTTATACTCTGAAAAATTATACTCTGGTAACACTGGATAAAGTAGGGGAAAAAGATCTGATCTATGGAAGAATGCCGGAAAATGATATGGAAATCGTAGTGGATCAATGGGTAATCGAAAACTTTATCCAGGATAATCCACAGGTAGAGATTGCAATGAGCGATATCAGCCAGGCTGTCGGTGCATCGATCGTCACAAAGGAAGGAATGGAAATGACGATCACAGGAGTCGCGGCAACAAACCAGCCGGATATCTATGTGGATAGAGATACACTGGTAGCAATGGCAAGTGTATATGTCAATTATAAGACAGACACAAAGGCAAAAGAAGAATATGCCGGCTATGAGGGAACAGATCTCGGCATGGATGAAAGCGGAAGATTAAAAGTACTGGTTTCAGAAAAAGCCATGCAGATCAAATTCCGTGACGATATGATCCGGCAGTATGGAGATCTCGAAGCCTGTCACGAAGTAGTGGAGCAGCTCGAAATACAGGCAGAATATGTCGGCAAGGTATCTTATGGCTCGGCATATTCCGCAGAAGATGCGGTAAGGGAGCTTCCATATGCAAGACAGAGGCTGGAAGAGAAAGAGAAAAAATATGGAATAACCTATGAAGAATATGAGCAGTTAATAGATGTCAACGCAGAAGATGCAGCCTATAAAACCTATAGTTATGAAGGAATATTAACCAACGGGGTACCGTTTGTGACTGCTGGATATTTCCCGACCAATTATGGTATCGATTATATTATTTCCGATGATTCGGTGCAATATATTGCAAAAAGTATTATGAACACCGGCAAAGAATGTTATCTTTACATCGAAGATGACAGTATATCGGAAGAGGCTCTGTTAAAGCAGGTTCAGTCTATAATCGGAGATGAAATAGCAGGAAATATAACATTAAGCATAAAAAATGAAGCACATACGGACATGGATAAATTCCTTCAGGAAAAGCAGAGAAAAATCGGAATACAGATAG
Source organism: Roseburia sp. CAG:303 (assembly GCA_000437755.1). GTDB lineage: Bacteria > Bacillota > Clostridia > Lachnospirales > Lachnospiraceae > CAG-303. Next base: position 46,904 of record FR900183.1, read on the forward strand.
TAATGTTAGTCACGGTATTTGCCATCACACTGATTATTCTATATTTTATGATGAAAACAAATGTAGTGACAAGAATGCAGGATCTGGGTGTTTACCGTATGCTCGGTATTTCAAAACACAGCATTATGGCCATGTTTGCCTGGGAAAATATAGTGATTACCAGTTATACCTCACTCGTGGGAGTGATAGCAACGACAGCGGTTACATGGGTACTGTCAAGGATTCCTTCGCTTGGAATGGAATACGATTATCCTTGGCAGATTCTCATTGCTACCATAGCAGCACTCTATCTGTTCAATGTTGTCATTGGAATATTGCCGGTCAGAAAGATGTTAAGACTGCCACCGGCACAGCTTGCAGCAAAATATGATTTTTAAAAGAAACCCAGAAGGTTCTGCCTTCTGGGTTTTCTGTAGATATTTTATTCATTTTTATTATCTTCTGAGGAAGCTGCTTTATCCGTTTCGAGGATCTGTTTGTATGCTTTGATATTTTCTTTGGTATGTCCCCAGATGATATTCGGATAATGTTCACGGATATAATCGGTAACAATGGTTACATGGGTTGCTTTCTTCTGGGATGCCAGCACGCGGATATTCTTAAATCCCCGCAGATGAAGGGTGTGATCCATCTTTATGTGTATGCCGAAGAAAGAAATAAGCTGACCATGGTTATATGCCAGTACAATCTGGTTCAAAGGCATAATGGATACTTCATGTCTGCCGAGGTTGATGAAAAATTCGCTTGTAATGTACATACGTCCGGAAGTTACACAGATATTATTATCCAGCTCATCATTAATCATATCAACCATATCGAAATAACGCATATCCTTAAAATATGGCTTGATTCTGATATAAGCCGGATGGAGGTATGGTGCAATGACAATCAGAAGGTTAATCGCAATCAGATACAGACTGTAAAAAACAAGTATAATTAACAGACCGTAAAAAATGTAATAAACACTGGGATTATAGTCATGCTCATCCATAATAACCGGGAAAGTAATGGAGGATAGTCCGTCATAGGTCCACTGGATGGATTTTGCGAAAGATTCCATCATACTTCTGGAGAGCCCGTCCGGCTCTTCAAATTTTGCCGAAATCGTGACATTTTCCAATATTTCCGGAATATCGCTGACGGATTTGTAATTCATGTCCAGTTTGTAAAACATACATTTGTCACTGGACAGATCGTAATAATAAACAGAGGAGACAGCATCTCCTTTCATAATATTGTAGCCCGTATATTTTAAAAGAGGAATACTGACAGTTATATTATTTTCCCCCTTTGTATAAGCCGAATACGCATCAAAAGAATTCTTATATAAAGTAGGATGAAAAACACTGTTAAAATCAATGACATTCAAGGTAATTAATGCAAGCGATATGGTTAATACCGGCAGAATAAGATGCTGCAGGGAAAGAAGCCGTATCTCTTTTAAAATATTTATTTTTTTAAATCGTTTCATATCTTCACCATTTTATAAAATTGAAATAGCGATAAGGAATGGAAAAAGAGTTTCGTTCCATTATCATCATGTATTAGTATACATGGATTTTACAGAGAGTTCAAGGATAATTTTGACGGAATTAGTGGACTGATTTTCATTGACAGAGTAAGGTAAATATGTTATTCTTTAACAAGGTCCGAGAGACCAGATTTAAAATTTGGAGGTACACTATGAAAGGTACAGTAAAGTGGTTTAACAACCAGAAGGGTTACGGTTTCATTTCAGATGAGGCAGGAAACGATGTTTTTGTTCATTACTCAGGAATCGCAACAGATGGCTTCAAGTCATTAGAAGAAGGTGCTGCAGTAGAATTCGACGTAGTTGAAGGAGCAAAGGGACCTCAGGCAACAAACGTAACAAGATTATAATCATATGGTTAAATGATGTGCCTTTTTCAGTATAGAATTTCGTAATTGTTACATATTTTTATTAATTTTTTCGTTTTTTTATGTGAATGAGCAATTATTTTAAACACGATTGATGAAGAAAGGGACTGCGGATGCAGTCCCTTTTCTTTGGTGTTATAGAAGTTCTTTATTAATTTTCCGAAGTCATGCTGTCAATGACGGACTCAATCAGGGTTTTTTTGATATAAACATCAAAACTGAGCAGACATAAAAGTGTAAATAATTTTAATTCTTCTTTTTCTTCATTCTTATTTACTTTTGCAAAAGAATCCTCTGCAAGATTTTCCACAACGTCAAGATTTGCCCGTACCTGTTCCATAATCTCAGGCTGATAGCGGATGACTTCGCGGTAAATCTCCACAAGTTCCGGTTTGCTTCCCGCGGCAAAATTCTTTTCTGTAATGCCAGACATCAATGTCTTAATATCATTGATGGGCAGGACATTTTTAAAATAATAGATAAAAGTAAGCAGGATCATATGATTCCTGGAATACTTCTTTTTGTCCGGGGAAGGAAGAAGATGATTCTTCGCATAATTATTGATCATGGTCTTGGTAAGAACCTTGTCATCCGGGCTGCGCTTGAGATTTCCGAGATGACTTTCCATGAAGGTTGTAACCTGATCCATGTAAAGGTCAATGTTTGGAATGTCATTTGCATCAATTAAATTTATCTTATTCAGAATAGATTCCAGAGTTTCTTTTATATCAGCTGTCATTATATACTCACTTTCCAACTAATCCGTCAATAAAAACGTATTGTCTGTAAAATACCATATAGATTCACAAGATACATTATATAGTATTTAAAACTATATATCAATACTTTTTTTCAAGCAGGGATTTTATTTTTTCCGGATAGAAGTTCATGACCAGCTCAGCCGGGAAGTCTGTTTCTTTGATCAGCTGTTCCGCAAAATTATGAGCTCCCACACGGCTGTAAAAATGGGCATCGCTTCCGATAATAATCGGCACATTTTTCTGTTTGCATAAGAGAAGCATTTCGCGGTCATTTTCCCAGGTATTCAGACGGAAATTATCCGGATCCAGGGAATTATTATTTAATTCCAGCAGGGTATGTGTGGCAAGTGCGGCATCGGTAAGGGCATCGAAATCAACCGGGTAGCGGCCGTCATCGGGATGTCCGATAATGTGAATCAGGGGATTCTCACAGCATTTAATATAAGCATTTGTATTTTCCGCTTTTGTTCCCGGGTGAATACATGGGCCATGCATACTGGCGATGGCGATATCCATCCGTTTCAATAAAGAACGGTCCATATCGACATTGCCGTCATAATCAATAATATTCAGTTCTACACCCATGGCAAGAGCCACTTCGCCGATCTTGCGGTCAACCACACGGAGATTGGAAAAGTAGATATCCTGACAGGAACCCGGCATTCCTTTGGAATGTTCCGTAATGCCGAGCAGCCGGATTCCTTTTTCTTCTGCGGCGATTGCCATTTCCTTTATCGTGCTGTAGGCATGGCCGCTGGCAATGGTGTGTGTGTGTAAATCAGCAGCATAAGTATTCATTAACGCTCCCTCCATTCTCTTGCAAGTCTGACAATATCCTCCGGAAGTTCAGCGATATAATCGGCACCGGATTCTTCCAGTTCATTCTCTTTCGCAAAGCCGAATTTTACTCCCATGGAAGAAAGTCCGGTCTGCTTTGCTCCGATGATATCATGCTTTCTGTCACCGACCATAAGTACATCGCAAAGCCTGTCCTCCGGGACTTCAAAGCGGCGGAGTGCCTCTTCGATGACCTCTTTCTTGTCAGAACGTGTATTATCAAGCAGACTTCCGGTTACAAAATCAAAATATCCAATAAATTCAAATTTCTCCAGAATACGGACGGCAAAGACTTCCGGTTTGGAGGTGGCTACACCGAGCTGGAATCTGTCCTCCTTCAGCTGCTTCAGAACATCGGAAATACCGGCATATGGTTCACATTCAAATACACCGATATCCTTATAACGCTCCCGGTATATTCTGGCAGCCTCGGCAGCTTTTTCACTGTCAAATCCGTAAAATTCCTGAAAAGACACATGAAGAGGCGGCCCGATAAAGAAATCAAGGCGATCCGGTTCTTCCTGTATACCATAATGCTCCAGGGCATATGCTGCACATCTGGTAATGCCTTCCTTCGTATTCATAAGAGTTCCATCTAAGTCAAATAATATGATTTTTTTCATCTTATAAAAATCCTTTCTTTTGTACATATATGATGTTAAGGTCAAAAGATGCTTACGCTCCACTTTTATGCTCATATTGGGGCGGGTCCCAAGGTCTTTCACCCACCTATGAGCAAGCTCATGTGGGTTTAGACCTTTTGACCCTGTCATCCATATATATAAGTATAGCAAGTTCCAAAAAGCTTTTCAAGGGAATCTTAATGGCATTTGTTGACTTTCCTGCAAAAAACTGATACTATTAATGGGTTTTAAAAGCAATGCACAGAAAGGAATTTCTTATGGACGCATATACAGGGTTTGCAAAATTATACGATTTATTTATGGATAATATAGATTATCAGGCATGGGGAGAATATCTGACCGGACTGCTGAGGGAATATCACATTGATTCCGGAATTGTGGCAGATCTCGGTTGCGGAACCGGGAATATGACGGAACTGCTGGCGGAAAAAGGTTATGATATGATAGGAATAGATAATTCCTATGAAATGCTGGAAGAAGCGATGGAAAAGCGTATTGAGAGCGGACATGATATTCTGTATCTGGAGCAGGATATGCGTGAATTTGAATTATACGGAACGGTAGCAGCCGTTGTCAGTGTTTGTGATTCCCTGAATTATATTACGGAGCAGGAAGAACTGACGGAAGTATTCCGGCTGGTGAATAATTATCTCGATCCGGACGGACTTTTTATCTTCGATGTAAATATGGAAGTCAAATTCCGTAAAATTGCGGACAGCACGATTGCGGAAAACCGGGAAGAGGGAAGCTTTATCTGGGAAAATACATATTATGAAGAAGAACATATGAATGAATATGGGCTGACCATCTTTGCAAAATGTGAGGACGGAAGGTATGAGAAATATGAGGAAACGCATTATGAGAGAGCGTATTCCCTGGACGAAATAAAAGAGTCGCTTGCACAGGCAGGTCTGGTATTTGTGACGGCATATGATTCTTTTACCCATAATCCGCCGACGGGTGAGAGTGAGAGAATCTGTATTATTGCAAGAGAACATGGAAAAAAAACAGTTTAGATTTAGAAAAGAGGTATTATTATGGCAGATTATATTGTACGGGCGACCGCTGCGGGCGGACAGATCCGCGCTTTTGCATCCACAACGAGAGAACTGGTAGAAGAAGCAAGACAGCTTCATAATACAAGCCCTGTCGGAACGGCTGCACTGGGAAGATTACTGACGGCAGCAGGCATGATGGGAAGCATGATGAAAAATGAGAATGATGTATTGTCCATTATCCTGAATGCGGACGGACCGATGGGACATACCGGGGTAACGGCAAACGCAAATGCCGATGTAAAAGGTTATATCAGCAATCCGGATTTCCAGAACCCGCCGAATTATTTTGGCAAACTGGATGTCGGCGGTGCGATTGGAAACGGAATCTTAAAAGTCATCAAAGATATGGGAATGAAAGAGCCATATATCGGACAGACAGGCCTTATTACCGGTGAAATTGCAGAAGACCTGACCTATTATTTTGCAACCAGCGAGCAGGTTCCGACCTCCGTGGCACTGGGAGTCCTGATGAATCATAACAATACGGTAAAGCAGGCAGGCGGTTTCATCATCCAGCTCATGCCGTTTGCTGAAGATGAAGTAATCGACAGACTTGAAGCAAAAATCAAAGAAATTACAAGTATTACCGCACTTCTGGACGAAGGACTCACACCGGAGCAGATTCTTGAAAAAGTCCTTGGAGAATTCGGACTCGAAATCAACGATAAAATACCGACCCGTTATCATTGCAACTGCAGCCATGAAAGAGTAGCAAAAGTATTGCTCAGTGTAGGAAAAAAAGAACTCGAATCCATGATTGCAGATGGAAAGCCAATCGAAGTAAACTGTCATTTCTGTAACAAAAATCATGTATTCCAGATAGAAGAATTAAAAGAACTGTTAAAGAAAGCAAGATAAAATAAAAATGAGACCGCAGAAAAAGCTGCGGTCTCATTATGACTACTCTGCGGTCTGTTCTATGCGTGAGAAAACCATTTCGTAACCGTCAT
>FR900183.1:53077-59595 GCA_000437755.1 Roseburia sp. CAG:303
ACCGTCATTTCCATAACTTAAGGAACGGTTTACTCTGCTGATTGTGGCAGTGGAAGCACCGGTTTTTTCTGCAATGTCATTATAAGTATGCTTCTTTCGTAACATTCCGGCAACTTCAAAACGCTGCGCCAGGGAGATAAGTTCGTTCACGGTACAAACATCTTCAAAAAAAGCATAACATTCATCTACATTCTGTAATGTGAGAATTGCTTCAAATAAATCTTTTACATTCTCAGTCCTTAATTTATCAGCCATCATGAAAAACTCCTCTTCTGAAAAATTTACTCAGGTCAGAAAAACCTGATACTTTAACTATGTAAGATTTTAACATATTAAAGTGTTGCTGTCCATATATTTTTCATAAAATATTTGCTGACATAAAATCACAGATGTGTTATACTAATAAGAGAATACGGTTGACCCGTGCATATAAACGTTAATGAAGGAGGATTTTATAATAATGGGAATTTTAAGCAGATTTAAGGACATTATGGCATCAAACATCAATGCATTACTGGATAAATGTGAGGATCCTGAGAAAATGATTGATCAGTATTTAAGAAATGCAGAAAAAGATCTTGGAAACGTAAAAGCAGAGACAGCATCCGTCATGGCAGAGGAAACCAGGGCAAAACGTGTGCTGGATGAATGCAGCGAAGAAATTGAGAAGATGCAGAAGTATGCAGTCAAGGCTGTCGAAGCGGGAAATGATAATGATGCACGTCAGTTCCTTACGAAGAAGAAACAGCTCGAAGAGAAGAAGGTATCCCTTCAGCAGGCATATGACCTGGCAGCAGCGAATGCATCAAAAATGCGTCAGATGCATGATAAATTAGTCAGTGATATCAATGAACTGAATGCGAAGAGGGATGCACTCAAGGCAAAACTTGCAGTAGCAAAGACACAGGAAAAGATGAATAAAATGTCATCTAAGATAGGGAATGCTGGCAGCAGCATTTCAGACTTTGGCAAACTGGAAGCAAAGATTGACAAGAGACTGGACGAAGCAAATGCCATGGCAGAACTTAACCAGACAGGAGATTCCGTAGATGAACTTGCAGCAAAATATGATGCTGCTGTGCAGACAGACTCAGGAGTAGAGGATGACCTTGCAGCACTCAAGGCTTCTATGGGCTTATAAAAAGAATAGAGAGGTTGGATTATGGGATTATTTAGTGGTCAGTTATCCAATGTAGTCGAATGGAAAGAATACCGGGATGATGTTATATTCTGGAAATGGAGCAACGATGAGATAAAGAAGGGCAGCCGTCTGATTATACGTCCGGGACAGGATGCCATCTTTATGTACAATGGAAAAACCGAAGGTATTTTTACCGATGAAGGAAGTTTTGATATTGAATCGGATATTATTCCGTTTTTGTCTACATTAAAAGGTTTCCGTTTTGGGTTCAACAGTGGAATCCGTGCGGAAGTATTATTTGTCAATACAAAGGAATTTACAATTAAGTGGGGAACGAAGAATGCAATCAGCATTCCGGCACCACAGTTAAATCTTCCGGGAGGTATGCCGATTCGTGCATTTGGAACATTCAGCTGCAAGGTATCGGATTACCAGGCACTGATAGATAAAGTTGCGGGTGTGCGTACCCAGTACACAACGGAAGATATCAAAGAAAGAGTTCTTTCCGTTCTGGATCAGCTTCTGATGAAGTGGATTACCAGAGAAGGCAAGGATATGTTTAATCTGCAGGCAAATGCATATGATATTTCACGCGGCATTAAGGATGATTTGGATATGGAACTCTGTAAACTGGGAATTTCCATTACAGAATTTAATATTTCAAGTGTGACTTATCCGGAAGAAGTACAGAAGATGCAGACGCGCGCGGCATCACAGAGCATGGTCGGTGACGTGGGAAGATACCAGCAGATGAATATGGCGGATGCCATGTTAAACGGAAGAGGAACCGGAAGCGGAATGGCGCAGAACATGGCAGAGATGCAGATGGGCATTATGATGGGACAGCAGATGGCAAACCAGATGGCACAGGGAATGAACCAGAGCAGCCAGATGGCACAGCAGGGCGGTCAGATGAACCAGATGAACCAGATGCAGCAGAACATGGCAGGCCAGGCAAACCAGGCAGTGCCGAAGTTCTGCCCGAACTGTGGAACACCGACAAACGGAGCAAATTTCTGCGGTAACTGTGGACAGAAATTAGTTTAATTTACGCAGATAACGGGATAGATATCCTTTTTGGGATATCTATCTTTTTTGCGCGAAGATGCACATCATGATCTTAAAGTCGAAAATCAGGAGGAAATTATGTTACTGGATACATTGAATAAAGAACAGAAAGAGGCGGTATTATGCACAGAAGGACCACTCTTGATACTGGCGGGTGCAGGTTCTGGAAAAACAAGGGTAATTACGCACAGAATCGCGTGGCTGATAGAAGATAAACAGGTAAATCCATGGAATATCATGGCGATTACCTTTACCAATAAGGCAGCAGGAGAAATGAGGGAACGAGTGGATGAACTGGTAGGATTCGGCTCGGAAAGTATCTGGGTATCCACATTTCATTCTTCCTGCGTGAGAATTTTGCGGAGATATATCGATAAAATCGGATATGACAATAATTTTACTATCTATGATACGGATGATCAGAAAACGGTAATCAGGGAAATATGCAAACGTCTTAATTATGACACGAAAACCCTGAAAGAAAGAACATTAATTGCGGCGATTTCTTCTGCAAAGAATGAAATGCTTACACCGGAGCAGTTAAAAAAACGTGCCGGGGATAATTTTGGGGAGCAGAGAATTGCAAAAGTATATCAGGAATATCAGGAGCAGTTAAAGAAGAATAATGCACTTGATTTTGATGATCTGCTGGTAAAAGCGGTTGAACTGCTGGAAAGCTGTCCGGATGTACTGGATTATTACCAGGAAAGATTCCGCTATATCATGATCGACGAGTATCAGGATACAAACACCGTACAGTTCCGTTTCGTCAGCCTGTTAGCGGCAAAGTACAAGAATCTCTGTGTTGTGGGTGATGATGATCAGTCCATTTACAAATTCCGCGGGGCAAATATTGAAAATATCCTGAATTTTGAAAAAGTATTTCCAGATACAAAGGTGATTAAACTGGAACAGAACTACCGTTCGACCGGAAATATCTTAAAAGCGGCAAATCAGGTTATCCGGAATAATACAACCAGAAAAGATAAGGCATTGTGGACGGATAAGGGGGACGGAGAGAAGATTATCCTGAAGCAGTATGACAATGCCTATGAGGAAGCCGAAGGAATTGCCTCGGACATTGCAAAAAATATCGAGATGGGAAAATACACTTACAGTCAGTGTGCCTGTCTGTACCGTACCAATGCGCAGTCCAGGGCATTGGAAGAAAAACTGATTTCATGGAACATCCCATATAAACTCTTTGGCGGTGTAAATTTCTACCAGAGAAAAGAAGTAAAAGATATTCTGGCGTATTTAAAAACAGTCGATAATGCGAGAGATGATGTAGCGGTAAAAAGAATTATCAATATTCCTAAAAGAGGAATCGGACAGACCACACTGGATAAAGTCCAGGCATTTGCCAATGCAAATAATATCAGCTTTTTTGATGCATTAAAACGTGCGGAAGAAATAGATATTGCGGCAAGAACTGCCAATAAAATCCGTGATTTTGTAAATTCTATCCGTGTTTACCGGAGCAAGCTGGGCGAATTTCCGCTGACAGAAATCTTTGAGGATATCATAGAAGGCACAGGCTATGTAGCAGAACTGCAGGCGGAAAATACGGATGAAGCACAGGGAAGAATAGAAAATATCGATGAATTATTAAATAAACTGACCGATTATCAGAATGTGTCAAAAGAGCCGACCTTATCCGGATTCTTAGAGGAAGTGGCACTGGTTGCGGATATTGATTCTTATGAGGGAAATACGGATTATGTTGTGCTTATGACGATACACAGTGCAAAAGGCCTGGAATTTCCAAAGGTATATCTGTGTGGTATGGAAGATGGACTGTTCCCGGGATATATGTCCATTACCTCGGACGATCCGACCGATCTGGAGGAAGAGAGAAGACTCTGTTATGTAGCCATTACAAGAGCCATGGAGAGCCTGACCATCACATATGCACGTTCCAGAATGGTGCGCGGCGAAATCCAGTACAATAAGATTTCACGGTTTATCAAAGAAATTCCGCCATTGATTCTGGATAACGGAAGAACAAAGAGCCAGGAAAAACATAGCGGCAGTGAAAAAGAAGAATTCTATTCTGCATTTTCCGGAAGTGTGACAGAACCTGCAGAAACAGGAAAGCAGAAGCGGAGCTATGGCATGGGAACATCTGCTGCAAGGGCAGCATTTTCAAGAAATTCCTATGCTGGAACACTGGGCGGATTCGGAAAAAAAGCGATGTCTGCAAGTGATTTGATGAATTCCGGTCTGGTACAGAAAGGATTCGGACAGGCAGCGGCTGAAACCGCCGCAGGACAAGGTGCATACGGACTGGGCTATGAAGAAGGAGATACGGTCAGACATATCAAATTCGGACAGGGAACGGTCGTATCCATTGTTGATGCCGGCAGGGATTATGAGGTAACGGTACAGTTTGAAACTTATGGAGTAAAAAAACTCTTTGCACAGTTTGCAAAATTAAAAAAAGTGTAGTAATTTCCTGAAATTATGGTATACTATACAAAAGGATAATCTGAAACGGAGGTATTATATGAATAAGATGGAAGAAATCATTGCAGCATCCAAATTAGGAGAAATGCTGCAGAAGAAGCAGCAGGAAGAAAAGAAGAAAAATACAATCGTATGTGTACTTGCTGCATTAGGAACGGTACTTGCAGTTGGTCTTTCTGTATATTTCATTTATAAGAAGATGACAGAGAAAACATATGACGATTTTGAAGATGACTTCGACGATGATTTTGAAGATGACTTCTTTGAAGACGAGGACGAAGATGAAAGTGATTTACTGTAATCACAGGACAGAGTCAGAGGTAAGATTAGGATGATAAAGATTAGCTGCCGCATTGTAAGATGTGACAGCTAATTTGCAATTATAAACAAAGCGAAAGAGAGGAATGTGCAGTTGAAAAAAGGACAGCTTTACGAAGGAACGATAGAAACAATAGAATTTCCAAACAAGGGAATCCTGACCTATAAAGAAGAGGACAGGGAATATAAAGTTGTGATAAAGGGAACTCTGCCGGGACAGAAGGTAAGATTCCAGTTATCCAAAAAGCACAGCGGAAAGTGCGAGGGCAGACTGGTGGAAGTTCTCGAACCGTCCGGGCTGGAAGATAGAGAACCGCTCTGTCCGCACTATGCGGTCTGCGGCGGATGCAGCTATCAGAATATGAATTATGAAACCCAGCTGAAATTAAAAGGTGATATGGTGAAACATATCATTGACCAGGTATGTTCTGATTATGAATATGAGGGAATTTTGGGAAGTCCGATGGAAGTGGGTTACCGCAATAAGATGGAGTTTTCCTTTGGAGATGAATACAAGGACGGACCGCTTGCACTTGGTCTGCATAAAAAAGGAAGTTTTTATGATATTGTGACCGTGGATGAATGTCAGATCGTGCAGTCCGATTACAATATGATATTGCGCATCGTCCTTGATTTCTTTAAAGACCGTGATATTCCATATTATCATAAAATGCGTCATACCGGATATCTGCGCCATCTCGTTGTGCGCAGGGCAATTAAAACCGGAGAAATCCTGATTCATCTGGTAACGACATCGACCTATGCGGAATGTGGCGAAAGTAAGAAAATCAGCGAGGAAGAACTGCTCGGACAGCTGAAGGAAAAACTGCTGGCAGCGGACTACTTCGGCAGTGTCGCAGGAATCCTTCACACTTATAACGATAGCCTTGCCGATGTCGTACAGAGCGATAGAACTGATGTTCTCTATGGCAGGGACTATATTACCGAAAAAATCCTCGGACTGGAATTTAAAATCTCAGCATTTTCTTTCTTCCAGACAAATTCGCTCGGAGCAGAAGTTCTGTACAGCAAGGCGAGAGAATATGTCGGGGAAACAAAGGACAAAGTAGTCTTCGACCTGTACAGCGGAACGGGAACGATTGCCCAGATGCTGGCAGCCGTTGCCAAAAAAGTAATTGGTGTGGAAATCGTAGAAGAGGCAGTCGAGGCGGCAAAGCAGAACGCAGCCCTCAACGGACTGGAAAACTGTGAGTTCATCGCAGGCGATGTCCTCAAAGTTATCGATGAAATCGAAGAAAAGCCGGACCTCATCGTCATTGATCCGCCGCGCGACGGTATTCACCCGAAAGCACTGGAAAAAATCATAGACTTCGGTGTCGATAAACTCGTCTACATCTCCTGTAAACCGACCAGCCTCGCACGCGACCTTGTCATTCTGCAGGAACGAGGATATAAAGTAGACAGGGTATGCGCCATAGATCAGTTTCCAATGACCGTTCATGTGGAGACTGTGGTAGGACTACACAGAAAGGATATGTAGAAATCCTTGAATTTACGCACTTTG
>FR900184.1:0-5303 GCA_000437755.1 Roseburia sp. CAG:303
ATTCCACTATGTTTATATTTATATAACGAATATGTTACAACAAAAGCATTATTGACACATTTACATTCCACTATGTTTATATTTATATGCGATTGCAAGTATTAACCTTGTGCTTGATCATGAATTTACATTCCACTATGTTTATATTTATATCATTTTGGTGCGTTAGATGAAGCTTTTATCTATTGCATTTACATTCTACTATGTTTATATTTATATTTAATCACATTTAGTTCATTGTCAACCGTTTCAATGTATTTACATTCCACTATGTTTATATTTATATTATAATGGGAATGATGACATGGGTGTGCATGTGCATTTACATTCCACTATGTTTATATTTATATCTTTGTGACTCTTTGTAATTTGCACCCCCATATTATATTTACATTCCACTATGTTTATATTTATATCGTTACGGAACTTAAAGGGGATGAAATACAACCTGATTTACATTCCACTATGTTTATATTTATATAAATTTTGTTTCCTCTGATGTTCTAACTAAAATTTGATTTACATTCCACTATGTTTATATTTATATCGCATTGAAGTAGTTTAATACTTCAACGTAATTCAATTTACATTCCACTATGTTTATATTTATATCGTTACGGAACTTAAAGGGGATGAAATACAACCTGATTTACATTCCACTATGTTTATATTTATATGGGATATCAAAGGTGGATTTGTTGGAAGAAAAGTAGATTTACATTCCACTATGTTTATATTTATATAGAAATCACGGATTCTTTCTACCGTGAGGTAGGAGATTTACATTCCACTATGTTTATATTTATATTTGTTTATGCAACCGGGGCCGGTGGTGCAATCGCATTTACATTCCACTATGTTTATATTTATATGCAATTATTTGATTTTCCACCTTATGTTAGATTGATTTACATTCCACTATGTTTATATTTATATCGTTACGGAACTTAAAGGGGATGAAATACAACCTGATTTACATTCCACTATGTTTATATTTATATGGATTGCCAGCCTGTACATATCGCCAAGGGGGGGGATTTACATTCCACTATGTTTATATTTATATATAACAAAAACCGCATGGTTCCACTCCCTGACTTTCATTTACATTCCACTATGTTTATATTTATATGTAATAACGATATCAGAAAACATACTAATCAATTCATTTACATTCCACTATGTTTATATTTATATTAACAACGATAATCCGATAAGTAACAGATTTAACGTATTTACATTCCACTATGTTTATATTTATATAGTGAATTTGTCCAGCTCTACAACAGCGGTTGACTAATTTACATTCCACTATGTTTATATTTATATAATTATCTGCATATCTCTTACCAGATGCAGATTACATTTACATTCCACTATGTTTATATTTATATGGTGAATTTGTCCAGCTCTACAACAGCGGTTGACTAATTTACATTCCACTATGTTTATATTTATATATGCGGCAGGTGATCGATATGGAAGATGAACTTCTATTTACATTCCACTATGTTTATATTTATATATGCGGCAGGTGATCGATATGGAAGATGAACTTCTATTTACATTCCACTATGTTTATATTTATATATGCGGCAGGTGATCGATATGGAAGATGAACTTCTATTTACATTCCACTATGTTTATATTTATATATGCGGCAGGTGATCGATATGGAAGATGAACTTCTATTTACATTCCACTATGTTTATATTTATATATGCGGCAGGTGATCGATATGGAAGATGAACTTCTATTTACATTCCACTATGTTTATATTTATATATGCGGCAGGTGATCGATATGGAAGATGAACTTCTATTTACATTCCACTATGTTTATATTTATATATGCGGCAGGTGATCGATATGGAAGATGAACTTCTATTTACATTCCACTATGTTTATATTTATATATGCGGCAGGTGATCGATATGGAAGATGAACTTCTATTTACATTCCACTATGTTTATATTTATATATGCGGCAGGTGATCGATATGGAAGATGAACTTCTATTTACATTCCACTATGTTTATATTTATATAGAAACATCGATTTCCAGAGTAGCGGCGAGCGAAACGATTTACATTCCACTATGTTTATATTTATATTTATAGAATGAGTTTTCAGGAATTTAAGATTTGTATTTACATTCCACTATGTTTATATTTATATTAACAACGATAATCCGATAAGTAACAGATTTAACGTATTTACATTCCACTATGTTTATATTTATATAGAAACATCGATTTCCAGAGTAGCGGCGAGCGAAACGATTTACATTCCACTATGTTTATATTTATATCATCGGCAAACGCATATATTCCGCAGGCAGTAGACATTTACATTCCACTATGTTTATATTTATATTCATTCCGTTCGACCTGATTAACTGCATCCGGCTGCATTTACATTCCACTATGTTTATATTTATATAAAGGGCGGCAGTACGGTATTAACCCGGAACGGACATTTACATTCCACTATGTTTATATTTATATTGGGAATTTTTAAAAACCTTAAACTGGATTGTTCCGATATTTACATTCCACTATGTTTATATTTATATTTCATTGGCTGGAATAAAAACTACAGTGCTTCAAAATTTACATTCCACTATGTTTATATTTATATTGCAAACTCCATTTAAAACAAATCCGGAAGAAACAATTTACATTCCACTATGTTTATATTTATATTTCACCCTTTTTTATGCCTACATCTGCAGTGTATTCATTTACATTCCACTATGTTTATATTTATATGCGGTAATATAGAAGATGTAAGCAATCCAGTCTCATTTACATTCCACTATGTTTATATTTATATGATATCAGGATGGTGCTTTACAGCAGGTTCAAAATTATTTACATTCCACTATGTTTATATTTATATCTGTCAGGCACGAAGCCTACCAGGACCGGATATCTGTATTTACATTCCACTATGTTTATATTTATATTGGTTTTCTTGCCCGCTTGCTTTATGACTTCCCAATTTACATTCCACTATGTTTATATTTATATATCGGGGCAAACACTTTACCAGAACCAGTAAGCACATTTACATTCCACTATGTTTATATTTATATGGTTTCGGGAGAGGTTTCAGGCAATAATGGGTATGATTTACATTCCACTATGTTTATATTTATATAATAAAAACACCAAACTTGAATAATAGAAATTTAATTTACATTCCACTATGTTTATATTTATATGGTTTCGGGAGAGGTTTCAGGCAATAATGGGTATGATTTACATTCCACTATGTTTATATTTATATGGTTTCGGGAGAGGTTTCAGGCAATAATGGGTATGATTTACATTCCACTAGTCAAACCGTTCAGGAATGACTTTTACAGGAATATTTACATTCCACTATGTTTATATTTATATTTTGTCAAACCGTTCTGGAATTACGTTTATAGGAGTATTTACATTCCACTATGTTTATATTTATATTATGATGTGTACCGGCACAGATGGGGCAAAATCTATATTTACATTCCACTATGTTTATATTTATATGGTGTGTAGTCGAAATTGATGACGCTGCGAATTTCAGATTTACATTCCACTATGTTTATATTTATATGGTTTCACATTCTATAAATTCACTTGCGTAGTAGTGATTTACATTCCACTATGTTTATATTTATATACTACCCAGTCACATTCTATAAATTCGATAGCATAGATTTACATTCCACTATGTTTATATTTATATATTAATATCGGGTGTGGTAACAAATACTAAATCTTCATTTACATTCCACTATGTTTATATTTATATGGTCCAGTCGCATTCTATGAACTCGCTTGCATAATAATTTACATTCCACTATGTTTATATTTATATGAAAATAAAAACTCCGAATTTGAATAACAGAAATTTGATTTACATTCCACTATGTTTATATTTATATTATTATGTTTTCAGAAAGAAATGCCGGTTTAGGAATATTTACATTCCACTATGTTTATATTTATATTCCGTTGTGCGTACATCTACCATCATTAACGGATAACATTTACATTCCACTATGTTTATATTTATATCGGAACCCAGAGCGGGACAAGTCAATGCAACGCTATCATTTACATTCCACTATGTTTATATTTATATTTTTGTGTTGTGAACTTTAATACCTTTAAATTCATCATTTACATTCCACTATGTTTATATTTATATTATTTCTGTTACGTTGTTTTCTAACGAATTAACTCTATTTACATTCCACTATGTTTATATTTATATAGATTCTTTTCCAGCTAAAATTAACATTGCTAATTGATTTACATTCCACTATGTTTATATTTATATGTTATCGTACTTTGTGGTTCATCGGACCTTAAATTTATTTACATTCCACTATGTTTATATTTATATTAAAATTCCTTGCATAACTTGTAATTGCAGAACCACAATTTACATTCCACTATGTTTATATTTATATCTTAAATTGTTTTATACATTTCTCTTTTAATGCATATTTACATTCCACTATGTTTATATTTATATTAAAATTCCTTGCATAACTTGTAATTGCAGAACCACAATTTACATTCCACTATGTTTATATTTATATCTATTTTTCAAAACAGGGTTGTTATAAGTTTATAATATTTACATTCCACTATGTTTATATTTATATCCGTCCCTAATCATATCATGTATTTTTGCCGCTTGCAATACCTTATATTGTCTACCTGCAAAATTAAAACAACTTTTCACTTTTTTAACTTTGGTTTTTTCTTTATACTCTTCCATTTTCATTGAATATTCCACTTTTGTCGTTCTCCCTGTCTTTTAACACTATTAGAGGTCGACTATTTTTTACATGCGATGTCCTATTCCACAGTTATCACATCATCCAGCACATAATGAAATGTCGGTGCAGAACTTTTATCATTTTCCTTATATGCTTTTCGCAGGTCGTACACATCCTGGGGATTATCGGGATCCGTTCCTGTATAATCCCCCTGAAAGACTTCTATCTTTCCTTTTTCGAGCTGTTCTATTACTTCTCTGAGTTTTTCCTGTGTGCCTGCGGCACAGGTGAATTCATTGAGTTCGAGCATTTCCACCCAGTTTTCCTCAAATCCTGCCCCCAGATCGTTGCCATTTACATTTCCACGTATGGACTGTTCTATGGGTTTGTCGTTCAGAACTGCAGCTACTGCACCCATGATGTACGGCTGCCAGTTTATCTTACAGCCAGTCAGATATGTGGTCGGTGCTACATCTGTCATGCTCTGGTTATAGCTGATGAGGTAAACCGGCGTTCCTGCGGCGG
>FR900184.1:5336-10295 GCA_000437755.1 Roseburia sp. CAG:303
GCCGGTCCTGCCGTGTCGGAATGCTGGGAAATAATGACACAGCCTTCTTTGATAAATTCCCTGGCGAATTTCTTTTCCTGGAGATAGTCGTTCCATTTATTCGTATAGCGGACACTCATGACCGCATCTTCCACAACAGAACGCACACCCAGAAGAAATGCCGTATAACCCGAGATTACTTCCGGATATGGGTATGCTGCCACATATCCTATTTTTGCCTGCTCTTTCGTGATCGTACCGTTTTCAATTAACTCCTGAAGTTTCAGACCTGCCGCCACTCCGGAAACATATCTTCCCTGATAAATTTCGCCCATAAAGGTATGGTAATTGGCAAGTTTGGGTTCTTCATTTGCATTGGCACAGGTTGCCATGCAGAATTGCACATCCGGATAACGTTCGGCAAATTCTTTCGTGGTCACACCATAATTATAACTGGTGGAAAAGATCAGTTCGCAGCCGGCATCCACAAGCTCCTGCAGAGGCTTTTCTTCCGTTCCCTCTGCAATGTTGTATTTTGCGATAACCTCAACCCGGTCGCCGTATTCATTTTCGACTGCTATCTGGGCTTTGATAAAATTGTTGGTGTAAGTGGTCGTAGCATCTCCAACGTACAGGAAGCCTACTTTTATTGTTTTTTGTGCATCTTCTTTTAATAAGAACTGGTGTGCTGCCACAACGCATATAATTACGGCTGCAACTGTGAGGAATGTGATTCTATATACTCTTTTCATCTGTATCCGCCTCCGTTTTTTTACTGTCCGCATAGATTTCGTCTACATTGATCTGCTTTTTTGCGATTAATTCAAGCATAATATCCGTCAGTTTCGGATCAAACTGTGTCCCGCGTCCGCGTTTTAACTCTCCGATTACATAGTCAAGATCCAGTTTTTTGCGGTATACACGGTTTGCCGTCATGGCATCAAACGCATCTGCGATACCGATGATTCTCGCATTTAATGGTATTTCTTCCCCTTTCAGTCCATGCACATAGCCGCTTCCGTCATATCTCTCATGATGATATAATGCTCCCTGTTCCACATTTTTAATAAGGGTAAAGTTTTTCAGTATTTCCCCGCCTTTTACTACATGCGACTTCATAATCTTATATTCTTCATCCGTAAGTCTTGCCGGTTTATTCAGAATACTGTCCGGTATTCCGATTTTTCCGATATCATGTAACAATGCTGCCCTTTTTAATTCTTCGCAGCTTTGTTCATCAAATCCCAGCTCTCTGGCTATCATAAGCGAATACTGTGCGACTCTGGCGGAATGCTGGCTGGTATTTTCATCTTTTGCATCCACAGTCCGGGCAATGGTAAGAACGGTTTCATTTCCCATCTCGATCTGATTTCTTGCCAGTTCCAGTTCCTTTTTCTGCATATTTAATGTTCTCTGTATCTGTGTCCGGAAGAACAGCCAGGTCAGATATGCAACCGCCATGGCAAATACTACAACCATGTATACAGCAAACCAGTAGTTATCATATATTTCTTTTTCTTTTATAATCGTATAACTGCTTTCAACCACGGTATTTCTGGCTTTGCTGTCCAGAACTGCCAGCCGGAAGGTATATGTTCCTACCGGAAGTCCTGCATATACGATACTTGTCAGTTCATTCTGCGGCACGATTCTCGGCTCGCTGTCATATCCCTCCAGATAGATGCTGATATACGGTGTATTTACGGAATAATTAATAATCTCCGGAAATATTTCCAGCTTTTCCGCACCACGTTCAATATATACTTCCTGTTCCCTCTCAACCGTAAGTTTTTCATCATCTATCTTAACCATGCGTATCTGCATACGATAGGATCGGACTGCAATTTCATAATTATCCAGATTTATGCACAGAACTCCGCTGTCCGTTGACAAATACAGATTTCCGTTTTCATCCGTATAATTCCAGGAGTTCGGAGTCAATGCTTTTTCCAGACCGCTCTTTGCATCCAGAAGTTTATATTCCAGGTCCGCACCGCTTATCAGTGCATTCTGATCCACCACATAAATTCCGGCAGAACTCAGCACAAAGAGGTTTCCGTCATTTCCATGTATCACGTCATAGTTATTATAATATGGAAAATTATCCAGAATCCTGATTTCTTCGTTCTGATCCATATAGCAGATACTATTTCCGGTTACGATGAACAGTCCTTCCCCGTCCGTAGATTTTTCCATGCGCAGAATCACATCCGAGCCAAGACCATTTTCTTTCCGGTAAACTTTTTCCAGTTTGCCATCTTTTATTCTGGCGATTCCGTCCCCGTCCGTTCCTGCAAAAATAACACCGTCCTGGTATTCATACAGACATAATATCTTCGGATTGCGTAATCCGTCCTTCGCACCAAAGACAGAAACTACATTTCCATCCCTGATACAGGTCAGACCGGAATCACCGGCTGCCGCTATCGTTCCATCCTGCAGTTCAATGATATTTCGGAATTTATTTCCATTTGTTCCGCCGTCCTGATCATAGACCTGGAACTGTCCATCTTCCAATATTTCATAGATACCTTTTCCCGTGGTTGCTATCCACAGATGATTTCTGCTGTCCACAAACAGACAGCGGATTCTTACCCCATCGAGCATATCGGTAAGCATATTATGCTGTGGCTGGTTCGCTGCTTCGTCCACGATTTCGAGGCCGCCGTCCATTCCGACATACAGCTTTCCATTCCACCGGATGACCGTATTTGTCACATTGTCTTCTATCCCGCTCTGGCTGTACACTTCCATAAAAACAGATTTGCACAGGCGCAGCAGCCCCAGTCTGGATGAGGTAAACCACAGATTTCCCTGATAATCCTGAATCATATGGTCAATGGAACTGTTGAAGGCATCCGTATTCAGCATATGATATACACCCTCTCCGTCAAAATATGCAATACCGTTGTCGGCACAGAGGAAGAGAGTTTCGTCTTCCTGAAAACATACTGACTTTATGTTATTCAGTTCTTCGCAGGACAACCGTTCTGACAGCATGAGTTCTTCTCCGCAGTCGTATATTTCAATCGTTTTTCCGGATGTTCCCACATATAATTTTCCTTCCTCATCGAACCTGCAGCAGGTGTAGTTTTCCCCTTCTTCCTGCTGCAGCTCTGCCAGTATTTCCTTCCCGCGGATCAGATATAATCTTCCTTCGTCCGTAACCACCGCAATATTTCCATTCTGATCGGAATCTATACTGTTCGCATAGATGATTTCCGGAATGGTATCTTTCACTGACAATCCACCCGCCAGCGTGAGTATCGACATTGCACCGCTTGTCCCTACATAATAGTCCCCATCGGAACTCTGGGTTATACAGCGGACGGAATCTGCCGTCAGTCCGTCTTTTTCCGACACAACATTGGTAATGGTTTCATTAATACAGATGGATAACCCGCTGTCATTCGTTCCGATCCACAATCTGCCCTCTTCATCGGTATAAAGACAGTTTACCGTCTTTACGGATTCAAATTCATCCATCCACTGGAATTCATTTCCATTATAACGGTACAATCCTCCATAAGTACCGATCCATAAGATTCCATCCGCAGTCTGGGCAATATCATTCGCACAGCCGCCCGGCAGACCGTTTTCCCTGTTATAAACCGTCTGTATATAGGTAGTGTAATCTGTCTTTTCTTCCGGATTTACTGTGTCTGCCTGTGCTTTTCCTGCTCCTGCCATCAGGAAAAGAAAAAGTAACAGCCCGACAGCTGTTTTTCCGTTTTTCTTTTTCTCCCGCATCCGCCGGTACAGCCGGATACACAAAAAGAGTACTACAATGGTAAATACCTTATCCAGAAAATCCATGTAGAACTGTCCTGCAAAATGACTGATTCCGGAGTGGAAACCAAGTTTGGTAAGCACCTCGATCACGCCGTCACCCCATATATTTCCTGTCATTCCGTCAAAAAAGCAGTAGTTCAGCGGCAATGATATTCCTACAGACAGAATCGTTACCATAAAGCACAGGGATAATGTTCCGAACAGATTCTCCATATATTTTCTTGCTGCCGAAATTCCTACAATAATGCCTACAATCACACTGACCAGACCATACAGCATATAGGTCCAGGAATATATCATTCCATAGATAATATTTACTGATACTCCTACCATTGCTCCGCACACAGGTCCCAGCACATAAGCCGCGAGAACCGTCCCGAAAGCATCCATCCATACCGGAAGCTGTAATGCCTCTGCCAGTATCTTACCCGCATAGTTTAATGTAATACAGAATATTACAAATAAACTAATCTCATAACATTTCCTATTCTTCATCCATTCTACCTCGTATCATGCTTTTCTTTTGTTCCATTTATATGGTAGCAAATTCTGGAAATTTTTCAATACAAAATGCACGAATTGACGTTTTTTCGCATGAAACGCATGATTTTGACACAGAATTTCTTGTATGCAAAGAAGCAGGCACTGCTCCCAGCACCTGCTTCTTATCTAAAACTCTGATTTATTGCGGTAATTACTCTATCATAATATATTTCTTCTGCTCAACCTGCGGCTTTTTCTCTTTCTTCGGCACGAAGAGTTTCAGGATGCCATGTTTAAATTCCCCTTTGATATCTTCCTGCTCCAAATCTTCGCCTACATAGAAACTTCGCTCACAGGCTCCGGAATAACGCTCCCTGCGGATGTATTTTCCAGATTTCTTCTCCTGATCGTCCTCCTGGAGTCCTTTCTCCGCATGAACGGTTAAATATCCGTTTTCTAATAATACCTGCACCTCTTCTTTCTTAAATCCAGGCAAATCCATCTCCAGCTCGTATCCCTGTTCATTTTCCTTAATATCTGTTTTCATCAGGTTTTTACCACGTCTGCCGTACAGCTTCTTCTCTGCCATTCTCATATCATGGTCATTATAAAATGGGAATCCCATATCCTGAAAGAAATCATCAAACATTGAATCATTAAAAAGTTCCGGTACTAACATAAGTCATCTCTCCTTTTCATTGATAG
>FR900185.1:0-2013 GCA_000437755.1 Roseburia sp. CAG:303
AAAACTTTTCTTTGATTTCTTTCTCCGGCATCTCCATGCCAGTCCACAGACGGAATGCTTCTGCTCCCTGGTAATACAGCATATACAATCCGTTAAACGTGTGACATCCGTTTTCCCTGGCAAGCTTCATTAACATGGTTTCCCTCGGATTATAGATAACATCCGATACAATCAGCCCCTCATGGAAGAACTCCTGTTCGGTAATCAGACTGTGTTCCATATCCGGAGCCATGCCTACGGAAGTTCCATTGGTCAGTATGGCACTGTCTTTTAAAGATGCCTTCAGGGATGTGGTATCCGCAAGTTCGTACAAAGATACTTTGCAGTCTGTACGGCTGTTTAAGGTATCTGCAAGTCTGCCTGCACGATCCCAGAATTTTGTCTTCCTGCTGAATATATTGATCTCTGAGACTCCATCGAGTGCCGCCTGGCTTGCAATCGCAGTAGCAGCACCGCCTGCTCCCAGTAAAGTCATTTTCTTTCCGATAATATGAAATCCTGCTGCCTTTACGGATTTCATATAACCGATTCCATCGGTATTATATCCGGTAAGTACACCCTGATCATTAACCACGGTATTTACCGCTCCGATAATCTGTGCTGCCGGCGAAAGCCTGTCAGCAATCTCACACATTCTGTTCTTATCCGGCATGGTACAGTTAAAGCCCCTGACATTCAATACCCTGAGGCCATCCACTGCAGTCTTCAAATCCTCTGCACCCACATCAAAGCAGAGATAGGCATAATTTAATCCCATCAGCCGGAATGCCTCATTATGCATCAGCGGGGATATGCTGTGCGACACCGGACTTCCAAGCAGACCGGTAAGCATTGTAGAACCATTTATTTCCATCTTAAAAACCTCTCTTCCGTTAATATTCCTGAAACAGTATATAACGGAGAATGTAGTTATGCAAGATATTTCTTGAAAAAGGCATGGAATAATGCTATACTTTATAACGTTTAGAATACTATGGAGAAGGTGTCTGATTATGAAAGAACAGAATGAACAGAATGAACAGAAAGAAAAAAAGAAAAGGAAACGGATGGACAAGGATACAGCGGGTGTCATCCTGATACTTGCAATATTGATACTTGCTGCAGTAATCGCCGCATTCATGGGCTATCACAATACCTTTGAAAAAATCTCAAAGGCTGCCTCCAAAACCCAGAATAACAGCGAGGATTTTCAGTTTACCGTTGAAATACTGCTTACCTGCGGTTTCGTCGCCGTCTTTGTTATCTGCCTTATTGTATTAAAAAAGATGAAGGACAGAAAACGCAATGCCCTGCTGCTTGCCAAAAGACTGGAGCAGGAGCAGAAATTAAAAAAGCTTGAAGATGCAAAAGAGCGTGTACGGAAAGCCAACATGGACAGTTTCTTTGAAGCCGGACAGGATATACTGGAAAAGAGAAAAAGGGAAGAACAGCTTCTTACCAGAACCATGAACAAAAACAGACCGCATATTCCGGAGCACCGGGGACTGGAAGGCGAATATGTCCGCAGGGATTTAAACGCATATAAGGATGAAGATTATGAGGATGCCAGACTGGGAAAACCAGGAAAGTCTGCAAAAGCAGCCCGGAAATCCGGCATTTTTTCAAAGATTATAAATTGGTTCCGTTCTTTATTCAAATCAAAATAAATGGAGATTTACAAACATGAATTTAAACACACTGACAACAGGAAAACCAAAAATCTGTATTCCGATTATGGGAAAAGACAGTTTCGAACTGAAACACTGTATTACACAATGTAAAAAGCAGGCAGGGGACTGTATGGATCTTGCAGAACTCAGGCTCGATTATCTGGAGCATCTCACAGATCCGGAAAATTTAAAAACCATACTGCGGGAAGTAAAAACTGACCTTGGTAATATCCCGCTTTTATGCACCCTGCGTACCAGACAGGAGGGTGGGGAACAGGAGGTTTCCTGCGATACCTATGAAGATATCCTGTCCGGATGCATCCTGTCCGGATGTATTGATCTGATCGATATCGAACTGTCAAAA
>FR900185.1:2031-2497 GCA_000437755.1 Roseburia sp. CAG:303
TGTCAAAAGGAGACGACCTGCTAAAACGTCTATCCGGGCTGGCAAAAAAACAGGGAGTTTCCGTGATTGCTTCCATGCATAATTTTAAGGAAACTCCTTCCGGGGAAGAAATGTATGAGGCATTAACTCACATGGAAGAATATGCCGATATTGCAAAAATCGCCGTAATGCCAAACACAGAAGAGGATGTCCTTACTCTCTTAACGGTTTCCGCCCGGGCAAAAAAGGAATTATCCATACCATTTATTACCATATCCATGGGGAAACTTGGTGCTGTCAGCCGGATCTGTGGGGAAACCTTTGGCTCCTGCATTACCTTCGGAGCTGGTACAGATGCGTCTGCTCCGGGACAGATTCCAGCCACACAGTTACGCAAAATATTAGAATTATTATAACAGGAGAATCCGTATGAACAATAATATTATATTAATTGGATTTATGGGAACCGGAAAATCAACTATTTCCA
>FR900185.1:2526-6570 GCA_000437755.1 Roseburia sp. CAG:303
AAGAACTTCACGAAAAAACAGGCCGAAAGGAAATCGACCTGGATGCGTATATCACAGAAAAATCCGGTATGACCATCAATGATATTTTTGCAAAATCCGGAGAAACAGCATTCCGCGATCTGGAATCCGCATGTCTTGCCGAGGTTCTGAAAAACGATCAGCAGATCGTGTCCTGCGGAGGAGGAACGGTGCTGCGCACCGGAAATGTTGCCGAGATGAAGAAACATGGCCGCATTATCCTGCTTACCGCAACAGCACAGACTATTTATGACCGAATCCGGACAAATACCGAGCGTCCGCTTCTGCGCAATCATATGTCTCCGGAATATATTCAGGAGCTGATGGGAAAAAGAGAAAGAGTTTACCATGATGCCGCAGATATTATTATTTGTACAGATGGAAAAGAAGTGCCGGACATTGCGGAGGAAATTCTTAAACATATTTTGTAAAAAATAGTTGAAAATTTATCAGTAATATTATAAAATAGAAATATATCATGTCAGATGACATGAACTTTAAGGAGGATAATTTAATGATTTCAGCAGGTGATTTTAGAAATGGTATTACAGTAGAAATTGAAGGAAATGTATATCAGATTATTGAATTCCAGCATGTAAAACCTGGAAAAGGTGCTGCTTTCGTAAGAACAAAGTTAAAGAACATTAAGAACGGCGGTGTAGTAGAAAAAACTTTCCGTCCGACAGAAAAGTTCCCACAGGCCCGTATCGACAGAGTAGATATGCAGTATTTATATTCTGATGGCGATTTATACAATTTCATGGATGTTAATACTTATGAGCAGATCGCATTAAACAGCGATACTATCGGTGATTCTCTTAAATTCGTAAAAGAGAACGAGATGGTTAAGATCTGTTCCCACAATGGTTCTGTTTTTGCTATTGAGCCGCCATTATTCGTTGAATTAGAGATCACAGATACAGAACCTGGCTTCAAGGGTGATACAGCTACAGGTGCTACAAAGCCGGCTGTTGTTGAAACAGGTGCTACTGTATATGTTCCATTATTCGTTGAACAGGGTGACAAGATCAAGATCGACACAAGGACAGGCGAATATTTATCAAGAGTTTAATTTATCTCTTTGAACAGAAATCACAGAAATGGATTGCCGTGTAACAGCGGCAGTCCATTTTTAGCACAAGAACAAATCATATATTTTATAGAAAGGAAGCATTATGTGTTTATCCAGTGTGAATAAAAACCGGATTTTACGTCTTATTTCAGCCCTGATTGCCGCAGGAGGATTCGTTCTGACGCAAAATCAGAAGCGTATCACATCCATTGAAACTCTGAATCAGTTCGGCACAGAAAAGTATCTGTGTCTTGTTTTCGTTTTATTTATACTCTTATCTGTTTTTTGTGCCGGTTTCCGGAAAATCTGCGGTATATCCTCCGATGAAATCTTTTTTCTCATTACCCTGGTCAGCTATGGATTCCTGATTGCTCTAAATACAGAAAATATCTATTATATATGCATGATCGGATTTTTTCTTATACTTGCAGTCCGGTATCTTTATCAAAATCCGTATTCTTTCCTGTATCAGTTAAATCTGTCCTCAGGAAAAATGACCAGGTATGTGATTCTGCTGTTCGTATTTACCCTAGTCTATCTCGGCTCACTGACGGTTCTGCGTATTTTTCTGTTCAAGCCGGTAACCTTTGATTTTGGCATATTTGTACAGATGTTCCATTATTTAAAAGAAACACTGATTCCATATACCACATGTGAACGTTTTAAGCTGCTTTCACATTTTTCCATTCATTTTTCACCGTTCTTTTATTGTATTCTGCCATTTTATGCGTTATTCCCGTCACCGGTGACACTGATTCTCGTTCAGTTGACTGCCGTTTTATCCGGTGTGATTCCGCTTTATCTTATGTGTAAAAGAAGAAAACTCAGACCGGTTGTATGTTTTGCCCTGTGTTTTGCCTATCTTCTGTATCCGGCCTTCCGCGGCGGACTGTTTTATGATTTTCATGAAAATAAATTTCTTCCGCCACTTATCTTATGGCTGGTATACTTTCTGGAATCCGAAAAAAAATATTCACGGAAACTTCCGGGCATTATTCTTTTTACCTTACTGATTGTATCCGTCAAAGAAGATGCACCGATTTATACAGCCTGTATCGGATTTTTTGAACTTGTGGACCAGAAAGACTGGAAAGGAAAACTGACCGGATTTTTTATTCTGGCATTTTCTGTGATTTATTTCTTTGTTGTATTCCACTTTATGGGAATCTATGGAGATGCCGGGAACTCCATTACTTCACTGGGAAGATATGATAATCTTATGGTAACGGATTATGATGGAATCGCCGGACTGGTTATGAATATTTTAAAAGATCCGGCATACACGATCAGCCAGCTGCTGGATGCGGAAAAAGTGGAATTTCTGCTGTGGATGTTTGTTCCGGTAATGTTTCTGCCACTATACACGCGCAAACTCAGCCGCTATATCCTATTAATTCCTCTGGTGCTGCTGAATCTCCTCTCCGATTACCAGTACCAGCATAGCATATATTACCAGTATGCCTATGCTTCCGGTACACTTGTTATTTACCTTACCTATCTGGAATTAAGCAGCTTCCGGGGAAATCGTGCCAGAAGATTTTCTGCCTATATTATCATTCTGTCGTTTTTATTATCCACCGCCTCGATTTCTTCGAGGAATACATATTACAGTGAATATAAGACAAACGGGGACATAAAAGGGGAAGTCCATAAACTGCTGGAACGGATTCCGGAAGATGCCTCCGTTTCAGCAACGACAACCTATGTTTCTCCGCTGGCACAGAGGGACGAAATCCATAAATATACCACAGGGGATACTACGGATTACATCGTGCTTTCTGTTGAAGGAAAGAATGGTGAGATTTACCGACCGGCTGCACAGAATTATCTGGAAAACGGATATCATCTGTTTGGCGAAGTGGATGACATTGTAATTGTACTGGAAAAAGATAAATAGTTCTTGACTTTTACATTTGTTTAATATATTATTAATATACCTTAACAAAATCTAAATAATATCTCAACCTGAATCAGATAAAGGAGAGATAATATGAACTATCAGGAATTTTTAGAATCCATTGTTTCCGAAATGAAATTGCGGTTAGGGGAACATACGACCATAGATATTGTACAGATTGACAAAAATAACGGTGTAAAATTAGATGGGCTGATTATCCGGCAGGACAGTGTCAATATGGCACCCGCCATCTATCTGAACCAGTATTACGGACAGTATAAAGAGGGCAGGGCAATAACGGACATTGCAGAGGATATTCACCGGCTGTATCTTAAGTATGCCTGCAATCTGCCTGTCCGCCCGGAAGATTTTACGGATTACAGGAAGCTGCACCGGAGAGTTTCTTTCAAACTGATTAATTACAAGGAAAACAGCAGTCTGCTTTCACATATTCCCTATGTCCGCTTCTGTGATCTTGCGATCGTCTTTTATGTGTCCGTCTGCTGCAATGCGGATTCCGGCCTGGAAAATGCGGTATTTCTTATCCGTGAGGAACACCTTCTCCTCTGGAAAATTGACATTGGTGACCTTTACCGGGATGCCTTATATAATACACCGGATCTGTTTCCTGCCAGCATATGCAGCATGACGGATATGATCTGTTCCCTGCTGGACAAATCCACGGGCGGACAGCCGGAACAGATACATCCCGTTCCGGACTGCTTTGCAGAATATGAAATGCCGGTATACATTCTGACAAACTCAAAAAAAGTCAATGGGGCATCCTGCATTTTATACAAAGATCTTCTTCGGAATTTTGCCTGCGAAAAGAATGAGAATTTTTATATCATACCAAGCAGTATTCATGAAGTTCTGCTTGTGCCGGAGTCACAGGGGCTGAAAATGGATGAATTAAAATCCATGGTACAGGAAGTAAACGACACCGAACTTGACCGGGAAGAGATTCTTTCCTATTCGGTTTATTATTATAACCGGGAACTTGACTGTATTTTAGAAGAGGATTTATAAAGACCTGAAAAAAGAAAGAGAGGAATGC
>FR900185.1:6609-15391 GCA_000437755.1 Roseburia sp. CAG:303
TTCCCTGTATAATGCACACGGCGGGAATCGAACCCACAGTTCACCTTCCGGAGAGGCGCGTTTTATCCATTAAACTACGCGTGCAGAATTACATTTATGTATTATAACCTATTTATGGAATAATTGCAAGTCTTTCTTGCAATTTTTGTTTACATCTGATAAAATAAACTCTGTTTTGAAGATATAACCATAGAAAACATTGAAATCCAGGAGGTACAAATGAATTTTATCCGTGAACTTTATGAGAATAACAAAAAGCAGTTTCATATCGGAATCCTGCTTCTTATCCTTATTATACTATTGATTGTAATACACACAATGACGAAAAAGGACAATCCCGAAAAAGAAAATAACACAACCCAGACAGAAACTACCGCAGATTCATCCGGAACAGAAGTGGACTCCGAAACAGCTCCGGTTCTTACCTGGACACCGGATTCCGGAAACTCCGAACTTACTTCCCTGATCTCTGCTTTTTACAATGCCTATGTCATAAGCGGAGATATCAACCAGGTAAGTCCTTATATTGATTCCACCACAGGCATCAATGAAAACCGGCTTGCCATTAATAAAAAATATATTGAGCGTGTCTCCGATTTTGTCTGTTATCAGACCGATCTGGATATTATTGATGAAAACTACCTTGTTATGGTTGTTACCTATAAAGTAAAGCTATACAACTACGAGGAACTGTTGCCATCCATTGATATCCTTTTCCTGGTAAACGGCGAAATGGGATACCGCATCCACAATCTGACCGTGGATGACCAGTTTGACAAGCAGAAAATAACGAATGATACCAATTTCCAGATTTTATCTGCACAGGTATCGGACGAATTAAATACTCTTTTATCCGCAAATCCGGATTTGAACCAGGTATATAATTTATATCTGAATCCGGATTCCTCCGCACAACAGTAAAGAAAGGAACTATCATGTATACAGATATTGATTTTACAAAGGTAAATACCGACGGACCGGCACCGGTGAATGAACCGGACCGCCAGTATTATTATATCCGAAAATGTCAGGAATATATCCAAAAGAAAGAAGAAGAGCTTGGACGGAAACTGACTTTCTGTACCCAGACATTCGGGTGTCAGATGAATGCAAGGGATTCCGAAAAATTATCGGGTATCTTAGAACAGATCGGATATATCCCGAAAGAAACGGAGGATGCTGACTTTGTCATATATAATACCTGTACCGTACGAGAGAATGCCAATTTAAAGGTATACGGCAGACTTGGTGCTTTATCCAATAAGAAAAAGAAAAATCCAGAAATGTTAATTGCATTATGCGGCTGCATGATGCAGGAAGAACTTGTAGTCGATAAGCTGAAAAAAAGTTACCGCTTTGTGGATCTTATTTTCGGAACTTATAATGTCTATAAATTTGCAGAACTTATCTATATGCGCCTGTGTAACAGTGAGATGATTATTGATATCTGGGACAAGGCAGATCAGATTGTGGAAGAGCTGCCGACAGAAAGAAAATATCCGTTCAAATCCGGTGTCAATATTATGTTCGGCTGCAATAATTTCTGCAGCTACTGTATCGTTCCATATGTACGCGGACGGGAAAGAAGCCGGGAGCCGGAACAGATCATACGAGAAATCCGGGAACTGGTTGCAGACGGTGTGGTTGAGGTTATGCTTCTGGGACAGAATGTAAATTCCTATGGTAAGAATCTTGAAACTCCGGTTACATTTGCCGAACTTTTAAAACAGGTGGAGGAAATCGAGGGATTAAAACGAATCCGTTTTATGACTTCTCATCCAAAAGATTTATCCGATGACTTAATCGAAGTCATGAAAAATTCAAAGAAAATCTGTTCCCAGCTGCATCTTCCGGTACAGTCCGGAAGCAGCCGCATTTTAAAGGAAATGAACCGTCATTACACCAAAGAGTCCTATCTTGCACTGGTTGACCGGATAAGGACTGCCATGCCGGACATTTCACTCACTACAGATATTATTGTCGGATTTCCGGGCGAAACAGAGGACGATTTTGAAGAAACACTGGACATTGTCCGCCGGGTGCGTTACGACAGTGCGTTTACCTTTATCTATTCCAAACGTACCGGAACACCGGCGGCTGCCTTAACTGAACAGATTCCGGAAGATGTTGTAAAAGAACGTTTTGACCGGCTGCTCACGGAAGTACAGCAGATTTCAGCAGAGAGAACCGGAAGATTCGAGGGACAGACTCTCGATGTTCTTGTAGAAGAGAAAAACAGCCAGCACGATGGCTATATGACAGGCAGACTCAGCTGCGGGGCAGTCGTGCATTTTCCGGGAGACGAAAGTCTGATTGGACAGATTATCCCTGTAAAATTCGAAGAATCCAAAGGATTCTATTACATGGGGAAGAGAGGATAGAAGAATGGGACAGTTATCACCTATGATGCAGGAATACATGAAAACCAAAGAACAGTATAAAGACTGCATCTTATTTTACCGTCTTGGAGATTTTTATGAAATGTTCTTTGAGGATGCCATTCTGGTATCGAAAGAACTGGAACTTACATTAACCGGAAAAGACTGCGGACTTGAGGAACGGGCACCTATGTGCGGCGTTCCTCATCATGCTGTTGAAATGTATCTGAATAAACTAGTCAACAAAGGCTATAAAGTGGCCATCGGGGAACAGGTGGAAGATCCTAAGACAGCAAAGGGACTGGTTCGCCGCGAGGTCATCCGTGTGGTTACTCCCGGAACGAATTTTAATGTTTCCGCACTGGACGAAACCAAAAACAATTATCTGATGTGCATCATTTATGTCGGCGATGTATACGGCATTTCTGTATGCGATGTGACCACCGGAGACTTTTATGTGACGGAAGTCCGTTCCATGCGGACACTGACCGACGAAATCTACAAATTCATGCCGTCCGAGATTATATGCAACAATGCTTTCTATGTCAGCGGCATTGATCTGGACGATATCAAAGAACGGCTTCATATCTCCGTATTTTCCCTTGAATCCTGGTATTTTGATGATACCGAGGCAAAAAAGGCACTGTTAGATCATTTTCACATACATAGTCTGGAAGGACTCGGCATCGGCGATTTTGAAACCGGTTCCGTCAGTGCGGGTGCTTTGATGCAGTATCTGACAGAGACCCAGAAAAATTCCCTGTCACAGCTTACAAAGATTACACCATATGTAACCGGAAAATATATGGTCATTGACACTTCCACCCGAAGAAATCTGGAACTGACAGAAACCCTGCGTGAAAAAAATAAACGAGGCAGCCTGCTCTGGATTCTGGATAAGACCAAAACCGCAATGGGAGCAAGACTTTTAAGAACCTATATCGAGCAGCCGTTAATCGAGAAGTCAGAGATTCTGAAACGTCAGGGGGCAATACAGGCACTTGTAAATTCTGCAATCGACCGGGAAGAACTTCGTGAATATCTGAATCCAATCTATGATTTGGAACGTATTATTTCAAGGATTGCAAATAATACGGCAAATCCGAGGGATCTTGTTTCCTTCCGCACCAGTCTTGAAATGCTTCCGCCGATGAAACACATTCTCGGAACATTTGATGATTCCATGCTTACGGAAATCAATGAAAATATGGACGCACTGACCGATATTACAGAACTGATTCTTACATCCATCGTGGATGAACCTCCGATCCTGATCAAAGAGGGCGGAATCATCAAAGAAGGCTATAACGAAGAAGTAGATAAGCTGCGTCATGCAAAAACGGACGGAAAATCCTGGCTTGCTGAGTTAGAGGCAAAAGAGAGGGAGCGTACCGGTGTAAAAACCCTGAAAATAAAATATAATAAGAATTTCGGCTATTGCATTGAAATTACCAATGCCTACAAAGACAGCTTTGTAATGCCGGAAGATTATACCAGAAAACAGACACTTACCAACGCAGAGCGTTATATTACCCCCGAATTAAAAGAAATTGAGATGACTATTTTAGGTTCGGAGGATAAATTATATGCCCTTGAGTATGAGCTGTTTACGGAAATTCGTACAAAAATCGCCGAACATATCGTAAGAATCCAGAATACGGCAAAAGCAGTTGCAAGCCTGGATGTCTTTGCTTCCCTTGCCTATATTGCGGAGAAAAACCGCTTTGTAAAGCCAAAGATCAACGAAAAGGGTATTATTGATATCAAAGGCGGCAGACATCCTGTTGTAGAACAGATGCTTTCCAATGATATGTTCGTTGCCAATGATACCTATCTGAATAATTCCGGAAACCGGATTGCAATTATTACCGGGCCGAATATGGCAGGAAAATCTACTTATATGAGGCAGTCCGCCCTTATCGTGCTGATGGCACAGATCGGAAGTTTTGTTCCGGCGGAAAGTGCCAGTATCGGAATCTGTGACCGTATCTTTACAAGAGTCGGTGCTTCCGATGATCTTGCCAGCGGTCAGAGCACCTTTATGGTGGAAATGACCGAAGTTGCAAATATCTTAAGGAATGCCACCTCCAACAGTCTTCTGATTCTGGATGAAATCGGAAGGGGAACAAGCACCTTCGACGGTTTAAGTATTGCCTGGGCAGTTGTGGAATATATCAGCAATACAAAGCTTCTGGGAGCAAAGACTTTATTTGCCACTCATTATCACGAGCTGACAGAACTGGAAGGCATGATAAGTGGTGTAAATAACTATTGTATTGCAGTAAAAGAACAGGGAGATAATATTGTCTTCCTGCGAAAGATTATACAGGGTGGTGCGGATAAGAGTTACGGCATCCAGGTTGCAAAACTTGCCGGTGTACCGGACAGTGTGATTGAGCGGGCGAAAGAACTTGCCATCCAGCTTTCCGATGCGGATATTTCCAAAAATGCAAAGGAGATTGCGGCACAGACACATCATAAAAAGAGAAACAAAAACCAGCCGGACGAACTGGATATGGCCCAGATGTCCCTGTTTGACACGGTAAAAGACGAAGATATCCTAAAGGAATTAAAGGAGCTGGATATTGGAAATCTCACACCGATTGAAGCATTAAACACACTTTACAGGCTTCAGAGTAAATTAAAAAACCGCTGGAGTGTTGAGAAAGGAATGTAAGTTTCGTGGAGCAGATACATGTTTTAGATGAAAATACGATTAATCAGATTGCAGCCGGCGAAGTCATCGAAAGACCGGCTTCCGTGGTAAAAGAGCTGACGGAAAATGCCATTGACGCAATGGCAACGGCAATTACCATTGAAATAAAAGAGGGCGGAATTTCCCTGATCCGGATCACGGACAACGGAGCCGGAATCCCAAAGGAAGATATTCCGACTGCGTTTTTAAGACATGCCACCAGTAAGATAAAGACTGCGGAGGATTTACTGTCCATCGGTTCTCTGGGATTCCGAGGGGAAGCATTATCCAGCATTGCCGCTGTTTCCATGGTCGAACTGATTACCAAAACCAAATCCGCCATAATGGGCTGCCGTTATGAAATAGCCGGCGGAACACCGAAAAATGACATTGAAGATGTCGGTGTTCCGGATGGCACAACCTTCATCGTCCGCAATCTGTTTTTCAATACACCGGCACGGAAGAAGTTCTTAAAGTCTGCCATGACCGAGGCAGGATATATCAGTGATATCGTAGAACGGATTGCACTGTCCCATCCTGAAATCGCCATCCGCTTTATTAATAATGGCAGACATATTTTAAATACCAGCGGAAATGGAAATCTGAAAGACGTAATCTACCAGATTTTTGGAAGGGAAATCACCTCTAATCTTCTGGAAGTCCATTTTTCTGCTCCTGATATACAGATAGGAGGATTTATCGGAAAGCCTCTGATTTCCCGTGGAAATCGCAATTTTGAAAATTATTTTATCAATGGACGTTTTATCAAAAGCATGATTATTAACAAATCTATTGAAGAAGGTTATAAAAACTTCATGATGCAGCACAAATATCCGTTCACGGCACTGCGGTTTCAGATTGAACCGGAACTGATTGATGTAAATGTCCACCCTTCCAAAATGGAACTGCGGCTTAGGAATGCAGATGAGATATATCCTGAAATAGTAAAACTGATTCATGAAACACTGGAGGGAAAAAATCTCATTGTGGAAGTAAAAGCAGAAGAGGAGAAAGTGCCAGCCCCTTTAAAAAGAGAGGTTACGAAAACACCGGAAATCTTTGAAACAAAAAGACGGGAAGAAAAGAAAGATCCGCAGATTCAAAAAATACAAAATACAAAACTGCCGGAAAATCTAAAAAACACAAAATCTCAGGAAATACAGAAAGAACCTCAAAAGCCGGAAAGACCGGTTTCTTCCCCTCCGGTATTAAAAGAGGAAAATGACTACCGGAAGCCGGAGCAGATGACTCTTTTTGATGACAGTTTTCTTTCAAAAGATGCCCGAACGAGAACCCGGATTGTGGGACAGGTATTTGAAACCTACTGGATCGTGGAATATGGGGAAAAGATGTTCATCATCGACCAGCATGCGGCACATGAGAAAGTCCTGTTTGAACGCACCATGAAGAGTCTGAAAGCAAAAGAGAATATTTCACAGGAGCTGAATCCGCCCATGATCCTGAATCTGTCCCTGCGGGAAGGGGAACTGGTAAAAAAATACCATATGGAATTTGCACGTGCAGGCTATGAAATCGAAGAATTTGGCGGAAATGATTATGCCGTTCATACGGTTCCGTATGATTTATATAAACTGGCGCGGGAAGATATGCTTATGGAAATGATTGATACCCTTGCTGATGACGGAAATATCCGAGGCGGTTCCGAGCTTATCATGGAACGGATTGCTTCCATGTCCTGTAAGGCGGCAGTAAAGGGAAACAACAGACTGTCCATCCGGGAAGCCAATACCCTGATTGATGAGCTGCTGACCCTGGATAATCCATATCACTGTCCACATGGCCGTCCGACCATTATCTCAATGAGCAAATATGAGCTGGAAAAGAAATTTAAACGAATCGTGTAATCCAGCCGGAAAGGAAATGTATATGGAAAACAGAACACCATTAATTATTCTGACGGGTCCGACCGCGGTTGGCAAAACCGAACTGTCCGTCCGCCTGGCAGAACAAATCAACGGGGAAATTATCAGTGCGGATTCTATCCAGATCTACCGGCATATGGATATCGGATCTGCAAAGGTCACACTGGAAGAAATGCATGGTATCCGCCATTATCTAATCGATGAACTGGAGCCGGATGAAGAATTTAATATCTATATTTTTCAGGAAAAAGCAAAAGCGGCGATAAAAGAAATCTATCAGGCTGGAAAAATACCGATTATTGCAGGAGGAACCGGATTTTATATCCAGTCCCTTTTGTATGATATCCAGTTTACGGAAGAAAAGAATGACATGGCATACCGCAGGAAACTGGAGTCAGTCGCAGCCAGGGACGGGGCAGAGATACTTCATAAAATGCTTGCTGCAGTGGATGAACAGTCCGCCAGGGACATTCATGCCAATAATGTAAAACGGGTGATCCGGGCATTGGAATATTATCACCAGACCGGTGAAAAAATTTCTGTTCACAATGAGGAACAGCGTCAGCGTATTTCGCCGTATGATTTCCGTTATTTTGTCTTAAATATGGATCGCACCCTTCTCTATCAGAGAATTGACAAACGCGTGGATCTGATGATTGCTGCCGGTCTGGAGGATGAAGTCCGCTGGCTGTTAAACCACGGATATCACACAGACCTTGTATCCATGCAGGGCATCGGCTATAAAGAAATGTGTGATTATATCAACGGAAACTGTACACGGGAAGAAGCCATCTATACCATCAAAAGAGATACCAGACATTTTGCCAAACGCCAGCTCACCTGGTTCCGCCGGGAAAAAGACGTGCAGTGGGTTAATTATGAAGACTTCGGGATGGACAAAGACCAGATCCTTGCCCACCTGGTTTCCGAATGCCAGAATTTATCAGTATAAAGGAGTTTACAATGCAGACATTATATACCTCATATGAGAATCTTGGAATTTCAAAGGAAGTGTTTGATTTTTCCAATGCAATATTAAAGAATCTGGAGGATCGTTTCCGGAAGATTGATGAAACAGCCGAATTTAACCAACTGAAGGTTATTCAGGCAATGCAGAAAAACCAGGTCAGTGAAATGCATTTTGAAGGTTCGACCGGATATGGTTACACAGATCCGGGGCGGGATACTTTAGAAGCTGTTTTTGCCGATGTTTTCCACACGGAAGATGCCCTGGTTCGTGCGCAGATCGCCTGTGGCACACATGCACTTACCATCGCCTTGTTTGGTAATTTAAGACCGGGTGATGAGATGATCTCCGTATCGGGCAAACCTTACGATACCTTAGAGGGCGTAATCGGTATCCGCGAAACAAAAGGTTCTCTTGCGGAATACGGTGTTACCTATAAGCAGGTGGAGCTTCTGCCGGACGGATCTTTTGATTTTGAAGGAATCAAAAATGCCATTACCGATAAAACAAAATTAATCGAAATCCAGCGGTCCAAGGGATATCTTCCGCGTCCAACCCTGAGTGTGGCAGCCATCGGGGAAGCCATCCGCTTTATTAAAAGCATCCGCAGCGATATTATCGTAATGGTAGATAACTGCTATGGGGAATTCGTTGACGTGACAGAACCTTCCGATTTCGGAGCAGATATGATTGTCGGTTCGCTGATTAAAAATCCGGGTGGCGGACTTGCACCGCTTGGCGGATATATCGCCGGAACAAAAGAATGTGTGGAGAATGCTTCTTACCGTCTGATGACTCCGGGACTTGGAAAAGAAGTCGGTGCTTCCCTCAGTGTAAACAGAAGCTTCTATCAGGGACT
>FR900185.1:15399-23479 GCA_000437755.1 Roseburia sp. CAG:303
TATCAGGGACTCTTCCTTGCCCCGACCGTAACAGCTTCCGCCGTAAAGGGTGCTATCTTTGCTGCCAATGTCTATGAAAAACTGGGATTTAAAGTTGTTCCGAACAGCACGGAAAAGCGTCACGACATTATCCAGGCTGTGGAATTCGGTTTTCCGGAAGGTGTCATCGAATTCTGCAAGGGCATCCAGGCAGCCGCTCCGGTTGACAGCCATGTTGTACCGGAACCATGGGCCATGCCTGGCTATGATGCCGATGTTATCATGGCCGCCGGTGCATTTATCTCCGGTGCGTCCATCGAGTTAAGTGCAGACGGTCCGATCAAACCTCCGTATGCCGTATATTTCCAGGGCGGACTGACCTGGTATCATGCAAAGCTTGGTATCATGAAATCGTTGCAATACCTTATCAACAGTGGCCATATCGATATAAATACGCTTTTCATTAAATAGACACAAAAGTGTAATAATTTTTATATATACAATATTTTGCAAATGTGATATTATAAAATATAGTGACCATGCCCTGCCGGGAGAGACAGGAAAGGTTGTTTATATGGAAGAAAAAAAGAAAATGAAAGAATTACCCGCCCAGTCAAGACCTTACGAGAGATGTTTCTCCTGTGGTCCGGGTGCATTAACCGATGCAGAACTTCTGTCCGTTATCATACGGACAGGGGCAAATGGCATACCATCCGTGGAACTTGCGGCGCAGATCTTAAATCTGACCGGTCCGAAAGGTCTTACCGGTCTCAGTAATCTGTCCGTAAAAGAACTGATGGAAATCCGTGGAATCGGTATGGTAAAGGCGATACAGATTGTCTGCATTGCCGAACTGTCAAGACGGATTGCCTCCACAGGCCGCGGAAAACAGCTTATTTTCCGCGAACCACAGACCGTTGCGTCTTATTATATGGAGTCTTTGCGGCATAAGGAAAAAGAGGAACTCTGGCTTTTAATGCTTGATTCAAAATCTGCACTGCTTGCAGAGAGTGTACTGTCGATGGGAACTGTCAATTATGCGGTTGCCGCACCGCGGGAAATCTTTTTGGAAGCCCTGAAATATAAGGCAGTAAGCATTATCATGATGCATAATCATCCCAGCGGGGATCCGACACCGAGCCGGAACGATCTGGAAAGTACCAGGAAAATAAGGGAAGCGGGAGAACTGATTGGTATATCTTTGATTGACCATATAATTATTGGAGATAATAAATACATGAGCTTCAGTGAGAAAAATTTATTGTAATATTCAGAAACAGAAAGGGAGTCAAAAAATGGCACAGCATGTATACGGAATCGATTTAGGAACAAGCAACATTAAAATGTACAGCAGTTCCAGTGATAATATTTTAAATGAAAAAAACGTTATCGCAATCAAAAATAAAAATGAAATTTTCAGCTTTGGGAACCAGGCTTTTGAAATGTATGAAAAAGCACCGGAAAATATCAATGTTTCCTTTCCGGTAAAATTCGGTGTAATTGCGGACATTAAAAATATGGAAACACTGTTCAGCTGTTTTTATAAAAAATTAAACGGAGGAAAAACCGTAAACGGTGCAGATTATTGTATCGCAGTTCCTACGGATGTTACAGAAGTAGAGAAACGTGCATTCTATGATGTTATTCTTGATGCAAAACTGAAAGCAAAAAATATTACCGTTGTGGAAAAACCGATTGCAGATGCTGTAGGTATGGGAATCGATGTACAAAGTCCGAACGGACATATGATTGTGGATATCGGATCTGATACAACTGAGATTTCCGTTATTTCCCTGGGTGGTATTGTTTTAAGCAAATTAATCAAAACCGGCGGTTCTAAATTCGACGAAGCAATTTGCGGAATTGTAAGAAAGAAATATAATCTGATTATTGGAAGCAGATCTGCGGAACAGATAAAGATGCAGCTTGCCGATGCCATTGAACCGGATGAAGATATCATTGCCATGACCTATGGACGTAATATCCTTACCGGGCTTCCAAATGCAAGAGAAATTTCTGCATCCCTGATTCATGAGGCGATCAAGGAACTGCTTCATCAGATTATCGAAAATATTAAACTGATTCTTGAGAGAACTCCACCAGAACTTACCGCGGATATCTATGCAAAGGGCATTTACCTGACCGGTGGTTCTGCAAAGATTTTAAATATCGATAAATTAATTACAGAAGAAACCGGACTGAAGGTGAATATGGCAGAGAATCCTTCCGAAACCGTTATCCGTGGAATTGCATCCATCGTTACTACTCCGGAGTTATCCAGTCTTACCTATATACCAAGAGAGAAACAGTATAACTAATTACTGAACGTAAAATTTAAATCAGAGAGGATATGGGAACCTTGAAAAAACGCACAAAACATACAATTCCAGCAAAATATATCCTTACGTTTCTGTCCTGCGGCTGTGCATTGCTCATTATTGTATCTTTTATCAGTGAGCCGTTTGGCAATACCATAAAAAATTCAGCAGCACAGATCGTAGTACCTGTACAGAAAGGGATGAATCATGTCGGTCTCTGGCTGGCTGATAAATCAGACACGATTAAGGAATATGCAAAACTTCAGGATGAAAATAAGGAATTAAAGCAGAAACTTGCAGATATCCAGTCCCAGAACAGTATCCTGATTCAGCAGCAAAGCGAATTGGAGAAATTACGCGAACTGTACCAGCTGGATGATATTTACTCTGATTATCCGAAGGTTGCAGCCAGAGTAATCAGTATGCAGCCGGATAACTGGTTTTCTGAATTTACGATTGATAAAGGTTCGGAGGACGGCATCGAAGTGGATATGAATGTGCTTGCAGATGCCGGTCTGGTCGGACGCGTTACCTATGTGGGAAAGAATTATTCAAAAGTAACTACGATCATCAATGACAATAGCAATGTAAGTGCAAAATCAGCCTCCACTTCTGATAACTGTATTGTATCCGGTGATTTAGAATTAATGAACGAAGGTTATATCCGCGTTTCCGGTATCAGCAAAGATGCAGGCATCAAGGACGGGGATATGCTGCTCACATCTTATATCAGTGATAAATACCTTCCAGGTATCCTGATCGGATACATAACAAATATTACAGACGATGGCAATAAACTTACTAAATCCGGTTATCTTATGCCTGTTGTGGATTTCTCACAGATAGAAGAAGTACTGGTTATTACACAGTTAAAAGAAACTGTTGAAGATGACACGGCACAGTAGGAGGGAATGTTATGTTAAGAAATCTGATATCCCTGTTACTGATATTTATTATTTTTATTATCCAGACCACATTTCATACAACAATTTCCATTGGCGGCATATCACCAAATCTTTTATTGATTTTTGTATGCTGCTCCGGTTTTATACGTGGAAAAAAACATGGGATGTACATGGGATTTCTGTCAGGGATTCTGCTTGATATCTTTTACGGGTACTCTGGTGTTATCGGTATGAACGGTATATTATTCATGTATCTCGGATATATCAACGGGCTGTTTAATGAGATTTTTTATACCGATGATATCTGTATTCCGGTACTGCTTACCATGGCAAGCGATCTTGCTTATAATTTCCTGTATTACTGTGTTACATTTCTGCTGCGCGGTTATCTGGATATTGCGAATTATTTTAAGTTCATCATTTTTCCGGAAGTGATCTATACTGCATTTGTGGCAGTATTTATTTTCCGGCTGTTAAAAGTCATCAGCATAAAACTGGACAAATTTGAAAAAAGAGGTGAAGAAAAACTTGTTAAAAGAGATTTGGGAGATCCTGATTAAAACAATCCGTTCCAGGACATTTGTTATCTGTGTCATATTTTTAATTATGTTTTCTGCCCTTTTATCCAGAGTATTCTATCTTCAGATTGCGACGGATTCAAATTCCTACATACTGGAAATGAACCAGAAAACAGAAAAAACAAGATATTCCCTTGCAACCCGCGGAAATATCTATGATGCTGACGGTAATCTGCTTGCTTATAACGAAACGACTTATTCCGTCCAGATCGAAGACCGTCTGGACAGTTCCGTTTATAAAAACAGCCAGATGAATGAAATCATCAGCAAAACAATTACAATTATCGAGAAAAATGGGGATTCCCTGATCAATGATTTCCCTGTTGTATGTACGGTTAGCAATAATGGGGCGGAGAATATTTATACATATTCTTATTCCAGCTCTCTAAGTGACAGTACGAAAGCACGTTTCCTGAAAAATATATACGGAAAAGAAACACTTGATACCAAGGACGAGAAATTATCGGAAACCACAGCACAGCAGGCGGTGGAATATTTAAAAAGTTCCGAAAAATACAATATTGACGAATCCTATGATGAAGAACAGGCATGGAAAATCGCCATGATCCGCTATGATCTGTCCCTGAATATGTATCAGAAATACATCAGTACCACGATCGCGAAGAACGTCAGCGAAAATACGATGGCTGCCATCTACGAAAGTTCCAATGAACTGCCAGGTGTAACCATCGGGGAAGATACCCAGCGTATTTATAATAACAGCCGGTATTTTTCACATATTATCGGATATACCGGAAAGATATCGGAAGAACAGATGAATGAACTGAACAGCCAGCTTGCGGATAACGACATTAAGTACGAACTGAATGATATTGTCGGAAAAGACGGAATTGAGGAAAGCTATGAGCGTCAGCTCGCAGGAACAAAAGGATATGAGAAGGTTCTTGTCAACAACATGGGACAGGTACAGTCCGTTGTGGATGAAAAGAAATCCGTGGCAGGAAATGATGTTTATCTGACGATTCATTCCGATTTACAGATCGGTATTTACCATCTGATTGAACAGCATCTTGCTTCCATTCTTGCTTCCAACATGGTCAACAGTCTTGTGGATGAAAATAATAATAAGGACTGGAAAATTTCCGTATACGATGCTTATTTCCAGATTATTAATAACAATATTGTTGATTGTGACAAATTCAATCTGCAGAATGCAAGTGAAAACGAGAAAACCATTTATGCAAGAATGAATTCCCGTAAAACAGAGGTTCTGCAAACGATAGAAAATCAGCTGTATAACAGCCAGGCAGGTGCATTGTCTTCGGAGAGTGCGGAGATGAATGAATATTATACCTATATCTTTAATCTGCTTTCCGACAGTTCTTATGGGGTAAACCTGATTCCGAAGAGCAGCATTGATACCGATGACGAAACCTATAAAAACTGGATGCGTGATGGTCTGAGCCTTCGCAATATGCTTTTATATTGTATTGATAATGACTGGGTGGATACAAGCATCCTCGATGTGGAAGATACCTACATTGACCGGGACACCATTTATAATTCACTGGTTTCCTATATTAAGAATTATATAGAGAAGGATAAGGATTTTACAAAACTGATTTATAAGTACCTGATTTATAACGGAACACTCAGTGGCAACCAGGTATGCAAGCTTCTTTATGACCAGGAAGTGCTTGCCTATGATGAATCCACTTATTCAAGGCTGACCAGCGGTTCTTTATCTTCATATGATTTCATGCTGTCACAGATAAAGAGTCTTACCATTACTCCGGCAATGCTTGCCCTGAATCCGTGTTCCGCTTCCGTTACCATGGTAAAACCTGGTACTTCGGANNNGTAAAACCTGGTACTTCGGATGTGGTTGCCATGGTATCTTATCCTAGCTATGATAATAATGTATTTTCCGGTGCGATTGACTCGGATTACTGGAATCTGTTAAATGATGACAAATCCAGCCCGCTGTATGCAAGAGCAACGAAGATGCGTACCGCTCCGGGATCTACCTTCAAACCGCTGTCTGCAACGGCCGGTCTGGAAGAAGGTGTTATCACAGCCGCGACCGGTATCAACTGTCCGGGTATCTTTACCAAGATTACTCCTTCACCAAAATGCTGGATTTATCCGAGTTCACATGGAACGATCGGTGTGGTAAAAGCGATAGAAGTATCCTGTAATGTATTCTTTTATGAAACTGCATACCGTCTCGGAAGCATGTCAAACGGTACTTACTCCGACAGTGAAGCACTGGAACGTCTGAAGAAATACGGTGATATGTACGGTCTTACCTCTAAATCCGGTGTAGAAGTAGAAGAATCCGCACCACTCTTTTCAACAACCAGTGGTGTTGCATCTGCAATCGGTCAGGGTTCCCACAGCTTCACCGGTGTACAGCTTGCCCACTATGTAAATACCATTGCTTCAAATGGTGTAAATTATGAGCTTACACTGATTGATAAGGTAGTGGATGTAAACGGAAATGAACAGACTGCTGCAGAGAAATCCCAGACAAAACTGGCAGTTGCGGATTCTACCATCAGTACCATACAGCAGGGTATGAAATCTGCTGCTGATTCAACGAATTATGGAATGAG
The DNA here is from genome assembly GCA_000437755.1 of Roseburia sp. CAG:303. GTDB lineage: Bacteria > Bacillota > Clostridia > Lachnospirales > Lachnospiraceae > CAG-303. The sequence continues at coordinate 21,756 of FR900185.1, forward strand.
TAAGCATTTTGGAAGCAGCATTGCTGCAAAAACCGGTACGGCACAGGAAAATGAAAAGACACCTGACCACGCACTGGTAATATCCTATGCACCATTTGATAATCCTCAGATTTCCATGAGTGTTGTTCTCCAGAATGGTTATACCTCTGGAAATGCCATCAAACTGGCAAATGACGTGTATGACTTCTATTTCGGAAAAATAACTCTGGATCAGATTCTTGCCGGCACATCCGACGGCCCGGTAAAGGCTTCGGACACGACGGCTGCACAGTAACTGACATACTATATGGGAAGGGAAGATCACATGAAGAAAAATTCTATTGTAATAAAGGGAAATAAATATGGAATTGTAGTCGTCATGGATTCAGATACATCATTTGACGAAATCAAAAACCAGCTGGAAGAAAAATTAAAAGAATCTGCCCGTTTTTTCGGAAACGGAACAATGGCTATTTCTTTTGAAGGAAGAAATCTGGATGATGAACAGCAGAAGGAACTGCTGAACGTCATCAGCGAATCATCGGATCTGAATATTGCATGTATTATTGATCATGATGAAAAACTTACAGAAATTTTTAAAAAATCAGTTGAAAAAATTGAAAATATAGATGATAATAAGGAAGATGAACCCATGCCTGAGCCCACGGCTGCCGTGGATAAGAATACCGGAAAGTTTTTCCGCGGAACACTGCGTTCCGGTCAGATTCTGGAAAGCGATACCTCTATTGTGGTAATCGGGGATGTTAATCCGGGAGCCAGTGTATCTGCCGGCGGGAATATTATTATTCTGGGTTCATTAAAGGGAACGGTTTCTGCCGGTATGAACGGTGATGGAAAAGCATTCATCGTTGCTCTTGACATGGCACCTGTCCAGGTAAGGATAGGCGATACCATTGCCCGCTGTCCGGAAAGGCAGAAAAAGGCAAAACCGGAGACAAAAATTGCTTACTTAAATAACGGAACGATCTATATTGATCCGTTAAGTAAGGATTTATTAAATGTTTTAAAATTTTAAAATTACGAGAAAGGATTTGTAGGTGTAAAAATGAGTGAAGTAATAGTTGTTACATCGGGAAAAGGCGGTGTTGGAAAAACAACAACATCAGCAAACGTAGGTACAGGCCTTGCAAAATTGAATAAGAAAGTCGTATTGATCGATACTGATATCGGTCTTAGAAATCTGGATGTTGTTATGGGACTTGAAAACAGAATCGTCTACAATCTCGTAGATGTTGTAGAAGGTAACTGCCGTCCGAAACAGGCTATGATTAAGGATAAACGCTATGATAATCTTTATCTGCTTCCGTCAGCCCAGACAAGGGATAAGACAAGTGTTACACCGGAACAGATGAAAGCACTTACAAATGAATTAAGACAGGAATTTGACTACATAATTCTGGATTGCCCGGCTGGAATTGAACAGGGCTTTAAAAATGCAATCGCAGGAGCAGACCGTGCACTCGTTGTAACAACACCGGAAGTTTCCGCAATCCGTGATGCGGACAGAATTATTGGCCTGTTAGAAGCAAATGAAATGAAACGCACTGATTTGATTGTAAACAGAATCCGCACTGACATGGTAAAGAGGGGAGAAATGATGTCGCTGGAGGATGTTCTTGATATTCTGGCAATTAATCTGATCGGTGCCGTACCGGATGATGAAAATATTGTAATTTCAACCAATCAGGGAGAACCTCTCGCCGGAAACAATACTCTGGCAGGCC
>FR900185.1:23508-42383 GCA_000437755.1 Roseburia sp. CAG:303
AGGCTTATATGAATATCTGTAAGCGTATCCTCGGAGAAGAAGTTCCAATGCTTGATTTAAGTGCCGGAAACGGTTTCTTTTCCAAGATTGCCAACATATTTAAGAAGAATTAGAAAGGGGATTTAAAATGGGCGTTATGGATTTATTTCGAAAAAAAACATCCAGTGATATTGCAAAAGACAGATTAAAGCTTCTTCTTGTTTCTGACCGGGCAAACTGCTCCCCGGAAACAATGGAGCTGATAAAAAACGATATTATAAAAGTAATCGCAAAATACATGGAAATTGACAGTGAAGGGCTGGACATCCAGATTACACAGACCGAGTCTGACGGAAATAATGGTTCCGTTCCCGCACTGATTGCTAATATTCCAATCAAAGAATTACATCACGGAAAGTAATATTTTCAATGTAATATATATACAGGAAGGGATTCCAATGCTTCGATTTTATAAACAATTACTTTCAAAGTTAAAAATGTACCAGTTTAATCATCTGAATGTCCGTCTGATTCTTTTCATTACCGGATTATCCATACTCGGATTAAACGTAATTGCAAGTGCAACTGACAATCCGACTTATGAAAAGAAACAGTTACTCGGTATTATTGTCGGTATCGTCGTGATGATGATCATCGCACTGATTGATTACCATTTCATACTGCGGATGGCATGGATTATTTATGCATTTAACCTGATTCTTCTTCTTGCCGTAAAAATCTTCGGTGAAGATCATAAAGGTGCACAGCGATGGATTGAAGTTGCAGGGATACAGATTCAGCCGTCTGAGTTTGCTAAAATTTTTATTATTTTGTTTTTCGCCTATTTCTTTAATAAATACAAAGACAGAATAAATAACTGGAAAACACTTCTGGCTACAATTGTTCTTTTTGGCATACCGCTTCTTCTGATTTATAAACAACCGGATTTATCGACAAGTATTGCCATTGTAATTATTTTTGCAATTATGATTTACAGTTCGGGATTGAGTTATAAAATTATTTTCAGTGTGATTGGTGTTATGATACCTGTTGCAGTGGTGCTTATCTACATGATTATGCAGCCGGATCAGACCATTCTTGAAGAATATCAGTACAACAGAATTGTTGGATTCTATGATAAAGATAATGAGAAAGCACAGGCTATCGGCTACCAGCAGGATAATGCCGTTCTTGCCATCGGTTCCGGTGGTTTATGGGGAAAGGGGCTGGATAATGACAGCCCGGACAGTGTCAAGAATGGCAATCTGATTCCGGAGCCGCAGACCGATTTCATCTTCGCCATTGTCGGGGAAGAACTGGGATTTGTCGGTACGGCATCCGTGATTCTGCTTCTAGCACTGATTGCTTTTGAATGTATTTACGTCGGTGTGCATGCAAAAGATCTCGCCGGAAAAGTTATTTGTAATGGGATGGCAACGATTATAGCGGTACAGACATTTATTAATATCGCCGTTGTAACAAAAATGATGCCGAATACAGGATTGACACTTCCATTTGTCAGTTACGGTTTAAGTTCTTTATTAAGTCTGTTTGCTGGAATGGGATTTGTTATCAACGTAGGATTACAAAGAAGAAAAGCACTATAGGAGGTTTTATTATGAACATTGGATTAATTGCACACGATTCCAAAAAGAAATTGATGCAAAATTTCTGCATTGCATATCGCGGTATTTTAAGCCGCCATGAATTATATGCTACTGCCACGACAGGACGGTTGATCGAAGAAGTGACCAACTTAAATGTTCATAAGTTTCTGGCAGGACATTTAGGCGGTGAACATCAGTTTGGTGCTCAGATAGAGGACAACCAGATGGATATTGTAATATTTTTACGTGATCCGCTGACTCCTAAATCACACGAACCGGATATTTATAATATTTTTAAATTATGTGATATCAACAATATTCCTCTTGCTTCCAATCTTGCAACGGCAGAGTTGTTAATCAAGGCTTTGGACCGCGGTGATCTGGAATGGAGAGAGATGTACAGATAAAAAGGTGCCATACGGCACCTTTTTATTATCAATTATTCATGGCATTTGTAACACGTCCGTAAAGACTGACAAGATACAGGCCGCATAATCCGATGATAGCATATATGATTCTGGAAATAATTGTCATATCCCCAAATATCATATTTACCAGATCAAGTTTAAAAAATCCAACCAATCCCCAGTTAATTGCTCCAATAATTGCAATCGTAAGAATGGTATAATCGAGTCCCTTTGTATTCATATAAATCATCCTTTCTTTTATAGATTTATATTTATATTTTTCCAAGTAAAGCCGGTTTTATTCTGAAAAAATAATTTTTTTTCAAGTATTGTGGACACTTTTCCAGTTTTGATGTATACTATAGAAGATAATGAATTTGGAGGACTTAAGATTGTGTCAGATAAAACAGACAAAATCAAACGAAAGAAAAAGAAGAAAAAAATAATAAAATACAGGAAGCCTTTATCTGTAAATATTGGCTTTATTGTTTTTTTTGCTATATTTGCCTATATTCTGATTTATATGGCTATGTATTTTACCAGGGACAGAGTTTCCATATATGAAGTAGTCTATGGAAAAAATGCGGACCAGACAAATAAGACATACCAGGCTTTACTATTGCGGACGGAAAACCAGGTAATATCAGATACAGCAGGATATCTGAATTATTATGTCCGCTCCGGTGAGCGTACTTCTGTCGGAACTACGATATACACCATAGATGAAAGTGGAAAAATACAGGAATATCTTGCTACAAATGAATCCGGTACAGAAATGTCCGATTCGGATTATGAAACATTGCGTTCCTATATTACTAATTTTACAACTTCCTATTCCGATATTGCATATTCCGAAACCTATAATTTCAAAATTGATTTATCCTCGGCATTATTAGAATGTGTAAATATGAATATGCTGAATCAGAAGATTTCGGAACTGAGTGCGGATGGAGGATATAATTATTCTGTAAACAAAGCGGCGAATTCCGGTATTGTGGAATATTATTCCGATGGTTATGAGAATAAACCGATTTCAGAAATCACAGCGGCTGATTTCGATTATTCTAATTATAACCGGACACAGGTTTCCTCCGGAAATCTGATTGAATCGGGTGCTCCAGCATATAAAATAATCACGGAAGAAAACTGGAATGTACTGATTCCACTGACTCCGGAAGAAGCGGACAGCAGACAGGCAGATACACGGATTAAGATCAAATTTACAGAGGACGGGACAACAGTAGTTGGAGATTTTCAGGTAGTAACCCAGAATGACTGTACTTTCGGACTTGTAAGTCTGAATAAATATATGTTAAAATATGCTTCCGAACGATATGCTGAGATTCAGATCGTGGAAACAGAAGTAAGTGGATTAAAGATTCCGAAAACTTCTGTTGTTACGAAAGATTTCTTCACCATTCCAAAGGATTTTTCCATGGTCGGCGGCGAAGATAATGAAACCGGGTTCAGCAAACAGGTCCATGACGAGACAACCGGAACAACAACCGTTAAATTTATTTCACCGGAAATTTTTTACGAAAACGAGCAATATTATTATGTTGATGATGAAGAACTTGCCAAAGGTGACATCCTGATTAAAAATGATTCTGTGGAAACATTTACAGTCGGGCAAACAGATTCCCTCGAAGGGGTTTATAATGTAAACAGTGGTTACTGCATTTTCCGGAGAATCGAAAAGCTTTCCGAAAGCAGCGACTATTTTCTGATTAATACATCCACTTCCTATGGTTTGAAGGTATATGACCATATCGTAATTGATGGAAGTGTCGTAACGGAAAATGCTGTTGTATTCCGATAAAATTTGAAAAGAGGTATTGACTATGCTAAAAGAGAATTATTCTCATGTACTGGAAGAAGTAAAAAAATCATGTAAAAAAGCAGACCGGAGCGAGGACAGTGTAACATTAATTGCTGTAAGTAAAACAAAACCGGTGGAAAATATCCAGGAATTATATGATTATGGAGTACGCATATTTGGCGAAAATAAGGTGCAGGAATTATGTGATAAATACGAACAGCTGCCAAAGGATATTAAGTGGCATATGATTGGTCACCTGCAGCGCAACAAGGTTAAATATATTGTGGACAAAGTAGAGTTAATTCATTCCGTGGATTCTCTCCGTCTAGCAGAAACCATCAATGAAGAAGCTGTCAAAAAGAATGTGACAGTCAACATTCTGATTGAAGTAAATGTAGCAGAAGAAGAAAGTAAATTCGGTGTTACCTGCAAAGAGGTTCTTCCGCTTATCCAGCAGATTGCACACTTTAAAAATATTCACATCTGTGGTCTTATGACAATTGCACCATTTGTAGAAAACGAAGAAGAAAACAGGGAATATTTCAGAAAATTAAAAAAATTAGCTGTTGACATTAGCAGCAAAAACATTGATAATGTATGTATGGATGTGCTGTCAATGGGAATGACAGGGGATTATCATACCGCAATTGAAGAAGGTGCTACCTGTGTGCGGGTAGGTACCGGTATCTTTGGCGAAAGAAATTATAAGCTTAAGGAGATTTAGGGAAAATGAGTAAATTTGGAGATAAATTTTTAGACATGATGCATCTGAACAATGATTATGAGGATGATTATGAGGATGATTACAATGAAGACGATTATGAGGATGACGATCGCCCGGCAAGAAGCTATAAACGAAGGTCAAAAGCAGATACCTATGAAGATGAGGATGCTTTTGAACAGGAAAAGCCGGTAAAAAATACAAAAGGAAAGAATAGTTCCAAAGTTGTTCCTATGAGAACAGGAAGGAGTGGCATGGAAGTTTGCATTATTAAACCGACAAGTGTGGAAGAATCCCGCGAGGTAACTGATACTTTATTAAGTGGACGTGCTGTTATTTTAAATCTGGAAGGACTCCATGTTGAAATTGCACAGAGAATTGTTGATTTTACTTCTGGTTCCTGTTATGCGGTAAATGGAAATCTACAGAAAGTATCGAATTATATTTTTATTATTACACCTGAAAATGTCGATATATCCGGTGATTTCCAGGATCTGCTTACAAGCGGTGGATTTGACATTGCATCATTTAATAAATAATGAAGCATTATATAATTTATAAAAGAAAGGATTGGAAAACAGAATGTCAGAAAGACTTACCGTACATGAGAATAGTATTCCAATTTATGATATTGTTATAGAAGAAACCTTTGACCATCTTCAGGAAGAAATGGCTAAATTAAATATTACGGACAGGAAGATCTGTATTGTAACAGAATCACAGGTCGGACCTTTGTATGCCGAAGAGATACAGAAACTTTTACAGCCTCTTGCAAAAGAAGTGATTGTTTATACCTTTAAAGCTGGCGAGAAGAATAAAAATTTATATACGGTAAAGGATCTGTACACCTGTCTGATTGAACATCAGTTTGACCGCAAAGATCTTCTGGTTGCTTTGGGTGGTGGTGTAACAGGTGATTTAACCGGATATACTGCAGCAACTTATCTTCGCGGAATTGATTTTGTCCAGATTCCAACCTCTCTGCTGGCACAGGTTGACAGTAGTGTGGGTGGAAAAACCGGTGTTGATTTTGATGGCTATAAGAATATGGTTGGAGCATTTTACCAGCCAAAACTGGTTTATATCGCAACCAATACTTTAAAAACACTGGCAGAGAAAGAATTTCTTTCCGGAATGGGTGAAGTGATCAAATATGGTGTGATTAAAGACCGTGTATTCTTCTCCTATTTAAAAGAACATGTTTCAGATATTATGGAGCATAAACAGGACGTGCTGGCTTATATCATAAAAGTAAGCTGCGATACCAAACGGAAAGTAGTGGAAAATGATTTTAAGGAACAGGGAGAACGTGCCTTGCTGAATATGGGACATACCCTGGGGCATGCCATAGAAAAATATGTCTACATGGACAGATTGCATGGGGAATGTGTATCCATAGGAATGGCAGGTGCTGCATATATCTCATACAAAAAGGGCTATATTACACAGGAGGTTATGGATGCGATACTTGATCTTCTGAAAGCTTACCATCTTCCGGTATCTGAAAATAGAATCGATCTTGATAATGTCATCCATGCGACCTACAGTGATAAAAAAATGGAAGCCGGCAGGATAAAATTCATTGTTGTTCACAATATCGGAGAAGCAGCGATTGATAAATCCGTCAGCTGGGTAGAAATGAAAAATGCCTTAGACTGTATTCTGGATGGTGAATTTCATGACAAATAAACAGTCAAAATATCGGTCTTATATCAAATTTCTTTTTTTGGGTCTGTTTATCATTTTTCTTTTTTTTGCCGATCAATATACTAAATATCTGGCCGTCAGGAATCTGTCAGGCAGAAAAGAAATTTCTTTTATCTCCGGTCTGATCAGTTTTTCTTACGTTGAAAACAGGGGAATGGCATGGGGAATGTTATCCGGAAAGATTGTATTCTTTATTGTTCTGACTGGATTATTGATTGCCTTTATTGCATATTCCATCTGCAGAATTGAAAAACTTACGGTACTTATGCCGCAAAAAACAGGACTTTATACTTTTTTACAGTTCTGCCTGTCCATATTGATTGCAGGTGCTTTTGGAAATCTTGCAGATCGTATCAAAAATGGATATGTTGTTGATTTTATAAAAACAGACTTTATTGACTTCCCGGTATTTAATGTTGCAGACTGTTATGTGACAATTTCTATGGTACTATTGATTATTATTGTTTTGTTTTTCATAAAAGAAGATGATTTAAATCAGATATTTTCTTTAAAAAAATTAGAAAAAGGTTAGGAATATAAAATGGAATCAAATACATTTCTGATAAAACAGGAGGACTGCGGGCAGCGAATTGATAAATACCTTACCGCCCGGATGACTGATTTCAGCCGTGCCAGAATACAAAAATTACTGGATGAAGGACAGGTAATGGTAAATAATAAAATCGTAAAAGCAAATCATAAGCTGAAACTGGACGAAGAAGTTTTTATCGAAATTCCGGATCCGATTGAAGTTGAAATTGTAGCAGAGAATATTCCTCTGGATATTGTTTATGAAGATAAAGAACTTCTGATTATCAACAAGCCAAAAGGGATGGTCGTTCATCCAGCCCTCGGTCATTACTCCGGCACATTGGTAAATGCCCTGATGTATCATTGTCAGGGAGAGTTATCCGGTATCAATGGAGAATTAAGACCTGGCATAGTTCACAGAATAGATATGAATACAACCGGTCTGTTGCTGGTTTGCAAGAGTGATTATGCCCATAATTTTATTGCCAACCAGCTGAGAGTCCATAGTATTACCAGAAAATATCATGCCATTGTACATGGTGTTCTGAAAGAGGATGAAGGAACAATAGATGCACCGGTTGGAAGAGATCCGAAAGAGCGGAAAAGAATGGCCGTTAATTACGAGAACGGAAAAGATGCCATTACACATTACCGTGTTTTAAAACGATTCAAAAATTATACCTATATTGAATGTCAGCTTGAAACAGGAAGAACCCATCAGATTCGTGTGCATATGACAAGCATCGGACATCCATTACTCGGAGATGATGTGTACGGACCAAAAAGCTGTCCTTATCGTTTAACCGGACAGACACTTCATGCAAAAGTTCTTGGATTTGTTCATCCGAGATCGCGGAAATATCTGGAATTTGACTCAGATCTTCCAGAATATTTCCAGAAATTGCTGAATATCCTGACAGAATAAACAGCATCAGGTTAAAAAGATAAATTTATAAATACAGTAAAGGAGCTGATACTTATGAAAGACAAAATAGTTATTACAATCGGAAGACAGTTTGGAAGCGGCGGAAGAGAAATCGGAAAGTTAATTGCTGAGAAGCTCGGTATTAATTTTTATGACAAAGAACTGATTTCCATTGCAGCAAAGCAGAGTGGTTTATGTGAACAGATTTTTGAAACACATGATGAAAAACCAACCAGCAGCTTTTTATATTCCCTGGTTATGGATACCTATTCGCTGGGCTATGGCGGTACAGGATATATGGATGTCCCGGTTGGACAGAAAGTATTTCTTGCACAGTTTGATGCCATAAAGAAAATTGCAGAAAATGAATCCTGTGTTATCGTCGGACGCTGTGCTGATTATGCATTAGAGGAATACCGAAATGTATTCAATGTATTTGTTCATGCGGATCGCGATGCCAGAATCAAAAGAGTTATGGAACGTGATAATGTGCAGAAAGAAGCAGATGCCTGGGATATGATCAACAAATCCGATAAGCGAAGATCTAATTATTATAATTACTATTCCAATAAAAAATGGGGTGAAGCCCGTACATACGACTTATGCATCAGCAGTAGCCTTCTGGGTGTGGAAGCCTGTGCGGATTCCATTATCGAACTGGCAGATAAAGCATATCATTTTAAATAAAAGGATTCCCGAAAGGGAATCCTTTTATTTAAAATCAATATTCCCAGCACGCCTTTTATTTTCTTCGGTCTGTGAAGCATAGTGCTTTGCAGTCGTATTTATATTGGAATGTCCCAGCACATCGGCAACCAGACGGATATCATTTGTTTTTTGATAAAGTGTAGTACCATAAGTAGCTCTGAGCTTATGCGGACTAAACTTTTTGCCAACCAGTATCTGGGTGTATTTCTCCACAAGATTTTCCATGGCATCAACACTCAAACGTTTGCACTGTCTGCTGAGGAAGAGGGCATTCCGATCCTTTTCCGGTGTATCATCGGATAAATACTGTTCCCGCTCGTTTTCAATATAATCATGTAATTTTTCCCCAACCAGATCATTGAAATAGACCAGATCATAGAATCCACCTTTTCGTTTTACATTGACACACCGGTTTTCAAAATCGACATCCGGAACATCCAGACCTTCACATTCGGAAATACGGATTCCGGTGCCAAGCAGCAGCCATAGAATCGCCGTATCCCGGAAGAGATCCCTTTGTATAAAACTCCGCTGGCGTTTAGACAGAGCAGGATTTTTCAAAATGGATTCCATGCCATTTAACAATTTGTCCACCTCATTATTGGACGGGTCCGTACTGAGCCGCTTGATGATTCTTGGAGCTTTGACACGCGGCATTTCAATATTTTTTGCGACATTGGCCGAAAGGAGACCTTTTTTCTGCATATAATCCAGAAGACCTCTGACAGGAGTCATTTTTCTGGCAATCGCTTTATTATCATTTTTGCTGATTTTATTATCCAGTTCATGAAATCTCAGATACCGCTGAAATTCCATAATATCGTCCGCATCCAGCATGGCGATGGCCTCAGCCGGTATTTCACGCGTCTCCATGGACTCAAGTTCCGGATTGTTCTCTTTTAAAAATTCAAAAAATGTCTGCAGGTCATAAGTATACGCAACCAATGTGCTATATTTCACAGCCATCTCACGATTTTGCAGATATCGCCTGGCATATATGGGTAAATTCTTACATAATCCGTGAAATTTTGAAATTTCTTTATTTTCTTTATCCTGATAAAATTTGCTTTCATTTCTCATCGACTTTTTCTCCTCTCTATTTATCGGTTAAAGAGAGATTTAACCGATAAATAGATATATTTCTTCTTCTATCCCTTTTATTATAACATATATTTACAAATTCTAAAAGTTTGTGGTAAAATATATCCAAAAAAAAGGATGTGTTAACATGAAACTTCAGAGACTTCTTTCGTATGTCCGCCAGGCAGTTGATGATTATAGAATGATTGACAGCGGTGACGTTATCGCTGTCGGTGTGTCCGGTGGCAAGGACAGTCTGGCATTGCTGTATGCATTAAAAGAACTGCAGCATTTTTATCCAAATCCATATACCATAAAAGCAATCACCGTAGATCTTGGATTAGGTAACCAGAATACCGGCGAAATTGAACAATTATGTAAATCCATGGAAATTGAATATTATATCGTCAGGACTGAAATTGGAACTATCATTTTCAAAGAACGTCACGAGAAAAATCCATGTTCTCTCTGTGCAAAAATGCGAAAAGGTGCTTTAAACAACGAAGCTCTCCGTATCGGATGTAACAAAATTGCCTATGCACATCATCAGGATGATGCGATCGAAACCATGCTTATGTCGCTGATTTACGAGGGGCGTTTTCACACATTTTCCCCGTATACGCACTGGGATAAAACAGGACTCAGCCTGATTCGTCCGTTTATCTACATCCGGGAATGTGATATTATCGGTTTTCAGAATAAATATCTTCTTCCGGTTGCCAAAAATCCTTGTCCTGCGGATGGAAACACAAAACGCCAGTACATAAAATCCATGCTTGCCAATATCAACAGGGAAAATCCAGGTGTGAAAGAACGTCTCTTCCATTCTATAATCAATGGCACTCTGGAAGAATGGAATTTACCTTATTCATGATAATCCCCGGTGTAATATGGTATGATAATAGAACTTCCTGCCGTAATTACCGTATCCCCCATACTATTAATATATTTCACCTCATTAATATAGGCATCCATGGACGAGTATTCATCGGTAATATAATTTCCCGCAATCGACCACAAAGTATCTCCGGGATTAATTTCCACTGATTTATAGTATTTATATCTGCTGTTTGAGTTTCCTTTTGCCTGAAATGCCGAAGCCAGCACAATACCTGCAGTTATCACTATAACAGTCAGAAGAACCATTGTTATCTTAAATCTGTCCAAAAACAGGAAGAAAGGCGGATTCTTCCATTTTCTCTTATCAAATGTATAATACATAACATACCTCCATTCTCATTTGTTATGGCCATACGAACATTCGTTCTGAAATGCATTATAGTACAAGAACAAATGTTTGTCAACCACAAATTCAAACAAATGTTTGCAAACATTTGTTTGCAAATTTCCGAAAGATATGTTATACTTAATACAGTTTTAAATTTAAACTCAGAAAACGATTCAATATTACATATAAGGAGTGTGAACTTATGCCAAATGAAAAATTAACCCCCAAACAGGAAGAGATTTTAAACTTTATCAAACAGGAGATACTTGCAAAAGGCTATCCGCCTTCGGTAAGGGAAATCTGTGAAGCCGTAACTTTGAAATCCACCTCTTCTGTCCATGCACATCTTGAATCACTGGAACGCAAAGGATATATCCGCAAAGATCCTACCAAGCCAAGAACCATCGAAGTCGTTGATGACAGCTTCAATGTCCTGCGGAGTGAAATTATCAGCATTCCGATGATTGGAAGAGTTGCTGCCGGAGTTCCATTGCTTGCTGAAGAAAACATCGAAGGTTACTTCCCTATTCCTGCAGAATTCATGCCGAACAATGAAGCTTTCATCCTGACCGTACACGGAAACAGTATGGTAAATATCGGCATTCTGGATGGCGATATGATTATTGTCGAGAGAAAATCAACCGCATCAAACGGAGAGATTGTTGTTGCACTGGTTGCCGATGAAGCATCAAGCGAACCTGCCGCTACGGTAAAAAGATTTTACAAAGAAGATGGTTACATCCGTCTCCAGCCGGAAAACGACACTATGGAGCCTCTGATTGTGAATGACTGTGAAATTATCGGAAAAGTAATTGGTGTATACCGTAAGATGATGTAAGAATCAGCTTGTTTTTTGTAAAAAATTAACCTGAAAAACCGTAAAACGGTTTTTCAGGTCTGCATTTTTCTCTTTATTCCGCATCAAGGACTGCAATATCTATATTTTCACCATCTCTCCAGATACGTTCCAAATCATAGAACAATCTGTCCTCGTGATTAAAAATATGAATGACAATATCACCGAAATCCAGCAATATCCAGTTTGCCGTACGGTAACCCTCTGTCTGTTTACATTCATAGCCCGCTTTTTCCAGTGCTTCAGTTACATTATCTGCCATGGCCTGCACCTGGTTATTGTTGCTTCCACTTGCAATGATAAAATAGTCAGCCATCACGGAAATCTTACTGATATCAATGATTTCAGGATTAATTGCCTTCTTGTCATCCAGTGCCGCATATGCAATTTTTACCATTTCTTTTATATTACTTTTTTCCATACATCCAGCTCCTTCCTGTCTTATTTTTGCTTCCCATCATGAATTTTTTTATAATATTCATATGTCTGCAAGGTCATTTTATCAACTTTATCCTGGCTTTGTGAAAATCCAAGATAATTCAGTGTATCTCCTGATATCCGATACACAGCTTCATCCAGATCAGAAAAAGCGATTTTCCTTATTTCCGGAAGATTCGGTGCTTTATCTCTCTGCGGTTCGATGTAATCTGCAACATAAACAATTTTTTCAAGCATACTCATATTCGGTTTTCCTGTGGTATGATAATAAATAGCCTCTCTTATTTCCTGATCGGAAATATGATATATGCTGTTGCAAAAATAGGCACCCAGTTTACTGTGCAGCAGTGCCGGCTGTTTTTCCTCAATTTCACTGATTTCGATATGATATTTTCTGCAGATCGAAATCATATCGTCAGGACTAAGTCTTTCCTGTTTTGCACAGTCATGCAGTAATCCTGCCAGACCAGCTTTTTTTATATCCGCACCATAACACATTGCCAGGGCAGCACTGATAAATTCAACTCCCAGTGTATGCTCATATCTGGATTTTGACAATACCTTTTTTAATGATTTTCTTATGCTTTTTAATTCTTCTCTTTCATCATTATCACTCATTTGTCTTTTACCTCATATATCCGGTTCTTTTCTATATACTCTGCCACATTTGAATTTACCATATCCGATATTTTTTCATGTCGTGCAGCATATTCCCGTATCATCGTGGAAGAATACGGAATCTGCGGAAGCAGTACTTTCCGGATATCCGCATCCGGATAAATTCCCTTTAAGCGCAAAATCTCCAGTTCCACCTCATCCTGCCGGATATCATCCCTGCCGGATGCCAGTATCACCGCATGCTGCAGAATGATTTCCGGATGATACCAGGTATCCAGTGTACGAAGAGAGTCTCCGCCGATAATAAAATAATATTCATTCTCCGGATGTTTCTCACACAGAAGGGCCAATGTATCTGCTGTATAAATATACCCATCCCGTTTCAGTTCAAAATCGCTGTATACCAGATGTTTTTCATCTGCGACCGCCATTTTTACCATCTCCGAGCGGATAGCTGCATCTGGGATATTCATATTTCTTTTATGTGGAGGAGTTTTTGATACCATCACAAGAACATATTGTAAATCATACTGCCTGCAGGCTGCCAGCGCAAGTGCGATATGCCCGTTGTGAATCGGATTAAATGTACCGCCTAAAATACCAATTTTATTTTTCTTCTTCATATTTGGAATTTTCTTTTGCCTGTCTGAACAAGACAATTTTTCTTCCAATTACCTGTACCACTTCAGAATGTGTACGTTCTGCCAGAAGATTTGCCATCTCTTTTATATCATACATACAGTTTTTCAGCACATTCATCTTAATCAGTTCACGGGCCTGCAGTGCCTCATTCACACTTTCTGTAAGTTCCGGTGTAACACCTGCTTTTCCTATATGAAGAATGGTATCCATTGTCATGGCACATCCTTTTAAATAAGCACGTCTCTTACTTGTCATCTCTTCCTCCTTAATCTAAATCCTGTCAGGTTCAGAACACCCCTGACATTCTGTAATTCTATTTATAATATTCAAACTCATGACCATAGATCTTTACGGTGTCTCCATCTTCAATACCCAGTCTTTCAAGCTCTTCCAGAATACCATTTTCTTTCATAAAGTTCTGGAAAAACATAAATCCTTTTTCGGATTCAAGATTTGTATAACCGAGCATCTTTTCAATACGTGGTCCTTCGATCAGGAATTCTCCCTCATTCTCACCGGCAGATACCGTAAACGGATCTTCCGGATTATCATAATATGCATTCGGATCAAATTCTTTTTCATAAACGACAGGTTTGGAATCCATTGTCTTTAACAGGCTGTTGACTGCATATAATAATTCCCTGACACCCTTTCCGCTGACTGCAGATATCGGATAAACAGCAATCCCCTCCGGTTCAAATTCTTCTTTTATCAAATCTATATAAGTAGAATCACCATCATAGAGTGCATCTATTTTATTTGCCGCAATCACCTGTGGTTTCTTTAAAAGTTCCGGATTGTATGCCTCTAATTCCGCATTAATCTTCCGGATATCATTGACCGGATCTCTTCCCTCCACAGAAGCTGCATCTACCATATGGATGATGACCTTTGTTCTTTCAATGTGTTTTAAAAATTCATGTCCAAGTCCGATTCCTTCGCTTGCACCTTCGATCAGTCCGGGAATGTCCGCAATAACGAATCCGTCACTTCCATCAAGATCCACCACACCAAGATTCGGATTTAATGTTGTAAAATGGTAATTTGCAATTTTCGGTCTGGCATTTGTAACACGTGATAAAAAGGTGGATTTTCCGACATTCGGGAATCCGACAAGCCCGACATCCGCAATTACTTTTAACTCCAGACGGACCCATAATTCTTTTGCCGGCACACCTGGTTTTGCATACTTTGGTACCTGCATGGTTGCCGTTGCAAAATGCTGGTTGCCCTTTCCTCCACGGCCGCCCTTTAAGATTACTTCCCTGCGGTTTTCTCCTGACATATCTGCTATGATTTTTCCGGTTTCATCATCTTTGATAATCGTTCCTTCCGGAACCTTGATAACCAGATCTTCACCATTCTTACCATGCTGGTTACATTTTCCGCCTTCTGCACCATTCTGTGCAGCATATTTTCTGATGTGTCGGAAATCTGTCAGAGTATTCAGACCTTCATCAACTTCAAAAATAATATCTCCGCCTTTTCCGCCGTCTCCTCCATCCGGTCCGCCGTTCGGAACAAACAGCTCACGCCGGAAACTCACATGTCCATCTCCGCCTTTTCCGGATTTAATATATATTTTTGCACTATCTGCGAACATTTTCTGCCTCCTGTCTGTGTGGAAGTTTATAAAGCAAAACAAGCTTCAACCGATTCCGTTAGAATGTAACAGATTCTGATTGAAGCCTGAGTTTCACCATACCAATATAGTACGGATTTAAATCACTGATTATTCAGCTACAGGGTAGATAGAAACCTGTTTCTTATCTCTTCCCTTTCTTTCAAAACGAACAACACCATCAACTAATGCGAATAATGTATCATCGCCACCGATACCTACATTAACACCTGGATGGATATGTGTTCCACGCTGTCTGTAAAGAATATTACCAGCCTTTACAAACTGTCCGTCCGCTCTCTTAGCACCTAATCTTTTTGATTCTGAATCTCTGCCGTTCTTTGTAGAACCAACACCCTTTTTATGAGCAAATAACTGAAGGTTCATTTTTAACATAAGGTTACACCTCCTTGATAAATATCTGAATATAAGTATTTTTTGCATAATCATCCCGGATTCCTTCCAATCCAAGAAGGAGCGAGCTAATCAGCAAATCGGATTCCTTGCTGACAGAACCGTTAAATCTGCAGGTAAGCATTCCGGTTTCTTCATCCACCGAAGCCTCAAAAGAATCATCCGTAAACTTCTCTATCGAATTAACCGTATTGACCGACAATGCCGATACACTGGCACATATAATATCATATCCATGCTCTGCATATCCCGCATGTCCCAGAAGTGAAAAACCCCTGTACTGTCCCTGGGAATCTTTAAAAAAAGTAGCTTTTATCATAATTAAGCATTAATTTTTGTAATCTTAACTGCTGTAAGCTGCTGTCTGTGACCATTTTTCTTATGATATCCGGTCTTTCTCTTGTACTTGTATACAATAACTTTCTTGCCTTTTGTATCGCCGATAACATCAGCCTCAACTGTAGCACCTTCTACGGCAGGAGCTCCAACCTTAACTTCATCACCACTTACAAGAAGAACTTTGTCAAATGTATATGTCTGTCCGGCTTCTACACCAAGCTTTTCAACCTTGATTACATCACCTTCTGAAACTTTATACTGTTTTCCACCTGTTGCTATTACTGCGTACATCCCTGGTACACCTCCTCAAATAATACTCGCTGGTTTTGGTGGCATAAGCACTTAAACCTGACCATGCGGCTCCATAAAGTCTGCTTACACAGACACTCAAATATAATACCCTAAACCTTTGCTTTTGTCAATCCTTTTTCCTTATTTTTTTTGTAATTTTTTGTACAACAGCTCTGCCATTTGCTTTAATCCATTCAAATCCGTCTTTTCTTTTCCTGTACAGCCGGATTCCAGCCGAAAAAACTACAATTACAATAACTGCACCAGAAACAATCTGTGCTGCCAGAATCAGGCAGAGAATACTACTGTATGCCCTTGCAACATTTTCCCAGTAAGGATAGGCTATTTCATCCAGATCCATCGCATTTTTCCCGAAGTTTTTCAATCTGTTCCAGGTATTGCTGACAGAATATCTGTCCGAATTTTCAATCACTGTCCGCTCTTTTGTTTCGGCCTTTTTCTTATTATCCTGTGCATCATTATCATCCTGAACCAGATTTTTTACTGCAAAATCATATGCATACTGCCTTACCGGATTTTCCATGATAAATTCATAAAAAGTGATGGCTGCCGTATCATCCATCTTCTCCAGTGCTTCCCAGCAGATATAGAATGTAATCTCCCCATTTCCTGCCGCTTTATGGAAACCAGAACCCTCTCTCTTATACACACCGCTTACAATGTATCGCTCACCGTTAATTTCTACTGACATTCCGGCTACATCATCCGAACCAAAGAGCTGCCATGCACTCTCCTCATCCAGCATAATATAATCCTTCATTACATTATCAGAATCGATATAGCCTCCACTCAGCAGTTCCAGCGGATGGAAAGTAAAAAAGTCATTTCCGACACCATAGACAACTCCATCTACCTGTGCATTTCCATTGGTCACTGTCAGCTTTCCCTTTCCGGAATAGGCATCCGTCCATTTCCCTGTCTGGTTCATCGCATATTCATATTTTCTAAGTTCATCCGTCGTAAAAGAATCTTCTTTGGACGAAAGGCAGGACACCTGGGCATATTTCTTACCGCCCCAGGACAAATTTGCTTTCTGGTCCGGAACAGCATTTATGATTCTGCCGGACACAAGCTGTAACAGCAGAATCATTATCAGGGGGATTGCAATTCTGATCCCATACTTAAAAAAGTATTTTTTCATCTTTTTCACCCCTCTAACTCTTCTTCAGCCTGACCTGGTCGCCTGCCTTTATTGCCTTTGTAGATGTTGTAATTACATATTCATAGCCTTCAAGTTCTCCTGTAACCGCAGAATTCACATCATCCGAAGCTGTTACATCCACATCAATCCGCTTTGCAAAATAACGGTTTCCAAGCGGACTGCTCTTCTCCCGGATAATTAATATGAACTTTCCGTTATTATCTTCCCTCACTGCACCATTTGGTACAATCATATCATAGGTTTTACTCTTATCTCCGATGGCAAAGTTCAGTGTTGTTCCTTCCGTAACATCTCCGGTTACCTTCAAATCAATTAATTTCGATTTTCCCGGATTCTCTTTGTCATTCCGGATGGCTGTCACAGTTGCCGCAATATCACTGTAATACCAGCTTTCATTAATATCTGCCGTATCACCGGTTTTTACACGTTTTGCCTGTTCAGAAGTCACGGTAATCGTTGCTGTATAGCCGTTATCTTTTCCTGTAATTGTCATAAGGGTTTCCTCCGCAGCAACGGTCTGTCCCTTTGTTATGGTAATATTCGATACCACTCCGGAAACCGGTGCGGTAATCTTATTTCCACCATCTGCTGTCAGCTTATCTAAAGCAGACTGGGCATCTGAAATCGCAGAATACAAAGCCGCCAGTTCAGTTTCCGAATTCATCTCCGTCATAATCTTCCCATGATCGCTCTGTGCTTTGGTCAGATTATCTGTCGCTTCTGACAGAATTGCATTTTCAGAATTTAACTGTGTCTGGATCTTGCTTATTTCCGGTTTGTTCTGTGCATTATCCTGCTTTGCCGTCAAAGCTGCCTGTGCCTTATCTACCGCAAGCTGTGCATTCGTTACCCGATTCTGTGCATTCATAAGCGTATTCTTTGCAGCGGCCAGACTTGCAGCCACACCGGATACATCATTTCCGGCTTCCTGATACAGGGAATACTGCTCCTGCAGGGAATTTACCGTATTCTCTGCTGTTGTCTGCTCTGCCTGTGCAGCCTGAAGTTCCTGATTTTCCACATCCAATGCACTCTGTTCCGCACTTGTATCGGCTGTCGTATTCTGCAAGGCGTCCAGCTGTGCCTGGAGTTTCTTTGTAGATGAAGTATAACTGTCCACCTGCGCCTGATAAGCATCCACACTCTGCTTTGCCTGCTCCAGCCTGGTCTTATAACCGGAAAAATCTCCGCTCTGTCCATTTTCCACTCTTTGCACAACTTCATTGGATAACTCATTTGCCACAATGTATTTCTGATATTCGGTCTTCGCCTGCTCCAGTGTCTTTTTTGCCTGTGTCAAATCGCTGCTGTCCGTATCTTCGAACATAACAAGCAATGCACCCTGTTCTACACTATCTCCTTCTTTCACATTGACAATCTTAATTTTTCTCTCCGAACTCACAGTTACATTATACGGATTTGCAGTCGTAACAGTTCCGGAACCACGCACTTTACTTGTAATTGTACCTGACTGGATCGTCTGTGTTGCCACCTGCGGAAGCGAATAATTCATAATTGTATTTGAAAAAAATGTCAACAGCAGAAGTATCACAAAAAATACAGCAGCAAGCTTAATGACCCAGGTTCTGTTCTTTTTCAAAGATTCCTTCATAGATTCCTTCATAATTTGTTCCCTTTCTGTCTTTATTTTAACCCGTTCTGGGAAGAAATTCCTTCCACCAGATAATTCTCTCCATAGAAAAACAGCAGCAGATTCGGCACCATATAAATAACAGCGGCAGCAAATGCAAGCCCTGTTTC
>FR900185.1:42388-42573 GCA_000437755.1 Roseburia sp. CAG:303
GCAGCAAATGCAAGCCCTGTTTCTCCTGAATTAATCCGGGACAGGAAAATGGATAACGGATGTAAATCCGAATCATTTAACAGAATCAATGGCTGTTCCACCATATTCCAATAATCGGCAAAAACCAAAATCGCCGCCGAGAATAATGCCCCCTTGCATAATGGAATACAGATACTGATAAAAAT
>FR900185.1:42591-48003 GCA_000437755.1 Roseburia sp. CAG:303
AAAAATCCTGAATTCACCTGCCCCGTCCATTTTTGCTGCCTCGATAATTCCTGTCGGTATCCGCTTCATAAATTTTGTCAGCAGATATACACTAAATGGGGACATAATTCCCGGAAGCCAGACCGCCCATCTTGTATTTAAAATATGTAACCATTTGGAAACCAGATAATTCGGCACAAGTGTTACCTGGTACGGCATCAGCATCAATACAATATAGGCAAAAAACAAAATCGTCTTTTTCTTTCCGGAAAACCTGGTAAAACTATATGCCGCAAGACTTGCAACCACCAGCTGGAAAACCGTAATCGGAACGACATACAGGACGGAATTCCAGAACTTCAGAAGATAGTCCGGACTTTTAAGCAATACATTCCAGTACTGTTCAAACGAAACCATATCCGGAATAAATTTCAGATTTACTTTTTCTCCGATATATTCCCTTCCCTTTGTATCATCCACAGAAGAAAATATTTTTCCATAGTTTGCTGAAATTTCTGTAGATGACATAAATGAATTCGTGATTGTCAGAACAATCGGAAGCAGGAAAAAGACAGAAAATATAAGTGCAACCAAGGTCTTTGCAACAACTTTTGGTAATCTTTTCCGGCTCTTTTTGTGTTTCATCCTTCCACATCCTTTCCAAAATGATTTTCAGCAACAAATAAAATGCCAATGATTACTATCATGAACAGACTCATAACAATGGCTGCCGCCGACAATCTCTGATAATTGAGGGACTGGAATGCATTATTCATAAAATGCTGCAGCATATACAGACTCTCATACGGATAATCTCCGGTCAGCAGATATACCTCACGGAATACCTTAAAAGAATTAATAATCGAAAAAATGGTAACAAAAAAAATAGTCGGGGAAAGATATTTCAGCTTCAGGTGTACAAACATCTGAAAATCACCTGCCCCATCCATCTTCGCCGCATCCATGACTTCCTGCGGAACTGCCGCCAGACCTGCCATAAACAGAATCATATTATAGCCCAGATTCTTCCACAGAAACAAAATAACCACTATGACCATAGCATAATCCGATTTAAACCAGTCTATTTTATCCTGTCCGAATACACTTAAAAATTCATTCAGCACACCATTTTGGTTAAAAATAACCTGAAACACCAGTACAACGGATGCCACCGGCACCATCATAGGTGTGAGAAAAAATGACCGGAACTGACTTTTAAACGGAATCGACTTATCTAACATACATGCCATCAGCAGTGACAAAATCACTGCCAATGGCACAGAGACCAAAGTGAATTTCAATGTATTTGCTGCAGCCATCTGAAATGCCTTATTTGACATCAATGCAATAAAATTATCAAACAGTACAAAATTCTTCCGTACCGGATTGTCTATCATGGAATAATAGACAACCACACTAAAGGGTACAAAAAAGAAAAGCAATACACCGATAAAACTTGGTGCCAAAAAGAGCAAAGAACAAACTGTTTTTTTATGTTTCTTTTTATTCTGCTTTCGCCTTATTTTCTCAGGGAAAGACATAACTGCCACCTTCTTTCACTCTTTCTTCCGGTTTAATTTTTTTCATTAATCATGATGTTAATTCTGCTCTGGATTACTTCGCATACATCACTGGCACTCTTCTTGCCCGTAAAGAATGCTGCAGCTTCTTCCTGCAGAATATTGTATACTTCCCCATTCTGCTGATCCGGTGCAAGAATAGTAATGGAATCTGCCAGTTTCTTAATTGCATCTGCCTGCTCCTGTGTGAGTGCATACAGCTTCAATTCCAGTCCGTCACCAAATCCATAAGTAGATGGAACTTCCTCGCCGTTTCCATTTTCATCCGTATCTATAACCGGCTCACAGGCTTTTTTAAGATATTCATCCATTTTATCATTATCAACAGGGAAACCGTTCATATAATCCCCTGCATTTTCATTTACATAATCAAACATATATTTGATAAATTCCCAACTCTGTTCTTTGTACTTTGAAGACGTGCTGATGGAAAATACACTTCTTACGGATGCAGAAAGATCCGTACCTTCTACGGAAGGATATCCGGTAATATTAAATTCATGATTAAATAAAAGATCAACCACCTGATACTGCTGTGGATCTGATATATAAGTTTTGTAGAAAATTAAATCTCCTCTTGACACTTTCGTCTCATCACTGGTAGTGTCATCTCCGTTATAACTATCCATTAACTCATCTTCTGTCAGAAACTTCTTTGCACATTCAAGTACTTTTGCAAAAGTACCATCGGTAAAATTGCAGCTCTTATTTTTATAATCAATAAAGTAGTTTTCATTATACATAAATAACAGATTCAGCATTTCATTCTGTGATGTTGTGCTGAAAATTTCCTTATCCGGATTCTGTTCCATAATCTGTGCAAACTTATCTATGGTAAGCTTCCCGTCTCCGATCAGATTCTTCTGTGATGCAACACCATTAATTGAATAAATCATAGGCAATGCAATCTGTGAATCCCCATCTTTAAAAAGGTTCATGATTTTTTCATTGAAACTTCTTGCAGAAAATTCAGAATCATTTTTAATATAGGAAGTTAAATCTTCAAACAGTCCGGTATCCTTATATCTGTTTATATCAAGTGAAGACATATCTATAATATCCGGTCCGTTTCCTGCCAGAATATCTTCTGCAAACTTATCCAGTGCCTCATCATAATCCATATCGCTGTCCATGCTGCTGTAATCCTTCAGGGTAATACGATAATCGGTCTGACTCTTGTTAAACCGGATTACTGCAGCTTCTGCTGTCTGATCTGCACCAAAACATCCCAGTGTAATTTCTGTCCTCTGTTTTACATCTTCTGCATTTTTTCTTGTCAGATAATTGATTTCCGTACGGCTGTCTTTCCCGGAATAATCATTCGTAACTGCCACAACATTCTCATCATCTTTCCACCAGAGTCCGGTAACATAATCACTTGAAATATCCAGATCCATGAATTTGAAAATTTTTTCCTGTTTTTCATCACTGATGTCAAACTTATAAAGGCTGCCATCACATACATAGCAAAATGCATTTTCTCCTGCCGGTTCTATATTATTCTCAATCCAGGAAGAAATGGTTCCGACCGCTTTGGAAAATTCCCCTTTCTCTGTATCCCAGAGTTTCACGGAATATCCTTCTTCATCTGCAATCACACCTACAACGGTTCCATCTCCGGTACTCGTGACATAGGACATCTGGGAACCAAGTGTATACTGCTTTGTATCCAGACTATCCATATCGAGGGTCATAAGTGTCATCTCCGGTTCATCTGAGTTCTCTTTCCAGATCTCGCTGTACATATAGAGCAGCCCATCCTTTGCAACAAAAGAACTCTGTGCATAGAAGTCATTTAACTTATCTGTAATATCTCTGGAAGAAACTTCATTTCCATCCGCATCCAGAGTAACCAGAGAAACTGTTCTGCTGTTGGAAGTACCTTCTGTTTTTATCTCTCCATCCGATGTCAGACTGAGATATAGTTTTACAACATCTCCTACCTTCATTCCCTTTACGTCGGAAAATGACAGTCCGACTGCAGCCAGATCGATATTTAATGCTGCAATATACTCTTCGGTAATCTCTGCATCCTTTGGTACATCACCGGTATCAATATCCATGTCACTCACTGCATCCGGATCAAAAGTATACTCTTCCTTCAGAAAGGATATCGCGCCATCCTGTCCGGCAAAAATAGCAGAAATATTTACACTGGAATGATCCGTTCCTGCATAAGAAACCAGTTTTTTCAATTCCTGCGGGTTATCAACCGGAACGCACACAATGCCCGCGGAAACAGATGTTTCCCCATATTCATAGGAAGCATAATACATTTTTCCATCCTGGACAAATAAAGCGCCGGATCCGTTATTATTATCCTCANNNNATCCGTTATTATTATCCTCACCCAACTCCTTTACTTCCACTACCCATGCATAAGGTGAGTTTTCAGTTTCTGAATCTGCGGTTTTATTTGTTTCTTTTCCTTTTTCTTTCCCGCATCCCACTACCGAAAATGCCAGTACAGCAGCCATACCAGCCGCAAGTACCCTTTTTAAGTTTTTTCGCATAAAAAAACCTCCTGTAATAATAAATATTAGGAAAAACAATCGGATAAATATAGAAAATCTGCCGGTGGAGTAACACTTCTTCCGACCGACAGATATAATATGCCCATATGTATTCCTTATCAATGTTTACTCCAGTTTCATAATACTATATTTTGACAAATATTGCAAGATTTTTTACCGGATTATCACATGATTATTCACATTTGGCAACAATATTCTATATTCATTTATGCTTTTTTCTTTTTCTCAAATAATCCATCGACATAAGGAATCTTATCGCTCGTTTTCTGTCTGGTAATCTCCATAAGATGCAGTCTGGTTATATCCACCGCAGCCGCTTTTACATGATCCCGCCTGAGAATCTGCCTTGTAAAATCCAAGAGTTCCCTGACATTTGCCTCTTCTTTCATATCAATAAAATCGACGATAATGATTCCGGATAGATTCCGGATACGCATCTGTCTGGCAATCTCGAGTGCAGCTTCCTTATTGATCTTAAGAAAAGTACGTTCTTTCGACTTTCCGCTTTCACATTTTCCGGTATTTACATCTATGACCGTCATTGCTTCCGTATAATCAATAATCAGATATGCCCCGGATTTCAGCCATACTTTTCTGGCATGGATTTCCTCAAATAAGCTTTCCAAACTGTATAATTTATATAAAGGCAGCAATGCGTCTTCGTAAAAACGTATAGATAAATCCGGATAGGAATCCGTCAGTGCATCCGCCTGCAATTCCTCATAGATTCCGCTGTCGTCCGTAACGATTTCACATTCTTTCCGTTCAGACAGTGCTTTCCTGACGAATCCGGCAATCGGATGATCTGCCCGCCTTAACACATAGTATTTCTGTCTGGTCATTGCAAGTTCTATAAGTTTATGGTACTGTACCTGCAATGCATGGATTTCCTCCAGGATTTCCTGATATTCTGCATGGTAAGCTTCTGTCCGTACAATAAGGCTGTAATTGCAATCCGGCTCACTTTCCTGCAGATCCACACGCAGTTTCTGGCCAATTTCCTTTTTGTAATTCTCATCACGGATTTTCATGGAAAACTGGATGCCGGACTTTCCATGCGTTAATACGGCAAATCTTCCGGTCAGGGAAAATGCGGTAGTAAGCATTGCATCTTTTGTTTTATTCGCATCCTTGACCACCTGGACGATCAGATTGTCCCCTTCGCATATTTTCTCTGTATTTTTTCTGCCGGTAAACACCGGCTGGATCTGCTTTAATGGAAGATAGCCAAGGACATCCGGCGAAAGCTCCACAAAAGAAGCTTCGATATTTTTTACAACATCACGGACATGACCTATATAGATGTTTCCGACCAGGGA
>FR900185.1:48010-54882 GCA_000437755.1 Roseburia sp. CAG:303
GTTTCCGACCAGGGAAGGATTTTCTTCGGAGAAGAGGCAGACATCACATGCTTTTTCTTTTTTCTCATCGTTTTCCCATTGTTCATAGGCAACCCCGGCAATATGCCGGTTCAGTTTTGTAAGTACGATCTTCTTCATTCATTCTCCTTCCTGCTTTTCTTATGAAATATCTGTACCAAATGCTTCCAGCGGCAAAAATTCAGACTTTTCTTCCGTACCTGCATTTCCATATACCTCAAGCCGTGTAACCTCACGGTCGTACTCCGGCATCTCCTGACCAAGGAAGCGATAAAATGCCTGAAATACAAGGTCCGGTTTCAGATTAGCCACACTTCCTGTTGCAAGTTTCAGAAATACACCCGGTCTTCCTTCGGAACATTCAAGATACTCCGAATCCTCTGCCACATTCCATTCATATATCATTGGCCGAATATCGACAAGTGCAGTGCTTTTCTTCGTTTCTTTTTCAATTACAATCGTATCCTGTCGCATAAACTCTGCAAATTTTTCTTTCAAATCAAATTCTGGCTCTCTGCCTTCTTTGTATGCGGTAAAATAATCTGCTGCAGCAACACTGGACATGGCATTTCCGGTACCATCCGGCAGCAGTCTGTAGCTTTTTACATAGATTCCTTCTACCGATGCGTCATTCAGTCTTTTTACTGACTCTTCGGAAGAAAATGTTGTATTCGCTTCAATATCAACATATTCTCCCTGACCTGCCACACCCACACCGAGCGGTGCGGCAAAAGACATTTTCTGATGCGGATTAAATCCTTCCGAATAAGTAATATCAATCCCAGCCCTGCGCATTAATTTCTGGAAATAGCGTAACATATCCAGATGTCCGACATATTTTACAGAACCTATTTTTGCAAATTTAATTCTGATTTTCAAAACAGATACCTCCTCCAAAACAGGTTGCACCACATCCCTGACATTGTACCTTACAATTCGGTGATACCTTTTCTTCCTGTGATTTATGCCATTCCCGCAGCAAATAACTCTTTGTCACTCCGGTATTAATAAAATCCCATGGGAATATTTCATCATCCCGCCGTACTCTTGTCGTGTAAAAATCCATATCCACCTGTGCATCCACAATCGCTTTCTCCCATAACTCATTATGGAACGAATCGCCCCAGGAATCAAACAGGCAGCCGTTCTTATAAGCCAGATATACAACTTTTGATACTTTTCTGTCACCGCGTGCCAGAAGTCCCTCTATCGCAGACACATCCGCCTCATGCCAGTTGTATTTCAGGCTCTTTTTATTCAGCATTTCTTTCATTCTGCTGTTTACCACACGGGCGCGTGATAAAAATTCTTCTTTGGTACACATCGGTGCCCACTGGAACGGGGTAAACGGTTTGGGAATAAAGAAGGAAGTACTTGCCGTAACCGATACTTTTCCATTTCTTTCCTGTTTTGGAATCTCATAGTATTTCTCGGCAATCTTCTCTGAAAGTTCCGCAATCCCCCGCATATCTTCTTCCGTTTCCGTCGGAAGTCCGAGCATAAAATAAAGTTTCACCTTATTCCATCCACCCTTAAAGGCAAGATCGCATCCGTTTAAAATATTCTCCTCGGTCAGACCTTTGTTAATCACATCACGAAGCCGCTGGGAACCAGCTTCCGGTGCAAAAGTCAGACTGCTCTTTCTGACATCCTGGACTTTGCTCATGACATCAAGGGAAAACTGATCCACTCTCAGGGATGGAAGAGAAACATTCACTCCTTTTCCATGATATGTTTCGATCAGGAATTCAAGTAATTCATCTAATTTGGAATAATCACTTGAACTCAGTGAACTCAATGAGATCTCTTCGTGTCCGGTATTTTTCAGCATGGCAACGGCCATCTCTTTCAGAAAATCAACATCCCTTTCACGGACCGGTTTATAAATCTGTCCTGCCTGACAGAAACGGCAGCCGCGGATACAGCCTCTCGGCAGCCGCGGATACAGCCTCTCTGTATCTCAAGAACGACTCTGTCCTGTGTTGCACGTATAAACGGAACAAGCGGCTTCTCCGGGTAATAAGTATGACTGAGATCCATCACCAGTTCTTTGGTCACGGATTCCGGCACACCCGGCCGATTCGCATGAAATCCGGAAACCGTTCCATCCTCATGGTAGGTCACATCCAGAAATGCAGGCACATATAAGCCCGGAATCTGTGCTGCCATCAGCAGAAAATCTTCCCTGCTTCCGTGATTTGCACGATTTTTCCGGTAAGCCTCAATTAAATCCCCATAGACAGTTTCTCCTTCGCCGATATAAAAAATATCAAAAAAATCCGCAATCGGCTCCGGATTGTATACACATGGACCTCCTCCGATCACAATCGGATCTTCTTCGTTTCTGTCCTTACTGTACAATGGAATTTTACTCAAATCAAGTATCTGCAGGATATTGGTATAACACATTTCATACTGGATAGTAATTCCCAGAAAATCCATATTCTTTACAGGCTGCTGTGTTTCCAGTGTAAACAACGGAATATCCTGTTCCCGCATGATCTTGTCCAGATCATGCCATGGAGAATAAACTCTTTCACAATAGACTTTATCCATCTTATTAAACATATCATACAGAATCTGAATCCCCAGATGCGACATTCCAATCTCATAAACATCAGGAAAACACATGGCAAAACGGATATCCACATCGTTCAGATCCTTTTTTACCATGTTTACTTCATTTCCTATATATCTTGCCGGTTTGTCAATACGCATCAGAATTTCATCTGATAAAGCCGGTTTTATCATAATTATCTCCTATCTTCTTGCAAGTTCTGTTGTGATATCTTCCCATGTAATCCTTTTCTCTGCCATGAGAACCATAACATGATATAAGAAATCTGATATTTCATATTTTATTTCTTCCGGATTCGGATTTTTCGCTGCAATTACAATCTCCGTAGCCTCTTCCCCACACTTCTTTAAGATCTTGTCAATTCCCTTATCGAAAAGATAATTCGTGTAGGAGCCTTCCTTTGGATGCTCTTTCCGTTCCAGAATCACGTGGAATACATCTTCAAATACTTTATACGGATTCCGTTCCGTATAATCCTTCTTTACAATCTGCTGGAAGAAACAGGAACGCTTTCCGGTATGACATGCCGCACCTACCTGATATACTTTTGCAAGAATGGTATCACTGTCACAGTCCGCCGTTAATTCTTTCCAGTACTGGAAATGTCCACTTGTCATACCTTTTTCCCAGAGTTCTTTTCTGCTTCTGCTATAGTAAGTCATTCTTCCGGATTCCATCGTATGGTAATATGCCTCTTCATTCATATAGGCAAGCATCAGAACCTCATTTGTCTTATAATCCTGTACGATAACCGGAATCAGTCCATGTGCATCCGTCTTTAAATCTGAAAATGCAACCTGCGGTTCATAGATAATAACCGGAATACCTGCTTTTTTCGCTGCAGCCTTCTCTGCATGGAAATCTGCTGCAGTATTTTCCGCATGATACAGACGGCCGGAAATATTTTCTTTCCATTCAAATTCTGTATCGCAGATTACGCAGTCCGCATAATCGCCAACGGAATTCTTTTCCCCGCCGGTAAATTCAACTGCTATCTTCTCTTTTCCAAAACGATCGGAAGCTTCTTTTAACAGTTCCCGGTTACTCTCCTTTGAAAAATCAAGTACAGCCATGACAGCACCTGCATAAATATATTTTTTTACGTCTTCCAGACGTTTTACATTTCCACCTAGAAGAACCGGTGCATCCGTATTTGATACAATTTCTTTTACGGTATCAATATTTTTCTCATGTTCTTCATCCGTATCGGATATATCACGGATCATCAACATATCAGCACCAAAATTACTGTAGAAAACAGCCAGATCTACTGCTGTTTTCTCCATGGTAATCTTCTGTCCGGCAGCATCCACTGCCTCTCCGTTTTTTAATATAAGTTCCTGAACCAGTCTAAATTCTTTCATTTTTTATTCCTTCGTTTGGTTATTTATAATGTTCCTTTTGTAGACAGAACCGATGTGATTCTTTCATCGACCATCGTTGCAGCATCCAGTGATTTTGCAAAACTCTTAAATGCACATTCTATGATATGATGATCATTTTCCCCGGCAAGCATTTTAAAATGCAAATTCATCAGTGCCGAATAGGAAATGGCATAGAAAAATTCTTTTGTCATGGCTGTATCAAAGTATCCGCACCGTTCCCCCTGAAAAGTAAAGTCCGACTGAAAATACGGTCTTCCGGATAAATCAAGCGAGCAGAGCATCAGTGTTTCATCCATCGGAAGAATACTGTAGCCATATCGCTTAATGGACTTTTTATCCCCGACAGCCTCTTTGATTGCCTGTCCCAGCACAATTCCGGTATCTTCCACCAGATGATGGCAGTCCACATAAAGATCACCTTTCGCCTTGACGGTAAGATCGAACAACCCATGTCTTGCGAAATTATTCAGCATATGGTCAAAGAATCCGATTCCGGTATCAATATCAGTCTTTCCGGTTCCGTCCAGATTCAGTGTCAGTTCAATATCTGTTTCTCCTGTCTGCCTATGCAGGGAAGCAGTTCTGATTGTCTCGCCCATATCAGTCCTCCCGTTCAAATCTTACACGAATGGAATTTGCATGTGCGGTCAGGTGTTCGGATTCTGCAAATTTCTCAATATCCTTATGCACTTCCTTCAGTGCTTCCCTGGAATAAGAAATAATGCTTGATTTCTTGATGAAATCATCCACGGATAATGGGGAGAAGAATTTTGCCGTACCATTGGTCGGAAGGACATGGTTCGGACCTGCAAAATAATCTCCGAGAGGTTCTGAGCTGTATTCTCCAAGAAAGATTGCACCTGCATTTTTAATTCTTGTCATAGTATCAAACGGATTCTTTGTTACGATTTCCAGATGTTCAGATGCTATTTCATTGGCTGCATCTATGGCATCTTCCATCGTATCGGCAATCAGGATATATCCATAATTTTCCAGTGATTTTTCCAGGATTTCTTTTCTGGAAAGTTGTGCAACAAATTTATCCACTTCTTCGGAAACCTGTTCCGCGAGTTCTTTTGAAGTGGTTACAAGAATTGCGGATGCCATCTCGTCATGCTCTGCCTGGGATAATAAATCCGCTGCAACATATCGCGGATTGGCAGTTTCATCTGCCAGAACAAGAATTTCACTCGGTCCGGCAATGGAATCAATGCTTACAAATCCAAATACTGCTTTTTTTGCCAGTGCAACAAAGATATTTCCCGGTCCTGTAATCTTATCCACTTTTGGAATGCTTTCCGTTCCAAAGGCAAGCGCTGCGATTGCCTGTGCCCCGCCTACTTTATAGATCACATCACAACCTGCAATATCAGCTGCTACAAGTGTTCCTGGATTTACCTTTCCATCTTTTCCCGGAGGTGTTACCATGATAATGCTTTCCACTCCGGCAACCTTCGCCGGTACAATATTCATAAGTACAGAAGAAGGATATGCTGCTTTTCCGCCTGGAACATATACACCGACTTTTGATAATGCCGTGATTTTCTGTCCTAAAATAGTACCATCCGGTTTTGAGTCAAACCAGCTGTACTGTTTCTGTTTTTCGTGATAAACGCGGATATTTTCTGCTGATTTTTTAATAACTTCCACTACTTCCGGCTCTACAAGGCTGTATGCCTCTTTGATTTCATCCTCTGTCACAATCATCTGTCCTGTGGAAATATCTACTTTATCGAATTTTAATGTATAATCATGTAATGCCTGATCTCCGCCTTTTCTTACGGTATTAACGATTTCATTTACGGTATCCGTATAAGAATCATAATTATTCGGGCTTCTCTTTAAAAGCCTGTCCAGCAGATCTTTTTTTGTTTCCTGTGTTAATACAACTGTTCTCATTTTTCTTCCTTCTTTCTGTCTATAATACCTTTTTCAAATCCTGGATTAATTTCATAATCCGCTCATTTTCCATCTTCATGCTGACCTGGTTGACAACCATTCTTGCAGACAACGGACAAATCTCTTCAAGTACCTGAAGTCCGTTCTCCTTCAATGTTGTTCCCGTCTCCACGATATCCACAATGACCTCTGACAGTCCGACAATTGGTGCAAGTTCCACGGAACCATTTAATTTAATAATCTCAACGGTCTGATGTTTCTTATTATAAAAATAATCTTTTGCAATATTCGGATATTTACTTGCCACACGAATCATCTCATGATGCTTGAGCAGTTCCCCGGCCGATTCCGGACCGCAGACGCACATCCTGCATTTTCCCATATCCAGATCAACTACTTCGAGAAGTTTTCTTCCCTCTTCCAGAATCGTATCTTTTCCGACCACACCGATATCAGCTGCACCATATTCCACATAGGTAGGAACATCACCCGCCTTGGCAAGAAAGAATTTAAGCTTTAGTTTCTCATTTACAAATATAAGCTTTCTGGTATCCTTATCTTTCATTTCTTCACAGTCTATTCCGATCTGTTCAAAAAGCTCCATCGTATTTTTTGCAAGTCTTCCCTTTGCAAGGGCTATCGTTAAATATCTCATGTCAGCTCTCCTTATCCTGTTATTCCAAATCTATCTTCTGTGCGTGTTCATCCGCATTCTTTATGTAATACATCTTTGTAAATCCATTTCTTCTGGCATATTTACGATAGCCTTCCATGGAGAAATCAGGATTTCTTCTGACCAGTGTAACCGGAATTCCATCCTTGCGGTACTGGCCTGCCATGGCTATTGCCTCTTTCTGAATCTCATTCTCATACAGAAGGAGAATTGTCTTCCGCTCCACCGGAATCTCTATTTTCTGCCGGTTCATCGCCATCAGCAGACGGTCCAGATCTACGGCAAATCCGATGGACGGGGTATTCTTTCCAAACTGTTT
>FR900185.1:54892-64989 GCA_000437755.1 Roseburia sp. CAG:303
TCTTTCCAAACTGTTTTACCAGATTATCATAACGACCGCCGGTAACAATCGCATCCCCGGTTCCATAGGTATAACCGGCAAAAATAATACCGGTATAATAATTTCTGCCGGCAAGAATGGAGAGATCAATGGAAACATATTTCTCATATCCATAGTAGGAAAGCAGCTTATATACTTTTTCCAGACGTGCCAGTGCCGAATTAACCTTATTATTTGAAACAAGCTCCTTTGCTTCGGAAATCACTTCGCCGGAGCCCATCAGTTCCGGAAGTTTGATAAATACCTTCTTTATCTCGTCCTTTACTCCGACACTGGAAAGATATTCCTCCATGCCAAAGAAATTCTTATTCTCAACAAGCTTTCTCAAATTTTCTTCTTCTTCCTCTGAAAGGCCGCATTCTTCGAGCAGTCCTTCAAAAAACAGGGCATGACCCACTTCGATCTGGAACTCCTTTAATCCACAGTCCAGGAGTGCTTCTATGGTCATTGCCAGTGTTTCGCAGTCCGCATCCGCCTTATTATCTCCGAACAATTCTGCACCTATCTGGGTACGTTCCTTTAATTTTCCCTGATGTTCCGCACTGTTGATAAATGTCTGTCCGGAATAGCAGAAACGGATCGGCATCTCCTCATCCATATAATACTTGGATACACATCTCGCCATCGGCGGTGTCATATCCGGACGCAGTACCAGTGTATTTCCTTCACGATCAAAAAATTTATACATCTTCCGTGATTCAACCGTTCCCTTTTCCTTACTGAAAATATCAAAAAACTCGAATGTCGGGGTTTCAATATCCGAATATCCGTAATTTTTCAATACATTATGTATCTTCTGGTTCAGATATAATTTCCGTTCACATTCTCTATTATAAATATCTCTTACACCCTCCGGTGTGTGAAGCAGTACATTTTTCATATATTTGTCCATACCTTTCTTCTGTCCTGTGCAGCCAGATGATATCATTATATCAATCTTTTTGAAAAATTTCAACTATATTGTCGATTTAATATAGTAAAGTGATAATGCATTACCATAGTAGTATAGTATTGCATTGTCTCAATGTCAAGAATAATTTATCATTTCTTAATTCCTTGAGCAGAGATCCAAATTCAGGGCTTCCAGAAAATGTAGAGGAACTCCCTGGCTTCTCCGGATCAGATAATTTTTATCGATCTCATCATAGCGGAAACTTTTCCTGCCGCCGTCTGCCGCACGGTCATAAAAATATCTGATATCACGATATGGCAGATAATATGCCTCATCCCGTAGCGAAAAATAGAGCAGAATAAAGGAAATTCCTTTCTGCCCTTCAAATTTTTCCATAAAATCAATCTGGTGCCGATGTACGTTCTGCAGTGAAAAGGTATCTCCGTCACATTCCTTCGCGTCGAAACAGACCGGAATTCCCTGTACCACCCCGATATAATCCACGGTACTTTTTTTATCAAAATAGGCAAGTGTAATCTGCCTGGTATCGTGATTGATATTAATCGGCTTAATCGGTGTCGGTATCTTCTGTATCAGTGCAACATTGCTCTCTTCATATTTTTCAATGGTGAAATTAATAAGTTCTTCCAGGGTCGAACCCCTTAATCCACGTGAATTCCAGGTTGCCATAATTTCTCCTTAAAATTGTATTCCTGTTATTCTGCCATATACTTCCGGCACCTGTGCCTGAAATACTTTTCCGGCCAATCCGGACAAACAGCCCTGCTGGGAATCCGGAATATGAAGCTGCCAGGAATGAAGCAGCTGGTATTTCACCCCGAATTTCTTCCGGTAATATTCATTCACACGGGCATCTCCATATTTCGGATCTCCGAGAATCGGATGCCCGAGGAATGCAAGATGCGCCCGGATCTGATGCGTCTTTCCGGTGATAAGTTTCACCTTCAGGGCTGATATTTCTCCATTTGAAAACAGTGTTTCATACTCTGTTTCAATATAGGAATCCCCCACTGCCCCGGCATGAACCGTGACTTTATTAGTTTTCTCATCTTTTACCAGACTTCCGGAAATTCTCTTATGCCCTGCCGTTTTTCCAGAAACAATACAAAGGTAATACTTATCGAATGTACGTTCTTTAAATCCGTAAGCTAATGCCCTCGTTCCCTCCATGGATGCACCCACTGTAATCAACCCGCTGGTATTCCGGTCCAGCCGGTTACATACGGACGGTTTAAAAGTATGCAGCTCTTCCCTGCTTATCCTTCCACTGGAAAGCAGATATCCAATGGCATATTCGTTGATGGAAAAATCTTTTTTCTCTGCCTTCTGCGATAACATGCCTGCCGGTTTATTTAAAAACAGTACATTCTCATCTTCGTACACTATAGCAAGAGGAATATATGGATATTCCTCGATATCCTTTTTCCCGGCTTCTGCAGTGCCGCTGAATTTTTCAAATGTCTCATCACTGAAGAAGAAGCAGATTTCATCTCCCTGACAGAGTTTTTCTTTTCCATCTGCTTTTTTTCCGTTTAATGTAATATTTTTCTTCCGCAGCATCCGGTAAATAAATCCAGATCCGGCCTGACTGAGATATTTGAACAAAAACTTATCCATACGTCCCCCGGCCTGGTTCTTTTGTATAATTACTTTTTTCATGGATAAAACCTTTCTCCTGTTCCTAGTATAACAGCATTACATCTAACTGTACCGTATCTTCATAATCCTTTCCCGTAATAACGATGGCACTGGTATAACCCTGTACTTCTCCAGGTGATATTTCAATTTCTCTGTCTGCCGCACCGTCCAGATAGATATCGGCTGTTTCAGATACCAGTTCTTCCTGTGACAAAAGCAGGGTAAGTTCTACCATATCATAGGAATCCATGTAAGACTTCACTGCTTCGTCCACTTTTGCTCCTGTTTTTGTAAAAGCAGACCAGCTTTTCGTCTCTGCCAGTCCGGCTGCCTCCTGATCGGATTCCGGCACTGGAAACTCCATATCCAGAGTGTCTTCCTGTCTGATAACCGCCTCTTTTTCTGTCAGTATTATTTTAAAGCATTCTTCGGTAAGGGCATTTCTCACTTCGATACTGCCATTCATAATCCTTACATCCTTTGACAGTTCCATGGCAAGGGATATTATGAGCAGGTTTTCCGGATCATCCAGTTCGGTATCCAGTTTTTCCAGTACGCCCTGCACCGACAGACCGGCAATATCAATCGTTTTCACATCTTTTGCCGCCGCTACGGTTTCCGTGACGGATGTTGCACTGCCCGACCGTGATGCAGAATCTGTCTGATCCACAACCCCATTTTTCAGTGCAGCCCCCACGATACCGGATATCATAATAAGTATACATGCCGCCACCGGAATAATCCTCTGCATCATATGGGATTTTTCTCTTCCATAACCCTCCTGTGCCTCTCTGAGCAGATCATCATCAATCTGGTTTATCATACTATGCAGCTCATTTTTGTTTATCTTCATGACATACCCTCCATTCACTCTGGTTCATAACCAGCCTTTTCCAAGGCTGGTTTTAACTTTTTACGAACTCTGAAAAGCATAGATTCCACCTTTGTTTTGCTCATGTGATACTTCTGACAGATATCCCGGACCGAATCATTGTACCAGTATCTCCGTATAAATACCATTCTGTGTTCCGGTTTCTGTGCCCTCAGAAACTGATTAATAAACTCCCCCAATGCTTTTTCACTATATCTCAGTTCCGATGACTGAAAATCCGTTACACATTCTTCCAGCTCCGATAACGAAACCTGATATTCCGTATTACGCTTGGCTGCAGATATATATTCGTACTTTTTCAATGCCTGGTTTTTTGCAATCCGGCACAGGAAAGCGGAAAAGACATCCGGCACAGCGGGCGGAATAC
The DNA here is from genome assembly GCA_000437755.1 of Roseburia sp. CAG:303. Classification (GTDB taxonomy): domain Bacteria; phylum Bacillota; class Clostridia; order Lachnospirales; family Lachnospiraceae; genus CAG-303. The sequence continues at coordinate 58,742 of FR900185.1, forward strand.
TGTTCCATGCCCCCAGCCATGTATCGTTGATACATTCATCCACATCAGAAGTATCTTTTAAAATATTGCGAATCACATGGGAACAAAGTGCTTTATACTTCTTATCCGTCTCCTCAATAGCCCTCTCGGATCGTTCAAAATATAAATTTATAATCTCTTCATCCCTCATGTCAGTTCTCCATTCGTGTAAAATCTCTGATACCTTTCACCTTATAAGTACGGTTTTTTTTCTTTTGCTTGCATATTATACGGTATAAATTAAAATATTTTTTTCCATGCGTTCCTGCATTGTTTTACGGCGTTCCATTTCACCTTCTTTTATCGCAGAAACCGTTCCTGCAACCCTGTTCTTAAATGGGACAAAATCTGTATACTGCTTTATCGAAGTATAATTACAATTTTGCATTATCTCCTTCACATAATTCTCTGTTTCCTGCGGATTTGCCTTCTTACTGTCCGTATACATCAGAATATTTCCGTCACATAATACTACCATTCCGGCAATCATGGACTTTTCCTTTGAAGCAAGCAGAATATCACATAATACGATTCCTTTTTCCTCACTGTCCACAATCCCGCTTATCTCATCATATTTTTCCTTTGAAACAGACTCAAATCCCGCAGTAATAATGTATGAAACCAGCATTTTCGCCGCCGGCAGGACAGCTACTGCGGCAATCACCGTAAAAATGGATTTGTTATTATGATAAATAATAACCCCCGTCAGAAAAATAACCAGAACAGTTAAAAATCCAATCGCTGTAAGCCTTCCCGTTACTTTCTTCCTGTTTTTAAAATATGCAAAAGTTCCTTTATCCGGTAATCGAAACATTCTTTTTTCCTCATCTTAAAAATCCAAATATTAATTTTCTCGGCATAATCTTGGTTATTACACGCAATGCCTGCATCGGTATACTGTATACAGAAACCTCACGTTTCATAACCGAATCATGAATCGCTTTCTTTACCACCTGTTCCGGTTTTGCCATGAACAATTCCTTATACGCACCCGCCTGCTTTCCGCCTATTCTTTCAGCAGTACCGAAAAATCCGGTATCTGCCGGTCCGGGACATACTGCCAGTGCATAGATATTCTTCTTTCTCAGTTCACAGTTAAGTGCCCGTGTAAAGCTCATGACATATGCCTTTGTCGCAGCATAAACAGCAAACGACGGCTGCGGCATAAACGCGGCAACAGATGCAAAATTAATGATTCTGCTGTTATCTGCCATGTATGGAATACAGATTCTGCTTATCCAGGTTAAAGCCCGGCAGTTCACATCTACCATCTCTGCAAGTACATTTTCATCCTGATCACTTACATGTCCTGTTACTCCAAATCCAGCTGCATTTACCAGTATTTTGATGGACGGATTTTCCTTTTCCAGAACCGATTTTAATTTTATTAAATCTTCCATTCTGCTTAAGTCGTACAGGAACGGTCTGGTTCTGTGATTCATTCTGCGGCACACCTGTTCCATGCGTTCCTGATTTCTTCCTACCAGCCAGAATTCATCAATTCCACGAAACTGGGTATCCGTAAATTCTGCAAAAATTTTTCCAAAACCCGATGTTGCCCCTGTGATAATTGCAATTTTTTTCTTTCCCCGCATAGTATACCTACTTTCTTTTATGCACATTTCGGATCGTTTTCTTCTTTCCGTGTGGCACTACATTTTTTGCTTTCTTCTCATAAACCGGTCGTTCCTGAGCCATTCCCTTTCTCGGACGGATCAGACATTTTTTGTCAAAGCCGACAAGATCCATTCTCCCTGCCTGTTTTAATGCCTCATATACCAAATCGTAATTTTTCGGATTCCGGTACTGGATCAGTGCCCTCTGCATCGCCTTTTCATGCGGATTCACCGGCACATATACCTTCTCCATAGTCCTCGGATCATAACCGGTATAATACATACAGGTGGAGATCGTGGACGGAGTCGGATAGAAATCCTGCACCTGCTCCGGCATATACCCCAGATCCCTTAAATATTCCGCCAGTTCTACCGCCTCTTTCAGGGTGGACCCTGGGTGGGATGACATTAAATACGGCACAACAAACTGCTTTAATCCCAGTTCGTCATTCAGCTTTTTATATTTCTTTATAAACTTCTCATATACGGCATTACACGGTTTTCCCATTTTACTCAACACTTCATCCGCGATATGCTCCGGTGCAACCTTTAACTGCCCGCTAACATGATATTTTACCATCTCCTTAAAGAAAGTATCATCCTTATCATAAATCAGGTAATCAAAACGGATGCCAGATCGTATAAATACTTTCTTTACCTTTGGCAGTTCCCTTAACTTACGCAGTAAATCCAGATAGTCGCTGTGATCCACATAAAGATTCTTGCAGGCAGTCGGGAAAAGGCACTGTTTATTCTTGCATACTCCATGTTCCAACTGCTTCTGACAGGACGGATGCCTGAAATTCGCCGTCGGTCCTCCGACATCATGGATATATCCCTTGAAATCCGGATCGTATGTGATTTTCTTTGCTTCTTCAATAATCGATTCATGGCTTCTTGTCTGAATCGTTCTTCCCTGATGGAAGGTAAGTGCACAGAAGCTGCATCCACCAAAACAGCCGCGGTTGCTTACCAGCGAAAACTTTACTTCTGAAATCGCCGGTACACCGCCCGCTTCCTCATAAGAAGGATGATAGGTCCGCATATACGGCAGTGCATATACCCGGTCCATCTCCGACTGGCTGAGCGGTGCCTGTGGAATGTTCTGCACCACATAAATATGATNTGTTCTGCACCACATAAATATGATTCGGATATGGCTCAACCAGCGGTTTTGCCGAAAAATGATCCGTATTCAGATACTGGGTATAAAAACTCTGTGCAAATACCTTTTTATCCGCACGGATTTCATCATAGGACGGAAGCATGATTGCCTGGTACACGGAATCCGGATCCTTTGTCTTGTATACACTTCCCTCTATAAAAGTAATATCCTTAATATCTATCCCGCTGTTTAATGCATCAGCCACTTCCACTGTTTAATGCATCCGCCACTTCCACAATGGAACGCTCGCCCATTCCGTACAGCAGCAGATCCGCACCTGAGTCAAGCAGAATCGAACGCTTTACTTTATTTGACCAGTAATCATAATGTGCCAGCCGGCGGAGGGACGCTTCGATTCCTCCAATAATAACCGGCGTCTTTTTATAGGTCTGACGAATCAGATTACAGTAGACCACCGTTGCATAATCCGGCCTCTTTCCTGCCAATCCGCCCGGAGTAAAGGCATCCATATTCCTCAACTTTTTTGATACGGAATAATGGTTTACCATAGAATCCATATTGCCGCCCATTACAAGAAAGCCCAGTCTCGGCTCGCCGAATACATCGATGCTTTCCTTCTTCTTCCAGTCCGGCTGCGAAATAATTCCCACCGTATAGCCGTTTGCCTCAAGAACCCTGCTGATAATCGCATGTCCGAAGGACGGATGATCCACATAGGCATCTCCGATTACATATACGAAATCCAGCTGTGTAATGCCTCTTTCTTCCATTTCCTGTTTTGATATTGGTAAAAATCCGTTACTCATGATTCCTCCATTTCCTGATCTTTTGTGTCCATATACGGCTCAAGCAGTTTCCGTTCTTCCGGTGTAAGAGTTCTTGCACTCCCTCTCGGAAGATTCTGATCCAGCACCAGCGGTCCAAAAGAGATTCGCTCCAGATACAGAACATTCCTTCCAACTGCCCCGAACATCTTCTTTACCTGGTGAAAACGTCCCTCATGTATGGTAATGCATACTTCTGATTCTGTTTCCTGATTATTTATGATTTTCAGCTTTGCCGGTTTGGAAAGGATATCCTGTTCAATAAATACGCCTTCCTCCAGTTTTCTGTGCATCTCCGGTGTCACATTTCCATCTATCCTGACATAATACTCTTTATCCACATGTTTTCTGGGAGACAGCATCCTATGTGCCAGTTCTCCGTCATTTGTAATCAAAAGCAGTCCTTCGGTATCTTTATCCAGCCTGCCGACCGGAAACAGATCTTTTCTGCCGTCTGAAATCAGATCCAGCACTGTGCGATCCTTTTTATCCGACACCGCACTGACGACACCAGCCGGTTTATTTAACATATAGTATTCATATTTCTGATACGATATCTGCTTTCCGTCCAGCTCCACCCGGTTTTTCCCCGGATCGATCTTTCTTGCGGCATCTTTTTCGCAAAACTGATCCACCTGCACCCGCCCGGCTTTTATATATTTTTTTACTTCACTTCTTGTTCCTGCTGACATATCTGCCAGATATTTATCTAACCGGATCTCCATTATATATCTCCATCTATCTCCTGTGCCCTGTAACTTTCTGCAATCAGATCCAGATCCTGCAAAAATTTCTCCAGCATACTGATATCGCCCTGCTGGTACACTTTATAAAATTCATCCTGAATGGTAAGCACTTCCCGTTTATTTGCCACCCGGTACAGATTATGAATCAGGTTCAGAATCGCACTAATCAGGTTCAGAATCTCACTGACCAGCCTGTCCTTCTTACGAATCAGGTTCTGTGAATCCAGGATTTCATCCCGGATCTGGCTCATTTCATTATCAAGCTGGACAATGGCATCCGAGGATGCGGACAGTCTCTGCCTGATATGCTCCGGCATATGCTCTTTATATTTATACTGAAGGGAGTGTTCGATCACTGCCCAGAAATTCATGGCAAGGGTACGGATCTGTATCTCCACTTTCACTTCCTTCGGTCCTTCCTTCGTCTGTACCTCATATTTTGTAATCACATGATAACTGCGGTAACCGCTTGACTTCTCATTATGTATATAATCTTTATACTGAATAATTTCCATATCTGTCCGGTGTTCGATAATCTCGACCACCTTATAAATATCTTCCACAAACTGGCAGATAATACGAATGCCTGCAATGTCCTCTACTTTAGTTGTCAGTTCGTCCAGTGAAATGTCCTTGCGCTGACATTTTTCCAGAATACTCGAAATTTTCTTTACCCTCCCCGATACCATTTCTATCGGCGAATATTCCCCTGCGTTTCTATATTCCCTCTGAATATTATTAAACTTAAGAATGAGTTCATCTACAGCCATTTCATATGGATAGAGAATTTCTCTCCACATTTTCATATTCATTTCATTAATCCTCTTTTCAATTTTTCTAATGGCCTGTATGACACGAAATCCTCCTCGTGATTTTGCATGTCTATCTATTTTAACATATTTTATATCATTAGTCAAAAATACTTCAATATTTTATTTGTTAAATTTTTCAAAAGTGGATAGGGATTTAAGGCTACGTCCTCCCCCTCTGCGTTTTTCTGATAAATCCCGAAATGCAGATGGACTGCAAACTGCCCGGTCGTCCCTTCCGGTCCGTATCCGGAATCACCAGCATACCCAAGGATTTGTCCAGCCTTTACGCGGTCGCCTTCTGAAATCATTTCATCATACCGGTATAAATGTGCGTAGTAATAATATACCTCATGGTCAGAGGTCACTCCGATACGATATCCACCCAGTTCCAGCCAGCCAAGATTCGTAACCGTTCCATCACACACAGACACCACCGGTATGCTGCCCCGGATATTATCCTGTATCATGATGTCACAGCCCTCGTGGGTTCTGTTTCCCCCATAGGTGCGTGCACCTCCGAACGAATCCTCAAATGCGAACGGTTCCTCTTCTGTGGTCTTTGCCAGTGGAAAACATTTTACATCCGAAAAAGCATCCGAATCCAGATATTTTCCTTCGATATATTCCTCACTCAGATATGCCGTATTCTCCTGCCTTACCGGTCTGTGTTCCTGTAACTTCCAGCAAAAAACAGTCAAAAAGAAGAACACTGCGGCCAATACAGGCAGAAAATATTGTTTTTTTATTTTTGACATTTACACATAAATAGAGCCATCATAACATTACTTAAATATATGTTACAACGGCTCATTTTATGACTTATTTTTTATAGTGTAAGTGTGGAAATTCCATTTTTTTCTTCCCACAGTGTGTCTTTTTCACTGTAAATCCTGTTCAGTGTGTCTTCCGCCTGCTTCAGTCCATCTTCGCTGAACGGAAAACGGAAGTATTCTTTCTTCTCTTCCGGTGTCTTGTCGAAACAGTAAGGTTCCGGCCATATACACAGGACCAGTTGTCTTTCTTCATCCTCTCCCTGCCCTGATTTTACAAGGTATCTCATTCCGTAGTGACTGCCGGAATAGGTCCCTTTCTGGTAATGCTTTAAT
>FR900185.1:65003-69450 GCA_000437755.1 Roseburia sp. CAG:303
TGGTAATGCTTTAATTTATCCGCCGATAAAAGATCGATTCTTTCAAGCTTCATGTGTCACCCAGAAAAGATCGATTGCATCCCCTTCATGCAGAGCATCAAAATAACTGCAGGTCATGCCGTTAATCTTTGTAACCAGTTCATCTCCTCCGGCGGTTTTGGTATCAAAAGGATAGAAATCAAAAATATCTACAAAGGTATAACCTGATTTTCCAGACAAAACAACGGTTGAATGATTTACCGTAACCGTCAAATCATGTTTCGGAAGATTTTCTGCCGTTTCCGGTTTGTTTTCTTCTTTTCCGGTTTCTGCATTTTCCTGACTTTCCGGCTCCTGTGTTTCCTCAGTTTCTTCCATCATTTCTTCCGTCATTTCCTCATCCAAAGTATAACCGTCATTTCCTTTACGGTTTACAAGATCTATCCGGAAATTCTCATAGACAGGCTCATCCTTCCGGCCTTCGTGTCCATTGATGTATAATGTTTTTTCATTCAGGCTGACATCCAGGAACTCTGCAAGCTGTTCCACGGTATAATAGGTCGGAATCTGAATCTCATCATTTTCCTGGATTTCATATGATCCGGTTACCGGAGTTCCGTTCGCTGTTACAAATTTAGGGCAATCAAAAACTCTTCCATCGATCAGGAATTTTAATGTTTCCTGATATTCCCTCAGATTTTCAATGTTTCCGGATGCAGGTCTTCCACAGGTTGATTCCTTAATATAAATCCGGTCATTGGCAGAGATCGCAGAGTGTAAATCCGCATCCTGACCGTTAATGGTAATCACGGCCGATTCTCCCATCTCTCCGCGCAGCATTTTTGTCGTTCCATTCAGAACGAACACCAATTCTTTTCCACGTTTTGCAAACAGATCTTCATTTGGAAATCCAGTCTGGATGGCAGCATCCACAACGGTCAGATGTCCGTTATCGTATAATTTGATACGGATATCATTGATGTTGACAAAAACGAAGTTATTCTTCTGGTTATAATGATTGATACAGATGCCGATCGGTGTAACCAGTAGCGGATCCTTCTCCACTCCTTCCATCAGGAAATTAATATCCCCCATGACTTCTTTTCCACGCAATGCCACTCTCTGTTCCGGTATTCCGAGATATCCTGCCAGTTTATCAGTAAATCCCGGAACTTTTCCTCCGCCTCCGACAACGAACACGGCGCTGACCGGTTTTCCACCGTTTAATTCTATAATTTTATCTGCAATTTCTTTTGTCATTCTGTCCAGCGTGTCCGTATAAAGTGCCCTTGCTTCCTCTGCTTTAATGGTCTGCGGGAGTCCCATGATGTCATCATATACAATATCCTCCTCACCGAGCGAAGCCCTCTTTATCTTCTCCGCAACTTTAAATTCAACCAGGCATTTATGTACAATCACTTCTGTCAGTTCGTCTCCCGCATGTGGAATCATTCCATAGGCAACAATGCTTCCATCCTTTGTAATGCAGATATCACTCGTTCCGGCACCGACATCCACCAGGCAGATATTTAACAGCCTGTACTGCTCCGGAATGGCGACATTCATGGCAGCAATCGGCTCAAGGGTAAGACTTGCGACCTCAAGATTTGCCGCATTGACAGCAGCATATAAGCCATCCACAACATCATCCGGAAGAAAGGTTGCCAGCACATCCGTGCCTATCTTTCCTGCCTTATGTCCCTCCAGGTTCTGGATTTCATAGTCGTTCATGTAATATTTCACTACGGTGTATCCTACACAGTAAAAAGACAGTTCATTTTTCTGTGCACGAATAATGTCATATGCTTTTTCAATTCCAAGTGAATCAAGGGAATAAATATCCTCGCTGGTTACCGGAAGCTCCGTTTCATGCTCCATCTCCACATGTACGGTAACTGTCTTTAACAGACGGCCAGCAGCAGCGATACAGGTCTGTGTAAGTTTTCTGCCATCCAGCTGCTTTTCCAGTTCATGCCTGACATAACCGATGGTCTCTCCGACTTTCTGAATATCATGAATCTGTCCATCCAGCATGGCACGTGTTTCATGTTCTTTTACATAATGTGCCATTACCTGAAATTTTCCATGTTCCATATATCCTACGGATCCGACTATGCTCCTTGTCCCGATATCCAGGCCAAATATCAGATTATCCGTATTCATCTTCTTATCATCCATTCCTGTCCTCCAAAAAATAGGTATCAAAAATTTCCTTTATCTGCCGGAAAGTATTGTCAATATCACCGCTATTGTCAATCTTTCTGTCACAGCCATTCAGAAATTCTTCTTCACTTTTCTGATTTTTCATAATCTGTTCTGTTTTCTGTGCGGTATATCCACGTCCATCAGCAAGCCGCTTCCTGCGTACTTCTTCCGGAGCATAGACATACCACACTTCATCGCAGAACTGTTCGTAATGCTCTTCCAGCAGCAATGCAGACTCTACCACAATGACTGTACCCGCATCTTCTTCCTTCATCCGGGCAATCTCATTCACTATACATTTTCTGACCGCCGGATGTACAATACGATTCAGTTTTTCCAGTTTTTCACGGTCTGCAAACACAATCCCAGCCAGTTTTGCCCGGTCTATCTTCCGTTCCGAATCCAGTATATCCTCTCCGAATTCCCGGACAATCTGCCCATATGCTTTCATTCCATTCTGCATAACCAGATGTCCTGCCTTATCTGACTCAATAATATAACATCCGAATTTTTCGTTTAGTATTTTCAGGACTGCTGATTTGCCGCAGCCCACTCCTCCTGTAACTCCGATTACCATCTCTTAATGTGCCTCCAGCCAGTTCATTCCACATTCAATCCCAACTTCCAGACGTACCGACAGATCAGCCGCCCCCGTCATTTCATGCAGCACAATTTCTTTTACCTGCTCGAGCTCATCCGGTGCAGTTTCAATCAGAATCTCATCATGCACCTGCAGCAGCAGTCTCGATTTGAGCTTTTCTTCCTTCAGCCTGCAATACACCCGTATCATCGCAATCTTCATAATATCGGCCGCTGTTCCCTGCACCGCCGAATTCATTGCTGCACGTTCTCCAAATGACCGCTGCATAAAATTAGAGGATTTTAATTCCGGTATCGGTCTTCTTCTTCCGAAAATAGTTGTGACATAACCATCTTTCTTCGCATTTTCTACCATCCGGTCCAGAAATTCTTTTACCTTCGGATAGGTTTCAAAATACTGGTTAATATATTCCGCCGCCTGTTTTCTGTCGATGTCAAGATCCTGGCTCAGTCCGAAGGAACTGATTCCATATACAATGCCGAAATTAACCGCTTTGGCACTTCTTCTCAGTTCCGGTGTCACTTCCTCAAACGGAACATGAAATACCTTCGCCGCTGTGATTCTATGGATGTCCTGTTCACTGTTATAAGCCTCTATCAAATGCTGATCCTCGGACATATGTGCCAGAATACGAAGTTCTATCTGGGAATAATCTGCATCCACAAAATGATAATCTTCTTTTGGAATAAATACCTCACGAATTTTCTTTCCGATATCCATCCGGATCGGTATATTCTGCAGATTCGGATCCGTACTGCTGATACGCCCCGTGGCAGTGATAGTCTGGTTAAATGTCCCATGAATCCGCCCATCCTGTGCGATAAAGGTCCGGAGTCCGTCTGCATAAGTTGATTTCAGCTTTGTAAGCTGCCGGTATTCGAGTATTTTTTCTACGACCGGAGTATCTCCTGCCAGTTTTTCCAGCACTTCCGCACTGGTGGAATATCCTGTCTTTGTTTTCTTTCCACCTTTTAATCCCATCTTTTCAAACAGGATGATACCAAGCTGTTTTGGAGAATTGATATTAAATTCTTCTCCTGTCTCTGCATATATCTCCTGCTCTATCTGATGAATTTTTACGGCAAGTTCATCACTGTACTGTTTTAATGCCTGTTCATCTATCTTTACCCCGGCTTTTTCCATGTCATCCAGAACATAAATGAGTGGATATTCTATCTGCCGGTAAAGGTCGTACATCGCCTTCTCTTTTAGTTCCTTCTCCAGTTCCGGGCCTGCCATCACTGCCGCGAGAGCCTCAGAAGCAAGAATCCGCTCTAAGTTATCCGGCTCTTCCATGGCCAGTCCATCCATGTTCTTCTTTCCCGCCAGTTCCGTTCCGGACTCTGTCTGTATCCCGAAATAACGGTTTAACAGATAATCATATCCATAAGTATCCTGCAGCGGATCAAGCAGATAGGCACAGACCATGCAGTCATAAATCAGATGATCCGTCATCTGCAAAGGCACCTGTTTTAAAATGCTCTTTAAATCAAACAGGCAGACCGTTTTTCCTTGTTCCACGAAACGGCACAAAAGCTGCCGGAGTCCTTCCTGTCCGATTTCTTCCGACTGCTCAACCAGATATACATCCCGTCCGGATGCAAGGCAGACTTTTGCCCCGGTAAATTCATTTCCCGGATATATGGCATATCCGACCGGCTC
>FR900185.1:69471-87788 GCA_000437755.1 Roseburia sp. CAG:303
TTCCCATCCATTATCTTTTTCTCCAGTCCGGAAAGTTTCTCTGCCGAAGTAATTCTTACTGCCGATTTCAGTGGTGCGAACTCCGGTTCTTTTTCTTCCGTCGTTTCGGAAAATCTGTGCAGCAGTGACTTAAAACCAAGTTTTCTTATCATCTGGCGGGATTCTTCGTTATACATCTGTTCAATATCGCATTGTTCCAAATCCGGTTCAACCGGGGAATTCACATTGATCGTTGCCAGAATTTTACTCAGTTTTGCATCTTCCTCTCCTGCAATCAATGCATTCTGCACTCTCGCCGGTTTTACACTATCAATATTCTGATAGATATTCTCTATTGTTCCATATTCCTGAATCAGCTTTGATGCCGTTTTCTCGCCTATGCTTCTGACACCCGGAATATTATCCGCCGTATCTCCCATAAGACCTTTCATATCAATAAAAGCTTTTGGAGTAACACCATATTTTTCCTGAACATCAGCGGCATAATAATTTTCAATCTCTGTTCCGCCCTTTTTCGTCTTTGGAATCCGGATCAACACGTGCTTTTCTGCGAGCTGCAGTAAATCCCTGTCACCAGAAACAATTACCACATCGTAATCCTTCTCCCTTGCCTGTCTGGCAACTGTTCCCAGAATATCATCTGCTTCATATCCTTCTTTTGTCATAACCGTAATATGCATGGTTTTCAGCACTTCCTGGATGAGCGGCACCTGCTCATGCAGTTCCTGCGGCATAGGCTTTCTCGTTCCCTTATATGCCTCATACATCTTATGGCGGAATGTCGGTGCTTTTACATCAAATGCGACAAACAGCCCGTCTGGCTTCTCTTCTTCCAGAATTTTAAACATAATATTCAGAAAGCCATATACTGCATTTGTATGGAGTCCATCCACATTCGTTAAATCCGGCACCCCAAAAAAAGCTCTGGTCAGTATACTATGACCATCAATTAAAACTATTTTTTTCTTTGACATAAATAAAACCCAAACCTTCCTATGATAAAATAAACAGCAGCAGATAGATTGCCGACAGTACAGCCACCGCTTCCGCCAGCACGAACAGGAATGTCTTCCAGAACAGATATCTGCAAAATCTTTTCTTCTTATTAAGTTCTTCCTGTATATGACATTCCAGTTTTTTTGAAAGATTAAACGATGTCTGGCTGTCATCTTTTAATACATATGCCATAAGGAAATTAATTTCCAGTTCTTCATGACAGTCTTCACAACTGCGATAATGCGCAATAAACTCATCAAGTCTGGAATAGTCCATATCACGTTCAATAAACGCCTGTATATGTTTATCAAATTCCTGACAATTCATTTCCCATCCCTCCTTGTATGCTGTGTTATATTATACACCATTTGCCGGATGATACCAACAAATTTTTAAAAAAAATATCTGAGCACCGTATTCAATGCTCAGATATTTTTCGGGTTGGGCTGATTATTCAAATCAGAGTGCGGAAAAAGGGACTTGAACCCTCACGTCGTTGCCAACACTAGATCCTTAGTCTAGCCTGTCTGCCAATTCCAGCATTTCCGCATCTTATGTCGTATATTCCCATCATTCTCATGATGAGTGCGGAAAAAGGGACTTGAACCCTCACGTCGTTGCCAACACTAGATCCTTAGTCTAGCCTGTCTGCCAATTCCAGCATTTCCGCATCTATTAGGTTGTTGCTCACCAGCAACTCTGATATAATAACAGATAAATTTATTTTTGTCAACAGCTTTTTTGAATTTTTTTCAAATTATTTTACTTGTTCTTTTTTTCTTTCTGATGTATACTATTTATAACTTAAGAGAATCGAGGTGTTTCGTATGAAAAAAAGTTATCAGAGAGCTTCTTTTCTGGTAGAAGCCGAAAAGTATGAACCAGGGAAAGGGATGGAAGATGGTTTCTGTTTATGGACCGATGTCATTACCAAAGGATGGATATCCACCGACGGATTAATTAAGATTACCCGTCCGGATGGTTCTGTGGTATGCCCTTTCATCCAGAACAGACGCGGCATGATTTTCATCCGCGAAAATGATTATATTATTTACGAAGAGGGTGGCGAACGACATTGCTGCGGTGGCGATAAATTTCATCTTCGTTTCCAGGAAACAAATCCTGCCTGATTTTACAAACAAATCCTGCCTGATTTTACAGCATTATCCACCAACCGGAATATTTGGTTTTACCAGAAATATTCCGGTTTTTTATTTTTTTCATTTTTTTGAAAAAAGTGCTTGCATTTTTATTTTTTTATGCTATAATACATTATGTGCTAAGGCACAGGAACAAAATAAGCAGTTGTGGCGGAATTGGCATACGCGCTAGATTCAGGTTCTAGTCCACATTTCGTGGGTTCGGGTTCAAGTCCCGTCAACTGCATATCCGGAAGAAGAGGTTTTACCTCTTCTTTTTTTGTACAAGTCAAAAAAGAGAAAGCAGAGATGCTTTCTCTTTTATATTATTATTCCGAATTTAAGCCCATTTCATTATTTTGATCATGGCTGGACCAAATCAATTCCCTTTTATAAGGAAGGTCTGCAACTTCCTGAATAAGTGTATAACATGTTCTTTCAAAATGTGGTTTCAATATCATATATTCGGACACAGGCCTAAATTTTAAATTATTAATATAATACGAAACCAGTTTTTTCACATCTGCTTCCGACTCACTTTTCACATCTGCACCCTGCCCGTCGTAATCCATATCATAATCTTTGCTGTATATTACCCCATTATTTACCGGTTCATCTTTCTTTCCGATTCCAGAATTGTCCGCCGCAAATAAATATACATATTTGCAGCCTGTCAATTCTGATATTTTCAGGATATGGGGAACTATTATTTCCCAGAAAACATATACTCCAAGTTTAAAACTTATATCAATATCCGGTTTATAGTCCGCTGTTTTACACAAAAATTTAATATCAATAGCCGGATAGGTTTCCTGGACATTTTTAACAAACTCACTGTCACCAGTCTGACTTGCAGCTTCTTCACATTCTTCCTTTATTTCCGCCTGTTCCTGTGCATACGCAATCAATGCAGTTGCTCTGTCTGAATCTTTAATTTTTTCATCAAACATTGCATATGCATTACCCAGCAGCTCATATGCTGCATCCTTCTCTTCCTGCTCTAACCCCTCTAAATCACTCTGCCTTATGGCTTTTACCAAACCATCCACACATTTCTGTTCTATCATAGACATTTTGATTGTATTCAGCTCTTTGAATAAAATGCCACAATTAAGCGCGTAATAAAATACAATTTTTCTGGTTTTCTTTTCCCTGACCAGAAAAACCCTTGTATCATTATTACTGTCATCAACCCATGCTTTCTTATTAAGATATTCTGCAATTACATTGCCACATTTTGCCTGTAAAAACGCCTTGATATCTTCCCTGTTTGAATCATACATCCGCAAACTTTCAACAATCAAATTTTCAGAAAGATATTTCTTTTGTTCACTAATAGAATCCATACGTCACTCTCCCAAACTCAAAATTCTTTTGTTTACAACCACCAATTCAAGCCAATACTACACCTTTTCTTCTAAGCATTTCCCGTTTTGCATCTACTTTCATTGCCTGCAGACTTAATTTCCGGTCTCCATTTTCATTAGGTGCAAGTCCTTTTCTTGCCTGTCTCCAGGAAAATTCCTCATGGGATAACGTACTTAAGTCCCACGCATCAAACAAATCATATCGTTGAAATACTGAAGATAACAATTTTTTTTCCTCTTTTGTAAGTTTTACGTCAACTTTTTCAAACATATGGCTATGCTTTTTATACTCATTTCTTACGCATCTAAGCACAGGACCGAATTTCCATGCTTCAAATGATTCCTCGAACAGAGGATTATCTGTATCCATCAATGATTCCCTCTGTGAAAAATACATCATTTTATGCATCTTCATTTCATCCATACCACAGCCATGCCTTCGAACATTTAATCCATTCAGATATTTTGCAACAGCTAAAGTTTTGCTCATATATAATCCTCCTTCCTACTTTAATTTATTATACTTCTTTTCCAAAGATTTGACCATATATATTTTATTATATTTTTACTTAATGATGTCATATTATATCCGCATTTTATACAAATATTCGCAAAAGGGCAGTCCCGCCGGAACTGCCCTTCTCAAATCTGTTTTATAAAATTAAGCTAATTTGCTCTTTGCTGTTTCAGCAAGTTTTGCAAATCCTGCAGCATCATTTACTGCCATCTCAGCGAGCATCTTTCTGTTCATTTCGATGCCTGCTAATTTTAAGCCATACATGAATTTGCTGTATGAAAGTCCGTTCATTCTTGCAGCCGCATTAATTCTTGCAATCCATAATGTTCTGAACTGTCTCTTTCTTTCTTTTCTTCCTGCGTATGAGCTTGTTAATGCTCTCATTACTGACTGCTTAGCAACTCTGTACTGCTTTGATCTGGCTCCTCTATATCCTTTAGCGAGCTTTAAAACTCTGTTATGTTTCTTCTTAGCGTTTAATCCGCCCTTAACTCTTGCCATGTTACTTTCCTCCTAAATAATCTATCTTAAATCTTATAAGTATGGTAAAATCTTCTTCATTGATTTTACATTTGTTGCATCAGCGAGTGTAGCCTGTCTTAAGTTTCTCTTTCTCTTTGTAGACTTCTTTGTCAGGATGTGGCTCTTGTAAGCCTTCATTCTCTTTAATTTTCCTGTACCTGTCTTTTTAAAACGCTTTGCAGCAGCTCTGTTTGTCTTTAACTTTGGCATTATTTGTTCCTCCTTAAAAAACTTACTTTCCTGTACATCTTGTGCCAGTTTTGTTTTATTTTAACTATTTCTTTTCAGTTAAAACCATCATAATACTTTTTCCTTCCAGCTTGGCAGGCTTCTCGATAACCGCAATATCTGCAAGTGCTTCAGCAAAATCATCCAGGATATGCTTACTGCTCTGCATATGTGCCATTTCTCTTCCTCTAAACCGTAAGGTTACTTTCACTTTATCACCCTTTGCAATAAATTTCTTTGCCATATTTACCTTGGTATTCAAATCATTTGCTTCGATATTTGGTGAAAGTCGTACTTCCTTAATTTCAACTGTCTTCTGTTTCTTTTTGGCTTCCTTTTCCTTACGGGCAAGTTCATAACGATACTTACCATAATCAATAATCTTGCATACAGGCGGCTTTGCTGTCGGTGCAATCTTGACCAGGTCAAGTTCTGCTTCCTTTGCCATCTTAAATGCTTCCTTTGCACTCATAATTCCAAGCTGTTCACCATTTTCTCCAATCAAACGAATCTCTTTATCGCGGATTTGTTCGTTAATCATTAATTCGCTAATAGTCGGCACCTCCAATTAATATGAAATAAAAAAGTGGATAGCATAACTATCCACTAAAAGCCTCATACATAACAAAAATTAATTATGACTTACTATTAACACCAAACGCCTGATTGCTTTTGGGTGAGAGTGGATAACTCTGCTTTGTTTTTAACCTTGAGTATAATACCATAATTATTTTTTGTTGTCAATACTTTTTTCTACTTTCGTTTCCTGTTTTTTTAACAACCGCAGGTAAATGTTCCACAGGCTGTATCATGACATTCACAGGCATCGCTTCCTTTGATTCCGATATTGCCCGCCTGGCACTTATGGTTTTCATTATATTTGCAATGCTCTGCCGCACAGTTTACACTACACTGTGCATCCGGCATTCCGGTTACGTTCATACAGCGGTTGTCTTTTCTTGCCTTAAAACTTCCGCAGGCTGTTTCGTCTGCAGTATCTGCATTCTTTCCTTCGACCTGTATTTTTCCAAGGCTGCATCTTTCGTCTACATTATAATGACATGTTGATACGGTACAATCTAATACTGGCATAGTATCCTCCTGTTCTTTGCAATGCTTCATACATTACATATTAATAGTTCCGGTATTAGTATTGCACATTTTTTTCTCTTTATTCATATTTCATAAATTCATATCCCTGTTCCCTGGCATAATCAATAAATTCACCGAGAACCGCCGTATTGGTCGCAGAAACTGCATGCAGCAGATAAATTGCCCCATTATGCAGCCTTCCTTCCATCTTTTTTAATGCTTCCTCCGTGGAAGGCTGGCGTTCCGGATCCCAGTCGGCATATGCAAAGCTCCATAATACCGTCCGGTAACCAAAACATGCTGCCGCAGCTAAGGACTGCTCACTGAAAATTCCTGCCGGTGGCCGAAACAGATACATGTCATACTGGTATGTATTTTTTATAAAATCCTGCAGCTCCTGATATTCCAACATCTGATCCTCTATCGAAAGTGATGGCATACCCTGCGACGGATGGGTAACACTGTGGTTTCCAATCACATGCCCTTCCTGCACAAACCGGTTCATCAGTGCGGTCTGTTCCCTGGCATATGGCATGGTCACAAAAAATACGGCACTTACCTGTTTTTCTTTCAGAATATCCAGGATTTTTTCGGTATAACCATTCTCATATCCTTCATCAAAGGTAAGATAAATGACCTTTTTATTTTCTTTCAGAAAATCCGCTCCCAGGGAAGCATATTTTTCCTGAAATGCAATGCATGCCACAGGTCTTCCATCTTCCGCCATCTGGATTCCCGGTCCCCATGTAACAACTGTATTGCTATATGTCTGCAGATCTTCCTGCCGAATCTCCGGCAGACTGCCGGTCGTTTCTTCCTGTTCTGCCGCAGTTTCCTGCTGCAATGTCGTAAACTCGCCCTTTTCCTCCTCATCCGTAGTCCGTTTTGCTCCACATCCTCCTGCAAGCATAGTTACAGCCAGAATCGTACAGACACAGGCTGCCCTTCCATGTTTCATGCTCTGCTCCTGTTCT
Source organism: Roseburia sp. CAG:303 (assembly GCA_000437755.1). Taxonomy (GTDB): domain Bacteria; phylum Bacillota; class Clostridia; order Lachnospirales; family Lachnospiraceae; genus CAG-303. The sequence continues at coordinate 76,307 of FR900185.1, forward strand.
GTTTCTCACTACTTAGTCTATTCATTCTGCCTGTTTTTATTACCGTCTATTGACAATTCCGGATTCAAATAGTATAATAACTGTACTATTCTGCATAGTACAGTTATGTTTTATAGCAATACAAAGGAAGGAGAGACTCATGTTTCAAATTGACACAATGTCACGAATTCCGATTTATGAACAACTTGTCGAGCAGGTCGAATATTTTGTTTTAAACGGAATTTTAAAAGAAGGCGAACAGATTCCTTCTGTACGAAATCTGTCCGTGCAGCTGTCTATTAATCCCAATACCATCCAGAAAGCTTATTTTGAACTGGACAAGCGGGGAATTATCCGTTCCGTTCCCGGAAGGGGCTGTTTTATTACCGAAGCTGCCAGGGAGACTTTAAGCTCGAAAAAAAGAGAGCAGCTTACGGATTTGCGGGAATTAATAAATGAACTTGCATTGGCAGGTGTCAGTAAAGAAGAAATTATTGCATGTACTGAAGAAGTATATGCAGACCAGAACAGTAAAAATTAATTTTAAAAGGAGGATTTTATGATTCAGACGGAACATCTTACCAAAAAATTTAATACTTTTACCGCATTGAATGATGTCTCCTGCAAAATTCAGAATGGTTCCATTTATGGCATGGTAGGATCAAACGGTGCTGGAAAATCTACATTTTTAAGACTTATCTCCGGTGTATATCTTCCAGATTCCGGCAGCATACAGATTGACAATGAACCGGTATACGAAAACCCTGCGGTAAAGGAACGCATCTGCTATATTCCGGACACACTTTATTTTCTTCCGGGTGCAAGCATGAACCGTATGGCAAAATTATATGCGTCCATCTACACACGCTTTGACTGGCAACGATTTCAGGAGCTTACAGAAGCTTTTGAATTAAACCCGAAGGCATCCATTCATTCCTTTTCCAAAGGCATGAAACGTCAGGCATCCATTATTTTATCCCTGTCCTGTCATCCGGATTATATGTTTTTTGACGAAACCTTTGACGGGCTGGATCCGGTTATGAGGAATCTGGTAAAAGGTCTTATCTGCAAAGATGTTGCAGAATACAACGCAACAACCATTATCACCTCCCATTCCCTGAGAGAACTCGAAGATCTCTGTGATCAGCTCTCCCTGCTCCATAAAGGAGGCCTGGTTCTGGAAAGTGATATTGATAATTTAAAAACCAGACAGTTTAAAGTGCAGATTGCATTTAACCACCCGTATAATGAAACCCTGTTCCAGGATATTCCCCATATCCACTTCAAAAAAATGGGTTCCGTATCTTCCATGATTGTAAAAGGCGACCGTGAAATCACTACTGCAAAATTAACTTCCCTTTCCCCGGTTCTCCTTGATATCCTTCCGCTTACCCTGGAAGAAGTCTTTACATATGAAATGGAATCCCTCGGTTATAATTTTGATAAAATATTGGAGGAAAAAGATGAAGAGCAAAAAGAAATTATTTGATTTAAAACTGTATCAGGAAGGACTCCGGCAGTTAAAAACAGCGGGGATTATATCCCTTATTATATCCCTGCTGTGTACTGTCATTCTTCCAACTGGTGAATATCTGTCCTCAAAAGCATCCTATAATGAGCATCTGAAAAATCATTTAATCGGACAATATACAAAATATACTTTATCCGTTTCCGATGCCCATATTTATTATGCTTTGTTTTTCCTGGTATTAACACCGCTCATGATTTTTCTGCTGTTCCGTTTCTTATTAAAACGTGACCACAGCGATTTTTATCATGCACTGCCGCATAGCCGAAAATGCATTTATTTCAGTTTTTCTGCAGCAGCATTTACCTGGATTGGCATCGAAGTGTTTGGAAATACTATTCTTTCTGCTATTTTATATACGGCATTTTCAAAGTATATCACGATAAATATTCCCGGTATTTTCATGTTTGCAGGAAACATTTTTATTACCTGCCTGCTGATTGGCAGTGTGCTGTTGTTTACATTATCGCTCTGTGGAAATATCATGACTGCCATCATTGTATTCCTGATGTTATTTTTTATTCCGAGAATACTTCTGAGCGGATATCAGCTTTTGCTGGAAAATCTGGTTCCTTATCTTGTGCTGGATGAAGGCTTCCTTTCCATCCGTTATAACCTGTTCTATGACTATTTTCTGGCATTTATAAATGAGGAGCATGCAAATCTTTCCGCACTGGGTATTCCTGCTTTGTATACACTGCTTTTATCCATTATTTTTTATATTGCCGGTATCTTCGGTTTTACCGGAAGAAAGAGCGAAACCGCAGAAAACTCCATGACAAATCCGGTTATGCAGACGGTTTTCAGGACTGTATTTACCATGATAATCTGCCTGATCCCTTTGTACATCCTGTGTGTAAACAACCTTCTCAAGAATAGCAATTATTATATGAAAGAACCTGTCATGCTGTATTTCTATGTTGTGATTTTCTATATTATAGCGATTGCAGCCATGTTTCTGTATGAACTGCTTACAACCAGAAGTCTCCGGAATGTGGTCAGATGTTTAAAGACCCTTCCTTTCATCCTTGTTTTAAATATTGTTATATTTGGTGGAATTACACTTGTATTAAACACAAACCTGAACCGGCGCATGGATGCGGATAAAATCAGCTCCATCAGTATATTTGACTCGTATAATGCATCTACTTCATACTACCCGAACACTGCCTACGATCTGACGCATAATTATTATAGTTCTACGGAAAACGACTATTTTACTTATCAGCTGAAACAGCAGAATTTTGACAGCAGAGAACTTGTTTCTTTTTTCTGTTCCCTGTACAATGCAACTGCTGATAATTATCAGGATTATCTGGACGGAAAGAATAATAACTATTATTACCATACCGGGGATGAATATGCGACTTACACTATAACCTTCCATGGAAAAGGCAGTTCCCATACTGCCCAGTTAAATGTAAATATATCGGATCTTGAAGAACTGCTGGATATTCCGAAAGCAAAATCCATCTGGAGAAGTGTTTACACCGAACTCCCAGAGCTGACCAAAGACGATACCATCTCTTCTGATTACTTTGATGACTGGTCCTTCAGCCAGAGCGAGCTGACGATGCTCTATGATTCTTACAGAAAAGAGCTGAAAGAAATGTCCGATGAGGACTGGCCGCAGCTGACCTCCACCGGATATAATTTCGCCCTGTACGTGTCCATTTACAAGGAAGACAGATATTATAATATGATGCTTCCGATTAATTCAAAAACACCGAAGACATACAACAAAGTATTCTCTCTTATATATGAAAAATCGGAGTCCTTTGAAGAATTTGCATCCTATGTGGATAATTATTCCAAAAATGTGACATATCCTTATTTTTCCATCGGAGTATACCACCCATCCGATGATGATGCAATGAACAGAATCTATTCAGACAGCACTATAGAGGCAGCCGCTTATTTAAAAGAAGTTCTGAATGATGCCAGCGATACACATGGCAATTTTGAAACGGATGATTATATCATAACCATTTCCACCTGGAATGATAATTCTCCCGGACCATCTTATATTTTGAAAATTTCAAAAGAAACTTTTGATGCATTAAAGAAGGATTATGAATCCTGATGATATAAAATCCATAAAAAGACTGCCCCGGAAGCAGAAATCCAGCTTCCGGGGGCAGTTCTAACTTTTATCCGCTATTCACTTCTCAATGCCACTACCGGATCCTTTTTCGATGCCATCTTCGATGGTACAAGTCCGGCAATAAAGGTCAGGAACATACTGATTAGTACCAGTATCACACCTGCCTGCCATGGCAGATTCGCAATATGCTCAATATCAAATCCATTCTTTACTACAATGTTAATCGGAATACAGATTAATAAGGACACTCCGATTCCAATGATTCCGGATACAAATCCTTCAATCAGGGTTTCTGCATTAAACACACGGGATACATCTTTCTTCGATGCTCCGACTGCACGCAGGATACCGATTTCCTTTGTTCTTTCCAGAACCGAAATATAGGTAATAATCGCAATCATGATGGAGGATACAATCAGGGATATTGACACAAATCCAATCAGGATATAGCTGATTGCATTAATAATAGTTGTTACAGAGGAAAGCATCATTCCGATATAATCCGTATAGGAAATGCTGTCTTCTTCTGACACGGAATTATTATAATCTTTGATAATATCAGATATCTTATCCTTTGCCTCGAAATCCTTCGGGTAAATATTGATGCTGCTCGGCTCGTCCAGTGATGCCACACCTAATTTATCCAGATTTCCATCATAGGTATTCTCCGTCTTCTGTGATTCAAATAAAACGGAAATGGCAGGATGTGCCGCAACAATCTGCATAAGCACGGTTTCTTCATCCTGTCCTGTCATGCCTGCCATCTCAGTCTGAATCTGCATATACTCTTCCTGTGTAATGGTTCCGTTTTCTGCCAGTCCTTCCAGACCTGTCATAAATGCTTCCGGTGTAACTGCCGTATTGTTTTCTTCATTCAAAACAAAACTCAGTCCGGTAAAAATATCTGTATCCTTATCCGCCATCTGCTCTTTTACAATCTCAGAATCATTGATCTGGTTAATCAGGTATTCCATTAATTTAGAACTGTAGAAAATCGTTCCTGTTTCGTTCAGTTTGGAATCTTCCTTCGGGCGGATAATTCCGGTTACTTTTAATTCCAGTGCATGATCTACCTTATTTTTCATATATAAGGCATCATTGCTTTTATCTACCCAGACATCACCGTCCTTCTCATAATAATCCGTATTCAGAAGCAGGCGGAAGGTAAGATTTAAAACATCTTCATAGGAATAATCTGTCTGAGGTGCTGCCTCTACCTGATTTCCCTTATAAAGCTCTTTCATGGTATTTTCCAGGTCACCGATATCAAGAATACCGAGTGCATACAGGCAGTAATCACTAATCTGATTATTCTCATCCACGGCAACTACTATTTCATTATATGCAGAAGGAAGTCTTCCCTCCACCACATCATAATTCGAGGTCAGAATCTTCTCGTTATCCGATAATTCAGACCAGACATTGATTCCGGTACTGCCTGCGGACGCATAGTTGTTCATCATGGATGCACCATCACTGTTATCCGTTCCCATCAGGCCTCCCATGCCAATCTCATTAAACACCTGGCTTGGATTTACCTGGTAAACTCCGCGGGAAGTATCCGATTGATAGATATTCAGCTGTGTGGAATATCCATAGGTAATATCGGTGGAAAGTGCTTTGATTCCGTTCTTCTCATCCTCAACAAATACTTTAAAGTCCTTTAAGTTATTTGTCTTGGTTTCTTCCATCAGGGACTTTAACATATTTGACATAATGTTATTGGAATAAATTCTGCGCGGATTCCGTTCCTCCGTACTTCCATCCCCATTTCCCGTATTCATGCCCATCATAAGCGACATCATACTCGACATATCCATGGTCGTTTCCTGTATGCTGATGGGATAACTGGACAATGCTTCTTCTTCTGTCTTTGTGATATAATTCTGCACACCATTGGACAATGCAAGAATCAGTGCAATCCCGATAATTCCGATCGAACCTGCAAATGCCGTCAGAATAGTTCTTCCTTTCTTTGTCATCAGGTTGTTCATACTCAGTGACAAAGCAGTAAAAAATGACATGGAAGCCTTTTTCTTATTCGTCTGCTTCTCCTGTTCTTTCCCATTCTGCTCATATGGATTGGAGTCATCCACAATCTTTCCATCCAAAAGTTTTATAATTCTGGATGAATATTGCTGTGCCAGTTCCGGATTATGCGTAACCATAATAATCAGCTTGTCTTTGGAAATATTCTTTAAAATTTCCATAATCTGAATACTGGTCTCCGTATCCAGTGCTCCTGTCGGCTCATCCGCAAGAATAATATCCGGATCATTTACAAGTGCTCTGGCAATCGCCACTCGCTGCATCTGTCCTCCGGACATCTGGTTTGGCCGCTTATGCATCTGATCGCCCAGACCAACTTTCTTCAAAGCCTCCATGGCTCGTTCCCGTCTTTCCTTCTTCGATACACCGGAAAGTGTAAGTGCAAGTTCCACATTCGCCAGAACAGACTGATGTGGAATCAGATTATAACTCTGGAATACAAAACCAACGGAATGGTTTCTGTATGTATCCCAGTCCCTGTCTTTAAATTCCTTCGTTGACTTTCCATTAATGATCAGGTCGCCGCTTGTATAATGATCCAGTCCGCCTATAATATTCAGTGTAGTCGTCTTACCGCATCCGGACTGCCCAAGAATAGATACAAACTCATGTTCCCTGAAATCAATACTTATCCCTTTTAAGGCCTGTACCTTCGTGTCGCCGGAACAATATTCCTTGACAATATTCTTTAAACTAAGCATCCTTTTCCCTCCCTCTGATTTATTTTCATTATTATTGTGACAAATTCTGGTATATTTGTCAACAAAATAAATCTAAATAAAAAATAAAAAAGTGCCTATTGACACTTTTTTCTACGATATTCCCATAAAACAATTTTTTCCAGGTACCGCTTGAGGACAATCTGAATCTCTTCTTTCGGGTGGATTGGCCTTACCAGAATGGTATACATATCCGCACGGTTTGCACCAAAAACATCGGTAAACAGCTGATCCCCCACAAATAATGAGTTGGTAATGTCCGTCCCCATGATCTGCATCGCTTTCTGATAGTTTTTGCCGGACGGCTTATGTGCATCATAAATATACGGAGAATCCACCGCCTCTGCAAATGGCTTTACTCTCGGTTCTTTGTTATTCGATATCAGGCAGGTATGAAATCCCATCTTTCTTAATTTTGCAAACAGCTCCACTGCGCGTTCGTCCGCCGGGCTGCCATGTGGAACAAGGGTATTATCTATATCAAACAATACACCGCGGTACCCCCTGGCATACAGGGACTTAAAATCGATCTGGTATGTGCTGTCCGCACATTCTTTGGGATAAAATATTTTAAACATCGCTTTTCCTCTCTGGTTATTTTAATAATTTTTTCAACTCGTCCATAAATGTATTCGCATCTTTAAATTCACGGTATACGGATGCAAACCTGACATATGCCACAGAATCATAATCTTTCAGTTTATTCATCACGATTTCCCCAATTAACTGGCTGGAAACCTCCCTGTTTGCTTCTTCCACAAAAATAGTATTCTCAATCTCATCCACCATCTTCTGAATCTGGTCATACGATACCGATCTTTTATGGCATGCCCGCACGATTGCCGATTCTATCTTTTCTCTTTCGTATGGTTCCCTGCTGTTATCTTTTTTTATCACAATCAAAGGCAGAGTTTCTATTTTTTCATATGTTGTAAACCTTTTTCCACAGGCATCGCACTGCCGTCTGCGCCGGATGGAATTATTTTCTTCGGATGGTCTGGAATCAATGACCCTGGTATTTTCTTTATTACAAAACGGACATTTCAATCTTTTTTCCTCCTGAATGTATCATACTGGTCTTTCTGCTATTTTATCGTATTTTTCAGCTTTGTCAAGCTGATTATGACCTGGTAACTGCTTTCTCGTCCACTTCAACCAGGACAATGTCCGGACCAATCTGGTGGATGCAGCGGAAAGGAATCACAAATTCTTCTTCTTTTCCGAACAGCCCGAAGCACTTACACTGTCCTGGAATAATTACCGCACAGATTTGCCCGCATTTTTCATCGAATTCAAGGTCTTCGATACATCCAAGCCTTCTGCAGGTACACTCATTAATAACCTCTTTATACCGCAATTCTGACAGTCTTATCATATCATGTACTCCTTTATTTTTTTTCATTGTATTCAGTCTGTCCTCTTTTTATGCAAGATAATTGCGCATACTTTTCAGTGCATTTTTCTCAAGCCTGCTTACCTGTGCCTGACTGATCTTTAATTCGCTGGCAACTTCTATTTGTGTTCTTCCCTTAAAAAATCTCAAATCAACAATCTGTCTTTCTCTTTCCGGAAGCCGTTTCATTGCCTCACTCAATGAAATTTCCTCGATCCATGCCTCTTCTTTATTCTTCTTATCGCTGATTTGATCCATGACATAAAGAGTATCGCCGCCCTCATTGTATACAGGCTCATATAAAGATACCGGACTCTGGATGGCATCAAGTGCTACTACGATATCTTCCTTTTCGATCCCGATTTCCTCTGCAATCTCCTGTATGGTAGGCTCTTTCTGGTTCTTTTTGACATAATCTTCTTTTGCATAGAGTGCCTTGTATGCTATATCCCTGAGTGACCGGCTCACCCGGATTTGTGAAGAATCTCTCAGATAGCGCCGGATCTCACCCAGAATCATGGGAACTGCATACGTCGAGAACTTTACCTGGAGTGTACGGTCAAAATTATCCAGTGCCTTGATCAGTCCGATACAGCCAATCTGGAACAGGTCGTCCACGTTTTCCCCAGAACCCGAGAAACGCTGTACAATACTTAATACCAGTCTTAAATTCCCATTGATAAATTCTTCTCTTGCCGCTTTATCCCCGTTTCCGATTCTGTCGAATAGTTCTTCCTTCTGCTGATTTGTCAGAATTGGTAATTTTGCAGTATTTACGCCGCATATTTCAACTTTATAACATGCCATTTTCCGCCTCCGTTTTTTCTTATTTCTCTCTATAAATCATTCACTGATACGAAAAATTTATACCTGGTAAAATTTAAAAACTTTTTTGAACACAGACAGGCTTTCACGAATATGATACAGTGTAAAACAAATCCGGAGGATTACAACATGAGCGATTTAACTGCAACAAATTGTGGCGGCGGCTGTGGATGCGGTGGCTGCGGCGACGACAATAACTGCTTATTCCTTATTTTAATTTTATTATTCTGTGGCGGTGGCTGCGGAACAAGTGCTTTCAGTAATAATGGATGTGGCTGTGGCAATGACAGCTGCTTATTCCTTATCCTTCTCCTGTTCTTCTGCGGAGGATTTGGCTCAAACGGATGCAACAGCTGCGGATGCGGCAATAATGTAGGCTTAGGCTGCTAATTCTTTTTCCGGGCAGACACACTGCCCGGAATATCCAAGATATCCCATGCATAAGATATATCAGATAATCTCAAGGAGCTGCCGATATGGAACATTTTCAGGAAAATCAGAACGATCTCAAACGTATGGAAATGCTGCGTGCCGCACTTCCATATATTCCTGTGTCTATGCAGAAATTTTTAAGCATTTACATCGGACTGGAAGAATTGTTCAATGCAATCCGGATTATCCGGGAAGGACCTGTTCTATATATGGATAGCCTGAATTATCAGCCGCAGAAGCTTGGTAACACAGAAGAGCTTGTAAAAGTACTCCGGGGCTTCTGCTCTCCGAAAGAAAACGAACTGATCGATATGTTTTTTCAAATGTCCAATATGATGAATATGTATGATCAATACAAAGATATGTTCTCCATGTTCACACCGGAACATAACGACAATCCGGCCGGGACATCATCATCTGCACCTCAGGCGGCAGTTCAGACAGCACCTCAGATAAATCCTGCAGACATCATGAATATGATGAAGCAGTTTCAGGGCAGCAATGAAATAGATAACCTGTTTAAAGATTTTACTAATTCTAAGAATGGAGATTAATATGAATGAAAAAAATTTATCCGACAATCCGAATCTGAAACAGATCGATGAAAAAAAGCTGATTCTGATTGAATCCTTAGTCGCACAGGCACAGCAGAAAAAGCCGGAAGAGATCCTTCCTTTTTTTCTTGCTGTAAATTCGAAGGCCGCCCAGATGGGAATTTCATTTAACGACACGGAAACGGATATGATTCTGAATGCATTGAAACCCAAAATGTCCTCTGCTGATATCCGAAAAATAGATATGATTCGTAATTTTACAAAAATGATGTCTGAAAAGTAAAAAGCAGACCACATATATGTGGTCTGCTTTTTACTGATCGAAATCAACCGAAGTGATTTTATCGCCATCTACAATATTAATCCGGGAAAGATTAAATTCCTCATCCATAATCTGGATATGATATTCAAAATGAATGTTTCCTTCTTTCTTTACCATGCAGATATAACTTCCATTTTCTTTTCCGTCTATTTCATCGCAGATTTCATCATAGATTTCCATTCCGCTGATTTCATACGGATATCCGGCTGCTTTAATTTTCTCTTCTAAAATACGATAAATCTCTTCCACAGATTATACCTCCACATCTGCTTCATAATCAACACCGTCGATATGAAATCCGAACATTTTATAAAAATCTTCCCAGTAGCCTTCGATATCTGCCAGCTCTGCTACATTTTCCGTTGTAACTTTGTTCCAGATAATAGAAATCTCTTCCTGGACATCCTGACGCATCTCATAATCATCCATGCGGATCATGCCATGCTCGTCCGTTACCGGCTCTGCAGCAAACAGCTTATCTTTAAACAATCTTCCCATCTGTTCGATACAGCCTTCATGGATTCCTTTTTTCTTCATCACTTTATATAAAATGGTAAAATAAAGCGGTACAACAGGAATCGCACTGCTTGCCTGCGTCACAAGTCCCTTATTTACGGAAATAAATGCTTTCACACCTTTCTGTCCAAGTTCCTCATTGATTTTTTCCGCATATCCATGCAGATTTTTCTTTGCCGCACCGATTGTTCCATTGTAATAAATTGGATAGGTAAGTTCCGGTCCAATATAGGAATATGCCACTGTAACAGCATCTTTCGAAAGCACACCCGCATTTTCCAGGGCATTCATCCAGTCATACCAGTCTTCGCCGCCCATAACTTTCTCAGTTGCAAATATTTCTTCCGGTGTGGCAGGTTCAATGACTGCTTCCGTAATCGTATTATCTCTCAGATTCAGGGATTTCTGCTTATATATCTCACCGGTTGTCTTTAATACGGACTGATATACCGTTCCGTCCGCCATGGTTCTCCTCGGAGCTGCAAGGCTGTACACAACCAGATCCACGGTTCCGAGATCGTTCCGTATTGTTTCAATGACCTGATCTTTTATTTCTTTCGAAAATGCATCTCCATTAATGGAATGGGCATATAATCCCTCTTTTTCTGCAAATTCCTCAAATGCTTTTGTATTGTAATATCCCGGTGTTGCAGTCCTTTTTCCGGAAGCTTCTTTTTCAAACATAACACCCAGTGTGTCCGCATGACCGCCAAAAGCAGCTGCGATTCTGGATGCAAGACCGTATCCGGTAGATGCACCAATGACAAGTACTTTTCTCGGACAGTGATTTTCTCCGAGTGCTTTTACATATTCAATCTGTCTTTTTATGTTTTCCCTGCATCCCACAGGATGAGCAGTTGTACAGATAAACCCTTTTACCTTTGGTTCTACTATCATGTATAAAATCCTCCGTTATCTATATATTTCCTGGAAAAAGCCGGAATCCGACGCAGGTTCGTTTCCTTCCAGCAGATGGCTTGTATCACCCATAAACTTTACACGGAATGCCGCATTTCCCTCTTCCCGTTCTTCCGTACATAACATGGTGACCGAAGTCGGGG
>FR900185.1:87834-89933 GCA_000437755.1 Roseburia sp. CAG:303
CCGCCGGTGAAATTCCAAGGATATGTGCCTCATCGCAAATGTCACACCAAGATGGCAGAAAATTACGATGGTGTCCGTGTTTCCATGAAACACCTGGTAATATCTTCATCTTATCTCTCCTGTTTATACAAGATTTACAACGGGATCCTGAAGCGGTGCTGATTCCTTCAGCTCCTGAATATACAACACCGGTCCGTTTCCATCATATTCCTCGTTAAATTCGTCCACAATTGTAAATACAATATCAATCCACTGCTTATTTACTAAATTTGATGCTCCGTCATATTTACAGAACACACCCATAAAGACCAGATCTTCCGCACAGCAGTTCATTGCCGGTCTTCCTGCTACAAAAGCATTCTTTGCCATACCCGGTTCACGCATTGCCATCGCTTTTACATGAAACTTCTTCCCGGCATATCTTCCCGGATTGTCCCACATATCAACAAACCAGATTCCAAACTGATCCGGCTTAATCTCGACAAGCGGTGCCGTTAAATCGAATGGCAGATCCTCATCTTCCACCGGAAGATCAATCTCGCCCTCTGCATCTTCAAAGACAACCTCAATGGCTGGATTAATGGACTTGATGCTTCTCTTAAAACCGGTAAGCTTCTGTGTTTCCAGCCCGTCACAGCGGTTCATGATTAATAATTCGGAATTTCTTATCATATCCGCAAACAGTACACGCATATTTGCAAAATAGGTTTCAAATGTGGTGCCGTCCGCCGTAATGAGCTGCTGCTNNNCCGCCGTAATGAGCTGCTGCTGCATCTCCCAGTTGGACGGAAGAATAATCTCTTTGCAGCTCCATGTTCCGTTATATTCAATTAAAATTCTCTCCGGTTTATACTGCTGATCCAGTTCTTTTAATGTTGTAAGGTTAAAATCAGTAAAATCATCCAACACTTCCACAACTACATTTTTTTCCTTCAGTGCCTCGATATCATATTCTTCTTCACCTTCTTCACACACAATCAGAAGGGTTGTATCATCGGAATAGAAATAATCCTGATTTAATGTGAAGTTAATAAACTGGGTCTTTCCGGATTCCAGGAATCCATATATCATATAGACCTGTTTTTTATTATTCATAGCTCTTCCTCCCTAGCCTAAAAATATCTCTTTTAATTCATCCTCTGTATAACCTGCCGCAATCACAACAACCTTTCCTGTATAGTCAGGATTGCCCATACGGATATCAAACTGGCCAGGTACATAATCAAAGTAAATCCACTGATCGCTTTCTGCATCTTTTACGATTCCCTTTGAACGCAGAATCGTTCCTTTGGATTCCTGCTCAAATTTATCAAAAATTGCTTTGAGTTTATCCTTTGTAAATGCATTTCCTGTCTCTGTTCCCCAGCTTGTAAATACATCATCTGCATGATGGTGATGATGCTCATGATCATGGCAATGGCACTCTTCTCCGTCCGCATGATGGTGATGATGTTCTTCGTGGTCGTGGTGATGATGATGGTCATGATCATGGCAATGGCACTCTTCTCCGTCCGCATGATGGTGGTCATGATCCTCATCATGGCAGTGGCATTCTTCTTCATCTTCGTGATGGTGATGATGTTCTTCTTCATGGTCGTGGTCGTGATGATGATGTTCCTTCTCGTGTTCTTCTTCTGCACGTCTGAGCATTTCTTCCAGACCGGTTGTGTGATTCAATGCAGCCAGAAGGCTTTCTTCATTTAACTGTTCTACCGGTGTGGTAACAATAGCTGCATCTGCATTATGTTCTTTTACAATCGCAAGTGCTGCGTCTGTCTTTCCTTCTTTTGCAATATCAGTTCTGCTGAACACAATCGTAGATGCATATTCAATCTGATTTACATAGAATTCACCAAAGTTCTTTAAATACATCTTACATTTGTTCACATCAAGAACGGTAATCCGGTAACCAATCTCCAGATCCACTTCATCTTTGACACCGTCAACCGCTCTCATAACATCGGAAAGTTTTCCAACTCCGGATGGTTCAATGATAATTCTTTCCGGATGGTAAGTCTCAACAACTTCTTTTAAAGATTTTGAAAAATCACCTACCAGGGAGCAGCAGATACAACCGGAATTCATTTCCTTAATCTCAA
>FR900185.1:89961-90219 GCA_000437755.1 Roseburia sp. CAG:303
TCAATGCCTGCTTCTTTTAAAAAGCCTCCGTCAATGCCGATCTCTCCAAATTCATTCTCTATCAGAACAACGTTCTGATTCCTGTATACAGTTTTTAATAACTTCTGAATTAAAGTTGTTTTTCCTGCACCTAAAAAACCTGAAATAATATCTACTTTTACCATTGTATGATCCTTCTTTCTATAATATTTGCTGTTAGCAGAAAAACCGTAGGAAAATCCTACGGTTCATATCATGCCGGTGGCGGGACTTGAACCC
>FR900185.1:90264-90497 GCA_000437755.1 Roseburia sp. CAG:303
TTTTGAGTCTGCCGCGTCTGCCATTCCGCCACACCGGCCTGTCTCAATGACTAGAGTAGTATAGCATATCCGTCCTGTTTATGCAAGCATTTTTTTGAAAATTTTCGCATATCTACCGCTGCATGTTTTCTCTCCGCTCTGCCTCCGAATAAACACATCCGCAGTAATTCTGACGGTATAATTCATATTCTGCTGAAAGTTCCACCGAGCGTTTATAACCGTTTTTCTTCTTA
>FR900185.1:90542-97364 GCA_000437755.1 Roseburia sp. CAG:303
ATGGCACATGATAAATTTCCGCCAGTTCCGTTCCGATGGAATTTAACAGCGGTGCATTTTTTAACGGACTAATGGATAATGTCGTGGTAAAGAAATCAAACCCTTTCTCTTCCGCCAGTTTTGCGGCATATTCCAGTCTCAGGCGGAAACACTTTTCACATCTTCTTCCGCCTTCTTTTTCTTTCTCCAGCCCTTTAATCCTGCTGTAAAAATCATCCGGTGTATACTCTGTGTCCATAAAAGAAACCGGATAACGTACCGGCAGGCTCTGTATAAGCCGTCTCTGCTCTTCAATCCGGTACTTATATTCGCTCTCCGGAAAAATATTCGGATTATAATATAGAACCGTAATCCTGAAATAGTCCGACAGATATTCGAGCACATAGCTGCTGCATGGTGCACAGCAGCTATGCAGCAGTAATGATGGTACTTTTCCCTCTTTCTGAAGTTCTTTGATCAGGTCTTCCATTTCTTTCTGATAATTTCTCTTGTTCATAGTCTTAAAAATACTTTCTGCTTCCCCATAAATTTCTCTTTTTCAAATCCAGATATTCAGAATAAGCACGCTCTAAAATCTGTTTCTCATTGGAAAACTTCAAAAGATGATATGCCTCAATATATTTATAATATCCTGAATCCTGAAAATATTCCTCGCGTTGTGGCTTGCTGTAATAACTGTCAGCCATCATCAGATACCAGTGAACGTCTTTTTCTACAATATCTTCCGGAGTAGAAAATGTATACTGACTTTTCCCGATATACTTGATTACTGAAGCACTTACACCGCTTTCCTCGCGGACTTCCCGCAGGGCTGTTTCTTTATATTCCTCACCAGCCTCCACTGTCCCTTTCGGCAGTACCCATCCTTCATATTTATTTCTGATATTTTTATAAAGGACCAATATCTTACCTCGAAAAATCACCACACCGCCACAGCTTGTTGCTTTTATCATGTTGCATTTCCTCCTGACTCGGTGTGTTTTACCTGTTATATAGTATAACTTATTTTTTCTTACTAATCAAGAACTTTCAGAACCTGTCCGGCGATGGTAACTGCTGGTGCCGGATAAGTACCATCCGGTATATTTTCAGTCACTACTACGATCGTATAATTTTCTTTGGTATCTTTCTGCTCTGCAAATCCGATAAACCAGGAATTTGAATTTCTCTCACTATCAATTTCTGCAGTTCCCGTTTTTCCGTATACCATAAGATTTGCATACTGGTTTAACCTTGTTGCTGTTCCATATTTTATTACAGAAGCCATATAAGTCTTTAACTTTTCTGCCATCTCCGGCTCAAATAATTCTTTGTATTCCTTTGCCGGATATTTTTTTATTTCTTTTCCCGCATCATTCTGCACCGATTCAACCAGACGTGGTTTCATTGCCGTTCCACCATTTGCAATAGCACTTACAAGAATGGCCGCATGCATGGGAGATATCAGTGTTTCACCCTGTCCGAACATGGTCTGTGCTTTTACAAAATCAGAATCACTTTCCTGGAGTTTAAAGGAACTTTTTCCGGACTGTAGTTTTACAGGCAATTCCTTTCCAAAGAGCAGTTCACTGCAGGTTTCCTGAAATTTCTTAACAGAGAGAGTTTTTCCAATATTTACAAACGAACAGTTACAGGAATACGCAAACGAATTCATAAGGCTTACTGTACCATGTGATTTTCCATTATTACAGTTAATAGTATTTCCGTCTACTTCTATACTTCCGGTACAGTCATAGGAATAATTCTCCTCATCACCGCCTTCTTTTAAATATTCATACAGGGTAATGAGTTTAAAGACAGATCCTGGTGTATACAATCCCTGTGTTGCACGATTTAATAATACGGAAGAACCATCCGCATTAATCTCATCCCAGTTCTCAGAAACCGTGTTCGGGTTATAATCCGGTCCTGAAACCATTGCTTTAACAGCTCCGGTTTTGCTGTTCATTACAATTACCGCCCCATCATAGCCATCCAGTGCATTGTATGCTGCGGCCTGTATCTCACTGTCCAGTGTGGTGATCAGGCTGTCGCCGGCATCCTTCTTTCCGCTGAAATCATTGATAATCTTCGTCATTGCTCCGGTATTGGAAGAAAGCAGTTCAAAATTATACGCAGATTCCAGTCCGTACTGTCCCTGTCCGATACTTCCGACTACATGACAATATTCTTCGCTATATGGATAGTAACGGTACTCTTCTCCATTCGAATCCGTCGAGGTCGTTGCCAGAAGTTTATTATCAGAGGAATAAATATTTCCACGCGTGACGGATTTTGCCAGGAGATTCTGCAGTTTATTATAGGGATTATTAATCAGCTCCCTGCTGGAATATCCCGCAAAATATGCAAAATAAACAGCAAGAATCAAGAACAGTCCCATAAATATATATGTGGCAGTAAGAATATCTTTATTCAGTTTTTTTGTATTGTTTTTTTTCGGTTCCAGAGATTTTTCCGGTTTCTCCGGTATTTTCTTTAATTTCTTTTCCATCATAAATATTGAACCCCTGTATAATTGCAAACATTAATAGTGTCGATACCAGCGAACTGCCTCCGTAACTGATCAGCGGCAGTGTAACACCGGTGGACGGAATCAGCTTTACCGCACCGCCAACCGTCAAAAATACCTGAATTCCATAGATGACTGCCATTCCAAAACAGGTCAGTTTATAAAAATGATCACTGCATTTGAACGCAATTCTTATCATAATGACAAAAGTATGGAAACATAACAGGAGCAGTGCTAATGCGAAAAATCCGCCCATCTCTTCTGAAATGGCAGAAAAGATGAAATCCTGTTCCACAACCGGAATATAATTCGGATTTCCGTCATACAATCCCATACCAAAAAACGAACCGGTTCCGATTGCAAAGATGGACTGGGCGATCTGATATCCGTTATTATCAATAATATCCCATGGATTCAGCCATGCCGCAACTCTCACCTGCACATGGGAGAACAGCAGATATGCAATTCCGGCAGCCACACATCCGGCAAGCAGTCCCGCAGGCAGGATAATTTTCTTTCCCGTAGCCACATAGACCATGAACAGATATGCCACCGAGAAAATCAATGCACTTCCCAAATCTTTTGACAATACCAGAATAATGATATGGACGCCGCACAGAACAGACGTAATTACCACATTTTTAATATCTGCCCTGCGGTACAGCATCCCGGCAATAAACATCGGATAGGTAATTTTGATAAACTCTGACGGCTGCACGGAAATAAATCCGAAACTCAGGGATAATTTCGCACCATAGGTAACATTCCCGATAACCAGTACAATGAGCAGCAGCAGTATGCCAAATGCCGCATAGGAATAATAATAATTCCGGAAGAATTTAACTTTGGAAATGATATAGGGAACGATCAATGTAATCACTAGTGTAACCGCTCCCATTACAAACTGACGCAGTGCCTTTGTGTAAGAAATTCTCAGCAGAATCAGAGATCCAATAGAAAACATCAGCCAGATATTCATCAACAGAAATTTATTTGATTTCGGATATATTTTACAGTAAATGAATACAATAACCAACATAACAATATAGCTGACCAGGCAAAGCACCAGTGCATTGATGGACTTTGTCTTCAGCCATGTTGTTATGGTATACATCATATAAATCACGGAAATAATAATCCCTTCATAATAGAACAGCTTTCTTTTTCCGGCTTTGCTGATATTTCCCATTGATAAGAAAGCAATTATCATATAGATACATATCAGAATGATGGATAAATATCTTGTTGCTGCTGAAAACACATCTGTCATACCTATAAAACTCCTCTCTTAAAATGCCCTTTCGTGTATCCTCTCTGTATTTCCGTTCCATTTCCTTTCCCGGTAAACAGATCCATGATATTTTTACACTGTTCTGCTGTTTCTGTCGTAAACGAAAATCTTACAGACAAAGGGCGGATTTCTCTCCAGTCTTTCTCATCTTCAAGCAGCCATAAAACTTCCGGATAATACAGAATATTGTAACAGTATCTGCACACGGTATGAACAGTAAGATTCTGTCCCTTCCGATCTGTCAGTCTGATATTTTCCGTTTTTCCATCACAACGGCTGCCGGTTTTCTTAATACATCCGGCAGAAAACATTACCGGTATTGCACCGTAAATTTCCAGTTCTGCTGACGCATCACAAAATCCTGCCAGTTCCCTGTGATTCAATTCTTTAGAACATACGTTTTCATCTATGCCAAGACTTTTCAAATATTCCTTTGTTCTCCGGTTATAGCAGTAAATCTGGCTGTCAGATATTATGTTTTTCCCGGAAATACTTGCTTCCTGCTCTTTTAACCAGAAGAAAGATTCCAGATTTCTTACCAGAAAACCTGACACTCTATCGGACTTCATGAGTTCCAGATATACCTCCATCTTTTTTTCCGTTTCCCCGCGGAAAATATAGGGAAGTGCAAGGTAAATACCGGCACTGCCGTTCAGGAGAAGTTCTCTTAACTGTGGAACGTCAAATTCTGCCAGTTCCACATAGATTCTCGTGACTGAAGGATGGTCTGAAATACAGCGGTACTGTTCCATGCTGGAAACCAATACGGACACGGCAGGCTCCCTGTCCTTTTTATCCTCCAGTTCTTCCATCCATTCCTGCTTTTGCGGAAGAACCGCATCCCTTCTCTGATAAGAGGCTGACAGCTCCTGTCTGAGTGTTTCAAAAGCATTTCTTCTTAATGCTTTTAATTCTCCCACCGGAACAAAAATATCCTCTCCCACATGAAGTTTTAAGTTTTTAAATACAAACCCGGAAGTTCCGGTCTGCATCATCTTCTTACAGATATCTTCTTCAATCAGCGGCCTGCTCTGTGCCTTCTGCACAACTGCCCCGTATTCTGTAATCTCCGTATCCAGACAGCGGATGGTAAGTGATGCTTTTTCGCCCTCACAGAATATGGCTTCGCCGCATACACTTATCGTATCTTCCGGCTGCAGATAATTTGCATTTAATTCATCAATCAATGCATTATTTCTTATTCTTGCCACTTCCATGGAACGCAGTGCGGATTCCTTCAGGGACTGTGCATCCTGAAAACGGTTCCGGATACGGAGAATTTCTCCCGGAGCCATCGGCTGGCCAAGTGTATAATTAAAGGATGCGTTTTTTACATCAAATTCCAGCACATCGCCTTTATTCAATGTTTCCGTTATTCTGACGGCTATGTTCTGTCTATTCAGTTCCGTTATCAATCCGACTGCCACACCACAGTGATTCGGCCGGTCGATGGACATCATGTCTTTGGAATTATGTCTGATATAGTATCCATCCGTAAATCCGCCCCTGTTATAAATATCCTTCAATTGTAGAATATCCGCTTCCTCAACGTGATAATGCTCCCTGCCTTTTTCCAGATACAAATCCACATATTTCCGGTACATCCTTGTCACACTTGCCACATATTCCGGTTTCTTCATTCTTCCCTCTACTTTCAGGGAATATACCCCGCTGTCAAGGATATCCGGGAGCAGTGACAGGGTACATAAATCTTTGGGACTGAGAAGATATTTCTTCCCTTTTATGCCATCAGTTTCATAGGCAAGCCTGCATGGCTGTGCACACCGCCCGCGGTTTCCGCTTCTTCCTCCGATCATGCTGCTTAACAGACACTGGCCGGAATAGCAGTAACACAACGCACCATGCACAAAACTTTCAATTTCCAGTCCGGTTGCCTGGTAAATCCTGTTGATTTCCTCCAGGGAAAGTTCCCTCGCCGTTACAATCCTTGTAACTCCAAGCCGTTTTAATTCCCTGCCAAAATATGGTCCTGTCACATTCATCTGGGTGCTGGCATGAACTGGAAGGGACGGAAAATATTCCCGGATAAACTTCAACACACCGAGATCCTGTACAATAACAGCATCCAGTCCATGCTCATATGCCGGCAGCAGATACGGATACAAATCCTGCTCCAGTTCCTGCTCTTTTAACAGGGTATTGATGGTAAGATAAAACTTTTTTCCATGCAGATGGGCATAATCAATCGCATCCAGAAGTTCATCCCCGGAGAAATTAACCGCCGAAGCCCTTGCCCCGAACATTGCCCCTCCGGCATAAACAGCATCCGCTCCTGCCAGAAAAGCAGCTTTCATACATTCAAAAGAACCTGCCGGAGCTAGAATCTCCGCCTTCTGTGCCGTAGTACTATTCATTCTTCTCTTCCTGCTCCTTCTTTCTGCCATCCTCGTTTTCCTGAAGCTCACGGTCCATCAGTTCCATTGCACTTTCCAGTTCCGCTGACAGATGCCTGTTCTCTTTTTCCTTTGATTCCATCTGTCTGTGGAGTTCTTCGAGTTCCTGCTCCAACGTATCAATCCGTAGTCTTGCCGTTACCAGTTCATGCTTTACATCGTATAACTGTCTGTCCCTGGATTCCGAATCCGTCTGGATGGATTCCGCCTGATTCTTTGCCTTAAAATAATCATCCGCAATATTGATATCCAGCAGGACATTTTTCATCTCCTGGCTTAATCTGGAATAATTTTCCTCGGCCGCAAATGAATTTATCTTTTTATTTACATAAGTTGCTATTTTCTGAAGATATTCCGGACTCTCATATCCGCTTAGCCGGTATACCTTTCCGTTTATAATTACTTCTGCATCGTTTTTTGTAGACATACTATCCTCCAAAGTTCTCTATTTTTCTTCCCTGTATGGCAGTCCCAGATGCTGATAAGTCAGTTTCGTTGCCATACGCCCGCGTGGTGTCCGGATCAGAAATCCGTTTTTTATCAGATATGGTTCATATACATCCTCTAATGTTCCGGAATCTTCCCCGATCGCAGCCGCCAGTGTATCC
>FR900185.1:97392-101293 GCA_000437755.1 Roseburia sp. CAG:303
GCCCGGTCCTCCGTCGAATTTCTGAAGGATAGTTTCGAGAATCGTGCGGTCGCCGTTGTCCAGCCCGTACCGATCCACATCCAGAAGATTCAAAGAAAACTCTGCAACTTCTTTCGTAATCCTGCCATCGTATTTTACCTGTGCAAAATCACGGACACGCTTTAACAGACGGTTTGCCAGTCTCGGTGTTCCTCTCGATCTCCTGGCAATCTCATTTGCACCGTCCGGATCAATCCACACACCAAGCACATCGGCAGAGCGGTTGATTATCTCGCCTAACTGTTCCACACTGTAAAATTCCAGCTTATTCACGACACCAAACCGGTCACGCAGCGGTGCCGTAAGAAGTCCTGCCCTTGTTGTTGCCCCGACAAGGGTAAATTTCGGCAAATCCAGACGAATTGCTCTTGCCGTTGCACCCTTTCCAATCATAATATCGATGGCATAATCTTCCATCGCCGGATACAGGACTTCTTCTACCTGACGGTTTAAACGATGTATTTCATCAATGAATAATACATCCCCTTCCCGCAGATTGTTCAGAATCGCTGCCATCTCCCCCGGTTTTTCAATCGCAGGACCGCTGGTAATCTTGATATTCACCCCCATTTCCTCTGCAATAATACAGGCGAGTGTGGTTTTTCCAAGTCCCGGAGGTCCGTAGAACAGGACGTGATCCAGCGATTCTTTTCTCGATTTCGCCGCTTCGATATATACTTTAAGATTATTTTTTACCTTATCCTGGCCAATATACTCCGTCAGTCTGGATGGTCTTAATTTATTTTCCATTACAGATTCTTCATTGGAAGATAATTCTGTATTTATAATCCTTTTTTCCATTCTATTCTATCCGCACCTTTACCTGCCTACTTAAGCATCTGTTTTAATGCAAGCTTTAACAGTTCTTCCACAGACATTCCCTCTGCTATGCTGCACTGTCTGACCGCACGCATGGCATCCGTCTGCGAATAGCCAAGTGCCGCAAGTGCCAGAACTGCCTCATTAATAAGTTCCGTATTTCCCGTATTGCTTACAATCTCCGGTTCTTCCGAAGTATTCAGCATATCTTCTACCTTTAATTTATCTTTCAGTTCCAGAATCACTTTCTGTGCTGTCTTTGCTCCGACCCCGGGAGCTTTTGAGATAGATTTGCTGTCGCCTGCCATAATC
Source organism: Roseburia sp. CAG:303 (assembly GCA_000437755.1). Lineage (GTDB taxonomy): Bacteria > Bacillota > Clostridia > Lachnospirales > Lachnospiraceae > CAG-303. The sequence goes on from FR900185.1 coordinate 98,563, forward strand.
GCATACCGCAGATCATTCCCTGTCATAACACTCAATATTGCAATTCCAGCTTTTGGGCCAATCCCGCTGACCGTAATCAGCTGCCGGAACACTTCCAGATCATCTCTTGTAAGAAATCCATACAATTGCATGGCATCTTCCCTGACATTCAGATGTGTATGTAAGGTCACGCTATCACCGGCCGATAAAGCTGCCAGAACGGATGAACTTGTAAATATCCTGTATCCCATACCCTGATTTTCCAATATCACACTGTCATCCAGCAGATCTGACACAGTTCCTTTTATAAATGCAATCATATTCTTTCTCCATCTTAATTTATTCTCTTTATCATAACATGAATCGAACATATTTTCAATCAAAATCTAAAGTTTACGGAATAACAGTTCTGGAATCGGTCTATAATAAAACCCTCTAAGGAAGCTGGTTGAAATACCATTGTCCGCTCTGTGAAAAATCGTCTGCAGTAAAGCCGCCTGTTTTGCTGCAGCTACTCTTAAGCAGAGACGAGGATTCATCTTTGTTTGACAGGTTCCATGCAATATAGCCGATTCCGTCCTTATTCAGCAGATTCATCCACTCTGCTGCAGACTCCTTATCAAGGCTGCCGTTTCCGGATGCATCACAGATGCTGAATTCCGTAACCAGAACCGGAAGTCCCCTGCTGTAAGCCGTATTCAGCTTTTCCCGGATGGAATCCTTATGGGTTGCCGCATAAAAATGAAGTGCATACATAATATTGCTATATCTGCTGCCAAGCGGTGACTGTGATACCACATCCACGTCCTGGGACCAGGTCGGAGTTCCCACAATAATAACCGCATTTGCATCATTGTTTCGAATCACATCAATCACGGTTTCCGCATAAGATTTGATCTCACTCCATTCCACCCCGCCATTTGGCTCATTGCAGATTTCATACAGGACATTCGTCTGGTTCGCAAAGGTTCTTGACATTTCATCAAAAAATTTCACTGCGTCATCCTTATAGGTATTCGGATTGCCCTCACTTAACACATGCCAGTCAATCACGACATACATTCCCTGCTCTGTGGCAATCTGTACGCCTTTCTTTACCAGATCCTTTAATTCCTGCTTATTTCCGCCGGTACAATATCCGTTGTACTCACTGGTATATAATGCAAGACGAATCGTATTGACTCCGTAACTCTTCAGGGATGCAAACGCCTCACTGTTTACATATTCCGGAAACCAGCTAAGCCCGTGGGTACTCACACCCCTGATCTGGAAAATATTTCCCTGGCTGTCATACAGATTCGTTCCCGATACATGCAAGGAACCAGAAGTATATGTGGTCTGATTTTTCTGCGGATCCTGTGCTGCCTGTCCAGTCGTCTCTTCCTCGCTGCTGCCCTGATTCTCCGTATTCTCTGTAACATTATTTTCCGGTTCATCCACAGTCACAGCAGTAGTTTCTTCCATCGATACGCACTGGGACACTCCTTCCGTCTTAATGCTGTATTTTACAAGATCCGGATATTGATCTGCATACAGAATCACTCCGGTTTCCTTCGTTTCTCCCGGCTGAAGCTCCTGTGTATATGCCACCGGTTCAATCAGAATCCTGTCGTCATATACCGTATACACACCGCCCCAGCTATCAGAAACATACACCGTTCCATCAAAGTTCAGCACCAGTTCCCATCCGGAAATCGTATGATCACTGATATTCCTGATGACAATATTGTACTGTACATAACGCTCCCCATTTGCGGACCAGCTGCTTCCTGCCGTAATGTCCGCCTGTAGAAGTTCTGTCTGTCTCACTTCCGAACCATCTTCCATAACATCATATGTATAAGTTGTATCCTGCTGCGCCGTAGTGGTCTCCGTCATAGTCGTTATCTCCTGCGTTGTCTGCGGTGCATCCGTCGGAGATGCCGTTTCATAAAATACAACCTCATTATCCATGGTCAGATCCCTTGAAATCAGAATTGCAAGAACCGTAATACACAGTCCTGCAACGATAATACAGGAAATAAAAATGCCAAGATCCAGCTTTGATGCGGTCAAATTTTCCTTTGCCCTTTGTAATATTTTTTTCATTTAATTTGTATTTCCCTCATTTCTTAACTTCTCAACAATTTTCTCAAAATGCATGGAATGGGATGCCTTTACCAGAATGACATCCTTCTCCTGAACCATAATATCCAGATATTCGAGAAGATCCTCCAGTGTTTTATAATAATAAACCTGTGTAGCCGCTCCGCTGTCACGGATTCCCTGATAAGTATTTTCACTCAGTTCACCGGCAAGAACTGCCATATCAATCTGCTTTTCCTTGAAATACTCCCCAAGCTGGTAATGCAGTTTCTTCTCATCCGCACCCAGTTCAAACATATCACCGAGAATTGCCACCTTTCTTTCTTCCGCGTTATTCAGCACATCAAGTGACGAACGCACCGAAACCGGATTGGCATTATAGCAGTCATCTATAATGGTATATTTCTCTGTTTCAATGATATGCAGACGACCACCCACGGACTGTATATTCTCGATTCCCTGACGGATTTCTTCCGCACCAAGTCCGAGGATTTCCCCAACTGTTGCTGCTGCCATCGCATTATATACCATATACTTTCCCGGAAGCGGAATTTTAACCTCTATCTTCTTATCTTCCTTCTTCAGAAAAATTACAGCCTTTGTTCCATAAATGCCGTTTGCTTCCACGGATTCCGCATATACATCTGCATTGCGGTTCATACCATAA
>FR900185.1:101309-107609 GCA_000437755.1 Roseburia sp. CAG:303
ATACCATAATACACTGGTTTTCTATTCTTTACCTCTTTTACGGAATACAGCTTATCATCATCCATATTCAGAACGGCAACCGCATCCCTGGATGCAAAATCGAAAATTTCCGATTTCGCTTTTAAAATACCGTCCCTGGATCCGAGATTTTCCAGATGGCAGAGTCCGATATTTGTCATGACACAGATATCCGGTCTTACCATATAGCTGAGCCTGTGCATTTCCCCAAAATCACTGATGCCCATCTCGATCACTGCAACCTCATGAAAATCCCTGATTTTAAATAAAGTCAACGGAACACCGATTTCATTATTAAAATTTCCTTCGGTCTTTAACACCTTATACTTCTGTCCGAGAACTGATGAAATAAATTCTTTTGTACTTGTTTTTCCAACACTTCCGGTAATTCCGACAATTTTCGTATCCAATCCTTCCCTGTAATATGCCGCCAGTTTCTTCAAAGCTTCCAGGCTGGACTCTACCAGAATATATGGTCTGTCCGTATCCAGTTCCCGTTCTGCAATCATGGCAAGTGCATCCTTTTCAAAAACATCCCGGACAAAATCATGCCCGTCCACATGCTCTCCCTTTATGGCAACAAAAATATAATTCTTCCCTACCTGTCTGGAATCAATTACGACTCCTTCCGCCTCTGTATCTGCCGGAATATTTTCACCGTGAAACAATTTACCCTCTACCGCTTTCGCTATATTTTCCAATGTTAAATTCTTCATTTTTCCATCTTTCTTTCTATAATCTGCAAATTTATTATTTCCATGAAGTTCTCTGTGCCAGTGATACCTCAATGAGTTTCTCGCATAAATCCGGATAGGATATTCCAATTACGGCTGCTTCCTGCGGCATAAGGCTGGTCGGTGTCATTCCCGGAAGTGTATTTGCTTCCAGGCAGTAGCAGTTCTCCTCTGCATCCGTTAAAACATCCACCCTGCAATAGGTATTCAGTCCCAGTGCCTTTGCTGCCTGTAAGGCTGCCTGCTGTATCTTATTCTTTAATTCTTCTGTTACATTGGCCGGGCAAATCTCATCCGTCGCGCCCGGTGTGTATTTATTCTTATAATCATAAGTGCCTGCCTTCGGTATAATTTCTATCACCGGCAGAGCCTCTGTTCCAATGATTCCAACGGAAAATTCCCTGCCCTTCACACATTCTTCCACAACAAGTTCGTCTTCATAGGCAAATGCCTGCTCCAATGCTTCCTTATACTCTTTCTCGTCATTGGCATAAAAGACACCTACGCTCGAACCTCCGCAGCTAGGCTTTACGACGCATGGGTAGGACATCTCATAAACAGATAACGGCTGAAATGCTTTTCCCTTTACTACAGTAATTCCCTTTGCCATCGGTACATGTGCCGCCTGGAAAATCTGCTTTGTTACGGATTTGCTCATCGCCATGGCACTGGAAAGATAATCGGCTCCTGTATATGCAATTCCCAAAAGATCAAGCACCGCCTGCACTTTTCCGTCTTCACCGTTTGCACCATGCAGACCCAGAAATACAACGTCTGCCTTCCGGCATGCTTCCATAACATTCGGTCCGAAGAATTCTTTCCGCTGTGCCTTAATCTGTTCCAGCTGTTCCGCTCTCTTTCTAATATCCGCAAGCACGGCATCCACATCATACTGCTCCTGCGAAAACAGATGCTCTGTATCCAGTGTATCATCTCCAAGAAATACATCCAGGAGAATGGCTTTATGCCTGTTTGTGTTTAATGCCTTACAAATTCCCTCACTCGAAATCAGGGATATATCTCTCTCGGTGCTTGTTCCACCGCATAATACAACAATGTTCATAGTAACCTCCAAATATTTATTTCAACCTATTTTACTCAATATAGCTATAAAATACAAGATGAATCTTCTCAAAAATCGTCTTAAAATCTGTTATGCAGAAAATAGCACGGCTGGCAGATCCGGTAACGGTAGCCGATCGGCAGAATTTTCCCACATTCCTTACAGGTACGGATGTATTCCTTTTTATCCTCGGACAGATATGCCATGATAATATTCTGGACATTTTCCCGCTCTTTTTCCAGACGTGGCAAATCCATGTTTTTTCCCAGCCGTACCGAAAACTGATGATACAGATCCAGCATTTTATAATATGTTTCATACTTTACCAGTCCCATGCCGCTGCACATCTGCAGGGAAGGGAATGTGAGAAAACGGTCCGCCGTATAAGTTTTACAGTAATATTCCCACAGATCAATGATATCTTTGTTCTTGATATCAATGGAGCAGGTCAGCATACGGAACAGAATGTGTTTATTTTCAAATCCGTCAATTTCTTTTTTGACATTATATGCCTTCTCATACAAAAACAGAATGGAAGTAATGTCAATCTTCTCAAACGGCGGCTCCGGCTGTACGGACTTCCAAATTTGCAGAATCGCATTCATCGGTTCATCCATATCAAGAAGAATATGCGGAAATCCCAGTGTTACTTTTGTAAGTTCCGTGTTTGCCGTTCCAATCTGTTCCCGGATAAAGTCAAGTCCATCCGGGGAGCAAGCCGTGACATATCCCCTGTCGTACAATCCATATCTTCCTGCGCGTCCTGCGATCTGTTTTACTTCTGCCGGTTTTAACGGTCTGGTTTCTTTCCCGTCAAATTTATCCGTCTGCATAAACACGATCCGGCGTACCGGAAGATTCAGCCCCATACCGATGGCATCTGTAGATACAATCACACCCGTCTCTTTTTCCGTAAACAGATGCACTTGTTTTCTGCGAATCTGTGGCGGCAGGCTTCCATAAATGACGCTGACTGACATTCCTTCTTTTTCCAGTCTTCCTGCAATATCCAGCACCGCTTTTTTGGTAAATACGATGAGAGCATCCCCATGCCTGACATCTTCCGGAAAGGAAAACGGTTCTTCTTCGCACACCAGTTCGGTTTTCCGGTGATACCGCTCAATCTCGTAAGTGTCATGACACAGGGAAATCAGATGGGTAATAACCGGAATGGCATCTTCACTCATACAGATATGAATTTCGTCCGCACGAATCCCGAGTATCGCCCTCGTCCAGGAATGTCCCCGCTCCGGATCTGCGATCATCTGAGCCTCATCGATGACGGCGATATCGTATTCCTGCGATGTATCGAGCATTTCAACGGTAGCGGAAATAACCCTGCTTTCCGGCTGTACAATGCTCTCCTCTCCCGTAACCATGCTGCAGGGCAGCAGTTCTGACATTTTTTCATACACTTCCAGTGCGAGCAGCCGCAGCGGTCCGAGATAGATTCCCTTTTCTGCCTGCTTTAAGCATTCCAGGGCATGATAGGTCTTTCCACAGTTGGTCGGACCGGCATGCAATATGAAATGCCGTTTTTTCTGGAGTGCTTCCGGGAATTCCATTTCCGGACGTTCCGGAACAAGTCCCATAATCTCTTCTTTGATTTCAAACTTAGAATAATCTGCACACAGACTGTCGAGCGAATGTGTACAGATCCAAAATGGTTTCTCTGCCCGGAGAAATCCAAGAAACTTCTCCGTAACCAGCTCCTTCCTGTCACTGCTCATATTGCAGAGTTCAGCCTTTACAAGTGTCGGAATCAGCTGATCCCGCAGCTTCATCATAAGCACCGGATCGTTTTTATGAAACGCAACCGCAGCTATATTCTTAATCTGCCGGTGAAAATCTTCCAGCCTTGCTGCCTTGACATGGGTATGTGTAAGTCCGTTTAATTCCCTGCCAAGCATTGTGCATTGTTTCCGGCAGATATCCAGTCTGCCGCTCTTATTTCCGTTCCTGCCCCTGTTCTTTCCTTTATGAATTGCATTTTCTCTGTACTGTGCATAATAGAATGATGCTATTTTCTCTTCCTGTACCATATTTCCTCCATTTCCTGACTTCTGGTAATCATACTCTTAAGAATACCACGTTTTTCTGCTTTTTTAAAGAATAAAAAGTTTTTTTCATTCCCTGTTGTGACGACTGCTTTTTTCTGCTATACTATCTAGGAAATTTATTAAATTTACAGAACGGAGGACTTAACTTATGAAGCTTTGGGGTGGACGTTTCACCAAAGAAACAAATCAGTTAGTACATAATTTTAATGCTTCCCTTCCTTTTGACCAGAAATTTTATCATCAGGATATTGAAGGAAGTATCGCACACGTTACCATGTTAGCCGCTACCGGTATTCTGACTGGGAAGGAAAGAGATGTCATTATTGACGGATTAAAAAGCATCCTTGCAGATATTGAAAACGGAACTCTTGTATTCACGGAAGAACATGAAGATATTCATTCTTTTGTAGAAGCACATCTGATTGAACGTGTCGGGGATACGGGAAAGAAACTGCATACCGGAAGAAGCCGTAACGACCAGGTTGCCCTTGATATGAAGCTTTATACAAGGGATGAAGTGCTTCATACAGATGCCTTGTTAAAAGAACTGTTAGAAGAACTTCAGGTAATTATGAAAGAAAATATCGAGACTTATATGCCGGGATTTACTCATCTGCAGAAAGCACAGCCGGTCACACTGGCACATCATGTCGGTGCTTATTTTGAAATGTTTAAAAGAGACCGCAGCCGTCTCCACGATATCCACGAGAGAATGAATTATTCCCCGATCGGATCCGGTGCACTGGCAGGTACTACCTATCCTCTTGACCGGGAACTGACCGCTTCCCTGCTCGGCTTTTACGGCCCTACTTTAAACAGTATGGATTCTGTATCTGACAGGGATTATCTGATTGAATTTTTAAGTGCATTATCCACTATCATGATGCATTTAAGCCGTTTCTGCGAGGAAATCATCATCTGGAATACGAATGAATACCGCTTCGTGGAAATTGATGATTCTTACAGCACAGGAAGTTCTATTATGCCACAGAAGAAAAACCCGGATATTGCAGAGCTGATTCGTGGCAAGACAGGTCGTGTCTATGGTGCATTAATCTCCATCCTGACCACTATGAAGGGACTTCCGCTTGCTTATAATAAGGATATGCAGGAAGATAAGGAACTTACGTTCGATGCTATCGATACCGTAAAAGGATGTATTTCCTTATTTACCGGAATGATTAAAACTATGAAATTCCGCAAAGATGTGATGGAAAACAGTGCAAAGAACGGCTTTACCAATGCTACGGATGTGGCTGATTATCTGGTAAATAAAGGTGTTCCTTTCCGTGATGCACATGGCATCGTGGGACAGCTTGTACTTATGTGCATTGATAAAAATATCGCCCTTGATGATCTTCCCTTAGAAGATTACAAGTCCATAAGCCCTGTCTTTGAAGAGGATGTTTATCCTGCCATCAGCATGAAAACCTGCGTGGACAAACGTATGACCATCGGTGCTCCAGGTCCGGAAGCCATGAAAAAAGTCATCGCAATCAACGAGAAATATTTAGAGGAAAATTAATTTTTATTGATATCAATACATTGTTTTTTTGTGCAATGTATTGATATTTTTGTGCATTTGGCATATATTACAGTTAATTTCTTCCTTATCTTTTTACGGAATAATATACCACTGTCCATCTGAATCCACATAGGTTCCTCCTGTGGCAAACGGACATTCTCCATAATCAGCAATTCCTCCCATACCATCAGCCCATCCCTGCTGCCCGTCCATAACGACACTGCACCACTGATGAGACCACTGATTTTCATTTACATGGCTCCAGCTATATCCCATACATTCCAGCACCAGTCCCAATGCCCTGGTTGAACCTGCACAGGTATACACGCCTTTACACAATACACCATATGCCGTCTGATAATCCGGATCTTCTGTTGTATATACGGCATTCCAGCTATATTCTGCAACAATCTGTGCAGCCTGCCGTACTTTTTCCAAATCACTGTTTCCGGTTATACTGTCTGCAATCTGTTGTGCCACTTCACGAGCCTGTGCATTTTTCTGCTCCTGTTCACTCATCGTTACCGGTTCCGGCTCAGCAGGCTGTGTCACTTCTTCTATGACTTCTTCCGGTTCTTCCCATATCCACAGATTTTCCTCATTCTCTGTAATCTCCTGTACTGCCTGCATCCATGTTGTAGTTTCCTCCGGAACAGTTATCTCATCGGTTGTTTCTTCCGTAATTTCTTCCTCTGTCAGCTCTTCCGTCAGGTCCTCTGTCACTTCTTCCGGTTCTTTTTCAATGATTGTGATTTCTTCCGTTGTCTCTTCCTGTGTTTCCATTTCTGTCATTACCTGCGTACTTTCTACAGTAGTATCTTCTGCAGCTAAGAGCCGGCTTTTTTCCATAATGCTTTCTTTATCCCCGGTATCTTTTATTCCCCTGCAGCCGGCAAGTAA
>FR900185.1:107643-125083 GCA_000437755.1 Roseburia sp. CAG:303
CCGATACAGTTGCCATCACCGGTAAATATTTCTTATGTTTCATATCACATCTTTCCTTCAATCTGTTTTGTTCCTGTCTCTATATTCCTGTTTTTTTCCTGTCCATTTTACCCAATCAGTACTTTTTTCCCTTCAAAGGCAAATCCATAGTGCCGGATTCTTTCTTTCGGAATCCCCAGTGCCAGCAGCTCCGCATCATAATTTTTCTCTTCTATCTGCTGTAATGCCATCTGTACGGTTTCTTCCAAATCTTTTTCTTTTGCCCGGCGAACTTTAAATTCCAGAATCACTGCCGGCAGATTTTCTTTTTTCGGTATCATCATTACATCATACCGTCCGAATCCACTTTCCCGGTTGGATTTCAGCACATAGTTTTCTGCCTGCTCTGCCATCAGTCCAAGAACGAATCCGTGATAGAATCGTTCGGTTTCCTCCAGTCCTGCTTCTCCGCTTCCTACGTCGAAATAGCTGAAAGTTTCCTGTGTCACTCGGTTCATGTAATAATTCATCACTTCCAGGTCATTTTCCATCATCGCTTTGATAAATTTATGATAACTGGCAGTTGCATCCTTAAACCATGCAGCAAACAGGGTTTCAAACATATCCTTTGTTTCTAAATTTGTAATTCTTAAATGATACCATGCTCTCATCAGTTCTCCCCGGTATTCCACTTCCACTGCTTTCAGATAACCACTTGCCATCAACAGACTCCAGATCGCACTCTCGTTCACATCCAGCTGGTTAAACACGATCTGCTCATCGAAATTTTCCACAATTTCCCCTCCCTGCAGCAGTTCCTCCATCTTCGTTTTCACTTCAGAAGATGCCGTCTGAATGAATTTACTTGCCATTCCATTAGAACTAGTTGCCACCCAGTAAGCACGATACGCTTTCTTACTTAAAAAATTGGTGATAGACCATGGATTATAGATATCCTTTACCGGCCCAATGACAAATCCGTCATACCATTTTTTTACTTTTTCCTTTTCTTCGGACATCCCATAACTATCCAGTGCTGCAAATACTTCTTCCTCTGTGAAACCAAAAGCTGTTGCATATTCCTTTGAAGTCATGGTCACTACATTTAAATTATTTAAGTCACTGAACATCGACTCTTTAGAAACTCTTGTAATCCCTGTCATGACTGCACGTTCCAGATATGGATTTGTCTTAAATGTGGCATTGAACATGCTCCGCATAAATCCGGTAAATTCTTCCCAGTACCCATGAATATAGGCTTCCTGCATCGGGGTATCATATTCATCCAGAAGAATGATTGCTTTTTTTCCATAATAACTGCTCAATAATGCTGCCAGACTTTTTAATGCATCCTGTGCCGCTACATTATCCATATTATAAGATATTTGCCGATATCTCATCTGTTCACTTTCTGAAAAATTTTTTTTCAAAAATTCGTACTGCAAATATAAATCCACCAAAATATGTTTTATCTTTCGCACCGCACTTTCGTAATCTCTCTCCTTTACATCCGCAAAACTCACAAATATCACCGGATACTGTCCCTGCAGTTCCCTGTACTTTTCTTCCTTCCAGATGGAAAGTCCCTCAAACAAATCCGCCCTTCCGGTATACTGGTTGGAAAAAAAACATTTCAACATATCCATGTTCAAAGTTTTTCCGAAGCGGCGCGGTCTGGTAATTAATGTGACATCGTCACCAGACTCCCACCATTCCTTTATAAATCCTGTCTTATCCACATAAAAATAATCATTTTCCCGTATTTTATCAAACCCCTGATTTCCGATACTGATTACTTTATTCATATCCTGCCTCCAGTTCCTATATTTTCTGTGCTTTTATTTCATCTAACTGCTTTTTCCTGTCTTTTGCCCATACATATTCTTCCAGATATTGTCCATTATAATTACGAATTGCGGTATCGTCCCCGCTTAACATACGATAGAGGTCACAGTCCACAATACCCATATTAATACATTTTGCCTGACCTCTTGATTTCCTCTTTCCTGATAATACTATCTCTCTCGGTACATTCAACTTTACTTACCTCTTTATGCTATGAGAACTTAGTGTTTCTCCCAATCTTACATTCTGTCATTCATAACATATATCGTAGACCTATAAGCACCTTGCTTCTTAAGCATTCCCGACTGTGTCATTTTACTCAGTATTTCTCTTGCTCTTCTTTGTTTTACTTTTAATAATAACTCTGCCTGATGCGATGTTATCTTTTTATTTTCTTTGACATAATTAAGTATCAGCCTATACTGTGCTGATAAATTATCAGCATTTTTTGATACTTTATCGGCACTCTTTGATAAGTTATCGGCATTTATCGGCACTTTATCGGCACTCTTTGATAAATTATCGGCACTTTCTTTCCTGGAATTGTGTCAAAATCAAATGAGTATTCATCATCTAAAGGCACAATAATCCGAAATATATCACCTTCTACAAATTCAGGCTCCTGTCCGGAATAGTATTTACTATATTTAAATAGATTACGCACACCGGAACCAAGCTGATCAGCATAACCAATGTTTCTGAAAAAAGCTGCAATAATCGGATTTTTAGGATTTGGTTCTAAATTATCAACAGTAATGTATCCTTCACCAGTTGCCCGATGAGCATACTGTTTCATACACATCAGCATACTGTTTCATACACATCAGCTTCTATTCCATTTCCACAACGTTTAAATTCAACGCCTATTGTCTCACCCACTTTTAAAATAGATTGCAATTTTGTTAAATCCATGCTAACACCTCCATTCTCCTGCTTAAATTGTATCATAAACCTGCCGGAGTTACAAGGACGGAAAAAAACAGCACCCTGCTTTCGCAAAGTGCTGTCCTCTGGCTAAGAAATGCTATTAAATTCTTTCTTTTTTCTTCTTATAAATTACTCCTGCAAAACCGGCAAATGAAACACCTAAAAGTGTACTCCATACCATAATATCGGACCGGTCTCCTGTCTTTGGAATATCCGCATCCCCGGATTTTGTCTTATCCTTCGTTTCTGTCTGTCCGGCAGCAGTACTCTGGTTCTTGTCCGTACTCTCCGGATTTTCCGTAACTCCTGTTCCGTTTTCCGGCTGTTTGTTGTCCCCGGAGTTATCTGGATTATCTTCCGGCTGTTTGTTGTCTCCGGTATTATCCTCTGATTTCTTATCATCTCCGGAATTATCCGGATTGTCTCCCAGCTGTTCATTGTCCCCTGTATCTACCTTTGTGATGGAAATACCGATGGCATCCAAATCCGGACAGTATGCCTCTGGATTGTATACTTTTATGGTATTTTCTCCCTTATGCAATGTTACTTTCACATATGCCTGGGATGCATATTCTGACCAGGCACCGGAACTCTTGCAGTCAACCATCTGAGGTTCTTCTCCATTTACGGATACACAGACCTGTCTGTCTTCGCCTGAGAAGTAACGTACCATGAGGTAGTAAGTACCGTCTTCCTCTGCGGTTACATGGTCAAATAAGACATAGCTGTCTTCGCTTCCTCCCAGCCATCCTACGGTAGATGTATTTTTCTGGGCATTTTTAATGACTGCATCCTCTGCTTCATAGATCGTATAAGTATAGCTGCTGCCCTCTTCTGTTCCTGTTTCGTCCTTTGAATCGTCGCTTGCTGTCGGCTCTTTGTCTGTCTTTGCCTTTGAAACAGCGATTCGGTCAAGGTTTGGCGCATCACTGTCACTATTTGCATAAGTGATGGTATTTTCGCCTGCCCTGAGGCTGACATAGATACTATCCTGTGCCACACTTACCCAGTCACCGGAATTGAAACTCTTTGTTCTGATCGGTTCTGCACCATTGATACTGATTTCATATCTTCTATCCGTACCTGAAACATAGAATGTTTTTAATTCATAGACACCGTCTTCCGGTACTTCTACCTGAAAACTTACTGCATTTTCTGTTCCTTTTCCAATGTAACCTGCAACCTGCTGTCCGGATGCATACTGGTTATCTGCAACTACTGCTTTTCCGCTGATGACTGCCTGTTCTGCTTCATAATAGGTATAATTTTTCTCATAAGAGGTTGTGATATCTGCTGCATCTTCACAAATCATCACTGCTACGCCATCATCTTTTGCAAGTGCAAAGGTCAGTACATCTTCTTTTGTTACTTTCTCGCTCTCAATATCCAGACCACTGTTATCTTCCGCTGTGCGGTAAATCACTGCATCATAAGTCTTTCCATCTGCGAGGAAATCAAGCGGAATCTCCGTTTCTCTTTTCTGTGTGGTAAGACCTGCCACAAACCAGTTCTCTCCGGCACGTCTTGCCACGGTTCCATAGCTTCCCGGCTTTCCTTCGAGTACCACGGTTTCGTCCCAGGAAGAAGGCAGTTCATTCATAAAGGATAATCCGGAAAATCCTTCATACACATTGACATTTTCTGCAAAATGCACGATACCGGATTCGAGGTATGCACTGACTGCAAGCATAAATCCATAGGTTGCATCAATATTGGCAACCGGAAGTGCAGTTGGTGTAAAATCTGCAGAACCGACTGCGTTTCTGGTAAACAGATAGTTGATAATATTTGCTGTGGACGGTTCGGAACGCCATTTATAATACTCTGCCCCGTATACTGCCTCATAAGAAATCACATTTGGAAATGTCCTGTTTTCTCCGCCCGGATTGGTACATCCGTGGAAAAGTACCATCAGTTCATTGTCTGCCGCAATGTCTGCACACAAATACATCTGGTTCATGGCAGCCTGATTGTCACTTTCGTAATAATCGACTTTCACACCTTTGATTCCAATAGAAGAAGCCCATTCAAATTCACTGGTGATATTTTCTTTGTTCAAAAGGGAATGGTCCGGATATGCACCTGCCGCTGTATGGCTGACATCATTTACACCATACCAGAGCCAGAGACCGACACCCGTTTCTTTTGCATAATCTGCAAGTTCTTTTACTTTCTCTTTATAATCATCCCAGAGAATCCATCCATAATCCAGGCAGACATATTCCCAGCCGTTTGCTGCTGCAAAGTCGATATAGTCTTTCTGTGTTTCATAGGCTATCGGGTCATCCCCTGTGGAAGACCACCAGGACCATGCGGTTTTTCCCGGTTTTACAAAGGACCAGTCCCTGTCCCCAGCATCCGGATTTACACTTGTCACAATATCACTGTTGACCACGGTATTTAAGTCTTCCCCGATGACAGCTACTCTCCATGGAGTCTGGAATGCCTGATTCATCACAACATTTCCGGCCTGTTTATTTCCGGAAACCCAGGTCAGGTTTTTGCTGCCGGCAGCTGTTTTCAGGTAAGACGAACAGTAACTTTCTTCCTCTGAAAATACCGCTGCTTCCGTCAGAAGCACATAATGGTTGTTTACTGTAACTAACGATGGTACGGTGTAACTTCCTGCTGCCTGATATACCTGATTCATGGAATATTCTTTGTAAGTTCCCTCATAGGTGTAATTTGGCTGTTCGTAGCTTAAAAATGCCGCCTGGTCAGGGAATACAAACTCACTCGCTTCCTGTGATACGGATGCGCCTTCCTTACTTTCATAGCAGTAAGCCACACCATCATCATAAACACGGATAACAACGGTAAGTTCTTTTCCATCTTTTGTGAGTGTAAACGTATCTTCGGTACAGGTATCTTTGATTTCGCCCTGATGTTTTCCCTGATATAACTGATAATCATCCGTTACTTCCGCAATCGTTCCCTGCTGGTAAGATACACCGGATGTAAAATCCGCATCCCCTGTTTTCAATCCAAGGCGGGATGCATAGATGATGTCCTCACCGTTTTGTCTGACACTGTAAAAGTATCTTCCGGCAGCATCTGTTTTGATGGAAACCACTGTATTTCCATCCGGCGATGCAACTTCACTAACCTGTGCCAATACGGTACCGTCAGTATAGATATCCGCATCTCCCGTGGTCGTCTGTGCAGGAACTTTTTCTACATTTTCAAAGTCATAAAAGACCTGTAATGTAGTATCATCCAGCGTATCTGCACTATTGTAAAATTTTACATTATCTATGGAAGCCTGCACACTCGCATCTCCATAAATGGAATCTCCGATCGCATTGTATACATAGCTGTCCATATATTTTTCACCGCCAAATAATTTTGAAAAATCTCCTTCGGAGATAAGATAGGACTCCTGATCCACAGTAAGAACGGCTTTTTCACTATTTACCGAAAAGGTAACGCTGTGCCATTCGTCACGGCTGATGCTCTTATCGCCTACGGTACGATTTTCCAGCTCTGCTGCCGCATTACCGTCTTTTCCTACAAACACTTCTGTTCTCCACTGGTTTCCACCACCGAGGTCTATGGATACACCCGGTGAATTCCAAGGAGCTCCCTTGGAACCCATCTCACAGCAGGACGACTGGAACAGTCTCGTATAATCTACTGCAGACTCTGATACAGATACATCCATCGTCAGTGTAAATCCATCGGTAACATTTTTGTATAAATTCTCCGGTAATTTTAATACTCCGGCCTGTGGTGAATTTCCGGAAAGTTTTAATACTTTTCCCTGTGTTTCATCTTCATAAACTTCTGCATTTTCCCCCTGTATCACAGCTTTTTCTTTCAGATTTCCTGAAGTACTGTAAACACTTGCTCCCTGATAAGTCAGATTATCTTCCTCCGTATCCGGCTGTGCATTTACTTCCATTCTGGAAGCAACCGGTATTGCGGATACTGCCAGTGTCAGTGCCATGACATTCGCAATGATTCGCTGCGTCTTTGCTTTTCCCATAAAAAAACCTCCTTTGTATCTATTTCTCTTAGGATGAGAATAGTATACTTCAGAGGTTTTGTTTTTTCTATGGCCGGATGTGAAACCCTTATGTCAGAATGTGGGTATTTACCGGTATTGTTCTTCCCTATATTGCTGTGGACTTATCCCTTTATATTTTTTAAACATCTTAGAAAAGGTCATAGCATCTGCATAACCGACCAGTTCCGCAATATCGCCGATCTTACGATCCGTCTCTTTTAACAGGATTTCCGCCTGTTCCACACGGTAATGCAAAAGATATTCCTGCGGTGACATCTTCATGACTTCCTTGAAAATTCCGGACAGATAACTTCTGTCGATACCGATATCCATTGCAATATCCTGGATTCTGACATTTTTCCGGAAATTTCCCTGAATATATTTCACGGCCTGCTCCACATAGATTTTATACGGATAATCATACCTTCTGTCTTTGGACAGGGTTGCACGGTATTCCTCTATAATGGAGGCAAAAATCTGCAGCAGTGCCGACTGTCTTTTTAATTCATTGGCATACGTTAATTGCCGGTTCATAATCATCTGCTGGATATAGGTAAAGATAAGCGAAGTATCCCTGCATTTTCCGACCAGCACATCTCCCTCAAATCCGGCATAAGACAGATAAGACGCCGCCTTTAATCCGTGGAAGCCAACCCACAGATACGACCACGGATTTTTCTCATCCGCCGCATAATATACTTCCGTATCCGGCTTTACCAGAAAAACATCCCCTTTTCCCAGCTGCCAGGTCTGTTCCCCGCAGGTAAATACCCCTTTTCCTTCACTGATAAAATGCAAAATATAAACATCTCTTTTTCCAGGTCCGAAAAAGTGACCGCCAAAACAATTCTGGATTCCGCAGGTAGAAAGATATAAATCTATGGAATTGTGATTTAAATGTTCCAGACATTGAAATCCGACAAAATTTAAATAATTATCTTCTGACATAGGACACCCCACCATTCTGTTTTAATTCCGGATATGCACATCCAGCTGGTTGTAAGGAATCTCAATTCCCGCATTATCTAAGGTCTTCTTTAACTGTTCATTCAGTCTGAAATATGCACCCCAGTAATCTTCGGTCTTTACCCAGACACGTAGCACCATGGTAACTTCGCTTGCCGCCAGTTCCAGGATATAAGCTTCTGCCTCTTTCTCCGGCAGTCTTGCCTGCTCGTCCTGTCCTATCTTCTGAATCAGTTTTCTTGCCTGTTCTACATCACTGTCATAGCTGACACCGATTTTAATATCCACTCTTCTGGTATCAAATGCAGATGCATTGGTAATATGGGTATTGGAAAGATTACCGTTTGGAATGGTTATCTGCTTATTATCCACTGTAATAATAATGGTATAAAACAGATCAATTCTCTGTACCGTTCCTTCTTTTCCGCTGGAACCATCAACAATATAATCTCCTACCTTAAATGGTTTTAACAGGAGAATCAGCACACCACCGGCGAAGTTTGAGAAACTTCCCTGAAGGGCAAGACCGATGGTCACACCCACACTGGTTAAGAGAGCTACAAACGACGTCGTCTGTATTCCTACCTGACCGCAGATAATCACAATCAATATTACATATAAAGCGGCTTTCAGCAGGGAATCCAGGAACTTCTTGACACTGATTTCCACTCCGGCACGATCCATAAAACGGTTAAATATCTTTAATATGAATTTAATAATAAATTTTCCCACTACAAAGATTAAAATCGCAATCAGGACATTGATTCCAAATGCAATCAGCTTTGGAATATAGCCTTCCATGGTTTCAATAAAGCGGTTTGCACTTTCTACGGCTTCATTCAGATTCTTGGAAACCTCTGCACCTACTTCCTCGATCATCTGGCCGGTTGTGGTTTCTTCCGCCAGAGTTGTGGTTTCTTCCACAGCCGACTCTGCCAGCGAACCTGCCGTGGTTGTAACCGCTGCAGAAAATAATGTGTTTATCATCATTACTTATCCTTTCGTTCGTTCTTTTCCTCTTTTTCCTCTTTTTCCTCTTTTTTCTCTTCTTCCTCTTGTTTTACATATTTCCATACAGACACCGATACCGGCCCCATCTTGATGCTGATCGAATGTTCTCTTCCGTCACATTCCTCTTCTTTTGCCGTTATCTCCCTCGTGTTTACCATTCCGTATCCATCGTACTTGTCGTCATCACTGTTGAGGATTTCCTTATATGTTCCAGGATATGGCACACCGAACTTATATCTTGCCTGCGGTATGGTATCAAAATTACAGAATACAAGCAGGGTATCCTCCGGATTCTCTGTTTTACGGATAAATGCACAGATACTCCTTAAATAGGTTGTATTGTTAATCCATTCAAATCCTTCCGGGCTCTGATCCAGTGCATACAATGCCGGCTCCGTCTGATAGAGGCGGTTAAGTTCCCGGACAAAATCCTGCATATGTATATGCTTTTCCGCATCAAGGCTTGCCCAGTCAAGTTCCCTTTCCTCGCTCCATTCACGGTATGCCGCAAACTCCTGTCCCATAAACAATAACTTCTTTCCCGGATGCATGTACATAAAGGTATATGCCGCACGCAGATTGGAAAATCTTAAAATCTCTTCTGCTCCAGGCATCTTCTGGATCATGGAGCCTTTGCCGTGAACGACCTCATCATGGGACAGTACCAGAACAAAATTCTCACTGTATGCATAAATCATACTGAATGTGAGCTGGTTATAATTATCCTTCCTGAAATACGGATCGCATTGCATATATCCGGTAAAATCATTCATCCAGCCCATGTTCCACTTAAAGTCAAATCCGAGTCCTTCTTCCGGACTTCCGGTTACCATCGGCCATGCCGTCGATTCCTCGGCGATTACCACAGCACCATTTTTCCGTTTCTTAAACTGTGTATTTAGCTCCTTTAAGAAGCTGACTGCATCCAGATTCTCATTTCCTCCGTAAATATTAGCTACCCATTCTCCATCATTTTTTCCATAATCCAGATATAACATGGAAGCGACCGCATCCATACGGATTCCGTCCGCATGATACTGTTCTGCCCAGAAAAGGGCATTGGCTATAAGGAAATTCTTAACCTCCGGTCTGGCATAATTATAAATCAATGTTCCCCAGTGAGGATGTTCTCCCTGTCTCGGATCTGCATGCTCATACAGGCATGTTCCGTCAAATTTTGCCAGTCCGAATTCATCCTTCGGAAAATGTGCCGGAACCCAGTCTAAAATAACGGCAATTCCCTGCTCATGCATATAATTCATAAACCAGGCGAAATCTTCAGGACTTCCGTAACGTGCCGTCGGTGCATAATATCCGGTAACCTGATAGCCCCACGAGCCATCGAACGGATGTTCCATCACTGGCATAAGTTCGATATGTGTATAATGCATCTTCTTTACATAATCTGCCAGAAGAGGGGCAATCTCCCTGTAATTATAGAATCTCTCCTTCTCTTCCACACCTTCCATCTCAGGCTTCTTCCAGGAACCGAGATGAACTTCATAAATGGACATCGGCTGTGATTTGCAGTCCGCATCAAGCCGTTTCTTCATCCACACGTTGTCCGTCCAGGTAAATTTGCTGATATTGGCAATTATGGATGCATTATCCGGTCTTTTTTGTGCTGCAAATGCATAAGGATCTGCCTTTAAAACAACCTTACCGCCATATTGCTTTATCTCGTACTTATACAGCTCTCCATCTCCGATCCCTGGAATAAACAGTTCAAATACTCCAGTATCATCAATCCGGTTCATCATATGCTTCCTGCCGTCCCAGTGATTAAAATCGCCAACAACGCTGACGCGTTCCGCAAACGGAGCCCACACACCGAAGGATACTCCTTTCACACCGTCGATTACTCTCTTATGCGCACCCAGATACTTGTAGATCTCATAATTTACTCCGGCATTAAAGCTTTTGAGTTCTTCCAGCGGAAGAACACTGTCAAACTGATAGGGATCATAGGAAATCGTACTGCTTCCATCTTCGTATTCGGCAATTACCTGATATCTTCCATTATCCGTACCGGAAACCAGTACCGCAAAGAATCCATCGTCCATCTTTTCTGCCGGATATACCTTTCTTCCTTTCTCAAATTTTACAGAAACACTGACTGCTTCTGGAACATAGAGCTGAATCAGGGTTTTTCCTTTGTATACACTTGGACCAAGTGTGCACCGCGGACAGTCTAAATCTGCATATTGGATTCCTTCGATATCAGACCAGTCCATCAAATCATATAAATTTTCCTTCATTTAAAAGCCTCCCATATATATTTTTTTATATTTTAACACAAAAGGCTGCAAATGTCTATTTACTTCTCACAATTCCAATCAGGGAAAACAATAAAAACATGGTCAGATTTGCCAAAACAATGCCTGCACCGGTAGGTATCTCATAGATATATGAAGCCGTAATTCCGATGAAATAACTGATCATGGAAACACAGACGGATGACACAATGACTACTTTGAATCTCCGGAACACCCGCATGGAAGTAAGTGCCGGAAAAATAATCAGGCTGGAAATCAGCAGAGTTCCCATGATTCTCATGCCGATTACGATCACGATCGCAGTCAGTACGGAGAGCAACGTCTTGTATACACCGACTTTTACCCCGGTCGCCCTCGCAAATGTTTCATCAAAAGTAATTGCAAATATTCTGTGATAGCAGAACAAGAACAAAACAAGGACAAGGATGCTCATGGCAAGACATACGGCTACATCATCTTTTCCGATGGCAAGAACACTTCCGAACATATAGCTGTTCAAATCAATGTTCGTACCTTTGGAAAGGGCATTTACCGTGATACCGATGGCAATGGCACTGGAAGAGATCAGTCCGATCGCCGCATCCCCTTTTATTTTACTGTTTTCACTGATTCTGAGCAGGAAGAATGCCGCAATGACAACCACAGGAATCGCTACCTTTAAAGGTGCTGCATTGAAAGCAAGCCCCACTGCCATCGCTCCGAATCCTACATGGGATAATCCATCCCCGATCATGGAATAACGTTTCAGCACAAGGGTAACTCCCAGCATGGAAGCACATAATGCAACCAGGCCGCCGACGATCATTCCACGCATAATAAAAGAATAGGAAAACATTTCTTTTATGATTGACAGCAAGCTCATTTTATTCCTTCCTTTCCTTCTCATATTCCGCATATGCTTCCGGTGTCCCAAAAAAATTCTCATTTTTCTTCAGACACAGGATTTTATCCGAATATTTCATTGCATTTTCGATATCATGGGTAACCATGATAATTGTAATTCCCATTTCCTTATTCAGCCGTTCGATTAATTCGTACATTTCTTTCATTGCCACAGGATCCAGACCTGTGATTGGCTCATCCAGGAATATCATCTTCTCTGTTGCACATAATGCCCTGGCAAGCAGGACACGCTGCTTCTGTCCGCCGGATAAATCGGCAAAGGAGCGGTGCAGCCAGGCTTCCATTCCCAGCCTTTTCAGATTATTCTTCGCCATCTCCTTGTCTTTCCGGGTGAAAAATGGGGAGAACCCTTTGCTGTTAAGGCATCCGGATAAGACGACTTCAAACACGGATGCCGGAAAATCTTTCTGCAACGGGTTCTGCTGGGAAAGATATCCGATTTTATTTCCTTTAAATCCATTTTCAAAACTGATTTCCCCGGATCTTATTTTGATCAGTCCCAACACTGCCTTTAGCAGGGTACTTTT
This sequence comes from Roseburia sp. CAG:303, assembly GCA_000437755.1. Classification (GTDB taxonomy): domain Bacteria; phylum Bacillota; class Clostridia; order Lachnospirales; family Lachnospiraceae; genus CAG-303. The sequence continues at coordinate 120,084 of FR900185.1, forward strand.
CCCCGCACCATTTTCCCCGATAATACTTACATATTCCCCTTCCTCTACCTGAAAGGAAAGGTCATTTACAACTGCTTCTTTTTCATATGCAATCGTAACATGTTTACAAACCAGCTGTTTCATTTATTCCTCACCTAACCCTGTTTTAAGATTTATCACATTCTGCTGCATCAGGCTGACATAGGTTGCACCATTATTAAAATCTTCCAGTGATACATTATGGCAGGAATGAAGCAATAAAGTCGTTCCGCCGATCTCATCGGCAATCGCCTGTGCTGCCTTCGGATCGGTCAGTTCCTCATAATATACAACGGAAGCACCATTTTTCTTCATGGCATCCACCATATCAGCCACCAGCTTTGCACTCGGTTCCGTTTCAGAGGAACAGGAATCGAATGCAGAAAGATATCCGAGACCATATTCTTTTACAAAATATATCATGGCAAACCTGCCACCGAAATAAATCGTAGGATTCTTTGCATTTTTCGCAATTTCCGCAAATTCACTGTCCAGTTCCTTTATCTTGCTGATGTATTCTTCTGCATTCTTCTCGTAATATTCTTTATTTGCAGGATCTTTCTTCTCAATTGCTTTTAAGATATTATTCATCATGATAACCGCATTTTTCGGACTGGTCCAGATATGCGGATCGTATTCATGGGAATGGCCGTCATCGTCATGATCTTCATGATCTTCGTCGCTTCCGCTCTGAATCAGAGTAATATTCTCCGATGCATCCACTACGGTTACTTTATCAGATTCCAGCGATGACAGAATACCCGGAACCCATAATTCCATGTATTCTCCTGTATAGATAAATAAATCTGCCTTATTTATGCTGATGATATCTGCTGGTGACGGATCATAATCATGTGCCTCGACACCCGGACTCAGCAGGAGTTTTACCTCAGCCTTATCCCCGGCAATCTGCCTTGCGAAATCATAATCCGGGAAAAGCGTGGTTACTATGGTCAGTTTCTTTTCGTTTGTGGATTCTTTTTTCCCCGCACACGCGGTCAGCGACACAATTGCCGTCAACATGAACAATGCCAGCAATCCTTTTTTTATTCTTTTTCTCATCTTCTATCTCCTTTTCAATTTGAAACACAGTCTCATATTCATCTTTTGTATTTTATATTACAACTGCAACTTTGTCAAGGATACTTTTCTATATAGAAAAAGCACCTCAAAATGAGATGCTTTCTCCGTGTTGTATTTATAGATAAGTCAGGAACTGGGATGCCAGCACGACGGCAACCAGTGCAATCGGATACGTTGCCGCATATGCCGAAGCAACGTCCGATGTCTCTGCTACTTTGATCAGTGTACCAAGTGCAGGTGTACTGGTCATACCGCCGCACAAAGAACCAAGATTGTTTAACAGGCTCATCTTTAATACATATTTTGCAAAAACAAATCCTAATAACATTGGTACAAGTGTCAGGATAGCTCCCCAGAGGAATACAATAAATCCTTCTTCTTCCAGGGTTGCCACAAATCCGGCACCGCCCTCAATACCAGAACCAATCAGGAACAGAATCAGCCCCAGTTCCTGCATAAAACTGAGTGTTTTCTTCTCAACCTGTAAATCGATGGAGCCAAGATGTCTGAAATGGCCGATTATTAATCCGGCAAGCAGCGGACCTCCGGTTGTTCCGAGGGAGAACGATGCACCTCCGCCAAGCGGAATATGGATACTTCCGATAATGATACCGATGGCGATCGCCAGTGCGAATGCTGCAATACCGTCATTGTCGATATTAAAAAGACGCTTTTCTTTATGGGCAACATGATCTTCCACGGTAATTAATTTCTTTCGTTCCTCTTCCATATTGGCTTTCAAAAGCTTTGGAACAATCTGGACAAAGGCTACGACTCCGACCACTCCGAACGGATAGGCAATCGCATATCCAACTGCTACATTATTTCCTGCACCTGCTGCTTCCTGTGCAGCAGAAAGGGCAGGTGTACTGGTTAAAGCTCCGGCAAGCAGTCCTACCGTAATATCGGAACTGATACCGGTTACCAGTGTAATCAAAGCACACGTGCCGGCACCGCTTAAAATAATAATCAGGCCAAGCAGTACATAGGATTTTGCATTTTTTACCAGATTATGAAAAAATCCGGGACCTGCAATCAGACCAACTGCAGTTACAAATAATACCAGACCGAAGTTCTTAATCATATCAAAATAGGAATCTACGGTAGCTTCGTCCACCGCCCATGTCTGATAATTGTTGAATGCCACTCCTTTGAAATGGCCTACTACAAGGGCTACCAGAAAGATTGCTGCACTGCCGAGTGATATTCCTTTAATGGATACCCTGCCGAGCAGATATCCAAGCACCATGGTGGTAAACAAAAAGAATAACACAATCGTCATCGGCTTCATCTGGTATAAATGGGTACTCAGTACCTCAAACAACTGAACTCTCATCTCTTACTCCTTTTACTCTTATAAATAGTACACTTTCATTTCCAAGCTCTGTCTGAATAAAAACACCCCCGCACAAGCTGGCGGGGGCATATCATTCTTACTTAATTTAATCTTGTCACACCTTCAGGTCTGTAATCCGGTAAAAGTTTTGGTGAAACAAGGTCGTTTGCAAGGCCTGCCTCGTCAAGCATCTTCTCAAATGCGTCTACATGTGAAAGTGTAAGTTCCTTTAATTCTACTTCCTTGCACTTCTTAGAAGCCTGCTGTCCTGCATTACGTCCAAATACGATAATATCAAGCAATGAATTTCCCATCAGTCTGTTTCTTCCGTGGATTCCTCCGACAGCCTCACCTGCTACATAAAGGTTTTCAACTCCTGACATACCGTCAACACCAATCTTAATACCACCATTCTGGTAGTGAAGTGTAGGATAAACGACAATTGGTACTTCTCTCATATCAATGTCATATCTCAGATACATTCTTAACATACCCGGAAGTCTCTTCTCCAGAGTACCTTTTCCATGAATCATATCGATCATAGGGGTATCAAGCCATACACCATCTGCAACCGGTGTGTGTACTCCAAGTCCTCTGTCCTTGGTTTCACGGATAATACCTGATGCTGCTACGTCTCTTGTTTCAAGAGGATGCATGAATACTTCGCCTTCTCTGTTTACGAACATTGCACCCATGGAACGTACTTTTTCTGTAACCAATGCACCATAAATCTGAGCCGGGAAAGCAACTCCGGTAGGATGATACTGTAACGTATCCTGATATAAAAGTTCTGCACCTGCACGATAAGCCATAACCAGACCATCTGCTGTTGCACCGTAATGATTTGATGTAGGGAATCCCTGATAATGCATACGTCCTGCACCACCAGTAGCGATGATGACTGTCTTTGCTCTTGCAACCAGAAGTTCCTTTGTTTCCATGTTCATAAGAACTGCACCGGCCGCTTTGCCTTCTGTATCTTTGATAATTTCAATGGCAGCAGTAAAGTCTACAACAGGGATTCCTCTGTTGATTACTTCATCTCTTAAGACTCTCATGATTTCAGCACCTGAATAGTCTGCTGCTGCATGCATTCTCTTTCTTGATGTTCCGCCGCCATGAGTTGTGATCATGTTGCCGTTCTCATCTTTATCAAATAAAACACCTAAATGGTCTAACCAGTTTACTGCGGAAGGTCCGTCGCATACAAGCTTGCGCACCAGTTCCGGAACATTTGCGAAATGTCCGCCGCCCATTACGTCAAGGTAATGCTGTGCCGGTGAGTCATTTTCCTTATCAGCCGCCTGGATACCACCTTCTGCCATCATTGTATTTGCATCACCGATACGAAGCTTTGTAACGATCATAACGTTTGCTCCGCCTTCGTTTGCTTCGATTGCAGCAGATGCACCTGCACCGCCCCCACCGATTACCAGTACATCCACATCATAATCAGGATCATTTAAATTGATATCCATGTCCTTGATTCTGCTGTTTGCCTGAAGCATGGCAACTAATTCTTTTGGAGCTTTCTGGCCCTTGTTTGGTCCTACCTTGATTTCTTCAAAGCTGGATGTGTTGTAATCAGGATGAAATTTCTCTAATAAAGCGTCCTTTTCGTCCATTGTCATACGTCTTGGTTCCGGACCATTTACTCTCTCTGCACGAGTTGCTTCCACTTTTTTAATGGAATCTAACATTTCCTGTGTATATGGTAAACTCATTTTGCCATCCTCCTTTATTTCTCAATTTCTCTGTTGTTATATAATTCTTTGAGTTCTTCTAAAGGCTTATCCATAATAGCCTCTACAAGTGCATCAAAGTCACCGTTTTCGATTGCCTTTACTCTGTCTGTCAGGTGTTTTGCTTCCGGTTTGATATATTTTCCGGTAAGTCTTCTTGCCAGAAGAGCTACCTGTGGATGAGAAATTCCTGCAGGACAACGTGAAGAACAAACACCACACATTACACAGTCAAAAGATTCCTCTGCACATTTCTCGTATTCGCCACGCTGTGCATATGCGATATACTGCATGGTATTTAATCCCTGTGTACATGCCTTTGTACATGCGTTACATCCAACACAGCTGTAGATTTCAGGATATAACTGCATCATAATCTGCTCGGTCGGTTTGATTTCCTCAATGTTATATACTTTCTTCTCTAATGGGAAGAATGGTAAAGAAGCTACATACATATTGTCTTCTACCTTTGTAGAACATGCAAGACATCCGTGTAATTCGCTTTCTCCCTTAATTCTGTAAATTGTTGCACATGCACCGCAGAAACCATTTCTGCAGCCGCATCCTCTGACCAACTGATAGCCTGAATATTCAAAAGCTTCCATGATTGTCAGACTTGCCGGCACTTCATATTTTTTTCCGTATAAATAAACGTTAACCATATCTGCCATGATTTGAACCTTCCTCTCTCTGTTTTCTTAATTATTAATATTCATCCGGTAATTCGTCAATCTGGTCAAAGCGGAATACAGGACCATCTTTACATACATATTTGGAACCTACATTACAACGTCCGCATTTGCCGACACCGCATTTCATTC
>FR900185.1:125116-132192 GCA_000437755.1 Roseburia sp. CAG:303
TGTGGTATATCCCTGTTCCTTCTTAAATCCAAGTTCCTGGAGACCAGCCAGTGTAAATTTAATCATGATAGGCGGACCACAGATAAGAACTGTCGAGTCAACGGAAAGATTTAATTCCTTTACATAGTTCGGAACAAATCCTACATGTCCGTCCCAGCCTTCCTGCTCACGGTCGATGGTAAGATGTACGTTTACACCTTCCGTCTTTTCCCATTCATCAATGATTTCCTGATAATCAACAAGGTCATCCGCAGAACGTGAACCATATACGATATCAATATTACCATATTCAGAACGTTTGTCACGACAATAGTTAATGACAGAACGAAGCGGTGCAAGTCCGATACCACCTGCGATAAAAATCAGGTTTTTGCCCTTTAATTCAGTATCTACAGGGAACGGATTACCATATGGTCCACGGATGGTAATCATCTGTCCTACTTCCATCTGATGCAGCCAGTCTGTAAGACAGCCGCATTTCTTAATTGAAAATTCCATAAATTCTGTATTTGTAGGAGAAGATGTTATGGAGAACATGGCTTCACCTACACCCGGAATAGAAAGCATGGCACACTGTCCCGGCATATGTTCAAATGCTTTTTTTCCATCCGGAGTTACCACACGGAATGTCTTTACATCAGGTGTATCCTGACGGACATCTGTAACAACTCCAACCTTTGGAATTAATACATCATTCATTAATTGTCACCTCCCAGTGCTTTGATTACTTTTGTGATATTCATGGAGATCGGACACTTGCTGATACAACGTCCGCAGCCAACACATCCGAATTCCCCGTCATTGTTAATCGGGAAATAGGAAAGCTTATGCATGAATCTCTGACGGAAACGTTCCATCTGTGTCTTTCTGTTTGTTCCATGAGCCATCATTGTAAAATCCTTATACATACAGGAATCCCAGCATCTGTAACGGATAATTCCATGTCCTGTATCATAATCACGGATATCATAACACTGACAGGTCGGGCATACAAAGGTACAGGTTCCGCAGCCAAGACAGGACTGGTATAATTCCTGCCACTTCGGGCTGTTGAAGAGTTCCATCATATCCGCACCCTTTAAATATTCCATATCCATGCTGTTAAGCGGCAGTTTATCCATAATTGCCTTTACTTCTTCTCTCTGTTTGTCAACAGCAGCAGAATCTGCATCTGTAAGCACTGATTTTACTTTTTCTGTAAGTGCTTCACCCTTTTCTGTCTGAGCTTCCCAGAAGAGTTCATCTCCGACAATCCATGTTACAACATCGCCTTCCGGCTTTGTTGCATCAATGTCAAATTTATTACAGAAACAGGTTTCTTCCGGTCTGTTACATGCCATGGATACCACAACACCATGCTCTCTTCTTGCTGCATAGAAAGTATCCACCGGATCGGCTAAATATACTTTATCAAGAATAGAAAAGCTTCTTGCATCACATGCTCTTACACCAAAGATAACAAATTCCTCTTCTACTCTGGCTGTTTCTTCTACTTCGATATTCTTTCCTTCTACTTTGAACTTCATCATGGTTTCGCAGTTTGGAAGGAATGCATCTTTTGCAGACTTTACGGTATGAAGTGCATCCAGACGTACCTTTGCTTCTTCATCATATGCGTAAAACTCAATCTGTTCGCCCCGCTCGATCGGAAGGTATAATGTATCAACCTCTGAAATTGCCTTGAAAAGCCTGTCAATATCATTCATTGAAATCTTAAACATTATCTGTCACCGCCTCTCGTATATATAATGCTAGGTTCACAGTCTTCTTTTGTAAACGCTGTCAATGGTCCTGCAGTCTTATCATCTTCACCTGCCTGGAATTCACCATATAATTCATCCATATCTTTGATGAACTTACGGTTCAGAAGCTGAAGAGGAATGTTCTGCGGACATACCCGGCTGCATTCACCGCAGTCCGTACAACGTCCTGCTACATGCCATGCACGGATGATATGGAACATATTTTCTTCAAATGTATCTGCATTTACTTTTGCAGCAACACCGGATGCGGCATTATCAAATACACATGTTCTGCAGGAACATGCCGGACACACATTTCTACATGCATTACAACGGATACATTTGGAAAGTTCTTTTCTCCAGAAGTCAAATCTGTCCTGGGAAGTCATCGCTTCCAGTTCAGCTACTTTAGAGAATCTGTCCAGGGATGGTACTTCTCTGTCTTCCTCTTCCGGAACAAGAAGTTCATCGTATACCATATGCTTACTTCCCTTACAACACAGGCATCTCTCTAAAAGGACTGACTTTCTGTCACATTCCTGCGTTCCGTAAAGTGTTTCCGCCTTTACCTTATCTTCTGTTTCTTCAATTGAAAGGATACCGGTAATTCCCTGTTCCTTCATTTTATTTACATCAAGTTTTCCGTGACATGGAATTCCTAATACATATACCTTTTCACGGTCCACACGATGTTCCTTGATCAGCTGGTTAAAGCTGTAAGTGTCACATGGTTTTAACAAAGCTAATACTTTGCCTTCGCCCTTTGTTTCATTGATTAAATATTTACTCTGATTTGCACCGCAGAAACCGTCAAAAAGGAAATCATCAAAATTATCACCTTTTTTATAGACCGCTGGAGTAACATCATAACAGAAGTCACCTGCTTTCCAGCCAATGACACGATCTACGGTTCCGTTCTCAAGTAATTCATTTACTTTCTTTAACAGCAACTCTCTTATTTCTCGCATCGCAGATCCCTCAACTTTCTGTTCTCTCCGAGTTTTGTGATGGTTTCTACAAAATCATTCATTGTCTGTGCGAATTTTACACCTTCTGCTGCAGAAACCCATTCCACTCTTGTTCTTTCCTTTTCGATTCCCAGATAATCAAGCATGGAGAATAATGTTGTCATTCTTCTTCTTGCATAGTAATTACCTGTTGTATAATGGCAGTCGCCAGGATGGCATCCACACATAATAACACCATCTGCACCGCGCTGGAATGCTCTTAAGATAAAGAGCGGATTTACACGGCAGGAACACGGTACACGGATAATCTTTACATTTGCAGGATAGGAAAGACGATTGCTTCCTGCAAGGTCAGCTCCCGCATAAGAACACCAGTTGCAGCAGAATGCCACAATCAATGGAGTAAATTCTTTCTTTTCTTCAACTTCATTTACCTGCATATTGCATCTACCTCCGCCATAATCTGTCTATTTGCAAAGCCCTTAAGATCCATAGCGCCTGATGGACATGTAACCGTACATGCACCACAGCCCTGACAAACGGCTTCATTTACAACTGCAACTCTTCTGGTTTCTCTGATACCATGGTCGTTGATTTCTTTTGTTACATAATCAATCGCTCCGTAAGGGCATACATTTGCACAGGTGGAACATCCATTACATAAGAGTTCATTGGAATGTGATACACAAGGATTACATAACAGATGATCTTTTGCAAGAAGTCCGATAACCTTTGCCGCTGCCGCACTTGCCTGTGAAACGGTTTCCGGAATATCTTTTGGTCCCTGGCATGTTCCGGAAAGGAATACACCTGCTGTCGGGCTTTCTACAGGACGAAGTTTTGCATGTGCTTCGGTAAAGAAATCATTGGTATCCATACTTGCTGTCAGCATAGTAGCAAGAGGTCTTGCGGATTCATCCGGCTCAATGGCAGCTGCAAGAACAACCATATCTGCATCCATATGAATCTGGCTGTTTGCGAGCAGATCAGAAGCCTGTACCTTTAATACACCATCTTCTTCTGATACCTTTCCAACCATACCTTTGATGTAATGAACACCGAATTCTTCTACCGCACGACGATAAAATTCATCAAAGTTCTTACCCGGGGTACGAACATCAATATAGAATACGGTAACATCCACGTCCGGATAATGGTCTTTTACAAGCATTGCATGTTTTGCAGTATACATACAACAAATCTTGGAACAGTAGGATTTATCCCTGCAGGACTGTCCTCTTGAACCAACACACTGTACAAACACAATCTTCTTTGGTTCTTTTCCGTCAGAAGGACGTAAGAGATGACCCTTTGTAGGACCTGCTGCATTCATCAGACGTTCAAATTCAAGAGATGTTACAACATCCGGACAGTTATTGTAACCATATTCTTCAAACTTTGTAGGTTTGATCTGGTTATATCCGGTTGCAACTACGATTGCACCATATTCTCTCTCGATGAATTCTTCCTTCTGTTCGTAATTGATTGCACCTGCAGTACATACCTTGGAGCAGAGTCCGCATTTTCCTGTCTTCATATAGATACAATCATCCGGATCGATGGTTGCAAGCTTTGGCACTGCCTGCGCGAATGGAATATAGATAGCCGGACGGTTATCCAGTCCCATGTTGAATTCGTTCGGGTTCTTCTTGGAAGGACATTTTGTAGTACATTCACCACATCCTGTACACTTTGTAGCATCTACATAACGAGGTTTCTGCTTGATGGTAACCTTGAAATTACCAACGAAACCTTCTACTTTTTCTACTTCACAGTAAGAGAAAATCTTAACCTTTTCATTTGCTCCTGCATCTACCATCTTAGGTGTCAGGATACAGGCTGCACAGTCAAGTGTCGGGAATGTCTTATCAAGCTGTGCCATCTTACCACCGATGGTCGGCTTCTTCTCTACGATATCTACCTCAAATCCTGCATCTGCAATATCAAGTGCAGTCTGGATTCCGGCGATACCACCACCGATAACCAATGCACGTTTTACTACAGGACTTTCCATGGATGTCAGAGGTGCATTTAAATGTACCTTTGCGATAGCTGCTTTTCCTAATATAATTGCTTTTTCCGTACCGCTCTGCTTATCCTTATGAATCCAGGAACACTGCTCACGAATGTTTGCAATCTCTAACATATATGGATTCAGTCCGGCAGCCTGAACAGTCTTACGGAAAGTTGTCTCATGCATTCTCGGAGAACAGGAACAGATAACAACACCTGTCAGGTTATGCTCTTTGATCGCATCCTTTACGATCTCCTGTCCACTTGCAGAACACATATACTGATAGTCAGTTGCATACACAACACCAGGCTCATGGCTTAAAGCCTCGGCAACGGCTGCAACGTCTACTGTTGCGGCAATGTTACTGCCACACCAACATACGAATACTCCAATTCTCTGCATTTTTTTCACTCTGCTTTCTAAATTTTTTCTTAAATGTTATTTATTGTTTTACTGTCTTTTACTTCTTGAATTTACGGAATGCGCTGACAATCGCCTGCTGTGGAAGATTCTCATCCAAAAGTTCCGGAATCTCTTCTGCTTTCAGATAATTCTGATCCTGCTGACGTACTACGGCAAGTCTTACCGCCTCGATCAGTTTTGCAGGTTCTACGCTTCTCGGACATCTCTGCAAGCATGCCATGCAGCTTAAGCATGTCCAGATAGAATCTGATGCAAGTAATGGTGCAATGTTTCCTTTGTCTACCATATCTACAAACTGATGTGGATGATAATCCATGGCATCGAAATTCGGACATGTAGCAGAACATTTTCCACATTTCATACATTTATTTACTTTTACACCACTGATTCTTTCTAATTCTTCTTTGCTGATTTTATCATTAAACATTACTGTACCTCCTTTACACCAAGGGCCTCAGCCAGTAATTCTGTAAAGTAGATAACCGGAAGTTCTGTAACAGCATTTGCCTCTAAGTTGTAACGGCACAATGGACAGGCTGTAATCATACAGTCAGCTCCCTTGTTTACGGCAGAAGAAACAACCGCTTCGCTTCTGCTCTTTGCTATTTCCTTATCATTTAATGTCTGATATCCGCCGCAGCATTCATTTCTCTGCGAATAGATAACCGGTTCTGCACCGATTGCGCGGATAAAATCTTCCATAATCTTCGGATTTTCCGGATCATCAAAAGCCATAACCGTACCCGGACGAAGCAGCAGACATCCATAATATGCTGCAATCTTCTTTCCCTTTAACGGATTTACAACTTTGCTCTTTAAGACATCAAATCCTACTACATCCCTTAACATCTCAAGATAATGGACTACTTTTGTAGCACCATGATATTCCATGCCGTCACTGGCCATGTAATTATTTACTCTGGAAGCAAATACTTCGTCTGTCTGGATATCATAATTTGTTCTCTTGATGACATTATGACAGGCGGAACAGAGTGTAAGCAAATCAACAGAGTGTAAGCAAATCCTGTCCCTTGTCCTGTGCCTGTGCAAGTGCACGCACAGATGAAAGCTTTGTTGCGATTTCATCTGTTGCAGCGGTATATACACCGCCGCAGCACTGCCAGTTTTCTACTTCTTCCATCTCGATTCCAAGCACCTGTGCAGAACGGATGGCATAATCATTTAATTCTTTCGCTTTTGTTTTAAGCGTACATCCTGGATAGTAACTATATTTCATGCCTGCCTCCATCTTATACCATCTCTTCCGGATGGAATACTTCATCAAACTTCTCTTCTGTAAGGAATCCAAGCGCTACACATGCTTCTTTCAGTGAAATATTTTCCTTAAATGCCTTCTTGGCTGTCTTTGCAGCATTGTCATAGCCGATATAAGGATTTAAAGCGGTAACTAACATAAGAGAATTATGAAGATTATGACTCATCTTATCTCTCTTTGCCTGGATACCAACCGCACAATTATTATTAAATGATGTAATGCCATCTGCAAGAAGTCTTACGGACTGTAAGAAATTATATGCGATTACCGGCATAAATACATTTAATTCAAAATTACCCTGGCTGGCTGCCATACCTACTGCGGTATCATTTGCGATAACCTGGACAGCAACCATTGTCATGGATTCACACTGGGTAGGATTTACCTTGCCCGGCATAATAGAGCTTCCCGGTTCATTTTCCGGAATGGTAATCTCGCCAAGTCCACATCTCGGGCCACTTGCAAGCCATCTTACATCGTTTGCAATCTTCATCATATCAGCAGCGAGTGCCTTTAATGCACCGTGTGCGAATGTGATATCATCCTTTGCTGTCAGTGCATGGAATTTATTCTCAGCAGTAACAAAGTCTTTTCCGGTCAGTTCACTGATTACCTTTGCCACCTCTTTGTCGAATCCTGCCGGTGCATTCAGT
>FR900185.1:132209-135361 GCA_000437755.1 Roseburia sp. CAG:303
TGCATTCAGTCCTGTACCTACGGCTGTACCGCCAAGTGCCAGTTCCTTTAAGCCCGGAAGTGCTGCTTCGAGCATCTTCTTTGTCTTTTCGAGCATATTTCTCCAGCCGCTGATTTCCTGTGAAAACTTGATTGGAACAGCATCCTGCAGATGCGTACGTCCGCTCTTTACCACATCGTCATTTTCTGCTTCAAGTCTCTTAAATGTCTCGATTAACTTATCCATGGCAGGGAATAATTTATCTTCAATGCTCATGGCTGCTGCAATATGAAGTGCTGTAGGGAAGGTATCATTTGAACTCTGTGACATATTGATATGATCATTTGGATGAAGTAATTTCTTTCCTGCGATCTCATTTCCACGGTTTGCAATTACTTCGTTTGAGTTCATGTTAGACTGTGTACCGCTTCCGGTCTGCCATACAACCAATGGAAAATGTTCCATTAATTTTCCATCAATTACATCATCTGCTGCTTTGCAGATGGCATCCTTCTTCTCTTCATCAAGCTTTCCAAGATTATAGTTTGCAATGGCTGCACCCTTCTTCAGGATACCAAATGCATGAATAATCTCAGCCGGCATCTTTTCTCCGCCAATTTTAAAATTCTGAAAGCTTCTCTGTGTCTGTGCTGCCCAATATTTGTCAGCCGGCACCTGCATTTCACCCATGGAATCTCTCTCAATACGATACTCCATTTTTTTACCTCCTGTTTGTTCTGAATATTAATAGATTAACTCCGATGCCTACGGATTGTTTCGTGCTATGCACTTCCACAATCCTGCCCAATATTCGCATATCGTTGGCTTGCCCACTTTTATGCTCATATCAGGGCGGGTCCTAAAGTCTTTCACCCACTTATGAGCAAGCTCATGTGGTCTTAGACTTTCTGACCCTGGCATTTTAAATATTTAACTGTGCAATAACTGCCTTCAATGCATCCGCACTTTTCTGGAATTTTGCGATTTCCTCATCTGTAAGCTTCATCTCAACCTTGCCCTTTACGCCTTCCGGTCCTACAATTGTAAGGCAGCTTGTACAGACATCGTCCACGCCATATTCCCCATGCATCATGGTGGATACGGTAGTTACAGATTCATATGCTGCAAGAAGCATTCCACACAGATTTACAACAGACATGGATACTCCGTAGAAAGTAGCACCCTTTCTCTTGATGATCTCGCCGCCTGATTTATGCACATATTCTTCCATCGCCGCTTCATCAAAATCAGCAAGTCCTTTTCCATAGCTGTTTACAATCTTTGTATATTCTTCCATCGGCACACCTGCAACACTTGCACATGACCATGGCACAAAAGAAGAATCTCCATGTTCACCAAATACATAAGCATGAATATTCTTCTGTGCAATCTTAAAATGATTTGCAAGACCATAACGAAGTCTTGTAGTATCAAGTAATGTACCAGATCCGATAATCTGGTTTTCCGGAAGTTTAGATGCCTTCAGGAATGCATATGTCATAACATCTACAGGATTGGAAACAATGATGTAGAGTGCCTTTGGAGCAACTGCTGCAATTCTTGGAGCAATATCCTTGATAATATTTACGTTTGTCTGAGCAAGTTCGATTCTGGTCTGTCCCGCTTTTCTAGGGACTCCTGATGTAATAATAACAAGGTCTGAGTCCTTTGCATCCTCATAATCTCCTGAGATTACGTCGACTGGATCACGGAATGCGGTACCCTGAACGATATCCATTGCCTCACCATCAACTTTTTCTTTGTTAATGTCAATTATGACGATTTCAGATGCAAATGTCTGCTGTGAGAGTGTGTATGCGATTGTAGCACCTACACTACCTGCACCTATAACAGTAATTTTACTAGCCATAATAGAACTCCTTTCGATTTATATTTATTGTTTGACAATTCATTAACAATCTTTTTTCATCATACCATATATTACGACAAAATGCAAGGGCATAATTTGTATAATATGTACGAAAAACCATGATTTTTCGGGTTCAATTCCTATGTTTTTTATAGGATTTTTGTAATGTCTGCACAAAATCCTTCCCATTATAAAATATGTGCAGGAATTTTTTCGTTCCCTGCACATACAAATATCTTTTATTATTTATTTACTGAACATCTTTTATGCTGAAGCTGATTCTGCCCATCTTGTCTTTTCCAAGGCATACCACTTTTACAACATCGCCTAATTTCAGTACATCTTCCACATGCTCAACTCTTTCTTTTGAAATTTTTGAGATATGAACCATGCCTTCTTTTCCAGGAGCAAACTCAAGGAATGCACCAAATTCTTTGATGCTGACAACTTTTCCTTCGAGAATCTGTCCTTCTTCAAAGTCTGTTACAATAATCTTAATGAGGTTAATTGCTTTCTCTATATTTTCAGCATCGATACCGCATACACTTACTGCGCCTTCGTCCGTGATATCAATCTTCACACCGGTCTCATCGATAATTGCATTGATTGTCTTGCCCTTCTGTCCGACAACATCGCCGATCTTGGACGGATCTATCATAATCTGCTTAATCTTTGGTGCATACGGTCCTACTTCCGGTCTTGGTTCGGAAATCGCCGGTTTCATACAGGTTTCCATGATAAACATTCTTGCTTCACGGCATCTGGCAATCGCACCCTCCACGATCGGTCTGGTCAGTCCGTGAATCTTGATATCCATCTGGATCGCTGTGATACCCGCATCCGTACCTGTTACCTTAAAGTCCATATCTCCGAAGAAGTCTTCGAGTCCCTGGATATCCGTTAACAGTACATAATCATCATCTGTTTCTCCGGTTACCAGACCACAGGAAATGCCTGCAACCATCTTCTTAATCGGAACACCTGCAGCCATCAGTGACATACAGGAAGCACAGGTAGAAGCCATGGAGGTAGAGCCGTTTGATTCAAATGTCTCGGATACGGTACGGATTGCATATGGGAACTCATCTTCTGAAGGAAGCACTGGAAGAAGTGCTCTCTCCGCCAGTGCTCCATGACCGATCTCACGACGGCCCGGACCTCTGGATACTTTTGTTTCACCTACGGAATATGCCGGGAAATTATAATGATGCATGTATCTCTTGGATGTTTCTGTCTCATTTAATCCGTCAAGCTTCTGCGCATCGGATAATGGTGCCAGTGTACACACATTACAGATCTGTGT
>FR900185.1:135387-153220 GCA_000437755.1 Roseburia sp. CAG:303
TCTGGTAAACATGGCAGAACCATGTACTCTTGGAATCAGGTCAACTTCTGCTGCAAGTGGACGGATCTGTGTTAATTCACGGCCATCCGGTCTCTTATGATCCTTTAAAATCATCTTTCTGACAGTCTTTTTCTCGTACTGGTATACCGCATCGCCAATCAGTGCCAGCCATTCTTCATTTTCCGCAAATGCTTCTGCCAGTTTATCCTTTAATGCACTGATTCTTTCTTCTCTTACCTGCTTGTCCTCTGCAAACATGATAACTTCCATCTCTGCAGGAGGTACAATTTCCTTAATGGCAGCAAATAATTCTTCCGGAATGGCGCAGCTTGTATATTCATGCTTCTGCTTGCCGCACTCTGCCACAATGGTATCAATAAATGCAATGATCTGCTGGTTTACTTCGTGTGCCTTGTAAATCGCTTCGATCATCTTTGCTTCCGGAATCTCGTTTGCTCCGGCTTCGATCATGATTACTTTTTCCCTTGTGGACGCAACGGTAAGCTTTAAGTCAGAAACCGATGTCTGTGCCGCACTCGGGTTGATGATAAATTCTCCGTCAATCAGACCTACCTGTGTGGTTGCACAAGGACCATCAAACGGAATATCAGAAATAGCTACTGCGATGGCAGAGCCAAGCATGGCAGTAAGTTCCGGTGTACATTCCGGATCTACGGACATTACCATGTTATTTAAAGTTACGTCATTTCTGTAGTCCTTCGGGAAGAGTGGTCTCATCGGACGGTCAATGACTCTGGAAGTCAGGATCGCATTTTCAGATGCTTTTCCCTCTCTCTTATTAAATCCGCCCGGAATTTTTCCTACAGCATATAATTTTTCTTCGTATTCTACACTCAGAGGGAAGAAGTCGATACCATCCCTTGGCTTCTCTGATGCTGTTGCAGTAGAGAGTACGGTAGTATCCCCATAATGCATGAAAGCTGCACCATTTGCCTGTTTTGCCACACGTCCCACATCTACGGTCAGTGTTCTTCCAGCCAGTTCCATACTGAAACTCTTATAATTCTTTTCCATATTTACCTCATTTCATATCTGTTTGTTATTCATTTACCGGTTACTTCCGGTTTTCTGCGGAAATCCGAAAACACTGAAAAGCACAGATTACTTCTGTCCTTTTCAGTGGTCCCGGTCAGGCATTTCCGCATCTGCCTTTAATTAAGAATAGACAAGGCTTGCGCCCTGTCTATATATGTCCACGGTATACCGTAGAAAAGTATTACTTTCTGATTCCTAACTTTTCGATTAAAGCACGGTATCCTTCCAGATCATTCTTCTTTAAATAATCAAGTAATCCTCTTCTCTTACCTACCATCTTAAGAAGACCTCTTCTTGAATGGTGATCTTTCTGATTAACCTTTAAATGCTCTGTTAATTCGTTGATTCTTTCTGTAAGAATAGCGATCTGTACTTCTGGTGAGCCAGTATCTCCTTCTTTTCTTCCATAAGCCTGAATCAGTTCTGCTTTCTTTTCCTTTGAAATCATTGTAATTTCCTCCATTTAATATAATCTTGAATCCCTGAACACTTCAGCAATGGTCGGAGTTTTCCAACAACCGGGTGTCAGTTCACACGATGATTAATATACTATATCAGAATAGAAAAGTCAAGACCTTTTTAGGATATAACTCTTACCGCACAATATGGTGTAGTAAAGTAAGCGTTTCCAATGCAGATACCCGTTGCCGGTGTGGATGCATGTACAATCTTTCCGTTTCCGATATAGATGGCAACATGACCGGATCCGTCACTGTATCTGTATACAAGGATATCTCCCGGCTGTGCTTCCGTATAACTGATTCTTGTTCCGGCACCCGGATATGCGGAAGATGTTCTTGGCAGGGAATAACCGAAATGTCCGAAAATCTGCTGACAGAAACCAGAACAGTCAATTCCGTTTGTCAGGCTGTTTCCGCCGTAGACATATGGATTTCCTAAAAACTGGTATGCATAGTTAATAATATCGATCGCCTTCTGGGATGCATTGGCAGAAGAATATGTTGTGGATGTACCATCGGCTGCCACCAGTGTTGCGATGGATTCCGCAACCGGAAGTGTAGTCATGCTTTCCACATATTCTGCACTTACATATCCTTCCAGATTATTGATATTGATCTTATACCAGCCATTCGACTCGCCTTCCAGAATTTCCAGAATTTCCAGAATTTCTCCATTCTCAACCCTGGTCGCAATGGAGCAGTCCTGAGACGGTTCCTGACGTACATTTAAAACATCACAGTTTACTTTTAAAACGTTTTTCATGGTTTCCATTGCTTTCACATTGGCTTCATAACCACTTAAAATATACTGCTTATCCACATAACCATTTACACTGCCTGACTGAATCTTATACCAGCCATCCTCTTCTCCGAGAATTTCACAAGCTGCTCCGCCCGGCATCTTTCCGACAATATTATGATCCGTACCTGCTCCGGAACGGACATTCAGATAGGTAGTTACATTGGAAACACCTAAATTCGTATATCCTGCAATAACAGAACCTTCCGGAACAAATTTCAATGCAACATCCAGTGCTTCCACGGATGCATTTCCCGTTTCATTGTCTGCCACTGTAATATAATTTCCATATCCATCCAGTGCTTCCGACATGCCAGCTTCTGAGTACATCAGTGTTCCGGTCTGTTCTTTCAACTTAGCATTATTTTCAACATTATCATATAATGCAGACAATAATGATGAGCTGACAAATGTATCTCCTGTATATTCAGCTTCCTGTTTCACTTCCTGAATGTTTGCTGTTTCTTCTTTCTTCTCTTCCTGGTTACCATTGCCGCCAAATGTGAAGGCTGTTACACCCAATGCTGTTAATGCAGCAACAGATAATCCTGCAACTAGTTTTGTATTTCGCATATTTCCTCCTTCTGCTAATACATTAGTAAGTTTTTGTAATAAACACCAAAGAAAATTATAGCACATTCTCTCAATATGTCAACCTTGTTTCCATAAATCGACATCATGACGGATTTGGTCTTTTAATTCTTCTAATGAACCAAACTGCATTTCCGGACGTATAAATTCATGAAAATACACCGTTACCGCCTGTCCGTATAAGTCGCCTGAGAAATCAAAAATATTTGTTTCTACATTAATCTGTCTGCCGGTTTCCACAGTCGGTTTCCTGCCTACATTCGTAATTCCTCTTTTTCTGATTCCGTCAAATTCTATCTCCGTACCGTATACACCATTTGGAGGAAGAATTTTATCCTCAGCCGGAATCAGATTCACCGTAGGAAAATCAATGGTCCTTCCCAGGGCATTTCCATGCATTACCACACCACTGATCGCATATGCATGTCCCATCATTTTATTTGCATGCCCGATATTTCCCAGCAAAAGTTCCTGCCGGATGCGGGTACTGCTGATTATTTCTTCATCTTCCATGACATGGTCCACCAGTTTCATTTCAAACCCGTAAGTCCTGCCTAACTGTTCCAGCATATCCACATTGCCGCGTCTTCCCTTTCCAAAGTGAAAATTTCTGCCACATACAATTTTTACTGCACCCAGTTTTTCTTTCAGATATATCCGTACAAAATCTTCTGCCTCTACGGCGAGAAATTTTTCATCCAGCGGAATATCAATCAGATAATCAATTCCACAGGCTTCAAAATAATCCTGCTTTTCTTTATCCGTCATAATATATCTCAATTTTTTATGGGTAAGAACCGCTTCCGGTGAAATAGAAAATGTAATAATTACGGTTTTCACATCTTCTGTCTTATCCCGTTTTAACTCCTGCAGAATCTGTTGGTGGCCAAGATGCACTCCATCGAATTTTCCCAGGGCTACCACCGATTTTGCAAGTCTGAAATTTTCTATTTTATTTATCAC
Organism: Roseburia sp. CAG:303; assembly: GCA_000437755.1. GTDB lineage: Bacteria > Bacillota > Clostridia > Lachnospirales > Lachnospiraceae > CAG-303. The sequence goes on from FR900185.1 coordinate 139,258, forward strand.
AATCATGGTATTTATCCTTATATAAACATTTTATATGGTTTTAAATAAGTTCTGTTTTTTTCACAGGTATATACCGCCTTAAAACAGCCGGTGCTGTCATACACGCGGATGTAAGACATATCTCTGTATTCTCCTGATATCATATCGGGTTTCAATGGATTGCCATTCTGAAGAATACGGTCGTATTCCGGTTTTGTCCTGACTGCCGGGAATTCCTCAAACATCCGATCCACAGGGAGAATTGCCTTATCGATACTTCCATCTTTTGTCATATCTTCAATCTGTGCCAGGGTATAGGAATTTTCCAGCAAAAAGGGACCGGACTTGATTCTCACCAGTTCTTCCATGCAGCCGTATACACCCATCTTTTCCCCGATATCATGGCAGAGAGTACGAATATAAGTTCCTTTGGAACATTCCACCTGAATCGTGATTCTCGGATACTCATATGCAATCAGATCGATTTTATAAAAACTGACTTTTCTTGTCTTTCTTTCCACCACTTTCCCCTCGCGGGCAAGCTCGTACAGTTTTTTTCCATTTATCTTGATCGCACTGTACATAGGCGGAAGCTGATCGTATTCCCCGATAAATTCCTGCAGCACTTTCCTTACTGCTTCTTCGTTTACCATCTGCTGCATCTTCTCCGGATCCGGGTATGATTTGATTACCGTTCCCGAAATATCCTGGGTATCCGTAGCCTGTCCAAATAATAGGACCGCCCGGTATGCCTTTGTCTTATCGGTAATCATATCGCATAATTTCGTACCTGATCCAAGACACACAGGAAGGACTCCTGTTGCATCCGGATCAAGGGTACCTGTATGCCCTATTTTTTTCTGTTTTAATATTCCTCTTAATTTTGCCACAACGTCATGGGATGTATATCCCTTTTCCTTGCAGACATTCAGAATTCCATTATACATTGCCTGCCGCCTTTATCTGTTCATCAATTCTCTGCAGAATATTGTTAATCGCATCATGAACCGTTCCTTTGAGATTGCATCCTGCCGCACGCACATGACCGCCGCCGCCAAAATATGTGGCAACTTCATTTACATTTACATAATTTTTGGATCTTAAACTTACTTTAAATTCCATATGCTGAATCTCGTACATGAAAATGGCACATTCCACACCGGAAGTCAGTCTGAGCTGTTCTACGATGCCGCCCATTTCCTTCGGTGTTATTCCGTAAAAGTCCATATCCTTTTTCGTCAGATAAGATACGATGCACGCGCCATCCAGAACAATCATGCTTTCCAGCAATGCTCTTCCGAGAATCTGGTTCTGCACATACGTTTTTTCGTAGAATCCCTGATCTATAATCTTCTGGCTGTCAAGTCCTTTTCCGAGGAGCTTTCCTGCCACGACCATGGTATGCTCCGTTGTGCTGCGATACTTAAATACCCCTGTATCATGAACAATTCCTGTATACAATGCTTCCGCCGTATTTACGGATATCTTTTCCTCTTCCAGCATATCAAAGATTACTTCGCATACGGAACCAATCTCCGGGTGTACATAATTCACATTGGCATATCCTGTATTGCTGATATGATGGTCAATGCAGGCAGTATTTGCCGTCTGTTCAAACAGCTCACCTGCAATGCCCATTCTTTCTTTATCCGCAAGGTCTACTGCAAGAAACAGGTCAAATCCGGTATCCTTTACTTCGTTTTCTATTTTTTCAAAATTTTTCAGATAGGATAGCTTTTTGGACGGCTGTTCCAGATACACATGAACTTCCGTCTCCTTATCGTTTTCTACAATATAATTATAGAGTCCGAGAGCTGCTCCCACGCAATCCCCGTCAGGTCTTACATGACCGGCAATTGCTATCTTCTTTGCGTTTCTTATTATTTCTGCCAGTTTCATTCAAACCTCTTTTTCCGCTGCTCTTGCAGCTTACCTATTCTTTCTCTGCTTCATCATCACGATGAAGATCCTTTGTTACTTCATCTATTTTCTTTGACATATTGATGCCATATTCAATGGACTGATCCAGCACAAAGGTAAGTTCCGGTGTGTTTCTTAAATTTACCCGCTGTGCCAGCTGGTGTCGGATATATCCTTCCGCACTCTTTAATCCCTTTATGGTATCTTTGCCATCTTCCGGGCTGCCAAGCACACTAATGTATGCTCTGGCATATTTTAAATCAGGTGTTACTTCCACCGCAACCACACTGGTCAGCGGACTGATTCTCGGATCTTTGATATCCTCGCGGATGATAACACTTAACTCTCTCATCACTTCGGCATTTACCCGGATATTTTTAACACTGTTTTTTCTCATCTATTTTACCTTTCCACAGATTCTAACGTGGTACTTCTACCATAATATATGCTTCCACAATATCAAGTTCTTTAAATTCTGAAAATCCGTCAAATACAAGACCACATTCATAGCCTGCTTTTACTTCCTTCACATCATCTTTAAATCTCTTTAAAGATGCAAGGTCGCCTTCAAAAATCTGTGTTCCTTCTCTGGAAATACGGACTTTACAACCTCTCTGGAAAGTTCCGTCCAGAATATAAGAACCAGCAATCATACCAACACCGGATGACTTAAAGAGCTGTCTGATTTCTGCATGACCGATTACTTTCTCTTCGTAGATCGGATCTAACATTCCTTTCATCGCTGCTTCGACATCTTCGATTGCCTGATAAATAACACGGTATAATCTTACGTCCACATCTTCCCTGTCTGCAATTTCTTTTGCTGTATTATCCGGTCTTACATTAAATCCGATGATAATTGCAGATGATGCGGAAGCCAGTGTTACGTCGGATTCGTTGATTGCACCTACACCGCCATGGATAACCTTTACAACAACTTCATCATTGGAGAGTTTAACCAGACTCTGTTTTACTGCTTCTACCGAACCCTGTACATCCGCTTTTACAATAATATTCAGTTCTTTCAGGTTTCCTGCCTGGATCTGGCTGAATACATCGTCCAATGTCATCTTTGCCTTTGCCTTAGAACCTTCCAGAAGTTTTTCTCTTCCTTCATTGATAAATGTTTCTGCAATGCTTCTTGCTTCTTTTTCATTCTTTGTGGACATCAGGATTTCACCTGCATTTGGAACATTGTTCAGTCCGAGGATTTCCACAGGAGTGGAAGGACCGGCTTCTTTGATTTTTTCTCCATTATCTGCCACCATTGCACGGATACGACCATAGGCTGAGCCGATTGCAACAGCATCTCCGGCATGTAATGTACCTTTCTGTACCAGTACAGTTGCTACCGGACCTCTTCCTTTATCCAGCTTTGCTTCGATTACAACACCTCTTGCTTTTCTGTTCGGATTTGCCTTCAATTCGTTCATTTCAGCAGTCAGAAGAACCATCTCAAGCAGCTGTTCCAGACCTTCGCCCGTATGTGCAGATACCGGAACAAATACCGTATCTCCGCCCCAGTCCTCTGCAAGCAGTTCATACTCTGCAAGTTCCTGTTTTACCTTTTCTACATTTGCACTCGGCTTATCGATCTTGTTTACCGCAACGATAATGCTGATGCCTGCGGCTTTTGCATGGCTGATAGCTTCTACTGTCTGTGGCATGACACCGTCATCTGCTGCTACAACAAGGATTGCGATATCTGTTGCCTGCGCACCACGCATTCTCATTGCAGTGAATGCCTCATGACCAGGTGTATCCAGGAATGTAATCTTCTCACCGTTATAATTTACCACATAAGCACCGATATGCTGTGTAATACCACCGGCCTCACCGGAAATTACATTTGTCTTACGAATCGCGTCAAGTAAAGATGTTTTACCATGATCGACATGGCCCATAACGCAGACAACTGGAGGCCGTTTTACCATAAGTGCTTCATCTTCTTCATCCTCTTTTAACAACTCTTCGATTACATCTACTTTTTCTTCCTGCTCTGCAATAATATCAAATTCCAATGCAATATTCTCTGCTGTTTCAAAATCCACTTCCTGATTTACACTCAACATCATTCCCTGCATGAATAATTTTTTGATCAATGCGGATGCCTGCATTTTCATCTTATCTGCAAGTTCACCGATGGTAATGCTTTCCGGAATTGTGATTACCTTGATTTCTTCTTCCTTCTTCGGCTGCGGAGCAGATACCGGACGGGAACTATTCTTTGCATTATTGTTCTGTTTGTTATTGCGGCCATTGTTATTGCGGTTATTATTATTGTTATTTCTATTATTATTGCGGTTATTATTGTTATTGCCGTTATTTCTGTTATTATTATTACGGTTATTATTGTTGTTTCTTCCGTTTCCGTCATTATTGCGGCCGCCATTGTTTCCGTTGTCATTTCTCTTCCCGGAATTATTGTTGTTATTATTCTTTTTCTGGTTCTGACCACCCTGGTTACTATTCTTCTCTGCTGGTTTCTTATCGTTTTCTTTCTTCACGTTATCGTTCTTTTTCGGCTCTTCCTTCTTTTCTTCCTTCTTTTCTTCCTTCTTCTCCGGCTGTAATTTCTCAAGTACCATATTCATTTCACTTTCACTGATGGAACTTGCCGGCTTCTTTCCTTCGATTTCATTTGCCTGAAGAATTGCTATAATATCCTTGCTGTCCTTATTGATTTTCTTTGCAAATTCATGTATTCTCATTCAGTTACCTCCATATCTGTAAATAATTTAACGAACGAATCATAAAACTCATGTCCCAGAACGGCCACCGATGCGCGGAATTTCTTGCCCGTAAAATGCCCGAGTTCCTCTTTCGTAGCATAAATATACAACGGAACTTTGTAATAACTGCACATATTTGTAAATTTCTTTCTGGTATTTCCGGATGCTTCAGAAGAAATAATTACCAGTGATGCTTTTCCTTCCTTTACCGCTTTCTCTACCAGCATTTCTCCTCCGACGGTCTTTCCTGCTTTTGTTGCAAGCGATAATAATGATAATATTCTGTCGTTCATATTTGTCACCTCGTGTTGCTTTTATTTAATCATACGATATTTTTCGCGTTTTATTCACTCTGTCTTCTGAAATTCCTCTTTTAATTGATCATAAATTTCATCCGGCACAGCTTCTTTTAATGCTCTCTCAATACTTTTTGTCTTTCTTGCGTGCTCCAGACAGACATTGTTATGACACAGATAAGCACCTCTTCCATTCTGCTTACCGGTCAGATCTATAATGATTCCGTTTTCCGTCCGAAGTATTCTTACTAAATCTTTTTTTGGCTTTCTTTCATTACATCCCGCACATTTCCGCAGTGGTATTTTTTTTTCTGTATTCATGTTATGTCCTGCCTTTCCGTGAGAAATCCATCCTATGCCTGTTCTGCTGATTCACTTTCTACAGCTGCTGTATCTTCCACTACACCTGTCTCTTCTACCCTGGATGCTTTCTCAGCTTCTTCCGCTTCTTTTGCCTGTGTTTCACTCTTAATATCGATCTTGTATCCTGTCAGTCTTGCTGCAAGTCTTGCATTCTGCCCTTCTTTTCCGATCGCAAGGGAAAGCTGGTAATCCGGAACAACGACTCTTGCTGTTTTTTCCTGCGGATCTGCTTTTACTGATACAACTTTTGCAGGACTTAATGCATTCTCAATAAGAACAGCCGGATCTTCGCTCCAGTTTACGATATCGATTTTCTCTCCTCTTAATTCTTCTACGATGGCATTTACTCTTGTTCCATTAATACCTACACATGCTCCTACCGGATCTACATTCGGATCATTGGAACGGACGGAAATCTTGCTTCTGGAACCTGCTTCTCTTGAAATGCCCATAATCTCAACTGTACCATCTTTTACTTCGCTGACTTCAGATTCAAACAGTCTCTTGACCAGTTCCGGATGGGTTCTGGACACCAGTATCTTAGGACCTCTGGAAGTATCTTTTACTTCTGTCACATAGAGTTTGATTCTGTCATTCGGCATCAGTTTTTCACCTGGAACCTGCTCGCTCTCATTTAACAGGGCATCCACCTGTCCGAGATTAATGCTGATATTTCTGTCATTGATACGCTGTACAATACCGGTTACAACATCCTTTGCCTTTCCATTATACTTATCATAGAGTACTCTTCTTTCCTCTTCCCTGATCTTCTGTGTGATGATATTCTTTGCATTCTGTGTTGCAATTCTGCCAAATTCCTTTGACTTTACTTCTACGCTTACAAGATCGCCCAGCTGGTATTTTCTGCTGATTTTATATGCATCTTCCAGACTGATCTGTGTTGCCTTGTCTTCTACGATCTCTACCACTTCTTTTTCTGCCAGAATCTTATAATCTCCTGTCTGGTGATCAATACTGATTGTTACATTATCGCATTTTCCAAAATGTACTTTATAAGCAGTAAGCAGTGAATTTTCGATTGCCTCAAGAATCACTTCTTTACTTATATCTTTCTCCTTTTCTAATACATTTAACGCTTCAATCAATTCCTTATTCATTTTTCCTTTTCCTTTCCTTTCTCTCTTAAAAATCAAATGATAATCTGATTAATGCAATATCTTCCCTTGCAATGGTCATTTCTTCTTCTTCGCCAATTTCAATTGTTACCGTATCTTCTGTATAGCTCTTTAAGATTCCTTCAAAATCTTTCTGATGGTTGATTGCTCTGTATAATTTTATCTCGATCTCTTTTCCGATGCTGCGCAAAAAATCCTTCTCCTTCTTCAAAGGTCTTCCAAGTCCCGGTGAACTCACTTCCAGAATATATGAATCATCAATAAAATCATCTGCATCCAGTTTATCGCCCAGAGCCCTGCTTATAACTTCACAGTCATCCACAGTAATCCCGCCTTCTTTGTCAATATAAACCCTGAGATAATAGTTTCCTGCTTCTTTTACATATTCAACATCCACAAGTTCAAATCCATTTTCTTCAATCAACGGCATTACAAGTGCTTCTGTTTTCTGTTCATAATCTTCTCTTTTCGACATGAATCATCTTCCTTCCTCCCTTACAGGGCTGCAGTTCATTTTCCTTCTGTTATTTCCTATATATCATGTCATAATACAAGGAAAAGACATCGCATAAATGCGATGTCTTAAAGCAGCTAATAGGGGAATCGAACCCCTGATTCCGCCGTGAGAGGGCGGCGTCTTAACCTCTTGACCAATTAGCCAGATATAAGCCTTTCTGTTCTTTCTGAACACTACTCTCTTATTATAACAGATTTTTTCTGAAATGCAAGTACTTTTTTCATTTTTTTACATTTTATTTTTTTACCGGATTTTAAACTGTTTTTACTATCTAATACCACCCGGGATACCTGGGATTGCTTCTGGTAAAACCACTTTGACAATCCCGCCGTCATCCCGGCCGGTCATTTCGTGCAAATCATTGTTCCGGTTTGCACTACAGCATATACAGATAAACAACCGCAACCGATATCACAATCTGTATGATCGCAAAACGATAAACCGCCTGCGTATTGGACCAGTTCCATACCTTCCTTACATGGTCGTGCAGTGGAGTCCTGGTATTTGCAAGAATCTTTATCTTCAGAAATCTTAGCAATGCAACCTTTACCAGTCCGAGACCTCCGTCCAGAATCAGAACCAGTGCCGCCAGCAGATAAAGGAACGGACTTCGGCACTTTAATGCAGCAATCGCAATGACAAGTCCCATCGCTCTCGAACCGGCATCTCCCATCATAAGAATACTCGGTGTTGCATTAAACCAGAGATAACCCAGAATACAGGTTACAAATAACAGTACAAAATATCCAAATTCCATATCCGTTCCTGCCAGCTTCATTATAATATATAAGGTCAGCAGTGAAATAATGGATAATGTACCAGATAATCCATCGACACCATCGGAGCAGTTTGTTACATTAATGGATACCCATACAAGAATCACTGTAAGGAGTCCGAAAATCACCGGTGGTATTTCGATTGTCTGGTTTGTCATGGCAAGATACACGGTCGTGGAATTGAAGTTCACAAATGTCACCGCAATCATTACCGCAATCAGGAAATCAAGCAGTCCTTTCTTGTATTCTCCCCACGGAGTTTTCGCACAGTCATCCAGGAATCCGGTCATCATGGCTGCCGTAATAAGAACCAGATAAATCAGGTTCTCCCTTGTAATATCTCCAAACAAAAGGCTTACTCCCAAGAATACCAGTACAAATATAAAGCCGGCACCTCTTGGTTTCCCTGCCGAAAGTTTTCCATCGTGTGCATATGCTCTTCCTGCATCTTTCGGCAATAATCCGCTGCATTTCACCATGAATATACAGGTCAGAAAAAACGCAGCCATAATTCCGATAAACGACACCACATCCTGCTCAATGCCGCTCATAAAATAATTTATCATCCGTCTTACCTTCTTCTATCATTATATTTTATTTTCATAAACAGTTTTTTCCTGTTCATACTGATTCTTGATATCTTTTGCAGACAACGACTGGTTTACAATCCGAAAATCCGCCACATATCCGTTAATGCTTGGCTGGAAAATATCGCCGCCTATCGTAACTCTTCCCGGATTTTTTAACGGCATAATATCATTCTTATATCCCGTAAGCAGTCCATTGATAAAGATTGCCGATGAATGATTCTTTGCATTATACACTGCAGCAATATGTGTCCATCCGGACATCTCTTTCTCCGTGCTGATTGCATCATAAAATCCTGCAGCATCCATTTTATCCATGACACGCATCAGACTCATGCCATTCCATGCCTTCGGCATAATACTTACGAATCCATTTTCAAAATCCGCATAAAAAAGACTTGACCAGAGATTAACCTTTTGCTCATAAAACCAGGCAGATACGGTAAAATCATTTGCCAGCAGATTTCCTGTAGACAATTCTACCATCTCATGTCCGGCAAGCCCGCCTGGAAGATGAAGCACTTTTCTTCTCGGAACAACATTTTCCGCAAACTCCAGGAAAGCTCCGTTTGCATTCGCCGTATAATCCGGATTATCTGCCTCATACGTCCCATCAAACGAGAAATATACGGAATGAACTTCCGGAATGGAGTGCTCTTTTATATATTCTGCCAGCTGCTTTCCATCCAGTGGAACGGAATAGAAATTACCCTGAATCACATCACAGCCGGATTTGCACAGGAATGCATTCTGCTCCTCTGTTTCCACGCCCAGTGATGTGATGGATTTATGCAGTTTCTTTGCAATATCTATAATACCATTCAGAATTACTTCTTCATTTTTTGCAAAGATATTATTTTTAATAAACACTTTATCCAGTTTTATCGACTCAACCGGTATTTTATCCAGTATATTCAGGGAAGAATAGCCAAGTCCAAACGAATCCATCACAACACCGATACCCATTTCTTTTAACCGGTTACAGAATTCAATCGCTTTGTCTATCTGCTCGATAAATACTTTTTCCCGTATTTCAAACAGAACATATTCTGTGGAAATTCCGTATTTGTCAAGAAGCTTTTGCAAATCATCAAAAAACTCCTCCTGCTCAATATGTTTTCCTGAAAGGTTAATAGAAACAGGAACTACTTTTCTTTTCGCATGAATCTGTGATTTGATATATGCAAATACCTTATTCATCACATAATAGTCCAGTCCAATCAGTTTATTCGCCTCATCAAGTGTATCGACATATTCATCCGGCATAAGAACAGTGCCATCTTCCTTTACCCATCTTGACAAAGCCTCTGCAGCTATAATCACTTTTGAAATACTGTCAATCTGCGGCTGGTAAACAATCTTAAACTCTCCACAGCACAGTGCATCCGGAAATTCATCAAGAAGCAGCATCTTCTTTCTCTGATTTTCAAACATCTCATCATCAAACCAGACACATCTTCCATCCGCATTTTCCTTCGCAAGCTTTGCCGCATAATTTGCATTTGTGATGCAGGTATCATACTTATGATCCGTTCCATCTACAATACAGATTCCACAGTTAATATAGTAGTTATTGGAATGAAGCATCTTTTGAATCTCCTGATTTGCCCGTGTCAGATGTTCATTAATTGCTTCCACAATCTTTTCATTCTCTGTTTCTGCCGAAATAGTATGAACCGCAATAAGGTTATCTCCATGAATCCGGCTTGCAAACAGGATATGTTCACTATTGCCGCAGGTAAGATCCACAAACTTCTTCAATACCCGGTCACCCATTTCATAACCATGTGCCTCATTGACATATTTGAAATGTGCAATATCCATATGGATATAAATCAGCTTGGTCGAGCTTCCAAAGGAATAGATTATTTCATCCAGCTTCTTTGTAAATGCCGAATACTTATACAGACCGGTAAGTGTATCCCGTTCTGCAATCTGTTTCAGATGGTAATCCGTACTGACAAAAGAACCCTCTTTCGCTTTGTATACAGAAAAAATTCTTTCAAATGATTTTAAAACCTTCAGTTCTTTCTGGGAATATCCTCTTTCCCTGGAACAGTCTATGAAAGATATCATTCCGGTAAAGCAGTTATTACTGCTCACAGACACAAGCACACCTGATTTCACCGCATCCGGTGACTTGAATATATCTGCCTCATTCTGCCGGGCTTCCGACTTCTTATAAACATATACCTCATTATTGCAATGATTCTTCATCCGGACCCATTCCGCCTCGTCATAATCCATTTCTTTTCCAAGTACAGATGCAATATTCGGTGATGCAATCTCATAAGTACAGGTCAGACATTTTTCTTTCGTTTCCGGCTCAAAAATACGGATTGCAGAAAAACTGAATTTATCCTGAATCTTATGAAGAATAAGGTTTACCGCACTGCTGGTATCCCTTGTTTCCTCAAGCATACGGAATGCCAGTTCATTCAGTTCAAAATAGAACGTATCCATCTCTTCATTTACTTCTTCATCCTCGTTTGCAAGTTCCCTTGTTCTGGCTGCCACACGATGATGCTTCTGCATATCTTCATTATCTTTATCAAAAAAGGAATATCCATTCTTTCCTTTGTTTTTTGTATAATAAAGTGCATGATCGGCTTTTTTGAACAGCTCATTATAGCCGGTACAATCATCCGGTGCAATCGCAATCCCGACACTTGCTGATATCTTTACCTGTTCATTCTCACCGGTATAAATGTTGCATACCGTATCACAGATCGCCTCAACTTTTTTCCGTATAGTATTTTTATCCGTCAGTCTTTCCAAAAAGACGATAAATTCATCGCCGCCTATTCTGCCCACGATATCCTCAGTGCGAAAAACACTCTTCAGTCCATTGGCAACACTGACAATGACTTCATCCCCAAAAAGATGTCCCATGGTATCATTTACGGACTTAAAATTATCTATATCAACAATAATCAGTGTTCCTTTTCCATGTTTCTCCAGTGACTCACGAATCATCTTTGTGGAATAGGCTTTGTTAATTAATTTTGTAAGAGAATCTTTTCTGGCTTCCTCATATAATTTCAGGTTTTCACCAACATGTTCATCCATCTGCCGGAAAGCACCGACATATGCGTTCTTCTCCGGCACGTATTTGAAATAGAATGTAACCCACACAGTTTCTTCATCCGTCGGGTATCTCTTAATTTTGATTTCCTCTATAATTTCGGTTTCCAATTCCGCAATTTTCCGAAAAATTTCATTTACCGTTTCATGGGACATGGCATCCGCATTTTCATAGAGCAGACGTTTCCAATCTTCCATTGTATTAATCTTTGTCAGTCCCTGTTCGTCCAGTTGATATAAAGTGCACCGATCGGACTCAGGAATGTATACAAATGCCCTGTCCATCATCATATCCGCCATTATATCGAACAATTCCTGCCTGTTCAACAATTCCCTCATAACAACAAATTCCTTCCTCATTGCTTCTCCTGAAATCTCTTTTTCACGAATTTTAAACATCCGTTTCTAGTTTACACCATTTTAACAGAATAATCAAGAAAAGTCTGCCATTTTATTACTGAATTATCTTCTTTGGACATTTTGAAGCACAGAGCCCACAGTTCACACATACATCATAATCAATCTTTGCAAGAAAATCATTCACTTTTACAGCCTCCTTCGGACATGCCTTCACACACAGGGAACATCCGATACAGCCCGTTTTACATACTTTGTTTACTTCCACACCTTTATCTTTGGAATTACATCTTACATGATATTTGCTGTCATATGGAATAAGTTCGATCAGTCCCTTCGGACATGCCTTCACACATTTCCCACATGCAACACATTTTTCCCTGTCAACAACTGCAATTCCATTTTCAATGGAAATCGCCCCATATTCACATGCACGCAGACAGTCACCATAGCCCATACATCCGTACTGGCACTGTTTTGGTCCTCCACTTACATAAGAAGCCTCCTTGCAGGACATATTACCCGTATACTCATATTTGTTTCCTGCTTTTTCACAGTCACCGGCACATTTGATAAAAGCGGTCTTCCGTACCGTTTCTACTTCTACACCTAAAATTTCTGCCATTTTTGCAGCAACCGCCGCACCACCTACCGGGCAGGAATTTGCCGGCGCTGTTCCATCTGCAATCGCCTGTGCCAGTGCATCACAGCCTGCATAACCGCAGCCTCCGCAGTTACTTCCCGGAAGTGCCTCACGAATCGCCACTGCTTTCTCGTCCACTTCTACTGCAAATTTCTTTCCGGCAATTCCCAGCAGGACACCGATTACGATTCCTGCGCCACCTACTACCAGACATGCGATTAATATTCCGGTTATATTCATAAATGAACCTCCTTCGTCAAGTTTAAATCACACCTGCAAATCCCATAAATGCCATTGACATCAGTCCGGCTGCAATCAATACTGCCGGCATTCCTTTTACTGCCGGAAGAATATTATTATATTCTATCTTTTCACGGATTCCCGCCATAATAATAATTGCAATTCCAAATCCCAATGCTGTACAGACAGAGTAAACCAGGCTGGTCAGCAGGTTATATTCGTTCTGCACACAGGTAATGGCTGTTCCAAGTACTGCACAGTTTGTTGTAATAAGTGGCAGATATACACCGAGAGACTGGTAAAGTGCCGGCATGATTTTCTTCAAAACCATTTCGACAAACTGTACTAATGCTGCGATTACCAAAATAAATACAATGGTATTCAGATAGGTCATTTTGCTTGGTACAAGCAAAAATTCATAAATCAGGTTTGTTACGATCGCTGAAATTGCCATAACAAACAATACCGCACCGCTCATACCGGCTGCGGTTTTTATCTTTTTCGATACACCGAGGAACGGGCAGATTCCTAAAAACTGGCTGAGAATAACATTATTCACAATCGCTGCACCAATTCCTATTTTTATTAATTCACCCATTACTGCTCACCTTCCGCCTTTTTATTGATTTCTTCACATTTTGTCATACATCCGGCACAGTTACCGTCACAGGACTTCTCCTCCGGTTTCTTTCCGGACTTCAACTTTGCCTTATTCTGTATGATAACGAGAACGGCAAGCACGAAGAATGCTCCCGGTGCAAGGGCAAAAATACCAATCGGTGTATCCCAGAACTGATATCCGAAAAGTGCTCCGGAACCTATAATCTCCCTCACCGCACCAAGAATTCCCAGTGCAAGGGTAAATCCAAGTCCCATGCCGAGCCCGTCAAACAGGGATGCAACCGGAGGATTTTTGGATGCATAACTTTCTGCCCGTCCAAGAATAATACAGTTTACAACAATTAACGGAATATAGATTCCGAGAGACTCATTCAGTGCCGGCAGGTATGCCTCAAGCATAAACTGCACAATGGTCACAAAGCTTGCAACAACTACGATAAATGCCGGTACTCTGACCCCGTCCGGAATAAATTTACGAAGCAGGGAAATCATGAGATTGGACAATGCCAGTACCACCAGGGTGGTAAGTCCCATGCCGAGTCCGTTGATACAGGAAGTCGTTACCGCAAGGGTCGGACACATTCCGAGCATCATAACAAAGGTAGGATTTTCTTTTATAATACCGTTATACAGACGTTCTGTAATTACATTTTTCTTATTCATGGTCAGAACCTCCCTCCTGCAAATTCTGTGCAACCTGACAGGCTGCATT
>FR900185.1:153234-153497 GCA_000437755.1 Roseburia sp. CAG:303
GACAGGCTGCATTTACACCTTTGGTAACGGCTCTGGAGGTAATGGTCGCTCCGCTGATGGCATCGATCACAATCCCATCCGTACCGTCTTTATTTACGATAAAATCGCCTTCCCCGCTATTACTTCCTTCGATATACTGGTTTATAAAATCACTGTCTTTTGCTTTCATTCCCAGTCCTGCGGTTTCTGCAATGGTTAAATAGGAGATCCCGGTTACTTTCAGATCCATATCTACACCGACAGAAAATTTAATATCTCCGCCA
>FR900185.1:153515-155207 GCA_000437755.1 Roseburia sp. CAG:303
CCGCCATATCCTTCTTTTGCAGTAACCGTGACCACATAGCCGAGGATACTGCCCTCCTTATCCAGTGCTTTTACCGCTGAATTAACGACAACTTCTTTTTCCGTATAGGAAATATCTTCTGCCGAGTCCACGGAAACTTCCTCGAATCCGGATGCCGTTTCAAATACGGACTGATATGCCTTCTGTTGTGTTTTCTCTGCCTGTGATGCTCTCGCAGACTTCGTTCCTTCGTATACGGCACCCAGCAGCAGTCCTGCTACCGCCGTAATGGTAAAAAGAGCAAGGGTATTTTTTACTATCTGATTCATTCTTACGCCTCCTTCTTTTTCTTTACGGCCCCAAACATCTTTGGAACGGTATATTTTTCAATAATCGGAACTAAAAGGTTGCAGAAAATGATGGCGTAGGACACGCCCTCCGCATTCGGTCCAAACACACGGAATACCGCTGTCAGGATACCGAGCAGAATACCGAATACGATTCTTCCTACCGGTGTAATCGGCGATGTCGCATAATCGGTCGCCATAAAAAATGCACCCAGAATCAGTCCGCCGCCGCATAACTGTGCCGCAAGAAATTCCACATCCAGTCCGTGTCCGCCGAATAATGCCATACAGACAAGAAATGATACCAGATAAAATAATGGTATTCTATAATCGATAATTTTCTTTACTAAAAGGTATATTGCACCGATTAATAATGCAAGTACTGAAGTTTCACCGATCGTTCCCGCTTCTGTTCCGAGGAACATACTTTTTAATCCGGTCACTTCTCCGCTGTCTTTTAACAGCTTCAATGGTGTCGCAGAGGTCACTCCGTCATAGGAAAATGAAGTCATCTGCTGACTGAACGACAAAAACAGAAACACACGTCCTGCAAGTGCAGGATTCATAAAGTTCTGTCCGACTCCGCCAAACACCTGTTTTGCCACTACAATGGCAAAAATCGAACCAATCGCTGTCATCCAGACCGGTAAGTCCGCCGGTACATTTAATGCCAACAACAAGCCGGTTACTACAGCACTCAGATCTTTTACTGTAATTTTCTGTTTCGTAAAATATTGAAACAGCCACTCAGCTCCCACTGCCGCCGCTACAGCCACAATGATATTAAGTGCTGCCATTCCGCCAAAATTCCAGATACCAAACAAAGCAGCCGGTATCAGTGCAATAATTACATCCCGCATGATGGATGCTGTTGTTGCCTTATCCCTGATGTGGGGATTTGAAGATACTTGATACATGCCAGTCCTCCTATTTCTTTCTTCTGTCTGCCAGAATTTCTTTTCGCATGGATTTAATCGCCTGTGTAAGATTTCTCTTCGCCGGACAGATATAAGAACAACAGCCACATTCACAGCATTCCATTCCGTTTAATGCCTGAAATCCTTCCTTATCCCCATGTTCTGCCAGAACCGACAGCCTGGCGGGCATAATCCTGCCCGGACAGACACTTACACATCTTCCACAGTTAATACAGTTCGATGGTTCATTTTCCCTGACCTCATCCCTGGTAAAGCACAACAAGGCAGAAGTTCCCTTTGTCACCGGTATATTTAAATCATACAGTGCAATTCCCATCATTGGACCGCCGGATATCAGTTTCTCCGGTTCGTTCTTAAAACCACCTGCCGCGTCTACCAGTTCTGCCAGGTTTGTACCAATCGGAACGCGGAAATTCTGCGGATTATTA
>FR900185.1:155215-170634 GCA_000437755.1 Roseburia sp. CAG:303
CGGAAATTCTGCGGATTATTAATTGCATCCCCAGTAACTGTCACAATACGTTCCGTCAAAGGCCTGCGGTTTTCCACCGCATCATAGATCGCATATACCGTGTCAATGTTATTTACCACGCAGTTCACATCTGCCGGAAGCATAGATGAATTCACCATCCGTCCGGTAAGGGCATAGATCAGTGTACGCTCGCCGCCCTGCGGATATTTTGTGTATACCGTTTTTACAGCGATATCCGGAGCACCTTTTACGGCTTCCTTCATTTTTACGATCGCATCTCTTTTATTGTCCTCAATGGCAATAATTGCTTTTGCTTTTCCAAACAACGACAACGCAATCTTTACACCTTTTACGATCGCCTCCGGTGATTCTATCATCCTGCGGTAATCGGACGTAAGATACGGCTCACATTCCGCACCATTTACAATATAATATTCTATCTCATCCGCATTCTTCGGAGACAGTTTTACATTTGTAGGGAATCCTGCTCCTCCCATGCCGACAATACCTGCTTCCTGAATCAGATTCAGCTTTTCTTCCTTCGTCAAATCTTCCGCTCCACGTTCATCCGTAACCGGAACAGTTTCATTCATCCCATCATTTTCAATAATAACGGATAAGACTTTCGTTCCTCCCGCCGTCAGCCTTGGCTCAACATTTTTTACAATTCCGGAAACCGGAGAATGAATATTGGCTGAAATAAATCCCGCCGCTGCGCCTATCTTCTGGTTAACCAGCACCCTGTCTCCCTTCTTTACCAGTGGGGATGCAGGTGCACCTATATGCTGTGCCATTGGAATCACAATCTCACCAACAGGTGTATAATCCGTAATCGGAGTTGCTTTTGAGAGGTCTTTCCCATCATTATGCGGATGTATGCCACCTTTAAATGTCAGAACAGCCATGTTTGTACCTCCATGTTTTCTAAATTCTTTATCCTTATTATCATAATACATTTCGTCAAATTTCACAATAAAAATTTGAAATTTTTCAAATCATGGAATATATTTCCGGTTTTTCTATACATTTTTGCATTTCCGTGATATCATACTGATATAAGATATAGAAATTTTTATAATAAGGAAACAGATTTATGAAAAAATTAACATCTACTTTTACTAATGATATGTCTTACGGCGATATCCTGCCATTCGAGCTTGAAAATACCATATTTTTTGATATCGAGACAACCGGTTTTTCTGCCCGAAGCTCCCATCTCTATCTGATCGGTCTGGCATATTACATGGGTGAGAATCAGTTTTGCAGCATCCAGTTCCTTGCAGAACAGAAAGAGGATGAACCGGCTCTTTTGTATGAATTTTTCAATTTTATCAAAGATTATAAAAATATCGTACATTTTAATGGAAACGGATTTGATATTCCCTATCTGAAAGAAAAATGCCGGCAGTATAATATGCTGTATCATTTTGATCTCCTTACAGGATATGATTTATACAAAGAAGCCTGCAGGTTTAAAAAGCTCTTCCAGACACCTGATTTAAAGCAGAAAACGCTGGAAACCTTTCTTGGAAGTGCAAGAAAAGATGAATTTTCCGGAAAAGAACTGATTAATGTTTATTATGCCTACGAAAAAGAACACAAAGACTCCGATAAGGAGCTTCTTCTGCTGCATAATTTTGAAGATGTAAAAGGACTTACGGAACTGCTCCGCCTTTACACTTATTCCGCAGCCTGCTCGAAAAATATCCGGTTTGAACATTATATTTTAAGAAATTACAAATCATATGACGGAACGATGCAGAAAGAGCTTGTAATAAGATTTCTCCTTCCGGCTCCTGTTCCTACTCCGGTATCACAGGTAAATGATTTTTCCCTTCTTACTTTTATCGGTGACATCGGTACACTGAGCATCAAAGTACGTTCGGGCGAACTGAAGTTTTTTTATCCTGACTATAAGAATTATTATTATCTTCCAAAAGAAGATTGTGCCATGCATAAAAGTGTTGCCTTTTATGTGGACAAGAATTTCCGCACCCAGGCAAAAGCCGCAAACTGCTACAGCAAAAAAACGGGCTGTTTTCTTCCAGAATATGAAGAAGTATTTTCTCCTTATTTTAAGGCGGAATATCAGGATAAAATCCTGTATTTTGAAGCAGAGGATGCTTTCTTTGCAGATTCCGCAAATCTTCAGAAATATCTTCTTCATATAATACCAGAAATTACCTGTGTATTTTAAATTTCTTATCACATAATAGTAGTGTAACACAAACACAGTGTTTCAAAAACAAATAAGGGGGACTAAAAAATGTCTAATTCATCAAACAAGACGAACATTCCGGAAGCAAAGAGTGCCATGAACAAATTCAAGATGGAGGTAGCAAACGAAATCGGTGTACCTTTATCAGACGGATATAATGGAAACTTAACTTCTGCACAGAACGGAAGTGTGGGCGGATATATGGTGAAAAAGATGATTGAAGCTCAGGAAAGACAGATGGCCGGTAAATAATCCACCGGTTCACCATCTGGACTAAGAAGGATAAAATTACCTATGCAGAATCCTGCATAGGTAATTTTCCCTGTCCCCTACTGTCTTGTCAGCATCTGGGAAATTGATTTTAATATATTATCGTTGATTTTGATCAATGTCTTGATAAAACTTACCACAGCTCCCATAATCACAGCATTTCCATTGCACGTCTGCACAATACCGATTCCAAGATAAATAAAATTATCTTCCAGGCTCATGAAAGTTTCTGCGGATAAATTTCCGCTTTCCATTCCTTTTATAATATTTAACTGGTTTGAAATACTGAATACCCTCTGAATATCTGTAAGCAGGAGATCCAGTGTTACGTCCGTGTCATCCTCTACTTTCAGTCCGGTATCGGCAAGGACATCTTCCGTAATTACCTCGCCAAGATAACGTTCAACTTCCCCGGTCCATACTTTTGCATCCTCTGACTCCAGATTCAGGTATGCGGATTTAATCAGACATTTCAGATAGGTTACATGGAGTTTCTCTAATGGTTTCCCGCTTTTCCTGACATACTCCATATTTTCCAGTTCATTCAGATCCATCATGGTTGCCCGGATATTATTCCGGATAACCTCCGGCTGCAGCTTGATCTGTGCATCCACATGGAAAGCCTCACAGATATCTTCCCATGCCCTGCGCATCTCTTTCAGTGCTTTTTCTACCTCTTCCATGCTGGTTACTTCTTTAAATTCGTTGCTCATATTTAATCTGCCTTTCGGTTTATTCTGCCAAAATCTTTTTGAAAGTTTTCTTGCCTTTCTTTAAAAGAACGCCCTGTTTTAATGTTTCTGCCGGAATGACATAATTGATATCTGTTACCTTTTCGCCATCGATGGTTACACCGCCCTGTTCTACGGCACGTCTTGCCTCGGAACGTGATTTTACCATTTCTGCGGCTACCAGTGCACCCAGAACATCAATGCCTCCGTTTTCATTCAGCTTATCTGCTGCCAGAGTGGTCTTTGGCATATTTTCATCGTTTGCACCGCCTGCAAATAATGCTTTGGAAGCTTCTTCTGCCTTCTTTGCTTCTTCCTCGCCATGTACCAGTTTTGTCAGCTCAAATGCAAGGATTTCCTTTGCCTTATTCAACTGGCTGCCTTCCCAGCTGTCCATGGCATCGATTTCTTCCAGCGGAAGGAAAGTAAGCATACGGATACATTTTAATACGTCTGCATCTGCCACATTTCTCCAATACTGGTAAAATTCATACGGAGATGTCTTTTCCGGATCAAGCCATACGGCACCGGACTGTGTCTTTCCCATCTTCTTTCCCTCAGAATTTAACAGTAATGTAATGGTCATGGCATGTGCATCTTTTCCAAGCTTTCTTCGGATTAACTCGGTACCGCCAAGCATATTGCTCCATTGGTCATCGCCACCGAACTGCATATTACATCCGTATTTCTGGAATAACTGATAGAAGTCGAAGCTCTGCATAATCATGTAGTTAAATTCCAGGAAACTGAGTCCCTTTTCCATTCTCTGTTTGTAGCACTCTGCCGTCAGCATACGGTTTACGGAAAAATGTGGTCCGATATCACGAAGCACTTCCACATAATTTAAATCGAGCAGCCAGTCCGCATTGTTTACTAACAGTGCCTTTCCATCTGAAAAATCGATAAAACGACTCATCTGCTTTTTGAAACAGTCCACATTGTGCTGGATGGTTTCCTGTGTCATCATCTGACGCATATCGCTTCTTCCGGAAGGATCACCAATCATGGCTGTACCTCCGCCAATCAGCGCGATTGGCTTATTTCCCGCCATCTGTAATCTCTTCATCAGGCACAGTGCCATAAAATGTCCCACATGGAGGCTGTCCGCTGTCGGATCAAATCCGATATAAAAAACAGCCTTTCCGTTATTTACCATTTCCCTGATTTCTTCTTCATTTGTTACCTGTGCAATCAGTCCTCTTGCAACTAATTCTTCATAAATCTGCATATTTTCTTCCTTTCTTTCTGCATTTTTTAACTCATTCCAAACAAAAAGCCCTTCTGACAAAGAAGAACTTTTCTTTATCAAAAGGGCGAAAGATTCCGCGTTACCACCTTTTTTCACAGCATGCTCACACATACTGCCTCTGAAAGTACATATTGTATACTCCTGCGATATAACGGTCGCACCCGTCACAGCCTACTTGTCCATGCGTTCGGTGTGCTGCTCCTGGATGTATTCCTGTCCGTTCCTTCCGGTCCTCTCATCACCCGGCACCTTTCTGTGGAATTTCGGGACAGTACTCTTTCCAATCACTGCTTTTTCTTATACTCCGCTATCATATCTGTTTTTTTGTATTTTGTCAAGGGTTAATCGATATCTTTTTAACCGGCTGCCACACGATAGAGTTTTTCATAGATGCCATGTTTTGCCAGAAGCTCTTCATGCGTTCCGCTTTCCTCTATGCCATTCTCCGTAAGCACCAGTATTTTTTCCGCATTGCGGATGGTGGACAGTCTGTGTGCAATAACAAAGGTTGTGCGGTTTGCCGCCAGTGTTTCAAGGGATTCCTGCACGACTTTTTCGCTCTCATTATCCAATGCGGAAGTTGCCTCATCAAAAATCAGAATCGGCGGATTCTTCAGAAAGACTCTTGCAATGGACAGTCTCTGCTTCTGTCCGCCGGAAAGCTTCATTCCCCGCTGCCCGATATCCGTATCATAGCCGTTTGGCAGACTCCGTATAAACTCATGTGCATTGGCATTTTTCGCTGCCTCTATCACTTCTTCCCGCGTCGCATCCGGGCGGCCGTACAAAATATTTTCGTAAATAGTTCCTGCAAAAAGATAGGTGTCCTGCTGTACAATGCCGATGTGATCGCGCAGACTTTTTATCGTTACATCCCGGATATCTGTGCCGTCGATTTTCACACTGCCGGAGCTGACCTCATAAAATCTCGGAATCAGGGAACAGAGTGTCGTCTTTCCAGCACCCGAAGAACCGACCAGTGCCATGTAAGAACCTGCTTTCACATTGAGATTGACATGATTTAGCACCTTCTCCTTCGCATCTTTATACCCGAACGATACGTCTTCAAAAGTAATATCTCCCTTTACTTCTTTTAATGCTTTTGCGCCTTCTTTATCCTGAATTTCCGGCTCAATGTTCATAATCTCCTGAAAACGCTCAAATCCGGTGTAGCCGCTCTGAAACTGTTCGGTAAAGTTAATCAGGACACGGATTGGCTCGGTAAAAATACTGATATACAGTACGAAGGTCACCAAATCTTCCACACTGACCATATGTTTGCTGACCGTAACTGCCCCAGCAATGATGACAACCACCTGTATCAGTGTGGTAAATGTACCAAGTCCTGCCTGATATCCTCCCATATAGTGGTAACTGTTTTTCTTTGCCTCGAGAAATCCGTCATTTCCTTTTTTGAACTTTTGTTCTTCCATCTCTTCATTGGCAAAGGATTTTACCACACGGATGCCTGCCAGATTATCCTCAATCTGTCCATTGATTTCCGCAATCTTTACCCTGTTCCTTGCAAATGCTTCTTTCATTTTCTTATTGTAAAAATACGCATACACAAACATAAACGGAACAAGAATAAATGCCGCAAGCGTAAGCACCGGGCTGATGCACATCAGAATAATAAATGCACCGAATATTTTAATCAGGGAAATCACGATATTTTCCGGACCATGATGCATCAGTTCCGTGATATCAAACAAATCCGTGGTAATTCTGGACATGAGCTGTCCTGTTTTCTGGTCATCATAGTAGGAAAAAGATAATTTCTGAAAATGGGAAAATATCTCCTGCCTCATGCCGTATTCTATCTTCGCACCCATGACGTGCCCCTGATTTGCAATGTAATAATTGCTGTAACAGTAAATGCCCACCAGCACAAGCATCAAAACACTCAGCCAAACCATCGTTTCAAACATTTCCGGACCATCCTGATGGATGACCGTAGATGTAACATACCGGATGATAATCGGTATCACCAGTGTCACTGCTGCCGATAAAAACGCAAAAATCATATCGATGATAAATGTTTTTCTGTGCGGTTTATAATACGAAAGCATCTTTTTCAATGTATCATTCATGTTGCACCTCCATTTTTTGATTTCGGTATCAAAGTATACCATATTCCCCGAAAATTTCAACAAAAAAGTGCCACCGTGAAGTGACACTTTTCCGCTTATTTTATTCTGCTATGGATTTATCTGTTCCGGA
Organism: Roseburia sp. CAG:303; assembly: GCA_000437755.1. Lineage (GTDB taxonomy): Bacteria > Bacillota > Clostridia > Lachnospirales > Lachnospiraceae > CAG-303. The sequence continues at coordinate 161,904 of FR900185.1, forward strand.
TTGCATCGATCGGACGTTTGGATGCGATTTTCTTTACCGGCAGGAAACTTGCCAGTGCGGNNTTCTTTCCCGGCGGGAAACTTGCCAGTGCGGCTACCACAATACTTACCACAAAGAGCAGTGCAACCTGTCTGATTCCGAAGTTTAATACGGTAACCAGTACATTCAGGCGATTCCGGATGGTAACATTAATAATGGTTGTCACAACACCGACTCCGACAGAAGCCAGTACAAAGTTTATCATGGCTATCACAAAGCTTTCCGAGAAGAAAATCCGGAATACATCGTTGCTTCTCGAACCGATGGCCCGTAAGATTCCGATTTCCTGTTTCTTGTGGGCAATACTTGTTCCGATAAAGTTTGCCAGCATAATGGATGCGAATGCCGCAAATCCGATCCCTACATACAGGAATATTTTTGATAATACTTTTAATACACTGTGAATCGTATCCAGTTCATAAGTAACTGCATTCTGCAGCTGATACTGTACATCTCCGTCTTCCTTGTAGCAATATGCCACAAGGTCACGAATCTCTGATTCTTTCTCCGGCATTGCACCTACCATATAACTATATGCACCTTTATCCATATGGATATATTTTGCATACTCGGAATCGCTCATTGCGATCGTGGAGCTGTACTGTTCCTGTTTTTCTGTAGGAATAATTCCCACAATCTTATAACCCTTCTGTGTGGTAATATCTCCGCCTCCGTTTCTTTCATATGCGGTGATTGTGAAATTCTCCATTTTCAGCTTTGCCAATATCTCTTCATCCGTAAAATCTCCGCTTTCCATGCCATTTTGCATAATGGCATCTTCCGAAACAATCAACTCATTCTCTGCCAGTTCTGTTTTCTCCCCATCCAGCCAGATAATATCCAGATTCTTTACATTTTCCAGTTTTGCTGCATACATGGAGTCCAAAGTATAATTACTTGAATAATAACTTACAAATATATCTCTTAACGGAGCAATATCCGGATCCTCTTTTAACAGTTCATCCACTTTTCCCTCTCCAGTAAATGCAGCTCCTGCCAGACTGTAACTTGCTGCATAGGAAAATTCATTCATCAGGGCATATTCTACCAGTGTGTCCGCTGTACTCTGGTTTTCCTTCTTTTCCATCAGCACTTTATACCGGTCAAAATTAAATTTTGTATCAATAATGCCGGTAATCACATATTCTCTTCCGCTGACATATAAAGTTTTGCCCAGAATATCTGCATAATTTTCAATGATTTCTTTCTTTCCGGTATCTCCGGTTGCTTCATCATATCTTGCATATCCGGCTTTCTGAAAGCTCCGGAACACATAATCGCTGATTGCGATTTCATCTTTTGTGCCATCCGGAAGTGTTCCTGCCACAAGTTCATATCCATAATCTTTTAAAGCAGATTCTGTAATATCTGCAAAACCAGAAAACTGGGTTGCATAGATATTATAATCTGTCTCACTCATTTTACTGCTATCGTACAGATTATCGTTAAAACTCGGACTGTTATGCACATTCACCGATGAAAATACACCTGTCATCTTAACACCGACATTTTTGGATACTTCCTCTAACTCCTCTTTTGTTATTGATGTATTATAACTGTCATAATACTCTGTATCGCCGCTCTTTGCTTTGACTGCTTTTACCAGGGATACATAATCAATGTCACTGTCTATGACAGAATTTGTACAGGCATTGATATGGTTATAAGCACCAAACGTATCTGCCAGACCAAACAGTCCAAATGCGATGCAGGAAAGTAAAATCGTGATAACCAAACGGAACTTCTTGTATTTCAATCCGCTGACACCGATTTTGAACGCAGATTTCAACGGCAGTTTTGACTTAATCAGCTGAAAAGAACTTCCATCCTGTGACTTTATCGCATCCTGATTGGTATCAACGAATTTCTTTGCCGCCATTTTGCTGGAAGTCAGCTTCAGATTCAGGTTCTGATCCGTTACCCGGTCAATATATTCGTTGATGGCAATGCGATCCTCTTCCGTCAGATGATATCCTGACGCCAGTGTAATGGTATCTCCGGCATAGGAAAGGTTTCCTTCCTTCTCTCTGTTTTCTGCCTGTGCATCCACTTCCATATCACTGATGACATTTCCATCTGCCAGTTCTATAATACGGTCTGCATACAGTTCTGAAAATTCCCTGTCATGCGATACGATAATGACCAGTTTTTCCTGTGACAGCTTCTTCAGTGTATCGAACACCTGTTTTCCGGTATTGGAATCCAATGCTCCGGTCGGTTCATCCGCCATAATAATCTCCGGATTCTTTACCAACGCTCTCGCAATCGCAACACGCTGTTTCTGTCCGCCGGATAATTCATTCGGCTTTCTGCTGCCATAACCCTCTAAGTCTACTTCCCTCAATATCTCGTTGATTTCTTCGTCTGTCGCTTTTTTCCCCTGAAGCTCCAGAGCCAGTGCGATATTTGCACCCACAGTAAATTCATCCAGTACATTGTATTCCTGGAAAATAAATCCTACATAAGTATTCCGGTAGGAATCAAAATGCTGCTGGTCAAAATCCTTTGACGATACTCCCTTAATAATAATTTCACCACTGTCATATTTATCCAGTCCTCCCAGCAGGTTCAACAGTGTTGACTTACCGCTTCCCGATTTTCCCAGAAGGAAAACCATTCCTTTTTCCGGAAACTTCAGCGATACTTTATTTAATGCTGTAACGGCCACACCTTTTTTTGGCTTATACACTTTATATAACTCTCTTGTCTCCAGCATATCTTTTCTCCTTTTCCTTTTTCTGTCCTATTAATTCTAGGTGTACTATCTCGATTAGTACAGTTGGTATAGTAGCATGAATCAGGAAAGATGTCAAGCATAAAATTCAGATTTTGGCAACTCGGAACAAACAAGGCTGCCACACTAATTACTTAGCACAGCAGCCCTGTTTTACAAACTATATTTCATTGTGAGTCCTTATATTTTCCATATTATTCATCTTATCCCCTACTCATACATCTTCATGAAATCTTCTTCCGAAAGGATTGGAATCCCCAGTTCCTTCGCCTTTTTATTCTTAGAAGAAGAGGACTGTGTATCGTTATTAATCAGATAATCCGTCTTTGATGTAACCGATCCGGTCACTTTTCCGCCCAGACTCTCAATCAGCTCCTTTACTTCATTACGGTTTGCAAAATGATTTACCGATCCGGTGATAACAAATGTCTTTCCGGCAATCGCAGATTCCCGGTTAATCCGTTCCTGCTCCCGGATCCGCACCTGCTCAAGCAGCAGTTCCAGTTCCCGGCAGTTCTTTTCATCCTGAAAATAATTCAGGAAGCTGTCTGCGATAATCTCACCGATTCCTTCCACTTCCATCAGTTCTTCCTTTTTGGCATTGCGGATGGCATCAAAATCATACTGGTAAGCCCGGCAGATCATCTTTGCATTGGACAGTCCGATATTCGGAATTCCCAGGGCATAAATCAGGGCATGCAAATCCACGTCCCTTGCATGTTCTATGGATTCTTTCAGTTTGTCATAAGATTTCTGTCCAAAGCCGTACATATCCACGATTTCCTTCTCATACCGGTCAAGCCGGAAAATATCGGCATAATTTCCGATAAAGCCACGGTCAATCAGCTTTTCCAGTGTTTCCTCCGATAACCCATCAATATTCAGGGCATCCCTTGATACGAATAAAGTGAATTTTTTAATTCTCTTTGCCACACACTCCGGATTCGTGCAATATAGTGACTTTACATCATTCACCTTGCGGATCTCCGTTCTGCCGTGACATGCCGGACATTCTTCCGGTATCTGCAGATTACTGCTTCTGGTATGGTTTTCGGCAATCTGCGGAATGATCATATTCGCCTTGTAGACTTCAATCTCGTCCCCGATTCCAAGCTCCAGGGATTCCACGATGCTGACATTATGCACGCTGGCGCGTGACACGGTAGTTCCCTCTAACTCGACTGGTTCAAAGACGGCGACCGGATTGATCAGTCCGGTTCTGGAAGGACTCCATTCTATCTCGAGCAATCTGGTAAGTGCCGTTTCATCCGCCCATTTGAAAGCGATTCCATTTCGCGGGAATTTCGCCGTACTTCCAAGCGATCTGCCATATTCGAGATCATCGTACATCAGTACCAGTCCGTCTGACGGCACATCGAAATGTTCGATTTNCATCGAAATGTTCGATTTTCTCCGCAAACAGCTTTACGGCAGCTGCAACATTTCCCGCAGTTACCCGGTAATGTTCTACCACGGAAAAACCCTGTCCGGCAAGGAAATCATACTGTGCTTCCATGGAATTATGAAAATCCTCATTCTCTGCACGCACCAGTGTAAATGCATAGAAATTCACATTACGTCCGGCGGTAATTTCATTATTCAGCTGCCGCACCGAACCGCTGCAGAGATTTCTCGGATTCTTGTATTTTGCATCCACATCCTCTATGGTCGCATTGATCCGTTCAAAATCTGAATAATGAATCACCGCTTCCCCTCTTAACAGCAGTTCTCCCTGAAACGGAATCCGAACCGGAAGATTCTTAAATACCCTCGCATTATTGGTAATGACTTCTCCGGTCAGTCCGTTTCCGCGTGTAACCGCTTTCTGCAAAACACCGTCCCGGTAAGTCAGTACAACGGTCAGTCCATCCAGTTTCCACGACAGCAGTCCCTCTTTATCCCCGAGGAAATCTGCCAGTCCCTCCACAGATTTTGTCTTGTCCAGTGATAACATCGGTGCTTCATGATTTTCCTTCGGCAGTTCACTTAACACCTGATAACCGACATTCACGGTCGGGCTGTCGGAATACACCATTCCGGTTTCTTTCTCGAGTTCTGCCAGTTCATCATACAATCTGTCATACTCAAGATTGCTCATAATCTCACGGCTTTCCTGATAATAGGCTTTGCCTGCCTCATTTAACAGCGCTACCAGTTCCCTGATTCTCTTTAATTTCTCGTCCATAGCTTCCATCCATTCTATCTTTTTAATCTAATAATCCTTTTAATTCCTCATCCGTAACTTCCCGGACTTCCCCGGTTTTCAAATCCCCGAGCCGGATATTCATAATGCGGATTCTCTTCAGGGTAACCACCTTTGCATTACATGCTTCACACATACGGCGAATCTGCCGGTTTAATCCCTGTGTAATGACGATCCGGAACGTCCGCTCCCCGGTCTTTGTAACTTTGCATTTTCTCGTTACTGCTTCAAAAATAACTTTCTTCTCTCCGTTTTTCTTCTCGATCTTATGAATCCGGACTCCATTTGCCATCTTCTTTATAAAGGCTTCATCAATCGGGCGGTTTACCATGACCTCATACTCCTTCTCATGATAATTCGATGCCTTAAGTATCTTGTTTACGATTGCTCCATGATTGGTAAGCAGAATCAGCCCCTCTGAGTCTTTATCCAGTCTTCCTATCGGATAAATGCGTTTTGGATACTGGATAAAATCAACAATATTTCCTTCCGTTTCCGCGGTCGTACATTCAATCCCCCGCGGCTTATTACATGCCAGCAGGATAAATTCATCCTCTACAGTTACTTTTCTGCCCTCTACCCGGACCTCCTGATCCCGGCTGATCCGCATACCGGTCACCGCCGGAATCTGATCCACGGTCACTTTTCCCTCTTCAATCAGTTTATCCGCCTGTCTTCTGGAACAGACTCCCGCATCACTTAAATATTTATTCAGTCTTATCAGTCCGGCAGTATCATACTCCGCAACGATCTCTTTCTTTCTCTGCATTTTTTCTCTCCATGCTTTTCTTTCTCATTCGATCCTGGCAACCGGGCTGATGCCCGCAAATTGCTCTACAGATTATTATATCAAAAATCAATACCGGAAACAAGCAAAAGAAAAAGAAGCACTGCCAAAACAATGCTTCTTCTCTTTCTGTTCTTAATTATCCATTTGTTTTTCTGAGAGGTCTATCTTTCTGACTGCTTCCCTTACCTTTAATACAAAGCCCGGCGAAACGGATAATTCATCGATTCCCATCCGCAGGAATGTCTCCGTCAGACTGGTATCGGCTCCGAGTTCTCCGCAGATGCCAATCCATGCCCCATATTTGTGTGCATTCTCCGCCGCCATCTGAATCAGCCTTAAGATTGCCTCGTGATGGGTATCGCAGAACATTTCCAGGTTTGGATTCTGTCTGTCGCAGGCAAGTGTGTACTGTGTCAGATCATTTGTTCCCACACTGAAGAAATCAACCAGTGGTGCAAGCCGGTCACTGATAATGGCTGCTGCCGGTGTTTCTATCATGATACCCAGTTCTACATTCTCCGAATAGGCAATGCCCAGTTCCTTAAGCTCCGCCTTTACTTCCTCGCAGATTTCCTTAATCTTCTCGACTTCGGAAACACTGGTAATCATCGGGAACATAATACCGAGATTTCCATATGCCGAGGCCCGGTACAATGCCCGAAGCTGGGTTTTGAATATCTCCGGACGGGTAAGGCAGATACGGATGGCACGATAGCCAAGCGCCGGATTTTCCTCTTTGCCGAGTTCAAAATAATCGGCCTGCTTGTCCGCCCCGATATCCAGTGTACGGATGATAACCTTCTTTTCCGCCATGCTTTCAAGCACCTTACGGTATGCCTGGAACTGTTCTTCCTCGGTCGGGTAATCGGATTTTCCAAGATACAGGAATTCACTCCGGAACAGCCCGATTCCGCCGGCATCGTTTAATAATACCGCTCCGACATTATCGATACCGCCAATGTTTGCGTAAATATTAATTTTTGTTCCATCAAGTGTAACATTTTCTTTTCCTTTTAATTCCTGGAGAAGTCTCTTCTTTCTTTCGTCCTCTTCCTGCAGCTTCTGATACTTTTCCAGTGTTTCCTCATCGGGATCCACATAGATCGTTCCGGTAAATCCATCTACGATGGCAAGCATTCCGTCCGAGATTTCATCCAAAAATGCATCCCCCGCTCCTATTACCGCCGGAATATTCATATTTCTTGCAAGAATGGCAGTATGGGAATTCGAAGAGCCATATGATGTTACAAATGCCAGTACCTTTTCCTTATCAAGGGAAACCGTTTCGCTCGGCACCAGATTATCCGCACAGATAATAACCTTTTCATCCGATGCTTTCTCCTCTTTTCCGGACTGTGTCAGATTCTGGATGATACGGTTTGAGATATCCCTTACATCGGCAGCTCTTGCCTGCATGTATGTATCATCCATGGCTGCAAAAATCTCTGCGAAATTATCCGAGGTCACGGCAACGGCATATTCTGCGTTTACCATCTGTGTTTTTATGATATTTTCAACGGATTCATTATAATCCTCATCTTCTATCATTATGATATGCGTTTCAAAAATCTGGGCATTTGCCTCTCCGATTTCTTTTACCGCTTTTTCATAGATTTCCTGAAGCTGCGAAACCGCATCTTCCTTCGCCTTATTTACCCTCTCTATTTCCTTATCCGCATCCGTAATATGCACTCTGCGGACGGATACTTCTGCTCTTTTAAAAATTGATGTTCTGCCAATCGCAATCGCATTATATACACCTTTTCCTGTATATTGTTTCATATCGCCCACCTCCTCAGTGGAATATGCCTATTCGCCAAAACCACTTTCAAATAATTCTGCGGCCTTGTCCAGTGCCGCCTGCTCATTTTCGCCATCCGCACTGATTTCTACTTCTGTGCCGCATTTAATTCCGGCTGCCATAACCTGCATGACCGATGTTGCCTTTACTTCTTTTCCGCCTGTCTTTAACATTACGGTACAGCCTGCGAATTTTTTCATTTCCTGTGCCAGCCCTCCTGCCGGTCTCATATGCATTCCCTGTTCATTTACTACCTTTACTGTCTTTGTTACCATAATACATCTCTCCTTTTCAAACTTTGCTTTTATTTATTTTACTTTTTTCTTAAAAAGTGCTAATAACAACATTCCTGCCAGTGATCCTGCTGCCAGTGCCACCAGATACATTGGCCAGTGACCTACTACTGCAAATACGAAGATTCCTCCGTGAGGTGCCATCAGGGTACAGTCAAATGCCATGGATAATCCTCCTGCGACTGCTGCACCTATCATACATGCCGGGATAACCCTTAACGGATCTGCTGCTGCATATGGAATCGCACCTTCCGTAATAAAGCTGAATCCCATGATATAGTTTACCGGTCCGTTTTTCTGCTCTTCCTCTGTCCATCTGTTCTTAAAGAATGTGGTGGATAAGGCAATGGCTATCGGAGGTACCATTCCGCCTATCATAACGGCTGCCATAATATCATAATTACCGGAAGCAATCGCCGCGGTTCCAAATACATATGCCGCTTTATTAAACGGACCACCCATATCGATGGACATCATCGCACCTAATACACAGCCGAGTACAACTTTACTGGAGTCGCCCATACTAGCAAGCAGGTTGGAAAGTCCTGTATTTATCATTCCCATGAATGGATTGACCGCACACATGATCAGTGCAATGACCAGAAGTCCTGCCAGCGGATAAATCAGTACCGGCTTAATGCCTTCGAGTGCCTTCGGCAGCTTATCACATGCTTTTTCAATCAGAAGCATCACATAGCCGCCTGCAAAACCTGCTAACAATGCTCCCAGAAATCCGGATGCCACATCTCCGGTTATCGCCGCAAAGGTCGAACCCGTCGTTGCAAGATAACCGCCTACCAGACCGACTAAGAAGCCCGGACGGTCGGCAATACTCTTTCCGATATAACCTGCCAGTACCGGCACCATGAAG
>FR900185.1:170639-172521 GCA_000437755.1 Roseburia sp. CAG:303
CGGCACCATGAAGTTAAATGCATACCCGCCGATGGTCTTAAAGAATGCCGCTGCGGCTGTATAAGTTCCAAAGGTGTCATTCTGCGGTGCACCTGCCAGTGTATCTATCAGAAATGCCAGTGCAATGAAGATACCGCCTGCCACCGTAAACGGAAGCATATTGGAAACACCGTTCATCAGATGCTTGTATAATTTTCTTCCGATGCTTTCATCCATACCGGAAGATTCTTCTGCTTTTGCCCCGGCATGATGATAAACCGGTGCCTCTCCTTTTTCGATTCGTTCAATCAGTTCTTCCGGTATCTTGATTCCATCGGAAACTTTTGTGGCAATCACTTTCTTTCCGTCAAATCTTGCCATCTCCACACTCTTGTCGGCTGCCACGATGATTCCGTCGCAGGCTTCAATCTCTTCTTTTGTGAGGATATTCTTCGCCCCGCCTGAGCCGTTTGTTTCTACTTTGATGGATATGCCAAGCTTCTTTCCTGCCTTCTCCAGTGCTTCTGCCGCCATATAAGTATGGGCGATGCCGGTCGGGCATGCGGTAACTGCCAGTACATGATACGTTCCTCTTTCCTGTTCTTCCTCTTTTTTTTCCTCTTCCGGGAATTTTTCCTCTTCCATCTGATTAATTACATTTAAAAATTCCTGTTTATCCGGTGCTGCCAGCAGTCTTGTCCGGAAATCCTCATCCATCAGGATGGTCATAAGCCTTGACAGGACTTCCAGATGCACATCTCCATTATTCGGAGCCGCAATCATGAAAAGCAGGTTGGAAGGCTCTCCATCCATCGCTTCATAATCCACACCATCCGGTACTGTCATTGCTGCAAGGGACGGTGCCTTGACAGCCTCACTTTTCGCATGTGGAATCGCAATTCCTTCCCCGACTGCCGTAGAACTCATCTCTTCCCTTGCAAGAATTCCTTTTTTGTACGCTTCCTTATCCGCTATCCTTCCGCCTTTTACCTGCAAATCCACCAGCATATTGATAGCTTCCTGCTTCGATGCCGGCGATGCATTCAGAAGAATACTTTCCTTACTTAATAAATCAACGATTCGCATAAGCATTTCCTCCTTTACCCATAGAGTTGTTAGTTATTCTGTAACTGTTTTAATAATTCTTTAATTAATTCTTTTTTTCCAAGTCCGGCGGAAAAAGCAGTTGCTCCGCCAGCAGCAGTGCCAAGTTTCAGGGCATATTCATAATCGCCGCACTGTTCATATCCTGCGATAAATCCGGCTACCATGGAATCGCCTGCACCAACCGAATTCTGTACCATTCCTTTGCATACAGGACACCGGTGCACTATTCCCTGCTCATCCAGAAGAACCGCTCCGTCACCCGCCATGGATACCAATACGTTTACGGCTCCCATTTCCTTTAACTTCTTCGCATACGTTACAATGTCTTCTTCTGTATGAAGTGTTACCTGAAACATCTCGCCTAATTCAAAATTATTCGGTTTAATCAGAAACGGCTTATATTTCAGCACATTCAGCAGCAAATCCTTCGTCGCATCCACCACTGCCCTTACTTTTTTATCCTTCAGATAATCCAGGATTCTCTCATACATATCCTGCGGCAACGATGCCGGAATACTTCCCGCCAGAACAATCGTGTCACCATCCTGCAGCTTTTCCAGTTTTCCGAACAGCTCTTCGATCTTTTCTTCCGGTATCTCCGGTCCGTGACCGTTAATCTCTGTCTCCCGTTCTGCCTTGACTTTAACATTGATTCTGGAAAATCCTTCCTCGAGATGTACAAAATCCGCTGCAATTCCATAATTTTTCATACCGCGTTCAATCGCTTCCCCAGTAAACCCTGCCACAAAACCGAATGCTTCCGATTCTTTTCCAAGCTCTTTTAATACCTGGGAAA
>FR900185.1:172527-181104 GCA_000437755.1 Roseburia sp. CAG:303
GCTCTTTTAATACCTGGGAAACATTCAGACCTTTTCCGCCGATATATATTTCTTCCCGGCTGGAACGAATCACACCGCCTGTTTCCATTTCGTCCGTATGCACAATGTAGTCAATCGCAGGGTTAAAAGTCACTGTATAAATCATCTACATAACCTCCTTTATGGATGTGTAATTTAAATATTTGCGATCCGGTAACTTGTCTGTAATAATCTTGCAATCTTCCAATTTTGCAAATGTAACAGAAGTAATCTTGTCAAATTTTGAATGGTCTGCCAGAATATAGGAACACTGGCTGTTCTCCACGATGGTTGTCTTTACCCTTGCTTCACTGACATCCGGTGTGGAATATCCTGCTGATACAGAGATTCCATTGACGCCAAGAAAACATTTCGTAAAGTTGTATTCCTTCATCGTCATCACGGATTCCGCACCGACAATCGCTTCTGTCGCAAGCCTTATCTCACCTCCCGGTATATATACTTTAAAACCTCTGTGTGCAAGTTTCTTCGCATGTATGATTCCATTCGTCACAAATGTAACCTTTTTTAACGGCAGATAATCAATCATCTTCTCCGTCGTTGTACCTGCATCTATAAAAGCAAAATCTCCATCATCCAACAGCGATGCCGCATATCGTGCAATCGCTCCTTTTTCATAGGAAAACTGTTTAATCTTCTCTTCTACGTTTTCTTCTATCGGAAAAAACCGTTCACTTCTGGAAACTGCACCACCATGCACTTTTGTAATCTTTCCCATTTCAGCCAATGCGTTAATGTCCCTTCTTGCTGTCGAAACCGATATTCCAAGCATATCACATAAGTCTGTCAGCTTTATACTTCCCCGCTGGTTTACCATTTCCGTTATCACTACATATCGTTCCTCTGTCAGCATGTACTTTTCACTCCCTTGATTTGTTTTGAACATTTTTGAATGTTTTTGATTTATCTTGATTACATACTAACATATCATTGTTTATTTTGCAATATTTTTCTTTGTATTTTATATCGAAATATGTCATTTTGACTATTTCCACAATTTCTGCCATGAATTATTGTGCAATTTTATTATACCGGTATTTCCCTGTTTTTATCCAAAAAAATAGAAGTGCCGCCTTATAAAGGATTCTTTCCAATCCGCTTACAAAGCAGCACTTCCATATTCTTTTACCAGTTTTTATCCGAATCCGCACAGTGATTCTTCTTCATCACCGCCCTGAGTTCCACAAAACAGCCGCATTTCCGGCACATACCGTTTAACAGCCAGTCGCAGCCACTGCAGACGGCAAGCCTGCGTTCATATTCTTCCTCCGGCACTTTTACTTCTTCGTCCAGATGGGAAATATAGGATTGCAAATCCAGAAAATACGCATCTTCATCCATATCCCTGAGCAGACATTTCTTACAAAACCGCTGTTCCATTATTTTACCGCGATATGCATAACCGCGCATGCCGGAATGGTAAACTTAAGAACTCCGTTCTCATTCGCAATATCAGTAAATGCTTTCTCAACAACATCGCTGTCATGGTCAAAGTCATTGTATGCCTTCTTGTCCCCAGTTACAATCTCTGCACTGACTTCGCCGATTTCTTTCTCGAGCAGAACAAGCTCCATCGGATAACTCTCTGTCGCAGACAGATTTGTCAGAGTGATATTTACCGTTCCGTCCTCTGCCATGGATACGGATTCGTTTAAGTTTGGAACTTTGTTTTCTTCGTCCACACCAATCTCTTCCGTATCAATGGAGCTTTCAAGAAGTTCTGCATCCTGATGGTATTTATACATATGAAATACATGATAGGTCGGTGTCAGCACCATCTTCTCACCCTCTGTAAGAATCACGGACTGGAGAACATTTACCATCTGTGCAATATTAGCCATCTTAACCCTTTCGCAGTGCTTATTGAAGATATTCAGATTGATTCCGGCTACAATGGCATCTCTCATGGTATTCTGCTGGTACAGGAAGCCCGGATTCGTTCCCGGCTCTACATCGAACCAGTTGCCCCATTCATCAATGATTAAGCCAATTTTCTTTTCCGGATCATACTGATCCATAATTGCACCATGTCCTTTGATTAATTCATCCATATATAATGTTTTCTTTAAAGTAACATAATATTCTTTCTCATCAAATTCCAGCGCACTTCCCTTATGCTCCCATGTTCCCGGCACCGTATAATAGTGGAGGGACAGTCCGTTCATAAAGTCCTTTGCCTTTCTTCCGCCCGGATCGGTACAGGTCTTTAATACACCTTCCGTCCATTTATAGTCATCCACATTCGGTCCGCAGGCAATCTTATAAATGGATTTCTTCGGATTGTAATTACGCACATAGGTCTGATATCTGCGGTATTCATTGCCATAGAATTCCGGACGCATATTTCCGCCGCATCCCCAGCTTTCATTTCCGACTCCAAAATAAGTCAGATTCCATGGCTCTTCGTGACCGTTTTCTTTTCTCAAATCAGCCATCGGGGAAATACCCTCAAATGTCATGTATTCCACCCATTCATTCATTTCCTGCACCGTACCGCTGCCAAGATTGCCATTTACATAGGCTTCACAGCCAAGCTGTCTGACCAGTTCAAAAAACTCGTGTGTACCAAAACTGTTATCTTCAACTACACCGCCCCAGTGGGTATTTACCATTTTCTTGCGGTTTTCCTTCGGTCCGATTCCGTCCTTCCAGTGATACTCGTCAGCAAAACATCCGCCCGGCCAGCGAAGCACCGGAACTTTTATCTCCTTCAGTGCATCCACTACATCGGTACGCATACCGTTTACATTCGGAATCGAAGAATCCTCTCCGACATAGATTCCTTCATAAATACATCTTCCAAGATGTTCGGAAAAATGACCGTAAATTTCTTTGTTGATTTTTCCCAGTTTGTTCTTTGCATTCACATATAATTTTGCCATAACAATTCTCCTTTTTCTGAATTACTGATTTCTGAATCATGCCATCATGATAAACCAGTTTCCCTGTTTTGACAATGATATATGCTGTTTACAAATTGATATTTTCTGCTTTTTTATTTCTCAGGCAAAATACTTTTTACGTTTTCCTTTAATTCCTTCGTGGCATTTTCGATATCTTCGGCGGCAAATATAGCACTGACTACGGCGATTCCGTCAATTCCGCTTCCTTTTAATTCTTTTATATTATCCTTTGTAATGCCGCCGATGGCAACTACCGGGATATCCACGGCATCGCATATGTTCTTCAGGATATCCGGTGACAGATTATTTGCATCTTTTTTTGTTCCGGTCGGGAAAACGGCTCCCACACCGAGATAATCTGCTCCGCGTTCCTGTGCAAGCAATGCCTGTTCCACCGTTCCTGCTGACACACCGATGATTTTATCCCTGCCAAGCTTCTGTCTTACATCGCCGGCTTCCATGTCACTCTGTCCGACATGCACACCATCCGCATCAATTGCCAGTGCAATGTCTACATTATCGTTAATCACAAACGGAACATGATAAGACGCACATAATGCCTTGATTTCTTTTGCTTCCTGCAGAAAAGTTTCCTGATCCAGTTCTTTTTCCCTTAACTGGACAAAGGTTGCCCCACCTTTCAATGCCTGTTCTACCTGATGATATAAGGTATCTCCCTTTAACCAGCTTCTGTCAGTTACCGCATATAACTGCATATCCTTCTTATCTACGTTCATCTTACACAATCCTTTCTACCTTTGCCAGGTTTTCCAGTGTTTTTCCATCCATATGACAAATCGCATCAATAATACGGTTCCGGTAAGTTGAATTTCCTTCGTATTCTTTCATATGCACAAATGCAGCTTCTCCGGCTACTCCCATTGCTGCCACTGCTGTTACCGCAGCTTCGAGCGGTTTCTCCGGATTTGCAGCCAGATAGGCAGTCATAAGTCCTGACAGCTGGCAGCCCGTACCTGTGATCTGTCCCATCTCCGGTCTGCCATTTCTCAGGGCATATACCTGTTCGCCATCGGTAACAAGGTCAATCGCACCGGTAACTGCCACGATACATCCGTGTAATCTGGAAAACTGCTGTAAAAACCGTGCCGTTTCCTGCAGATTATCTTCTGTTACCTTATCCGCTTCGCAGACATCGACACCTCTGGAATCGCCGACCTGTTGATGCAGTGCTTTTATTTCTGACATATTTCCGCGGATTACGGTGAACTTTATCTGTTCCATCAGTTTTAACGCTGTATTGGTACGCAGTGTGCTTGCACCTGCTCCCACAGGATCGAGCAGTATCACATGATTAAGTTCCTGTGCTTTCTTTCCTGCTGCCATCATGGCAGGAATCGTCCTTGCATTTAATGTCCCGATATTAATATTCAGTCCATTGCAAATCGAGGTAATCTCTTCCACCTCTTCGATCTCATCTGCCATAATCGGACTTGCACCACAGGCAAGTATAATATTTGCCACATCATTTACAGTTACATAATTCGTGATATTATGAATCAACGGAGCTTTTTTTCTTAAATTATCAATACATTCTTTTAACATTTCTGCATCCTTTCTTCCAGCTTACACCGCCAGACCTTTTCTCTTCCGCCAGATATTTTCTGACACTGGTATCATTATATCAATCCGCCTGGGAAATTACAACAAAAATGTCCGGGGCTTATTCCCTACAGATTCTTTATCAGATTTACCATTTCAAGTGCACTCAAAGCACAGTCATATCCCTTGTTTCCTGCCTTTGTTCCGGCTCTCTCGATTGCCTGTTCAATATTTTCCGTTGTAACCACACCGAATAATACCGGTATGCCGCTGTTCAGACCAACAGTCGCAACTCCCTTTGATACCTCATTGCATACATAATCATAATGGGAAGTTGCCCCACGGATTACCGCACCGAGGCAGATTACCGCATCATACTTTCCACTCGCTGCCATCTTCTGTGCAACCAGCGGAATCTCAAATGCACCTGGAACCCATGCCACTTCAATATCATCCGAAGCCACCTCATGACGCACCAGACAATCCTCCGCACCCGATACCAGCTTTGAAGTAATAAACTCATTAAAACGTGCTGCAACAATTCCTACCTTAATTCCTTTTCCTGTATAATTTCCTTCTAAAACCTTCATCATTCATTCTTTCCTTTCTAATCTGAGTTATTTATAATTGAGGTAATGCCCCATTTTATTCTGTTTTGTTTTTAAGTAGAACAAATCCTGTGAGGTCGGCTCCATCTGAATCGGCACTCTCTGACTGATCTCCATGCCATAATCGGAAAGTTCGTATACCTTCTCCGGATTATTGGTCAAAAGCCGTAATGTCTTTGCACCCAGGTCTTTCAAAATCTGTGCGCCAATGTAATATTCCCGCATATCTCCCGGAAATCCGAGTGCAAGGTTTGCTTCCAGTGTATCCATTCCCTGATCCTGAAGTGCATATGCCTTTAATTTATTAATCAGTCCGATTCCCCTGCCTTCCTGACGCATATACAGAAGAATTCCTCTGCCCTCCTGATTTATCTGAGTCATGGCTGCTGCAAACTGCTGCCCGCAGTCGCATTTTAATGAACCAAATGCATCCCCGGTCAGACACTCGGAATGTACCCGGCATAACAAATCCCTGCCATCGCCGATTTCGCCTTTTACCAGTGCCACATGATGTTCCCCGTTTAATTTATTTACATATCCATAGGCTTTAAATTCGCCATATTTTGTCGGCATTCTCGTAACCGCTTCACATTCCACCAGTTTTTCATGCTTCTTGCGGTAATCCTGCAATGCCCGGATGGTAATAAATTTCAGATTCCATTTGTCTGCCAGTTCTTTTAACTCCGAGGTACGCATCATTGTTCCGTCCTCCCGCATGATTTCACAGCAGAGACCACATTCCTTCAATCCCGCAAGCCGCATCAAATCAACGGTTGCCTCCGTGTGTCCGTTCCGCTCCAGCACTCCGTTTTTCTTTGCAAGAAGCGGGAACATATGTCCTGGTCTGCGGAAGTCCTCCGGCTTTGCGTTCTCATCCACACATTTTCTTGCGGTAATTCCTCTCTCCTCGGCGGAAATGCCGGTTGTTGTGCTGATATGGTCAATGGACACCGTAAATGCCGTACCATGATTATCCGTATTATCACATACCATCTGCGGGAGCTTTAATTTTTCACAATATGCCCTGCTCATCGGCATACAGATTAATCCCTTTCCATGCATCGCCATAAAATTAATATTTTCGGTTGTGGCATATTCTGCGGCACAGATAAAATCGCCTTCATTTTCACGATCTTCATCATCTGTCACAAGAATAATTTTTCCGTTTCTTAAATCTTCTAATGCTTCTTCTATTGTATGAAATTCGCTCATAGAAAACCTCACTTTCTAAAATCCATATTGGTGTAAAAAATCCATTGTAATTCCACTGGTTTTCTTTTCCAGTCCCAGAAGATGTTCTATATATTTTCCAATCTGGTCATTTTCCAGATTCACTCTATCTCCCTGCCGTTTTTCCGGAAGAATCGTCTGCTCCATGGTATGTGGAATCACGGAAACCTTAAAATAGTCTTTTCCTGTTTTTGCCACCGTCAGGCTGATTCCGTCAATGGCAACAGATCCTTTTTCAATAATGTACCGCATGATATTCTCACCTGCACTGATGGTATACCAGACTGCATTTTCCTCTCTTTTTACTTCTGCAATCACTCCCGTTCCATCGATATGTCCCGACACGATATGTCCGCCAAATCTTCCATTTGCAGGCATTGCCCGCTCCAGATTGACGTGGCTTCCTGTCCTTAATATTCCAAGTGAAGAGCGGTTCATGGTTTCCGGCATAACATCGGCCTGAAATGTCTGTTTTGCAAACTCTGTTACTGTCAGGCAGACTCCGTTGACGGCAATGCTGTCGCCCACATGAAGATCTTCCATAATTTTGCCGGCGGCAATTACAAGAGAAGCACAATGGACTCCTTTTGCTATTTTCTGCACAACTCCTTTTTCTTCCACTATCCCGGTAAACATATGTTCTTCTCCTTATCGCCTACAAATCTGCATCGATCAGAAGATCCTGCCCGATCTGTGTTATTTTCTGATTTTTTAATCCAAATGCTTCCGAAGGATCTTTTACTCCCTCTCCGCCAACTGCTGTTTTTGCACGCTCTCCGCCAAAAATTTTGGGTGCAAGAAATGCACTGATGTGTGTTACAATTCCAGCCTGCAGAGCTGACCAGTTCAGTGTACTGCCACCTTCCAGAAGGACGCTGTCAATCTTCTGCTCTCCAAGCATCTGCATGAGTTCTTTTAAGTTTACCCTGCCATTTACCGGTGTTGTCCTTATGATTTCACATCCGGATCTCTGAAATGCTTCTATTCTGTCCGGATCATCGCTGACTGTTGCAAAAACAGTCCGTATCTCTCCTGCTGTCTTTACAATCTTACTATCCATAGAAGTTCTAAGCGTGGAATCACAGATAATCCGCACCGGATTTCTGCCCCCCTCCAGACGGCAGTTTAACATCGGATCATCCGCCTGAACCGTACCGGCTCCAACCATAATCGCCATATGTCTGTTTCTCATGTGCTGGACATATGCCCTTGCCTCTTCTCCCGTTACCCATTTGGAAGCCCCGGTAAAGCAGGCAATCTTTCCATCGAGTGTCTGTGCATACTTCATGGTAACATAAGGTGTTTTTGTCCGGATATAATGGAAAAATACCGGATTTACGGCATCACATTCTTCTTTCAGTACCCCCTCTGTAACCTCGATGCCATGTTCTCTCAGAATACGGATTCCCTTTCCGGCAACCAGCGGATTTGGATCGCCTGATCCAATCACAACCCGGCGGATTCCGTTCTCGATAATCGCACTGGTACACGGCGGAGTTTTTCCGTAATGGCAGCATGGCTCTAATGTAACATAAATCGTCGCATTCTCCGCCGATTCTGTCAATGATGCTATGGCATTTCTTTCGGCATGAAGTTCTCCATATTTTTCATGATACCCCTGTCCGATAACCCTGTCATCCTTTACGATTACCGCACCAACCATAGGATTGGGATTTACATGTCCTTCCCCTTTTACCGCAAGTGCAATCGCCATACGCATATAATCTTCATCCGTCATATCGATACCTCCTGATTTACGATCTATTTTTCAGAGGTCTAAGTCCAAAAAAGCTCCCTGACATTAATCAGGGAGCTTAAAATACGCGTAAATACACGTCTATCATTATCCATGCAATGATAAATTCTTCTCACATCCAGACTATACTGTCGGCTTTGGAATCTCACCAAATCATGCCAAAAGGCTCGTGGGCTATACCACCGGTGGGGATTTTCGCCCCGCCCTGAAAAATTATCGACATCGTCATTATAGTGCATGAATATAAAAAATGCAAGTGGATTTATTAAGAAATTTTCTCGTTATTCGAGGCAAGGGGAATTTTACTTTCTAAGCTTATACCTTCTATTCGTATTTGTTCCTACTGGCTCTATATTTTCCACCTGTGCCAGAATTGCTCTTGTCCTTGAAGCACTCAGGCCAATATACTCCGCTATATCTTTCGTTTTAGCTTCATCATACTGTGCAAAGTATTCATATATCTTTGTTATAGTATCGCTTG
>FR900186.1:0-248 GCA_000437755.1 Roseburia sp. CAG:303
TTCGCAATTACCTATGATTCTTTGATGCCTGTGGATAATTCCGCATTATGCATTCCCACATATTATACAAAAAAGGCAAAAAAATAACTGTTCGAAACCTTTCACAGTTTAAAACAGTTATTCCTCATTTTTATTCATCTTCTAATTCGTCTTCGTCAATATCCAGTGTATAATCATCCAGTTCATCCGGGAAGTCATCTTCATCATCCGCATAATCCGGAGCTCCAGTCTGGGGCGGCTGTTGCTGC
>FR900186.1:276-11866 GCA_000437755.1 Roseburia sp. CAG:303
CCGGTTTTGGTTGCGGCGGTGCCGGCGGCACATTCAGTTCATTCCGGTTTGCGATAACTGTCTCCAGTGTTTTCTGCAGTGACTTCATGTATGCTTCATAACGCATTGTGATATTTTCCATTGAATAAGTAATGGTATTCTGGATGTTTGCAAGCATATTGTCTGTATACTGGATCGCCCCTAAACGAATGGTATCTGCATCTTCATTTGCTTCTGCAATAATCTTCTGTGCCTGTTCCTGAGCTTTTGCAATCAGTTCATTTCCCTGTACATATGCCTGCTGGGTAATCTCATGCTCATTCACCAATGCACTTGCCTGCTCCGTAGCTTCTGCAATAATGTTTTCAGCCTTCTGTCTGGCATCTTCAAGTATTCCGCTCTTATTTGCCAACATCCTCTGATATTTTTTGATTTCTCCCGGAGTTTTCATTTTGAGCTCTTCTAACAATTCTTCCAGCTCATCTTTATTTACCATAATTTTTGTGGTTGATAACGGAGAGAATTTGCAACCATCAATATAATCTTCTATTTCATTGATAATCTGCTCAATATTGTTACTCATAACATAGTCCGCCTTTCTTATCTTTCCTTTATTCCATATTTTTCGTATACTTTGTCACAGACTTCTCTAGGTACAAACTGTTTAATATCACCGCCAAAGCTTGCAATCTCTTTCACAGTGGTGGAACTCAGATAAGAGTAATCATTGCTGGCGGTCAGAAACATCGTATCAATTTCTTTGTTGAGTATACTGTTCGTCTGTGCCATCTGAAGTTCGTACTCAAAATCTGTAATTGCCCGCAGCCCCCGGATGATGCAATGTGCTCCCTGCTCCCTGGCAAAATCTACCAGTAGTCCACTGAAAGCCATAATCCTTACGTTTGGAATATTTCTTACTACATCTTTGAGCATCGCAACTCTTTCTTCAACTGTAAATAAAGGGGATTTTGACTTATTATTCAATACGCCCACTATAAGTTCGTCACAATTTCTTGCCGCACGCTGAATAATGTCCAGATGACCCAGCGTAACCGGATCAAAACTTCCCGGATAAATTGCCCTTATCATTTTATTCCATGCCTTTCTGTTTCTTTTTATATGTATGCCTTTACAGGTAATTTATTTCTTTTGTATAAATATATGCATATTTGTTTTGTATTCTTTTCTTTTGATCATTTCATATCCAAACTGATCCAGATAATCAAAGCTGGTTTCTTTTGATGCTTCCACAATAATTACCGTATGATCATCTACATAGTCCATCTGCCTCAATTCGTCTAAAACATGAAATTCAAAATTCTTATTATATGGCGGATCCATAAAAATAAAATCAAATGGTTTTTCTTTTCCCTTCAACCTGCCTATCGCAGCCAGAACATCACAATCCATAACAACTGCTTTCTGTTCCAGATGTGTTGTATCCAGATTCTGCCTGATGCATGCAACTGCTTCTTTTGCCTGTTCTACAAAATAGCATCGTCTGGCACCGCGGCTGAGCGCTTCGATCCCAATGGCGCCACTTCCGCTGAACAGATCCAGAAACAGGCAGTCATATAATTCTCCCTGAATCATATTGAAAAGTGTTTCTTTAATTCTGTCCGTTGTCGGTCTGGTCGATTCACCCGGAACCGTTTTCAGATTCGTTCTCCTTGCACTTCCTGAAATCACTCTCATATCATATTCCTTAATTCTTTTTGTAGAAAAATGAACGGTATGACTGGTAATTCAAGTCACGATAATTAATAATCTGTTCCGTACTTCCAACAAAAAGAAATCCTTCCGATTTTAATGAATCATTAAATTTACGGTATATATCCGTTTTCGCTTCATCCGTAAAATAGATTAATACATTTCGGCAGACAATCAGATCAAGATTGGCCGGATATTTATCTTTCAGAAGATTTCCCTGTTTAAATTCCACACATTTCTTAATCTCATCATTAATCTGGTAATTGCTTAATCCTACTTTTGTAAAATATTTCTTTTTAAATTCTTCCGGAAGTCCTGTAAGACTCTTCTGGTTATAGAGTCCTGCCCTTGCCTTCTCGAGTACCTGTTTATCAATATCTGTTGCCAGAATCTTTATGTCTCTTAACGGCATAAATTTTGATAACAGCATAACCAGGGAATATGGCTCATCTCCGGTTGAACACGCTGCACTCCATACTTTGATATTTTTGCCATTTTTCTTAATCAGCTCCGGAATAACAGAGTCCTCCAGAACCTTCCACTGTTCCGGGTTTCTCCAGAATTCAGATACATTTATGGTCAGATAGTTTACAAATTCCTCAAATAACTCCTGATTCTGCTTCAATGCCGCAACATATTCCTTATAGCCCGGATATTTATGTTTTGCAATCAGTGCGTCTATTCTTCTTTTCATCTGCCGTTCTTTGTATGCATTCAAATCAATGGTTGTAAGCTGTAAAATCTGAGTTTTAAACTGTTCATAATCCATAAGGGCACCTCTCATAATATCATCGGAATATTCCTGCTGATATGTAATATATACTATTTGAAAAAATCGAGTAGGAACCAGTTTCCCCAGACTCCTACTCGTTTCCTTCTGCTTAGGTTTTATTCAGCATCTTTCTCAGCTTCAGCAGTATTGTCTAATAAAGCTTTTCTGCTCAGGCTGATCTTCTTTTCATCTGCATTGAAATCAACAACCTTGGTTTCAATCTTATCGCCAATCTTTAATACATCAGACGGCTTGTCGATATGTTCCTTTGCAATCTGTGATACATGAAGGAGTGCATCGATACCCGGTTCAAGTTCTACGAACGCACCGAAATCTGTCATTCTTGCTACAGTACCTTCTACTACATTACCTACTGCATATTTCTCTGCTGCATTTAACCATGGGTTTGTTTCATCAAACTTAAGGCTTAATGCAATCTTGGTTCCATTTACTTCTTTTACGATAGCTTTAACAGAATCACCAACCTTGAACATCTTCTTTGGATGTTCAACTCTTCCCCATGACATTTCTGAAATGTGTAAGAGTCCGTCGATACCGCCTAAATCAATGAATGCACCGAAGTCTGTAACATTCTTTACAGTACCTTCTACTACCTGTCCTTCTTTGATCTTTGCAAGTAATTCTTCCTGTTTTTCTTTCTTTGCAGCTACTAATAAAGTCTTTCTGTCGCCGATGATTCTTCTTCTCTTCGGATTAAACTCACTGATTACGAATTCGATTTCCTGTCCTGCATATTTACTTAAATCTTTTTCATAAGTATCAGAAACAAGACTTGCTGGAATAAATACCTTTGTTTCATCAACAACAACACTTAATCCGCCTGTCATAACCTGGGATACAACAGCCTTTAATACTTCTTTGTTTTCAAAAGCTTCTTCGAGTCTCTTGCTTCCCTTTTCCTGAGCCAGTCTCTTGTATGTTAATAATACCTGACCTTCTCCATCGTTGACTTTTAATACCTTAGCTTCCATCTTATCGCCAACAGATACCATTGTTGTTAAATCTGCATTAGGTGTGTTGGTATATTCGTTTCTTGCAATAATACCATCTGACTTGTAACCTATATTTAAAACAATTTCATCTGGCTTAACGTCAATGATTGTTCCTTCAACGATATCTCCTGTTCTGATAGTTTTTAATGATTCTTCTAACATCTGCTCAAAGCTTAATTCTGACATTCTGCCTGAACCTCCTCTATTATATTATTTGGGGTCGAAGCCCCTGCTGTAATACCTACATTTCTACAGGTTTGCAGCTTTTCTAAATCCAAGTCTTCAAGTTGCTGTATATAGTAAGTATGTTTACATTCCTCTTTACAAATTTCATAAAGCTTCTGTGTGTTGGAACTGTTTCTGCCGCCGATGACTATCATTGCGTCGGATTCCGCGGCAATCTTCCTTGCTTCCACCTGTCTCTCGTTTGTCGCATTGCATATAGTATTAACAACTACTATATCATACCGCTTTTTTGCAATAATTTCAACCATTTTATCAAATTTCTTGTAATTAAATGTCGTTTGTGCCACCACACACAGCTTTTTGCCCGGAAAAATGCTGAATTTTTCAGCTTCTTCCTCAGTATTCATGATATAAGTATCGGATTCGGACCATCCTTTTATCCCCTGGACTTCTGGGTGGTCCTCATTTCCAATAATAATAATATCATACCCTTCCCTGCTTTTTTCTTCCACGGTTCTGTGGATTTTTTTCACGAAGGGGCAGGTTGCATCCACTAATTTGAGTCCCTGGCTGCGGATCATGTCATAGGTTTCCCGGTCAACTCCATGGGAGCGAATGATAACCGTTCCTTCTGTTATGCTTTTCAGGTCCTCTTTTCCATGGATAACCCGGACTCCTTTGTTCTCCAGGTCAGACACGACCTGTTCATTATGGATAATCGGGCCATAGGTATAAATGATCTCCTGTTTATCTTTTCCATTTTTTATTTCTTCATACACGGTTGCAACGGCTCTTTTTACCCCGAAACAGAACCCTGCCGTCTTTGCAATCCTTACTTCCATCCTTTTTCCCTCATTAGTGTCTGTATTTTTTCTGCCACTTCTTCTATGGTCATTGCAGAGGAGTCAAGATAGACAGCATCCTCAGCCTGTTTTAACGGTGCAATGCTTCTGTGCATATCCTGATAATCCCGCTCTTCGATATCTTTTTTAATTTCTTCGAGATTGCATAGAATTCCCTTTGCCGTCAGTTCATCGAAACGTCTTCTGGCACGTGTATCGCTTCCAGCTGTCAGATAAACTTTCAGCTGTGCATCTTTTAATACATTCGTTCCGATATCCCTGCCGTCCATGACAACATTATGCTCTTTTCCAAGCTGGCGCTGCAGCATGAGCAGTTTTTCCCGGACTCCTGCATAGGCAGAAATGACGGAGGCTGCATTTCCTGTTTCTTCTGTTCTCAGATATGGATTTACATTTTCTCCATTTAGAATGACCTGCTGTTCTTCATCTTCATACCGAATGGTTACCTGTGCCGGTTCACAGACCTTCACAACTTCTGTTTCTTCTTTTATATTTACTCCGGACCGCACACATAATACAGCCAGTGCCCGGTACATGGCACCGGTATCCACATAGATAAATCCTTCCCTTTTTGCGACCAGCTTTGCTATCGTGCTTTTTCCGGCTCCTGCCGGTCCGTCTATTGCTACATTAAACATCTGTTTCCTCTCCTTTTCCTTTTATACGGAAAATCCCGCAAGTCTTCCTGTGGACCATGCCACCTGAAGGTTATAACCGCCTGTAAATGCATCCACATCCAGCACCTCACCGGCAAAATATAAGCCGGAAACGAGCTTTGATTCCATGGTCGCAGGATTGATATCTTTTACATTGACACCGCCCTTGGTAATGATGGCTTCCTGGAATCCCCTCGTTGCGGTAACGGTCAGCCGGAAGTTCTTAATGACATTTACAAGATTTCTTCGTTCTTCTTTTGTAATGTGGTTTACTTTCTTAAATTCGTCAATGCCGGATCGTTCTATGATTACGGGAATCATGCTCTTGGGCAGAAGATCTCCCAGTGCATTGCGGAAATCCTTATTCTTATATTCCGAAAAATCCCTTAAAATACGTTCATCCAGTGGTTTTTCATCCAATGCCGGCTTCAGATCCAGCACCAAATCTGTCTTTTTCCCCTGCCGCAGTCCTTCTGTTAGCAGACTGCTTGCACTTAAAATCACAGGACCACTGACTCCGAAATGGGTAAACAACATTTCCCCGAAATCAGAGTAGACTTTTTTTCCTTCTACATAAAAGTCTGCCCGGATATTTTTCAATGACAGTCCCTGCATCTCTTTGACACACTCTTCTTTTACTACAAGTGGTACTAATGCCGGCAGAATATCCGTTACTCTGTGTCCGGTTTCTTTTGCAAAACGATACCCGTCTCCGGTAGAACCTGTGGACTGATAGGAATACCCACCGGTTGCTATGATTACTTTTGAGAAGAACAGCTTTTCTCCATCCTCCGTTATAATTCCTTTGATCACAGGTTTCTTCTCCAGTCCTTCTTCCCACAGGATATCCTGGATGCCGGTATTCAGATGGATCATTACCTGCTGTTTTTTCAACATCTTTGTAAGTCCCCATATTATATCGGAAGATTTATCCGACACTGGAAATACCCGGTTTCCCCTTTCTACCTTTGTCTCCACGCCAACATCCTGAAACATCTGTATCACATCGTCATTGCTTAATGTATACAATGCACTGTACATAAATTTTGAATTCGTCACGATATTCCGGCGTATCTCGTCCATATCGGATGCATTTGTCAGATTGCATCTTCCTTTTCCCGTGATAAATATTTTCTTTCCAAGTTTCTCATTTTTCTCAAAAAGATGGACTTCATGACCCGTTTCCGCTGCGGATATGGCCGCCATCATCCCAGCTGCCCCGCCACCGATTACTGCTATTTTCTCCATTCTGTCTGTTCCTTATCTTATACTGATTTTATGCACTGAATTTTACCACAACTCTATTTCCATGTCAAATCCCTATGCAATCGGAGTCGTCCACCTTATTGAGTTCATCATTTTCTCCCGTTCCGTACTGGTTGCAGATATCTTCCAGCATTTCCAGACGATTTAGCAGGTTTTTCCTGCGTTTTGCCATAACTGCCGTTATCAGTGCATTGACAAGGCTCATGGGTGCACAGAGCGAGTCCGCGGCTGCCGTCATATCACTTCTGGCGATAAGATTGCAGGAGGAATACAGATTCATGGGCGAATTGATGCTGTCGGTAATCGTTATCACACTGACACTTCTGCTGTTTGCAAATTCAATTGCCTTCAAGGTCCGCATGGAATACCTCGGAAAACTGATTCCGACCAGACAGTCTTCTTCATTTATTTTCATCAGGCCTTCAAATAAATCACTGGTGTTTCCATTGGATATCACTGTCACTTCGTCTAACATTAATTTCAGATAAAACCCCATATAAACTGCCAGCGGTTCGGAACCCCGTATTCCTACCAGATAGACATGCCGAGCATTCAGCAATTTTTCCACTGCCATGTCAAAGGTGCGCCGATCCGTATTTTCCAATGTCATGCTGATATTTTGAATATCTTTTTTTAATATCTGTTCCAATACTTCCTGTCCAGATATATTTTCATTTTCTATATCAACGGCAGGTGCTTCATGAAGTTTTGTATATACCAGCTGTTCCAGTGCTTTCTGCATATAAGGATAACCTTTATATCCCAGCAGTCCTGCAAACCGGACAACGGTTGATTCACTGACACCCACCTGTTTTCCAATCTCTGCTGCCGTAAGAAATGCTGCTTTGTCATATTCTGAGAGAATATATTCTGCCAGCTTTCTCTGACCTCTGCTCATTGTAGAAAATTTCGTGTTAATTCTTTTTACAATGCTTTCCTCTTCTTCCATCCGTTTCCTCCCTCTGTTATTCTCATCCAATCTTAAAAATTCCATCCAGCATTTCCGCACGTTTTTCCCAGGTATGTGCCTGTGCCAGGTCATACCCTGCCTGTGCCAGTTTCTGGCTATACTCCCTGTCCTGCAGCAGCTTCTGTACGATTTCCGGCAGTTTTTCCCTTTCTTTCAGGGTATATCCCGCAAAATCCACATGATCATGCAGGATTTCATCCAGATAGAGGGACGAATCCGTAACCGTTACACAGCCTGACAGCATGGAATTAAAGATTCGGTCGTGTGCACCCTCTTTAAACCATGGCATCACATTGAAGGATATTTTTGCCCGCTGCATGAATTCAAGGCAGGTAAGAGAATCTACCTGCCCCATAAGAATAAGATTTTCCGGTTTTCTGCATCCGGACAATTCCCAGTCTTTTCCCAGAACGGTTACTTTCATCCCTGCTTCTGCAAGGGAACATACCAGTTCCCGCCTGAAATATGATCGTACATATAAATCTACAAAAATCATATGGTACATACATACAAGAGTTTCATGGCGTGTGATCTTCGGAATTTCACTATGCAGATGCTTCAAAATCGCCGTATCCATCGGCATCTCCGGATTCTGAATAAGTTCTTCTATGATTTCAAAATAGAATTCTTTGTTATCTTCCGGTACTCCTGCCAGGTGTTTTTCCAGATTCGGCAGTGCAACATAATTTCCTGCAAACAAGATATCAATATCCCTGTCCGCATATGCAATCGGATCTGCCAACAGTTTTGTTCCTCCTAACGGTACAAAATCCACACTTCCATATTTGGGATAAAATGTTTCCGTAAACCGGCAATGTCCACGGTCAGTGCATATCAGTTTTAAATTGCTGTTTGTTTCCGAAAGCTGTTTGTAATAATACATGGGATGATCTACCATCATACACCAGCATGGGATTTTATACTTTTCCCATAGAGTACTATGTTTTTCTGTTTCAAACTGTTTTTCGCCGCTCAATCCAATAAAATTAAAGGTAAACAGAACCGTTTCTCCTTCTTTGTAAAATTTTAAAAATTCTTTCCTGCTATCCACAGGTGTATTAAGATTCCAAAACCAGGTTTCTTTTCCCATATGTACAAAAGCCCGTGCCAGCTGTTCCGAAAAATATTCCAGAGTTTCCACAGCACCCTTAAACAAAATTATTCTTTTATATTCCATCCTGTAATTACCTATCACCTACTGATAATTTCAATTCCTAAAACATGTTTCTGAATCGCTTCCATATCCAGTACGGAAATCTGATCATCCTTATCGATGTCTGATGCCTGTTCATACACTCCTGTCAATGGACTGATTCCAAGAATGGATTTCTGAATCGCTTCCATATCCAGTACATCAATGATGGCATCACCGTTGACATCTCCCCGCAGGATAGTTGTATAAACCTTTCCTGTTTCCTGCTCTGTTACTTTATATCCGGTTCCCACTTTGGACGAGTTATCCAAAACCTTATCATTTGTATCCTTTACCTGTACAGGACCTGTGTATTTTCCTGCAATATCACTGACAGTAGTTCCTTCCTGAAATGAGGAAATCGTTTTATTCGCAGAATTAATGTAACAGTAAAATGGTACTATAAACTGATAAGTATGATAAAGTCCATCATTCATTTCGGATCTAACGGTTATATTCGCGGAACCAAATTTTTTCACTACAAAACTGAAGTAACTCTCTCCGTTCTGCGGATCACAATATTGAACGACATCTTTATCATCTATCTCTATCGTATATTTGTCATGATATGCCTTTGACGATGTGCTGTTATACATGGAAACAGCAGCATATACCCTGTCACCTGGTTTCAAATCCTGATAAGTGTATTGATTAATTCCATAGAAGTTATTCCCGCTTTTCATATAAAGCTTCAAATAAATCGTATCTGCTGTTTCTCTCTGTGTTTCATGACCACAGGTACGGCACCTTACGGTTGCATATCCCTTTTCGTCCATCGTTACCACTTTATAATTATGTCCCCGCGCTACCTCAGTTTTATTTGTCGAAGTAAGATTTGCAAGGTTGATTTCATAAAAGGTAATATCATCATTTTTACATACATACCATACTAATTTTCCATTTACAGCAATTGGTACACAGTCACTTAAATCACCACTCATTTCATAGATTTTCCCGGTCTGATTTCCATCCCCATCAATTTTCGTATAATTTACCATACCATTTCTTGTTCAGAGAAGCATATATTCATTTTCACCGGTTTTTACAAACTGTGGGGTAGATGTTCCTGTTTCGCCTTCGTTATAAGTAGTAATCCAGTTTGTTGTTAGTTCTTTACTATCTTTTGCTATTGCAGCCACAAAAATATTTCTGGTTACCAAATCATCAATATCTCTGTTTTCCTGGCTGACGGTATTTCCCGCAAGAAGATATGCACTGTCGGAAATTTCAAATCCACCGGCGGATGCCCCTGTTTCGTTCGAATTCCAGTGCGATTGAAAAGTCATAAAGCGTTTTGTCTGGCATCTTGATATAAAATTACCATTCGTATAATCTCCGGTGTACAATTGCAGCATAAATGCCCGCGGATAATAATCCCCATGATCCACTCCTACCAGCTGCCCATCATCTATTTTGATAAACTGGTTGAAAGAATGACTGATATAACCATATGTTGAATCATAAACACCTGAAAAAGCACTGGTGACCTTCATTTGTTCCGTATCCACCTGTATGGTATAGTTTGCCTGGTGACCGCTGTACATCAGATGACAGGTACGGATAAAAAGATACTTGCCATCATGTGTCATTCTGGCAGAACCTGCATCAAAAGGTTTCTTTGTATTTGCACCGTATTCACTGGCACTTGCAATACGGTTCCAGTCCTTATCATACTTTGTAAGCCGGAGTACTTCCACTGTGTCATCTTTCTCACTGTTATTCTGACCGGATAAAATATAATAATTGTCATCCGTTGCATAAAATCCACCAAATATTGGAAGCTCGTCATCAATGATTCTGCTCTCCTGCAATTTATAATCTTTTGTGTAATATTCTACCAGGATTCCTGTATTATCATCGTTTTTTTGTACACGCATTAATTTTCCATCCGTAGTTTCGGTCAGATAGGATTCTATCGGTGTGGACCACTTGGTATAATTCTGTGCATCAATGTTTGTTGTTTCATAATCCTGTCCGCACGTCGCATAGGCAGTTACCGCCGTACTTGCCAATAAAACTGTACTTATTACAAACATAGTGAGGAATTTCATCTTTCTCATATTTTTTACCTCCAAAAGGGGCTGTCCACAGACAGCCCCTTATTTTATCATATATTACACAGGATAAGCCTTATTTTCCGTATCTGCTACGTTTAAATCAACTTTTTCTCTCTGTGCTTTTCTGTATTTGAAGAAATCTAATGCAACCTGTGGGAAGAGAGCATATGTTAATACATCTTCATCCTGTTCTTTCCACTCAGCCATCTCAGCTTCAATCTTAGGAAGTTCCGGCTCTAAGAGATCTGCAGGTCTGCAGGTAATCGGTTCTTTATCTCCGATAACTTTCTCCTGTACTTCTTTGTTGAATGGTTTTACGGTCTGACCATATTCACCACTCAGAACAGCCTTTGTTTCCTTTGTTGCAATCTTGTAACGTTCTCCGCCGATAACGTTCATAACAGCCTGTGTTCCGACAATCTGTGAGGACGGTGTAACAAGAGGAGGCTCACCGAGATCTTTGCGAACTCTTGGGATTTCCTCAAGCACTTCTTCGTACTTGTCCTCTGCATGCATTTCGGATAACTGTGATACCATGTTGGAGAGCATTCCGCCCGGTACCTGGTAAAGAAGAGTCTTGATGTTTACGCCTAATACCTTTGGATTTAATAATCCGGTCTTTAATGCTTCTTCTCTCATCGGACGGAAGTAATCTGCGATTTCTGCAAGTAACTTCTGGTCAAGTCCGGTATCGTATGGAGTTCCCTTGAAGGTTTCTACCATAACTTCGGTTGCCGGCTGGCTGGTACCGAGTGCAAATGGTGACATTGCAGTATCGATAACATCCACACCTGCTTCTACTGCCTTTAAGTAAGTCATGGAAGCAACACCGGAAGTATAGTGTGTATGAAGCTGGATAGGAATCTTTACGGTATCCTTTAAAGTACCGATTAATTCGGTAGCTTTATATGGAAGAAGAAGTCCTG
>FR900186.1:11881-20250 GCA_000437755.1 Roseburia sp. CAG:303
AGTCCTGCCATATCCTTGAAACAGATAGAATCTGCTCCCATGTCTTCAATTCTCTTTGCGATATCTTTCCAGTATTCCAAAGTATAAGCATCACCCAGGGTATAGGATAATGCGATCTGCGCCTCTGCATTTGGATTTTCATGCTTTACAGCCTTTACTGCATTGACAGTACTCTGCAGGTTTCTAAGGTCGTTTAAGCAGTCAAAGATACGTATGATATCCATACCGTTTGCAACTGATTTCTGTACAAAGTATTCTACCACATCATCTGCATAATGACGATAACCGAGGATATTCTGTCCTCTGAAAAGCATCTGCAGCTTTGTGTTCTTGAATCCATCACGGAGTTTTCTTAATCTCTCCCATGGATCTTCTTTTAAGAATCGAAGAGATGCATCAAAAGTAGCACCACCCCAACATTCAACCGAATGATAGCCAACTTTATCCATCTTATCTATAATCGGAAGCATCTGTTCTGTGGTCATTCTTGTCGCAATTAATGACTGATGAGCATCACGAAGAACAGTTTCCGTAATTTTTACTGGTTTTTTCTCTGCCATTTCTATTTCCTCCTTATATTATAACAGGATTGCCATAAATGTTCCGGCTGCTACTGCAGTACCGATAACACCTGCTACGTTTGGTCCCATGGCATGCATCAACAGGAAGTTTGTAGGATCTGCTTCCGCACCTACCTTCTGGGATACACGTGCTGCCATAGGCACTGCGGATACACCTGCGGAACCAATTAACGGATTAATCTTTCCACCGGATAATTTACACATTAATTTACCAATCAGTACACCGGCTGCTGTTCCGAAAGCAAATGCAATCAGACCAAGTGCTACAATCTTCAAAGTATCCAGATTTAAGAATGCTTCTGCACTGGTACTTGCACCTACGGATGTACCAAGCAGGATAACTACGATATACATTAAAGCATTGGAAGCTGTTTCTGCAAGCTGTTTTACTACTCCGGATTCGCGGAACAGATTACCTAACATCAGCATACCAACAAGAGGTGCTGTGGTAGGAAGAATCATTACTACTACGATGGTAACAATGATTGGGAATAAGATTTTTTCCAGCTTTGTTACAGGACGAAGCTGTTCCATCTTGACCTTTCTTTCCTTCTCAGTGGTCAGCAGTTTCATGATAGGCGGCTGGATAATCGGGACCAGTGACATATAGGAATACGCTGCTACCGCAATCGGTCCCATCAGGTCTGTCTGTCCAAGTTTACCTGCAAGGAAGATGGATGTAGGACCATCGGCACCACCGATGATGGAGATAGCTGCTGCTGCCTTATCATTGAATCCCATGGCAATCGCACCAAAGTATGCAATGTAGATACCGAACTGTGCTGCCGCACCCATAAGGAAACTCTTTGGATTTGCAATCAGTGGTCCAAAGTCTGTCAGGGCACCTACACCCAGGAAGATAAGTGAAGGTAAGATACTCCACTCATCCAGAATATAAAAGTAATGCAATAAACCGCCAACACCGTTGGATGTTTTCTCCGGTGATGCGATGATATCCGGATAAATATTTACGAGAAGCATTCCGAATGCAATCGGCACAAGCAATAATGGCTCATATTCTCTTTTTATTGCTAAATACAGGAATACACATGCCACCAGAATCATTACATAATTGCCCCATGTCAGGCCAAAGAATGCAGACTGATGAATCAGGTTTCCCAAAACGTCAAAAACGTAATCCATGTTGAAACCTCCTTTAAAGTATTTGTAAAACGTTTTTTCTTACTTTTACAAAATTAGTTTAAAGTAGCGAGTACTGCTCCGGCTTCTACTGAACCACCTTCTGCTACGTCAATACTTGCAACGGTTCCGTCCTGTGGTGCTACAATTTCGTTTTCCATCTTCATAGCTTCCAGAATCATGACAACCTGTCCTTTTGTTACTGCTGTTCCAACCGGTGCTTTTACAGAGAGAACTTTACCTGGCATTGGTGCAGTTATTTTTACACCGCCCTGTGCTCCGGCTGCTGCCTTCGGTGCTGCTGCAGGTGCAGCTTTCGGAGCTGCCTTTGGTGCTGCTGCAGGTGCAGCAGGTGCTGTTCCTGCTCCGGTCTCTTCTACTGCGACATCATATACATTTCCATTAACTGTAATTCTATAATTCTTCATAATTTTTTATATATCCTTTCTAATCGAAATTTCTCTTTGACTTGCGGATAGAACGTACAACAAATCCATCAGAAGAAGTTCCTGTAGAAGCTGCAATCGCTGCAGTAATAACTGCTACAAGTTCTGTATCATCTGCAAGTTCTTCTTTTGCCTCAATCTGTGATGTAACATTTTCCACTGCTGCAAATTTTTCCGGTTCGTCTTTTTTCTTTGCAAATTTTGCCTGAATGTCCGGAATATAACGGAACAGTGATATAATAAAGGAAATCACTATCAGGATTGCAAATACCGTAACAAGTCCGATCAAAGTATTTAAAGCTGCACCGGACATTTTCTCACCCATGGTTTTTTCATGGCTTTCCACGGTTGAAAATGCGATTCCTGTCGGTGTGAGCTGACCACCGATATAGTTACAGGTCAGTGTCATGACAAGATCTACATTTTCAAATTCAGCGGTACATACTACAGAATATCCTTTTTCTGTTTCTGTTGCTTTTGTCTCTGTCACTTCCTTGAATTTACCAAGCGTATCATTCTCCAGGTAAGTGTAATAACTTTCTGCCGCTTTCTTGAGAAATCCATTTGCATTTTCTTTGTAATATTCTGCATCATCAATCGTCATTGCAGCAAATGCTGACATATAGGACTGTGCCGCCTGGATTGCCGTATCTTCATCCGATGTGCTTGACATCAGGGAAGAATAATAATCGGATGCTTCATCTGCATAAACAGCCGGTGTGCACATGGTTAATATCAATACAAAGGCAATTAAAAACTGTTTCATCTTTTTCATAACTGCCACCTCCTAGACTGTACCATGTTTCTTTGCCGGGCGTTCCTCTTTCTTTGTATAAAGCATTTCAAATGCACCAATGACATACTTTCTTGTATCTTCCGGTGCAATGATGCTGTCTACATAGCCTCTCTTTGCTGCAGAAGTTGCACTTACCTGCAATGTTTCGTATTCTGCCTTCTTTTCATTAATAAATGCAACCGAATCTTCTGCTTTCTTGATTTCTTCTGCATAGATAATTCTTACTGCTGCATCGGAATCCATGGTTCCAATCTTTGCATCCGGCCATGCATATACAATATCTGCATTACATGCTTTGCTGTTCATCACATTGTATGCATTTCCCATTGCCTGTCCGACTACCACATTTACCTTTGGTACGGTTGCTTCTGCATAAGCATAAGTCAGTTTTGCTGCTGCCTTTGCAATTCTCTTTTCATTGTCAACGGTTGCTGCAAATCCAGAAGCATTTGTCAATGTCAGAACCGGAATATTAAAGGCATCACAGAAGTTTACAAAATCTGCGGCTTTCTCACAGCCTTCTGCTGTCAGTGCTGTTCCGAGTTCTTCTGCTTTTCCTTCTTCATCATAAACAGCTGCTCTGTTTGCCACTGCACCCACGGTAATTCCGTTTAATTTCATGAATCCGGTTACCATGTTCTTTGCATAAGCCTTCTTAATTTCAAAGAATGTTCCAGCATCTGCAAGATTCTCCAGTGCGATCTCTGTATCGCCGACACAGTCAGCAAGATTTTCGCAGACTCTGTTTAAATCATCTGCACACTGTTCTTCCGCAAAGTCATCATTGTTCATCGGAAGCACGCTTACAAGCTGTCTGATTCCCGCAAGAACCTCGTCCTCTGTTCCGGTATAATCTGCCATACCTGAAACTTCTGCCTGATATGCGGCTGATGCCGTATCACATTTCTCTGCCCTGTTTCCATCCAGTGTGTTCGGTGCGTTTACAAAAAGCTTTCCGTCTTCAGCCATAAATGTGAAATCAGAAAGGGATGCCATAACACCCATTCCACCGCCACATGTTCCGAATACTGCCGTAACCTGTGGAACTACGCCTGATGCTGCTGCCTGCTTTGCATAAACTTCACCAAATGCATTTAATGCATCTGCTGCTTCCTCAAGTCTGAGACCGGCACAATCTACCAGTGCTACTACAGGTGCTCCCATCTTTACTGCCATGTCATAAAGTCTTGAAATCTTCTTTGCATGCATTTCTCCAACGGTTCCACCAAGTATTGATGCATCCTGACTGTAAACATATACCAAGCTATTGTCGATTACACCATATCCGGTAATAACTCCATCCGATGCAGCGACTTTATCCTGCATATTAAAATCGGTGCTTCTGGCTGTTACCAAACCGCCGATTTCGACAAAGCTGTTTTCGTCAAGCAATGCATTGATTCTATTCATTGCTGACTCTTTTGCCAAATTACTCATCATTCAGCCCTCCATTTAATATATTTTTAAGCAGAATTGCTTATTATCCATAAAGTTTTGTATCATTCTTAATGATTGCGCATATTCTCGCAATTATTCACATAAGTATATACAAAGGTGGTAATCAAAATTTCTGCCGATTATAATTTTATATCGAATTGCCAAAATTGGCAAGCTGTTTTTTGTGCAATTTTACATAAAATTACATATTTTTTTTGTGAGGTATTTCATGCGATTCTTTCTGCGATGTTTTTTTACCCTCTTTTTTCTCTTTTTTTTCGTATTTTTTACCACTTTCCACTTATCTGCCGGAGAACCTTCCCCTGATGAGCTTCATGCCCTGTCAGCCTGTCTGATGGATGCGGACAGCGGGCGAATCCTGTATGGCAAAACCTGTTCCGAGGTCCGTCCCAACGCAAGCACCACCAAAATCATGACCTGTATTCTCGCGCTGGAGTACGGAAATCCGGACGATCTGGTCTGTGTCAGCAAGTATGCTGCTTCCATGCCAGATGTGCAGCTGAACATGAATACGGACGAATATTACCGGCTCGGCGACCTGCTTTACTCCCTTATNNNACCTGCTTTACTCCCTTATGCTCGAATCCCACAATGATACTGCCGTAGCCATTGCAGAGCATATCAGCGGGGACGTTTCTTCTTTTGCTGCACTGATGAACGAGAAAGCTGCCCAGATCGGCTGTACCGGCACCCATTTCATTACACCGAACGGTCTGGATGCCACAGAAACCGTCGATGGTACGGAATATATCCACGGAACTACGGCTGCGGATCTCTGTCTTATCATGTCCTATTGCATTAAAAATGATACCTTTCTTTCTATTACACAGACGGCATCCCATACCTTTACCAATTATTTCATCGGGGATGATGGCAACGCAGTTCCCGGAAACAGAAGTTTTACCGTAAATAATAAAAATGCCTTTCTCCATATGATGGATGGGGTGATCTCCGGCAAAACCGGCTTCACGGGGAATGCAGGCTACTGTTATGTGACCGCACTTAGAAATGGAGATCGTACTTTTACGGTGACTCTGCTCGGATGCGGCTGGCCGAATAACAAAACCTACAAATGGCAGGATGCGTCCCTGCTGTTAAATTATGGTCTGGAAAATTTTTCCAGAAAGGATTTATTTGATTATGAAATGCAATTCCCGCCGGTTTCTGTCATGGACGGCATTACCGGAAGTGTTCCGGTAGAAATCCATCCTGCCCCGCTCATTTATGCGGTCAAATTTTCAGACGATTTGCAAATTCACTATGATTACCGCAAAAATATAACAGCACCGGTGGAACAAGGCGATGTCATCGGATCGGTATCCTATTCCCTAAACGATACTGTTATCAGAAAATATAATTTATATGCTGCCGGATCGGTCGGCAGGTTTGATTATTCCTATTGTCTGGGCCGTGTTATACAGACTTTTCTTCTGGGTAAATAGGTTGATATCCTTCCTGAATTTCTTTTAAGATTTCCTGTCTGCCCTTTAATGCAAGAATTTTTTCCCCCAGCCCGTTCTCCTGCAGTTCCTGCAGGAGCTTTCTGTGATTTTTCCCTTCAAAAGCAGGACAGATGCCGGCTAGTCCGAGATAATAGCCTTCGTCGTCTTCCCTGCAAAAAATACGGATTGGCCATATGCTGCATTCAAACGGTTTCTCGCTGCCAAGGATACAGCCTTTCTTTTCATCCAGGCAGGGACACAGGAGAATCTCCTTTTCATCATGAAACTCATAATGTGCCATATATACTTCCCTGCCATCTTTACAGACTTTATCAAAACAATCTTCCAGAATCCCGGCTTTCTTTATCCGCTCCATATCTTCTTTGGAAAACAATGGGGATTCCCATGCATCCTCTTTTACAAAAGAGCAGCAGATTCTGCACTTTGCACAGGTTTCATGTGTCAGAACATTATGTAGCATCTTTTTCTTCCTCCTGTATATATCCGATTTCCTCTTCCGCCTGCTGCTTGAATTCCGATACTTTATCCCTGTCCGGTTCCGGTAGTTCTGTAATAGAAGAAACTCCAAATTTTCTTAAGAATTCTTCGGTCGTTCCAAAGAGCAGCGGTCTTCCGGGTGCGTCCAGTCTTCCCAGCTCCGTCACAAGGTTATATTCAATCAGTTTGTTGACGGCATGTTCACATTTTACACCCCTGATATTTTCTACTTCGGTTCTGGTAACCGGCTGTTTATATGCGATGATGGACAGGGTTTCCAACAGTGCATCCGACAGAACATTTTTCTTTGGCTGACTTGCGATCCGGATCAGATATTCGTACATACTATTTTTCGTACACATCTGATAGGATTTCTCCAGTTCCATAATCTGCAGTCCGCAGCATTCGTCTTCATATTTTTCTTTCAATTTTTCTATCAGTGCTTTTGTCTGTGCTTCCGACAACCCAAGTGCCTCTGCCATCTTTGACAGTTCCACGGATTTTCCCATTGTAAATAAGATTGCTTCTGCTGCCGCCAGTAACTCTGACTGATTTTTATCACTCTTCTTTTCCCGCATAATTCTCTCCTAATCCATTCTCTGTCCGGATACTTACCATAATATCGTCAAATAATTCTTTCTGTTCAATCACAATCTCTCCCATTTTCATCAGTTCAAGGATCGCCAGAAATGACACAATCACATGCATTTTACTATGCTGGGATTCCAGCAGTTTCCGGAAGCTGAATACCTTCTTCTCCCTTGCATAATCCCTGATAAAGGTGATTTTATCCGGAAGGCTTACTTCTTCCCGTTCAATATTTTTAAATTTGCTCCGGATCGGATCTACCTTATCCTCGCTCCGGTGCATTGCCTGTCGGAAAATCTCATTCAGCTGCCCCAGTGTAATTCCTGCAAGCAGTTCATCGAGATCCACTGGCGGTTCGTATGCCGCAACTTCCTCCGGTATGGTCGGAAACTTATACATCGCAAGCTCCGCTTCCTGTTCCCGATCGCGCAGTTCATAGGACATATATTTGTACATCTTATATTCCAGAAGCTTTTCCACCAGTTCCGCTCTCGGATCTACCTCTTCGCCGTCCTCTTTGACTTCTTTTGGCAGAAGCATTCTGGATTTGATATCAATCAGGGTTGCCGCCATTACAAGAAATTCACTTACCACATCCAGATCCTGCCTGTCCATCTGATTGACATATTCGAGATACTGTCTTGTAATCTCTACAATCGGAATATCATATATATTTACTTTATTCTTTTCAATCAGATGAAGCAGCAAATCCAGTGGTCCTTCAAATGCCTGTAGTTTTACCGGAATTCCCATAGTTTTCTTTCCCTTTCTTCTGCTATCCTTCCTGGTCTTTCTTCATTTCCAGGACAACGTATTCTGCCGGGTTAAAGAGCCGGAAACGGATCGTATGTGTTCCGGCTCCCGCAGTCAGAAACATCTGTGTGTCTTTTTCTCCATATTTCCCATAGGAATACTTCGGAAATAATCTCTTGCCGGTGGAAATCACACCTCCCAGAACAGGAAGCCGTACAATTCCGCCGTGGTTATGCCCCGACAGCACAAGGTCTGCCCCCCACTTCTCATATGTTTCAAAGAATTCAGGTGTATGGGCAAGCAGAATTTTTACTTCATTTCTGTCTGCTTTTTCAAAAGGATTCTGTGCTGCCAGCTTCCCTGGAAATACCTTCTCCTTGTATACTTCTGCCTGCAGTTCCAGTCCGTACAGATACAATGCAGTCCTGCCATGTGTAAAATGTACCCCTGCATTATTCAGAAGTCTGATCTTTCCCATGTGTTCAACCCGGCTGATATAATCCTTCCATCCGTCCAGCGCCTTTCCTCTGGTTTCGTGATTTCCAAAGGTATAATAAACCGGACAGATATCTTTAATCAGTGTCAGGAAATGAAATGCCTGCTCTGTCCGGAGTTTCTTCTCCTTTCCGATAATCAGATCCCCGCCCAGCAGAATGTAGTCGGGATT
>FR900186.1:20265-40856 GCA_000437755.1 Roseburia sp. CAG:303
TAGTCGGGATTTTCCCGCCTTATAGCATCTGCCAGTTCCTGATTCTCCCTGCCAAATACACTTTCGTGCAGATCCGACAGGAACACAATCTTAATATTATCTTTTATTTTCCTGCTCTTATATAAATAATATGCCCTGGTAAAATGCGTATTTTCATAGTGGCTTCTGAGCAATACTGCTGCCAGTATTACTGCACATAATATCAGAAAGTATAACATAAAACCTCCGTATTGTAAATAATTCTCTTTTCTCTAGATCCACAGTTCATGGAGCAGTCTTTTCAGACAGTCCAGATATACCATTTTCTTCACATCATTTCCGGCAATGATATCCACCGTTCCAATCTGCTTTTCTCCCAGATAGTATTCCGCAGTTCCGATCACATCCCCCTGATGTACCGGTGCCGGAATTTCTTCTTTCAGATTTATCTTCTTTTCAATCTGTCCGATGTCCTCCCCGCTGGTGCTTAAATAGCTGAATGGACCACGGTATCCGATGGTCACGCTATCCTTTACTCCCTGTGCAACTGGAACATCATTTAAGCTATCCTTATTTTCATCCCTGTACAGACTGCAGTTTGCATATCCATAATCGAGCAGCCTTACCGCTTCTGAAAATCTTGCCTTGTAATCCGGTGCTGCCATGACGACGGCAATCAAATCGATATCGTTCTTTCTTGCTGTCGCACTGACACAGTATTTTGCCTTACTGGTCGAACCGGTTTTCAGGCCGGTTGCCCACTGATACTGTTTCAGGAGTTTATTTGTATTTGCCAGACCAAATTCACTGCTTCCTTTTGCCGTTGTATGTATAATATTTTCCATCCAAATCCCGGAATAATCAAATATCTGTGGATATCTGGTAATCAGTTCCCGAGACATCAGTGCCACATCCCTCGCCGAGGTATAATGTCCATCCGAATCCGTAAGTCCGCAACAGTCCTCAAAATGGGTATTGGACATTCCAAGCTCTGCCGCCCGTTCATTCATACGTTTCACAAACTCCTCTTCATTTCCTGCTATGTATTCAGCCATTGCGACACAGGCATCATTTCCGGAAGCCACAATAATACATTTAATCAGTGTGTCCACACTCTGTACCTCTCCTTCTTCGAGAAATACCTGCGAACCTCCCATGGATTTTGCATAGGCGGAGGTAGTTACCTGGTCTTCCAGTTCAATATCCCCTTCCCCGAGTGCATCAAAAACAAGGATGAGTGTCATTATTTTGGTAATACTTGCCGGACTAAGCTGTTCATCCGCATTGTTTTCGTAGATCACACTTCCAGTAGATGCTTCCATCAGAATACAGGCTTTCGCCGTCAGTCCAAGGGAATCCGCACCATTCTGTGTTTCTTCTTC
Organism: Roseburia sp. CAG:303; assembly: GCA_000437755.1. Taxonomy (GTDB): domain Bacteria; phylum Bacillota; class Clostridia; order Lachnospirales; family Lachnospiraceae; genus CAG-303. The sequence continues at coordinate 21,627 of FR900186.1, forward strand.
TGCATATACATAAAACGGCAGCATGCCCAATGTCAGGATATTAATCATTAGCCATACTGCCGCGATTTTGAATTTTTTCTTCATATTCATTCTTTCATCTTTTCTTATCTCATTTTATGCTGAAAAAATGAATTTATGAATTTTCATCGAAAATCAGGAATCCTGATTCTGGGAAACTCCGGTTTCATTGCCATCTGTCGCGATATAAATGTATTCATCGGAGGTACTTACAACCGACCTTCCCTTCCACAGCTGCTTCACCGTAAAGGAATCCAGGTTCTGTACCTCATCCGCTTTTACAATCAATGTCTTATCATCGACAAACTGTGTCTCACATTTCTGGTTATTGATATAGACATAACTGAATGGTGAGAAATATGTGCCTTTTACAATATAGTAATGGCTCGTATCTGCCGGATCTACACTTTCCTCTTCGGTCTGCGGTTCCCCCGACAGATCCGCCGAACTCGGATAGAACTGCTGTGGATTATTTTCCTGTTCCACTCCGGTAATAATAACCGGATAAGTTCCCATCTGTAAATCCGTCGGTACATATGGGTTTGTTCCGTCAAATGCATATCGGTCACCATAGAGCATATCATATTCCAGTGTTTTCAATGACTGGAGATAATTGGCATCATTCTGGTAAACTCTGTGGAATTTATTGATCACACCCTGATCGATTCCGAGTTTCTGAAGAATACGAGGGTATATCTGGAAAGTTTCTAAATCTTCATTCGGCATATCAAATCCAAAATTACTCCAGATAACGTACTCGGTCTGATATAAATTTGCATTGGTCAGTTCATCCTCTGTCAGTTCCAGACTCGGAAGATGATCGCCATACATGACAAGAATGATGTCCTCATCAAATTTGGAAAGTGTATCGGTCAGTTCCCCGATGAAATCATCCATTTCCTTAATCTGGTTTACATAGTATTCAAACTGATTCCTACGTTCCTCATCTTCAATACCGGATACTGTAATCAGAGGTTCTTCAATTACCTGATAGGACGGATAGGTGCCATGCCCCTGAACGGATATCGTATAGATAAAATCCTGTTCGTCCGTAGATTCCAGTACATCCATAATCTGCTGTGTCAGAATCTTGTCCTTTACCCACTCAAGCGGTGTGTATTCGGTCGGATTCATATATTCCACACTGGTAAAGGTATTAATGCCAAGGTTCTTAAATACCTGGTTTCTCGAATAGAAGGATGCATTATTATTATGAACCACATGCGAAGTATAACCATAATCCCGCAGTACATAGGCGATACTTTCACAGGTGGTTTCTTTCAATATTGTCTTATATGGGAACTCGCCCGGTCCGAAATCTTCCAGGTTCATGCCGGTCATCATCTCAAATTCAGTGTTTGCCGTACCATATCCGACATTATTTACCGAGAGAAATCCGGAAGGATATTCTTTCTTCAGCTGATTGAAAATCGGTGTTGCCTCTTCAGACAATTCCAGATCTTTTACTTTATTTACATCAAAGAAGGATTCCAGCTGTAAAAAGATGATATTTGGCGTATCCGCATTTTCGACCGGAGCATCCTCCGCCGCATCCAGTTTCTGCTTTATCTTCTGGATAGTTTCCGCAGAATACTCCTTTGGTTTCTTCACACCTACATTTACCACGGAATTCGCAAAGCAGTAAGCAAATCCGTATTTCTGATATGCGATGGACAGATTCGGGAATTTTGTCGAAAGACTTCCCGTTGCGATTCCGATATCTGCGGAACCGACTGTTACAATGCCGATAAGAATAATCAATGCGATATTCCAGACATAATTGATTTTCTGTGCATATTTCGGTACCTTCTTCCATAAAAACAGGACAAGGCCAATTGCGGCAATGATCAGTGCAATCAAAAATGCTCCCAGTACTCCACTCAGATACTTATTCATGATTCCCATAACAGAAGTTGCCATTCTGAGGTCATTTGCCGAAAATGGTGTTTCACGGTAGGTTTTGAGCATAAAATTAGCCACACCAAACCCAATCCATACACAGGAAATCATAAGCATGGGAGCAATTCTCTTTTTCAATACCAGTGTAAATGACAGTGTAAACAATACAATAATATAATTCAACAGAAATGTAACCGGACTTCCCGTAACAAAACCAAAAAATTTTGAAACAGATCTCTGGTTTAATGCTTCTGCAATGGTATAGGATACAAGCGGTGCTATCAGAAAGACAAGAAATGTTGCCCTTTTCACTTTATCATTCCAGATATCCTTAAAATAATTTATGATCTTACTCTTCATGATTATAACCTTTCTCCTCATGTCGTGAATTTCCTCTTATGCGGACGGATAGCTGTTTTTGATGTTTCCATCGAGATCCTTCCACAAAAAGCGTCCATCTTCAATCGTCATATAGCCATGATGGCTGTTTTCCTTTGGTATGGACACTGAACCAGGATTCATATACATATTATTTCCGACTTTCTCACATGCCGGCACATGTGTATGACCATGTAATAATACCTCATTTTCTGCAAGATTAGGCATAAAATTTTTATTAAATTTATGACCATGTGTGGCAAAAATAGTTATATGATCCAGGCAGAGCAGACAATACTCCGCAAGCACCGGAAATTCCAGTACCATCTGGTCAACTTCGGTATCGCAGTTTCCTCTTACACAGAGAATCTCGTTTTTCATTTCATTTAACATGGCAAGAACCTTTTTGGGATTATATTCTTCCGGTAAATCATTTCTTGGTCCGTGATAAAGAATATCACCGAGCAGTAATAGTTTATCACAGGCTTCTTCTTTGTACTTCTTCAGAAGCTTTTCGCAATAATACGCAGAACCATGGATATCTGCTGCTACCATTATTTTCATCTTTCTTTTACCTCTTTTCAGGAATTTCTGACAAATCATAACACATCTGTTACTTTTTTTCAAGTCCGAAGATATCCTGCCTTATGATTTTCAACAGAATTTCCAGTATTTTTAAGTAAGTATAATAATCTTCTTTTTCGATCCTGCATGGCAGATAATACTTCTTTCCCTTTTCCATTCTGACCATGAGTTTCTGGGAAAATGCCGCCCCGGAAAATTCAAATCCGGATACTTCCTTCAGATCTAATTCTCCCCCTGTTACCAGATTTTTATAATAAATTTTCTCAGTAGTGACCGCCATTCCTTCCTTTCCGTTTTTCAGGACTGATGTATCATTGAACAGCAGAATATGTTCAAATTTCCCGGAGGATACAAACGAATTCTCCGCCTGCTTGATTTTAGTTTCATTATCACCGAATACAACCCTGCCACTGATTGTTTTACAGTCCTTGATTTCTTCAAGAAATTTCTGCAAGAGTGCCTCCTGGTTATCCTTCTGTGTCATGCCGATCTTTTCTTCCATTTCTCTTACCAGCCCGTCCACATACACGGTTTTGCACGGAATCGCTTTAATTTTACGGTACAGACTGTCCGTCTGGCCGGATTCATATTCTTCCCGGATTTCTTTTTCCTGCCCGTCAAAAAAGTTTTCAACAGCCGGATGAACCGTCATGTCAGGCTTGGCAATCCGGACAGACAGTCCGATCTGATCCGCACTGGCCTGCACGGCATCCCAGCCATTAAGCCCCGGTACTGTCTCCGTCCTGAATTTTTCATATCTTAACAGGGCATCTTCTGATTTTCCTCCGGCAAATTCAAGCTCTGACAGCCATTTTCCATAGTTTTTTTTCAGATAATCCTGGGTTCTTGCAAAATCCTGATACGTCATCAGAAAATCCTGCGTTTCCATTGCCATGCGTATTGTTTTTTCCATAACATCATCCGGTGTATACTGAAAAATCTGATAAAAAATGTAATTACACTGTTTTACCAGATTCTCATTTTCCCTGATACACCCGAATTCCTTCATCAGGCAGACTGTGGCAAATCCTGCCGCTCCGGATAGTTTCATTGCCGGTATTCTGCCCGAATCTGCCTTTATTGTAAAATAGATATCCCACACAACCTTCTTTACTACATTTTCTGACAAGGTCAGCACAAACGGATAAAATCCGGCTTTCACAAGTTCTACCATAATTCTTTTGTCCTTTCTTAAAGTTGTCATTTATTGTAATATTTTCTTCATAATATCAAAATTTACAAATGCTTCCAGATAGGCTGTCAGGATGTTCAGTGCAAAAATAAGTAAAAGACACCGCAGGTAGATTCCCAGCTTCTTTTTCATGATTCTTGATGCAATTTCCTTTTTACTTACGTTTTCCACCCGGACTTCCTTCTGTATTTCTTTTACAAAAGAAACGAGAATGATAATCATTACAATATATGTAATATAATGCGGAAATATGGAAATTCCGTACAACAGCATACCACCGCTTCCATACTGCATCACATACACACTGATTAGTATTCCGACCGTTAGGCCTTTATACAGAAGATAGACATTACAGACCAGATTTCCCAGTGTCGTAAATGCCAGTATCAGCAAAACAAGAATTTCCCTGCTTCTCTCCGCAAAAGAATAGAAAAACAGATCCTTCTTGTTCACGGTGCATTCCGAAAACCTGTCTATAAAATAGGTACTGTATGTCCCTAATTCTTCATATCCGCCTTTACAGAAGATATTGATAAAAAAGGTTCCAGCTGTAACTCCAAGGAGAAAGAGCAAGATAATACCAGCCGTCTGGGATATTCTCCATGAAATTCTGCCCGCCGGAAGACTTTTTTCTTTCTTTTTATTTTTTGCCGCACTGATATATGTAATATTTTTTAGCATATCCGTCTCCCCTGCCGTTATGAAGTTCTGCCTGTAACCTGTTCATAACAGTATATGAAGAAATGGTCTTACTTATGCTTTTTATTTCACTTTTCTTCCCCGGACATATTTTTCATAATAGGTCATGATACCGGAAATGGTTTTTGCATCCATGATTTTTCCCTGATATACCATATCCACCAATTCCTCGATCCCATATTCAAATACTTCGACATATTCCCCGTCATCCAGATGCTGCTGTGTTTTGACCAGATCCGTTGCAACAAAGATATCGATCTGTTCATTACAGAATGCAACGGTGGTATTCAGACTGATCAGCTTTTCCAGATGATCGGAATGATAACCTGTTTCTTCCTCCAGTTCCCTTGCCGCACAGTTCTGAAACGGCTCATCCAGGCTGTTTCTTCCTCCCGCCGGCAGTTCCAGGCATACCCGGTCGAGTGCATTCCGGTACTGTTTTACCATAAGAATTCTTCCTTCCTGCGTGACCGGAACGACCGCTGCTGCGCCTTTATGTCCGATAAAATCATAATCGTCTATTCTGCCATCCGGAAGTTCCACAGTATCCTGATACAGACTGAATACATGACATTTTTTAACCAGTTCCCTGTTGATTCTTTTTAATACTTCCATTTACTGCCTCCGCTCTGATTATTTAATATTCTCCGCCTTATTATAGCAGGCATCCGTTGCCTTGATAATACTGTTGCGAAATCCCCATTCTTCCAGTGCTGCAACTCCGGCGATGGTTGTTCCGCCCGGTGAGCAGACAGCATCTTTTAATTCTGCCGGATGCTTTCCCGTTTCCAGCACCATTTTTGCAGCTCCCATAACCGTCTGTGCAGCCATCTGATAGGCGTCTTTTCTTGGCACTCCATATTTTACCACACTGTCGGCAAGTGCCTCAATAAACATATAGACATAGGCCGGAGAACTTCCGGACGCACATACTACGGCACTCATCAGCTTTTCATCCACAACTGCATATTTTCCAAATGATTTAAATATTTTTTCTATCATTTCTTTCTCGGTCAGGCTGAACAGGGACGAATCATAACTTACCCCCGTCATGCCTTCTCCGAGAAGTGCCGGTGTATTCGGCATTGCCCGTACAACCCTTGAGTCAAATCCCAGCATATCCGTAAGATATTCTATGGTAATTCCCGGTGCAAGTGAAATCACGACATGTTCCTTTGTAATTACATTCTCAATATTTTTAATCACCTGGTCATACATCTGTGGTTTTACTGCCAGAATAAGATATTTTACATTATTCGCAAGTTCCGCATTGCTCTCCACGAAACGCACCCCCGTCTCTTCTTCCATACTTCTTCCCAATACACTGTTCTTTCTGGTAAAAAGGATGTCATCCTTTTCAAATACCTTTAATGCACCTTTTAACATGGCATATCCCATGTTTCCCATTCCGATAAATCCGATTTTTGCCATTTTTTCTTCCTTTCTCTTAACACATAAGGGCTCATCTCTATAACAGATAAAGCCAGATACTTTCTGTATCTGACTTTACCACAATTTTTATAAAATCTCTACTATAATTACTGTAAATCATTCAGGAATTTTTCAATTCTTGTTAAACCTTTATCAATCTGTTCTACAGAAATTGCATAAGATAATCTGATATGATCCGGGAATCCGAAATCTGCGCATGGCACAACTGCAACATTATAATCTTCAATCAGAATTCTTGCAAATTCTGCTGCAGTTTCTACTTTCTTTCCCTTATATTCTTTCTTTAATGCTTCACTGACATCTGCAAAGACATAAAATGCTCCCAGAGGTTCTTCCGTGGACACATATGGCAGTGCAGACATTTTTTCATACATGAATTTTCTTCTCTTGTCAAATTCGCCAAGCATCATCTGTACAGTTGACTGGTCACCGGTCAGTGCCTCCAGTGCCGCTTTCTGTGCGATGGAGTTTGGATTGGATGTCTGATGGCTCTGTACACTTCCCATTAATTTTGCGATTTCTTCGCTAGAACCTGTATAGCCGATTCTCCATCCTGTCATGGCATAACTCTTTGCAAGTCCGCTGACAGTAATGGTTCTCTTATAAATCTCTTCGTTAAAGCTTGCAATACTGATGTGTTTATTTCCATTGTATACAAGATATTCATACATTTCATCTGATACAACATAAATATCATTCTTTACTGCATAATCTGCAATCGCACGAAGTTCTTCTTCGCTATAAATCATACCGGTCGGGTTATTCGGTGTATTCAGAACCAGTGCTTTTGTCTTCTCTGTGGTAGCAGCCTGAAGCTGTTCTGCAGTTACTTTGTATCCGTTTTCTTTTTCTCCTCTTACAAATACCGGTACACCATCGGAAAGTTTTATGATTTCCGGATAACTAAGCCAGTATGGTGCCGGAATAATAACTTCATCTCCAGGATTTAAAATGGCCTCAAAAACATTGGTAAGGGAATGTTTTCCACCATTACTGATTACGATCTGGCTTGGTTTATAATCAAGACCGTTAAACTTCTTAAATTTATCACACACAGCCTGTTTCAATTCTACAATACCGGATGCCGGGGTATATTTTGTAAATCCATCCTTAATTGCCTTAATTGCTGCATTACAAATATTATCCGGTGTATTGAAATCCGGTTCTCCTGCTCCGAATCCAACCACATCCAGTCCCTGTGCTTTTAATTCTTTTGCTTTTGCAGTAATTGCCAGTGTTGAAGAAGGTTTCACTGCCTGTGCTTTTCTTGATAATGTTAATGCCATTTTTACTCATCCTTTCTTTCTGTAAGAGTCGTTTTCTTTCTCCTGTGTCCGCGGTGGAAATACTTTAGTGCACTCTACGCAGACACACTTGCTACATTATAATACAAAGAAGGTCTATTGTCTAGCATTTCTTTCATTTTTTTCTAATTTTAGCTATTTTTTACATTTAGGGGATTTTCTTATTTCCATTTTATGTTATAATATACTATGTATGTATTTGAGCGAGTACAATTCATATAATAATCCATGCAAAAAGGAGCACAAACAATGTCGATAACAGAATCACAGAATCTATCCATCCACCAGTTATGCGAAGCAATCGATCTGCTTGACACCTGTATGGATGATTATTTATATGTTTATGATTTTGAAAATGATTTTTACTATATATCCAGCCATGCACAGGATCGGTTCTCCCTTCCTTCATGTTCGTTCCATGATGTTGCCCTGACACATTCCCAGTTTGTCTATCCTCCGGATTTCCCTAAATTAAAAGATGAACTTGCCCTGCTTTCTAAGGGAGGCAGAACTTCCCATTCCATGCAATACCGCTGGACAGGTCACGATGGACAGCCTATCTGGATCGACTGCCGCGGAACGATAATCAGTGAAGGAGATAAGCCGCTCTATCTTTTCGGCTGCATTAACGAAATCGGTGCTGTCCAGAAAGCAGATAATGTAAGTGGTCTTTTAGGAGAATCCACGCTGAAATCCTATATCCAGCAGTTTCTCCCAAAACTTCCGAACGGTTTTCTGCTCCGCATCGGACTGGATGACTTCAAGAAGATAAACGAAAAACTCGGAACGGATTATGGTGATCGCATGCTGAAGCGAACTGCCGATGATATTTCTTCCTGTATTCTTCCCGGTCAGAAAATTTACCGGGTACAGTCGGACGAATTTATCGTACTGGATTTTGCCGGTGGCACAGAAGCCATCGCCATTGATTTATACAAGCGTATCCGAAGCTTTATCAGCAAATTTGTTGCAGACAATCACTATGAAGCAGTATTTACCATATCGGCAGGTCTGCTGACCAGTGAAAACATTATCCAGCACACTTATTCGGACATTATGAAATATTCGGATTTTTCACTGAATGAGGCGAAACGTCAGGGCAAAAATCTCTGTTATATTTTCCAGCAGGCAGATTATGACAAATTCTGCCGCCGGCAGGAACTGACCAAAGTTCTCCGTCAGTCAATTAACGAAGGATTCAACGGCTTTGAGGCATATTTCCAGCCATTGTTTGCAAGCCGGACCAATACCTTATATGGTGCGGAATCCCTGATGCGTTTTCGTTCAGAATCTGGCAATATGATATCTCCCGGTGAGTTTATTCCGATTCTGGAAGAAACAGGGCTGATTATTCCAGTAGGACAGTGGATGCTCCATACGGTTTTGAAACGTGCGAAAGAAATTATCGAAATTTGTCCGGACTTCCATATCAGCATTAATGTTTCCTATATCCAGGTAATGAAGAGTGACATTATCAACGAGATTATCCGTGCGGTTTCCAGTTATCAGATTCCACCATCCAATGTCATTGTGGAATTGACAGAAAGTGGTCTGCTTGTTTCCAATCTCCAGCTTGCAAAGACCTGGAGCAAGCTGAATGAACAGGGTATCCAGCTTGCACTGGATGATTTCGGCACCGGATATTCCAATTTCCATTATCTGCATACCCTGCGTCCGAACATTATCAAAATCGACCGTTCTTTCACGCTGAATGCACTTGAGAACGAATATGAATACAATCTGCTTGCCTTAATCAGCGGAATGGTACATGATTTAAACCTTACCGTATGTATCGAAGGAATTGAAACGAATGAGGAACGTCTGAAAATGCTGAATGTTTCTCCTGACTATTACCAGGGATTCTTTTTTGGAAAACCCTGTCCATACGAGGAATTTGTAAAGAACTTTATTGCATAATATAAAAAGGCGATAGAATCTTTGAATTATCAATCGATTCTATCGTCTTTTCTTATCTTATAGGATTTTCAGTGCCTCAACAGATAAAGTTTCTTTCTATTTTCACAAATCTGCGAATTTCTGCTATTTCGCATATTCCACGCATCTTGATTCGCGAACAACACTAACTTTAATTTGTCCCGGATATTCAAGTTCATTTTCTATCTGCTTTGAAATATTTCTTGCAAGCAATACCATATCAGCATCATTTACCTGTTCTGGTATTACCATAATGCGGATCTCTCTGCCCGCCTGTATTGCAAAGGATTTCTCTACACCTTTATATGAATTACTAATATCTTCCAACTGTTTTAATCTGTTTGTGTATGCTTCGAGGGTTTCCCTTCTTGCTCCCGGTCTTGCAGCTGAAATCGCATCCGCAGCCTGTACCAGGCATGCAATCAATGATTCCGGTGCAACATCCCCATGATGTGCCTCTACTGCATTAATAATAATCGGAGATTCTTTATATTTTCTACATAAATCCACACCAATCTGAATATGGGAACCTTCCATCTCATGGTCAACTGACTTTCCAATATCGTGCAGCAGACCTGCCCTTTTTGCCATTCGTACATCCACACCTACCTCGCCGGCAAGCAGTCCTGCCAGATGGGCAACTTCGATCGAGTGCTTTAATGCATTCTGACCATAGCTTGTACGAAATCTCATTTTACCAAGTAATTTGATTAATTCCGGATGAATTCCATGGACACCAACTTCCAGGGAAGCTTCTTCTCCGGCTTCTCTCATCATAACCTCGACTTCTTTCTGGGCCTTCTCTACCATCTCTTCGATTCTGGCCGGATGAATACGTCCATCTACGATAAGTTTTTCCAGTGCAATTCTTGCCACTTCTCTCCGGATCGGATCAAAGCTGGAAAGGATAACTGCTTCCGGAGTATCATCAATAATCAAATCGACACCGGTCAGTGTTTCAAGTGTTCTGATGTTTCGACCTTCTCTTCCGATAATACGGCCTTTCATTTCATCATTTGGAAGCTGGACAACCGAAATCGTTGTCTCAGAAACATGATCGGCAGCACATTTCTGAATGGCTGTAACCACATATTCCTTCGCCTTTTTACCGGCTTCTTCTTTCGCTCGGGTTTCCAGTTCCTTGATAAGCTTCGCCGTATCAAGTTTTACGTCATCTTCGACAGTTCTAAGCAGCAGATCCTTCGCCTGATCGGAAGTCAGTCCGGAAATTCTCTCTAATTCCTTTGTACGTTCTTCGCCAAGTTTCTCTACCTCTGTCTTTCTCTTTGCGAGCTGTTCTTCCTTTGACGCAAGAGCTGATTCTTTCTTCTCCAGCATATAAGCTTTCTTATCCACACTCTCTTCCTTTGATAAAACACGTTTCTCGTAGTGCTGAAGTTCATTTCTCCGCTCTTTTGTTTCTCTTTCCAGTTCGTTCTTTGTCTTTAATGACTCTTCTTTCGCCTCTAAAAGGGCTTCTCTTTTCTTCGTTTCCGCTGTTTTTAATGCTTCATCTATGATTTCGTTTGCTCTGGCCTGCGCACTTCCTACTTTTACTTCTACACATTTCTTATAATATGTAATAGCTGCAAACCAGACAATAATAGCAGTTACAACAATCGTTATTACAACAGCAATTATAATATCAGTCACAGGAGCACCTCCTTATTTAGTTTTCATTGTACAATACAACATATTAATTTTATACTTTTTTACATACAATGTCAAGTGGATATAGTATTTTTCTATACTTTATGCACAAGATCTACTCCTCCGGCTCATGTCTGATGCAGTATAAAACATCATCCATTCCAAAACCTCTGCGCAGAAGATATCCGATCATACGATTCTCTGCTTTCTTATCCGTTTCCCGGAAATTATACTTTCTTTTACGAAGAAGTTCGTAGATAAGTTCTTTCTCGCAACTTTCTCCCAGTTCGTTTTCCCGCTCATCCAGAATCTCATTCACAAGTTCTCTCGAAATCCCTTTCTGCATGAGTTTCTGGCTGATATTTCTCCTGCTCCTGCGTTCAGTATAAAGATTTATATAATTCTGTGCATATCTCTGATCATCTATATAACGGTACTGTTTTAGAAAATCCACGGCATAATCAATGAGTTCCTCCGGATAGAACGCCTGCTTCAGTTTCGTCCGTATCTCATATTCCGTTTTATCCGCAGCCTTTAATAAATATAATGCCCGCTCTTTGATCCGTTTTCTTAAAATCTCATGATAGATTTCCTCCACCTGCTCCTGGACAAGTTCCATCCCCTCACTCAGATGCAGTCGTCTGATTTCGCCTTTATACAACGCAAATACGGTTCCGTCCTGCAATGTGATTTTTGACTTCTTATGATTTAGCTCTGTAATGCTTACGATCTTCATCTTATTTATTCTTCTACAGATTCTTCCTCTGTTTCATCAACTTCTGCTTCTTTCGTTTTCTCCTCTTCCTCTTCGCTGAAGCACTTCTCTCTTACCGCATGATCCACGACTTCACATATATCAGGATTGTTCTTTAAAAACTGCTTCGCATTCTCGCGTCCCTGTCCGATCTTATCGCCATTGTATGCATACCATGCACCACTCTTGTTGATAATTCCGAATTTAACTGCAAGGTCAAGGATATCGCCAATCGTGGAAATACCTTCCCCGAACATGATATCGAATTCTGCTTCCTTAAACGGAGGTGCAATCTTATTTTTTACCACCTTTACCCTTGTCCTGCTTCCGATCACTTCACCACCAGCCTTTAAGGTCTCGATCTTGCGGACATCCATTCGGATGGAAGAATAGAACTTCAGTGCACGTCCGCCGGTTGTTGTCTCCGGATTTCCAAACATAACACCAACTTTCTCACGCAGCTGATTAATAAAGACAACTATACAGTTTGATTTGCTGATGATTGCCGTAAGTTTTCTGAGTGCCTGTGACATCAGTCTTGCCTGAAGACCAATGTGGCTGTCACCCATCTCACCGTCTATTTCTGCCTTCGGAACAAGTGCAGCAACAGAATCCACGATTACGATATCAACTGCCCCGGAACGTACCAGTGTTTCCGTGATTTCCAAAGCCTGCTCTCCGAAATCCGGCTGGGAAATGTATAAATTATCAATATCTACACCAATATTCTTTGCATAAACAGGATCGAGTGCATGCTCTGCATCAATAAATCCGGCGATTCCGCCCGCCTTCTGTACTTCTGCAATCATATGGAGTGCAACTGTGGTTTTACCACTTGATTCCGGACCATATATCTCAATAATACGTCCCTTCGGTATTCCGCCAAGTCCCAGTGCAATATCAAGGCTGAGCGAACCGGTCGGAACTGTCTCGATATTCATATTCGCACTGGAATCCCCCAGTTTCATAATAGAACCTTTTCCATGCTGTTTCTCTATCTGTGCCAAAGCACCTTCAAGTGCTTTCAGTTTATCATTCTTATCCATTCTAAAACCTCCAAATCCATCTGTTTTGTATTTCCTTACACAGCCAGAACGAAAATACGTTCGTGAATGTATGTTCGATTGACTCTATCATAATATATATTATTCCATTTGTCAACCTGGTTTTTAATTATTTCTTTTTTGTTTACTTTTATTACAATATCATGTATTTATTATTATGTCAAGTAAAAAAACTGCCATATGACATGACAGTTTTCATTCGTTTTAATGATTTGTATCTTTTAAGACTTCTTTGTTTTTTGCAATATAATCAGCAAGGGAAATAATCGTAAGTATTAATGAAACATAAATAAGTACCTGTCCGATCAGATGATAGAATGGTAATTCCAAATCAAGAATCAGCCATATAATCATAAGCATCTGACATACCGTCTTTATTTTGCCCCAATAGCTTGCAGCAATTACAATTCCATTATCTGCGGCGATTGTACGGAATCCGCTGATAATCAGTTCCCTGCTGATTATGATAATTACAATCCACTTCGGAATGACATTACTCAGACAGATAAGTGCTGAACATACCAGCAGTTTATCCGCCATCGGATCCATAAACTTTCCAAAATTAGTTACCAGATTATATTTTCTTGCAATCTTACCATCAAGCATATCTGTTATACTTGCAATAATAAATATTGCCACAGCTATATACTTGTCTGCTCCTCCCAAAAAAGGATATTCCATAAATATTACAAAAAATGGAATCAGACACATTCTCAAAACAGTTAATTTATTGGGTAAATTCATTTTTTCCTCCTGTCTGCCCGTACTAAACCAGCTCTCCAATTAAATCGTAATCCGATGATGCAGTGATTTTTACTTTTACAAAATCTCCCGTCATAAGAGCCTCATCCGTATGAATGAACACATAACCGTCAATGTTCGGTGCATCCATGTAGGTTCTTCCAATATACGCATTTTCATCTGCAACTTTGCCTTCGATTACGGCAAGCATCTCCTGCCCGATCCTTCTTTCTGATTTTTCAAAAGCAATGTCCTGCTGCAGCTCCATGATTTCGCACTGGCGGTCAGCCTTAACCTCTTCGTCAATCTGATCCGGAAACTCGGCTGCCGGTGTTCCTTCTTCCGGAGAATACGGAAATACTCCCAGCCGGTCGAAATCCATCTCATCAACAAAATCCATCATCTCTTCAAAGTTGTCTTCGGTTTCACCAGGAAATCCGGTAATCAATGTTGTCCGCAGGATAATATCAGGGATTGCTTCCCTCAGTTTTGTTACAATCTCCTGAATCTCTTTTTTGTTGGTACGTCTTCCCATTTTTTTCAGAATGGCATCATTACAATGCTGAATCGGCATATCCAGATAATGGCAAATCTTCTGTTCTTCCTTCATCGTCTGGATAAGTTCATCGTAAATTTCTTCCGGGTAACAATACATAATACGGATAAACTGAATTCCCTGTATTTTGCAAAGTTCTTTTAATAATTTGTGAAGAGATTTCTCTCCATAAATATCTTTGCCATACATAGTGGTTTCCTGTGCAACAAGAATCAGCTCTTTTACTCCTTTTTCCGCAAGCTCTTTTGCCTGGCGGAGCAGGTTCTCCATCGGAACACTCCGGTAATTTCCCCTTACTTTTGGAATAATACAGTATGTGCAATGCTTATCACAGCCTTCTGCAATCTTCAGATGGGCAAAGTAACCACCGGTAGTAACCACACGTTCCGTCCGGATATCCGGCAGCCGGTTCAAATCCTTAAATACCTGTGGTTTCTTTCCTTCGAGTGCCTGTTCCACGGCTTCTGCAATTGCATCGTAAGAAGACGTTCCAATCACGGCATCTACTTCCGGAATCTCTTTATAAATTTCTTCCTTGTATCGTTCTGCCAGACAGCCGGTTACAATAAGTGCCTGACATTTATAGTGTGTCTTGCACTGAGCCATGTCAAGAATGGTATTAATGCTCTCTTCTTTTGCATCGCTGATAAAACAACAGGAATTCACAACGATAATATCTGCTTCACATTCATCATCTGTAAATTCATAGCCTTTGTTGCGCAGAATTCCCAGCATCTGCTCGGAATCTGCCAGATTCTTGTCACAGCCAAGTGATATAAATAATATCTTCATAAATTCCCTATTCTTCTGTTTCTGCTTCTTCTGTATCTTCAGTTACTTCAAGCACTTCTTCTTCCTTACTTTCTTCTGCTTCTTTTTCTTCTTTTTCTTCTTTTTCTGCTTCTTCCGCCTCTTTGGCTGCCTTCTCTGCTGCTGCCTTTGCCGCTGCCTTAGCTGCTCTTCTCGCCAAGATCTCTTCTGCCCTGATTACAGATTCTTCTGCTTCTTTTGCCATCTCCACGGCTTCTTCATCTGTAAGAATCTTTATTTTTGAATCATATAATTCATCCACGGCTATGGATAATGGTTTGATACCTTTTCCTCTGGTTCTTACTAACGGTTCTTCCCCGCCGATAATCTGTCTTGCTCTCTTTGCTGTTGCAAGCACGATGGAATAACGGCTCTGTACAATCGGCTGTTCGCCCGGCTCCACATCGCTGTTTACAACTTCCATTAAATCTGTATAAGATGGATGTAACATAATTTTTCTCCTTCCGAAGAGTTTTCTCTTCTTTCACCAATTTTATTTATTTTATTCAATATTCTGAATCTGTTCTCTGATTTTTTCAATCTCTGCTTTTAATTCTATCGCATAATTTGTTACTTCAAGGTCATTTGCCTTTGAAAGTATGGTGTTTGCCTCGCGGTTCATTTCCTGTGCGATAAAATCCAGTTTTCTTCCCTGATGTTCGCTGTTTTCCAGTTCATCTTTCATGCCAAGCACATGGCTCTTTAACCGGACAATTTCTTCATCCACACACATTTTATCCGCAAACAGGATAACTTCAGATGCGATTCTGGCATCGTCAATCTGACTATCCTCTAACAGTTCGTGCATCTTGTTTTCAAGTTTTTCACGATATTCCTGCAATACCTGTGGGGAACGCTTCTCTATCGCAGCTATCGTCTGCAGCATTCCATCCAGCTTTGCTGTTAAATCTGTCTTTAAATTCTCCCCTTCCTTTTCTCTTGACCGGACAAGCATCTCACAGGCTTTTTCCAATACCTGTTCCAACAGTTTCCATACTGTTTCTTCATCCAGTTCCCCTTCTTCCATTGTAAGAACTTCCGGACATCTTGAAAGTGCCAATGCCGTAACATCATTCTTCAATCCCAGTTCTTCTTCCATTTCCTTAAAATATTTCAGATATTCTTCTGCAAGATTCCGGTTAAATTTAAGATTCGTGTTTGTTACACTCATATCTTCATAACTGATAAATATATCAATCTTGCCTCTGACCGCATACTTTTTCAGCACATTACGCATATCGCCCTCAAACATACTGAGTTTCTTCGGCATCTTCATGTTTACATCAAGAAACTTATGATTTACTGATTTCATCTCGATTATAAACTTTCTGTCATCTTCGGTCAGTTCATAACGGCCAAATCCCGTCATACTTTTTACCATGGTGTCTTCCTGCCTTTCCTTCTTATGAAACATACCCATAGGCTGCTATATTATATCTTAATTTTCACTATTAGTCAACCACCTGGTCAAGGATTTCCCCGATTTTGCCATTTATCACCAGATCCGCTTTCTGATCTTTATCCGTTGCACTAAGGTTAATCAGCACCATTTTGCTGCCTGTGTAGTAATCAATCATACCGGCAGCCGGATAGACAACCAGCGATGTTCCGCCCACAATCAGCATATCTGCCTGTCTTAATTCCTCCAGTGCATGGTTTACAATTTGATTATCCAGTCCCTCCTCATACAGAACCACATCCGGTTTTACAATACCCCCACATTCGCAACAGGGAATATCTTTGCTTTCCGCAACATAGGAAAGCGGATATGCCTTTCCACATTTCTCACAGTAATTCCGGTGAATACTTCCATGCAGCTCCAGCACATTTTTACTGCCTGCCATCTGATGCAGCCCATCAATATTCTGTGTAATTACCGCACTTAACTTTCCCTGCTGCTCCAGCTTTGCCAGGGCATAATGTGCCTTATTCGGTTTCGCATCCTGATAAATCATGCGGTCTTTATAAAAACGGTAAAATTCCTTCGGATTTTTTTTGTAAAAAGAATGACTGATAATCGTCTCCGGCGGATATTTATACTGCTGGTTATATAATCCGTCAACACTTCTGAAATCCGGAATTCCACTCTCCGTCGACACTCCTGCCCCTCCAAAAAACACGATCCGGTCCGATTCCTGTATCCATTTTCTCAATGTATCTACTGCCGTCATCTCTATCCTTCTTTCCTGGTTAATTGCAAAACTCATAATTATATCATATATACAAATGTAGCGAGAGCGTGCCTTCGTGTCATTGTTTCATTTGCAAATACATTTATAATTTAAGTGTTTTTCAATTACCCATGTTATTTCTTCCAGTATATCACACTTTGCCCCTTTATCAAAGCAGAACTTACTTGTTTTTCCTTTTCTTTTCTGTTATTATGTTTACTGAAAAAAATATATTCTCTTACTATTTAAGAGAAAGAATCGAGGTTTACTATGGCTTTAGATGGAATCAGTATATCTGCTCTGGTTTCTGAATTAGATTCAAAACTGACCGGAGGACGTTTGTTTAAAATCGCCCAGCCGGAGACAGATGAACTGCAAATTACAATAAAAGAATCCAAAAACCAGTACCGGCTTTTAATTTCTGCAAGTGCTTCCCTTCCGCTTGTATATATTACAGAAAATACAAAACCGAGTCCCCTCACGGCACCGAATTTCTGTATGGTCCTGCGCAAGCATCTGACAAATGCAAAAATTCTTTCCATTACCCAGCCGGGGCTGGAACGTATTATCCGGTTTGAACTGGAACATTATAATGAAATGGGTGATATCTGCCATAAATTTCTGGTGGTTGAGCTGATGGGAAAATACAGCAATATTATTTTTACGGATGAAGAAAATAAAATTATTGACAGTATCAAACATATATCTGCGAACGTCAGTTCTGTGCGTGAGGTTCTTCCGGGACGTACTTATTTTATTCCGGATGCCGCACATAAAAAGAATCCTCTGGAAACAGATTTTTCCCTGTTTTCCGATGTTCTGCGCCATCCACTGCCTGTCGCACGTGCAGTCTACAGCGGTTTTACCGGTATCGGCCCGGTTGCCGCACAGGATATGTGCTACCGCTCCGGCATAGATGGCGACCGTCCGGCAAACAGTCTTGATGAAAGCGAATTAAAAGCTTTGTATCAGGCTTTTTCTTCGGTTATGGATATAATACGGAATAAAAATTATACTCCGCATATTATTCTGAAAAATAATGAGCCAACCGAATTTAATTCCTATCCGTTATCTATTTACGGCAGTGATTATGATACGGAGTCCTATACTTCCATAAGCAGACTTCTGGAAGATTATTATGGAAAGAAAAACCTGATTACCAGAATTCGCCAGAAATCATCGGATCTGCGCAGAATTGTGCAGACCGCCCTGGAAAAAGATTATAAAAAATATGAACTTCAGGAAAAACAGCTTGCAGATACACAGAAACGTGAAAAATACAAAATATACGGCGAACTCTTAACGGCTTATGCCTATCAGATTCCTGCCGGTGTGACTCATGCAGAAGTTCTGAATTATTACGATAATCAGGAAATTTCCATTCCACTGGACAAGGACCTGACCGCTATGGAAAATGCTTCCAGATATTTTGAAAAATATGGGAAACTGAAGCGTACCTATGAAGCACTTCAGGACATTATTCTGGATACCAAAGCGGAAATTACCCATCTGGAATCCCTGATGAATTCACTGGATATTGCCGTTTCCGAAGATGATTTAAAGGAATTAAAAGAGGAATTAATCCAGTCCGGTTATATCAGGCGGAAATCTTCTGACAAAAAAGCAAAATTTAAGAGTAAGCCATTCCACTACCGCTCCAGTGACGGATTTGATATTTATGTGGGAAAAAATAATCTTCAGAACGAGGAACTTACATTTAAAACAGCAAATGGCGGTGACCTGTGGTTTCATTCCAAAACGTTTCCAGGCTCACACGTTATTGTAAAAACAGAAGGGAAAGAAGTTCCGGACCGAACCTATGAAGAAGCTGCCAGACTTGCCGCCTTTTATTCCAAGGGAAAAGAACAGGAAAAAGTAGAAATCGATTATATCGAACGAAAACATGTAAAAAAAGTAGCCGGTGCAAAACCGGGATTTGTAATCTATCATACAAATTATTCCATGGCTGTTGCACCGGACATCTCTGGAATTGCGGAGGTCACACCCTAAAGGGCTACGTCC
>FR900186.1:40896-42057 GCA_000437755.1 Roseburia sp. CAG:303
TTTGCCCCCTTCGGGGGCTGCGTCACACCCTAAAGGGTGTGACCTACCATCCAAGTAGTCTTGTATAGAGTTCTTCGTATTTTCTTGCAGAGGAGTTCCAGGAGAAATCTCTTGCCATTCCTCTGTCTATAATTTTATTCCATTCACGTTTTTTGTTATAGTATACATGTTCTGCATAACGGATGGTGTTTAACATTTCATGTGCATTGTAATTTGCGAATGAGAAGCCGGTTCCTTTGGATTCGTATTCGTTATATGGTTCTACGGTATCTTTCAGACCGCCTGTTTCTCTTACAATCGGTACGGTTCCGTATCTTAAGCTGATTAACTGGGATAAACCACATGGCTCAAATAAGGATGGCATGAGGAATGCGTCACATGCGGCATATACCCTGTGGGATAATTCTTCGGAATAGTAAATATTTGCGGACACCGTATTATTGTATTTCCAGTCATAATGACGGAACATATTTTCATACTGCTCTTCACCGGTTCCAAGAATTACGAACTGGATGCCGTCGGAACAGATTTCGTCCATGACACACTGAATCAAATCAAGCCCCTTCTGGCTGGTAAGACGTGATACAATTCCTATCATGAACCGCTTGTCATCCTGTTCCAGTCCAAGCTGCTGCTGTAAGGCCCGCTTGTTTTTAATCTTTTCCTTCCGGAAATTCTGTGCGGAATAATTCTGTACGATATACGGATCCGTCTCCGGATTGTATACATCATAATCAATTCCGTTTACAATACCAAACAGGCTGTTGCTTCTTGCACACATCAGTCCGTCCAGAGTTTCCCCATAAAATGGCTGTTTTATTTCTTCCGCATAGGTGTCGCTGACCGTCGTGACATAATCTGCATAAACGATACCACCCTTTAAAAAATTGGCATCTTTGTAATGCAGCAGTTTATCCGGTGTGAAATAATAGTCCGCAAGTCCGACCATGTCTTTTACGGTTTTTGCATCCCAGATTCCCTGGAATTTGAGATTATGTATGGTCATAATGGTCTTAATTCCCTGATAGAACTGCCCCTGTGAAAATGTATCCTTTAAGAATACCGGTATCAGTCCTGTCTGCCAGTCATGGCAGTGTATAATATCCGGACGGAAATCAATTACCGGTAATGCGGAAAGGGCCGCTCTTGAAAAGAATGCAA
>FR900186.1:42109-42298 GCA_000437755.1 Roseburia sp. CAG:303
ACCATATGGCTTCGGACCGCTGAAATAATATTCATTATCAATGAAATAATATGTAATTCCGTCATATTCCATTTTTAAAATTCCCACATACTGGGAACGCCATGCCAGATCCATGTAGAAATGTGTTACATACTGTAACTGGTTTTTAAAGTTTTCATTCATACACTGATATTTTGGTATAATTACCCT
>FR900186.1:42317-44619 GCA_000437755.1 Roseburia sp. CAG:303
ATTTTGGTATAATTACCCTGCAATCATATTCATCTTTGTTGAAATTTTTTGGTAAAGAGCCTACTACATCTGCTAATCCTCCGGTTTTAATAAAAGGTACAGACTCCGAAGCTACAAATAGAATTTTCTTCATAAGTTTCCTCCATAATCATAATAGAATTTATCCGTATACACGAAACTTTTATTTTTATATTATACATCAATTTCCGGAATATGAAAAGACTTTTCTGATATTTTATAGTAAAATTTCTCTATTTTATCCCTTTACCTGATTGAGCCGGATTCTGTCTGCAATCAGTGCGATGAACTCGGAATTGGTCGGTTTTCCTTTTCCCTCGTTAATGGTATAACCGAATAATTCATCGATGGTTTCGATTCTGCCCCTGCTCCATGCCACTTCGATGGCATGTCTGATCGCACGCTCCACTCTGCTTGATGTTGTATTATGTTTCTTCGCAATCGCCGGATACAGAATCTTTGTTACCGCCCCGAGCATTTCCATATCATTTACGGACATAATTATGGCATCTCTTAAATAGTGATATCCTTTAATATGTGCCGGCACACCTACTTCATGAATGACGGAAGTGACCTCGTTCTCCAGTTTTCTTTCTGCATCCGCCTGCGTTTCTTCTTCCGGCTCCATCTCTTCTAATTTATCCTCGTATACTTTAAATTCCTGTTTTTCTTTCAGATTGTCATCCTTCGGAATAATTACTTCAAATACAAATTTATCCTGTTTTTCTTTTCTGCGGATTTCGCAGGTCTGTTCTCCACTCTGGATTCGTGCGATAAAATTTATGCTTTCGTTATTGTTGAGCATTTTGCTTAAAATGCCTAATACTTTTACCTGATCTTCTTTCCTTACGTTTACACTGCTATCCATTCTGATACCTCCATAATCAAACACTGTTAATGTCGTTTTACTTCGAAAAATATTGTAAAATTTTCAGATAGATTTGCAGTAAAAGAAGTGTAAATTTCATGTAAAACTAATTCCCTGTCATTTCATTGAACATAACATCCGCAAATATGCCATATCCCATGGTGGAATCGTTGACAAAGACATGGGTTACCGCCCCGATCCATTTTCCGTTCTGGATAATTGGTGTTCCTGACATTCCCTGTACAATTCCATTGGTAAGCTTTAACAGCCGCTCATCCGTTACTTTTAATACAATGCCTTTATTTTTGCTGCTGTTCTCATTTATTTTCTCTATTTCCACCTCATAGTCACAGGCTTCCCCGGATACATAAGAACGGATATATGCCTTTCCCTTTTCTATGTTGTCATGGGATTCCATTTCCAGCGGTTCTAATCCATATTTAGCTATTAATTCCTGCTTCTGTTCTTCACTTTTTAAAGTCCCATAAATTCCAATGGAAGTATTTTTTGAGATATCGCCTAACATTTTCTGGTTTTCATATGATATCATCCCGTACAATGCTCCCGGACTTCCGGATTCCCCTTTTTTGATTCCCCAGACATGTGCCTGATATAAGATACCGCCCTCACTGTTTAATAATTCCCCGGTGTCAATGTCACTGATGCCATGGCCGAGTGCCGCATAATTTCCTTCTCTGGTCAGACAGGTCATAGTTCCGATTCCCTGTGTATCATCCCTTACCCATATGCCCATTTTGTATTCATTATCCCCTGTTTTTACCGGTGTTACTTTTACCTGTATCTCTTTCCCATTGCGGTCCAGTGTCAATACCATGCTTTTTTCCCCGTATTTATTAATCAGAAATAAAAGCTGGCTTTTGGAACTGACATCGATATCATTTACCTTTGTAATATAATCCCCCGCCTGCACTTTATTTAACGCAGGATTATAATTCAATCCGTTTTCTCCCTTTACTCCGTCCGTACCGATAATCATAACCCCCTTTGTCTGTAGGTATATGCCAATCGGAAATCCGCATGGGTAAATCTGTGCATTTCCCGTCGTATTTACCGATACAATATCTTTTTGTATCTTTCTTCCGTCCGTATTTTTATTTTCTACAGAATAAAGCGGGTATTTATTGATAAAATAAATACCAAAGATGATTGCTGCCGTCAGAATAGAAAGGAGAATTCTTCTGTAAATGATTTTCCTTTTCATGCCCGTTCCTCCATCATAATTATTAAACAAGTTTTTTATGGAACTCATTTAATAGTAGTATGGATAAATACGGCATTTTTAAACTGTCTCTTTTTTCCTTTTTTCATGCTGTGCTGCGGATTCCCAGAAAAAAAGGAATGCCCTTTACAGACATTCCTTTATATATGCATTAAATAGGTAATTGCGAAACTCAT